>JAEWLW010000079.1 GCA_023457355.1 Bacillota bacterium | reverse complement strand
ACTGCGTCAGCACCATCTCCCGGTCCTGATGCCCCACAATGGTGCCCTGATGGTTGATGATATAGCCGTAGCCCGTGTTTTTGTAGGCGATGCTCCCGCCGATATCGCTGAGCATCAGGCCGTCCTTGCGGCCGTAAAGCACGCCGACAACGCGGTTATGCATGCGGACGGGCGCCGCAAAGACGACGACCGGCTTGCCATCCAGCTTGCTGAACATCAAGTCGGAGCAGGCCAGCTCCCCCGCCTTGGCTTTTTGGAAAAATTCCCGGTCGGCAACATCGTTATTTTGATAAGTGCCGTCCAGAAGCGTTGCCTTCCCGGTCAGATCGGCATAGGCAAACAGCACATAGCCCATTCTTTCAGCCTCGGCCTTGTAATATGCCGATTTTTCAGCCATCGAAACCGTCCCGTCGGTTATCATACTGTTCTGGGCCAATGCGTCGACATAGCGCATTTCAGATTCGATCTGGGTTGCGACGCTCCTGGCGTGCGACTGCGCCAGCGTTTCGAGGCTGTACCGGGCATCCTTCAACAGATTTTTGCTTTCAAAGGTGATGGTGGTAATGCCCAGCGCCGAAACAACGACCAGTATAACCAGCGTGAACATGAAAATTAACTTCAGCTTGACCGACTTCATGATGTATTCTCCTTGCGTTGCAGTAATAGGGTTGCGGATTCTGCCGGGACTCCCGGCAAACCGTCCGCCGCGGCAGGCAGCCACTGGGGCATGCGGCGCAGCGCCGATAAAAAACGAATAATAACTGTTATTATGGGTTATTATAGCGTATTTTTCCCCAAAATGATACAGGGAATTTGGCGGAAAATTGATTTCGATTATATGCAAAATTACCTACAGTCATCGAGATATCCCTTGGTTTGATCGACATCCTCTCTAAATCCGTTACCTGCGAAGCGCATTTCAGTCCCTTGCAGCCCACCATTTGGCCGGGGGCTTTTACTGCCGGAGAGCGCTTAAAAGCAACGGCGCAGATGCTCTTTTTTTGTGGGGCGTTCACATGTTTTGGGCATTTTGGCCGCCGCCTGCCGCGCGGCGGGCGGCACAGCGCGCAAACGCCGCCCCAAACAGCTTATTTTAATGGAATATCCATCTTATACCGCGGTTTATGACCTTTCTCGACCGGGTGCTTCCCTTATTCTTGTTGATAAGGGATTTTTCTGTTTTGGGGTATATTTCCCCCGCCGGATTGAAAAGATATCCATATTATCCAAAAAAGGAAGTGCAAAAGCTGTGTGTACAATTCTTTCCCCCGCCGGTGATACGCTGACGGTTTTGCTCTCGGGCGAAATTGATCATCACTCGGCGGCCGGCATGCGTGCCCAGATAGACGAAGCGATTGAACGCTATCGCCCGGCCGTGCTGACGCTGGATTTTGGCGGCGTCAGCTTCATGGATTCCTCCGGCATCGGTCTGGTTATGGGGCGCTATAAGCTGATGAACACTTTCGGCGGCGCAATAAATGTGGTGAACATCCCAAAACCGCTGCAAAAAGTGATGCACCTGGCGGGGCTTGACCGTCTGGCCAGAATGAATACGGAGGAATGACATCATGGTAAAACCGCTCAACAGCATGAAATTAGATTTTGACGGCCGCTCGGTTAACGAGAGCTTCGCCCGCGCCGCCGTTGCCGCCTTTATAGCCCAGCTGGACCCCACAGTGGACGAGCTGTGCGACATACGCACCGCCGTTTCGGAAGCGGTAACCAACTGCATTGTGCACGCCTACCCCAACACCCTTGGCCGCGTTTACATATCCGCCGACATCTTCGAGGGCCGGCGGGTGATTATCAGGGTGAAAGACAAGGGCTGCGGCATTGCCGATGTCAAGCAGGCGATGGAACCGCTTTTTACCACCGGTGCGGCGCAGGAGCGCTCCGGGCTGGGATTTTCGGTGATGCAAAGCCTGATGGACCGTGTCAAGGTGCGTTCAAAACCGGGCGGGCCCACCGTTGTCACCCTCGAAAGGAGGCTCATCTCCAAAGGTGATGCAAATGTCAGGGTGTAAGGAAATCCCCTCGCGCAGCGAGACCATCGAAAATAACATGGGGTTGGTGCACGCCTGCGCCCACCGTTTTAAGGGGCGCGGCATCGAATACGAGGATCTGTTCCAGGCCGGCTGCATCGGGCTGATTAAAGCGACCGACGCGTTTGACCACGACCGCGGGGTGCGTTTTTCAACCTATGCCGTGCCGGTGATTCTCGGGGAGATGCGCCGGTTGTTCCGCGACGGCGGCGCGGTGAAAATCAGCCGCACCATCAAGGAGCTTTCGATGCGCATCGCCCGCATGCGGGAAAGGTTTTCGTCAGATCACGGGCGCGAGCCCACCATTTCAGAGCTCTCCGGGCTGCTCGAAGTCTCGGAGGAGGCGGTGGTTGAAGCCATCGGCGTCTGCGCGCCGCCGGTGTCGCTGACCGAAAGCGAAGAGCAGGGCGGCGGGCAGCTTGATTTGCCGGTCGATTCGCCCGAGGAGCTGACCAGTGATTTAATTGCGCTGCGCCAGTCGCTGGATTTGCTGGAGGCGCGCGACCGCGCCATTATTTTGCTGCGCTACTTCGGTGAAAAAACACAGTCCCAGACCGCCGAGCGGTTGGGGATGACACAGGTTCAGGTGTCCCGGCGCGAAAAAAAGATTATGACCCAGCTGCGCCGCGACCTGTTGGGTACGGGATAGAGGTTAAAGCGACAAAGCGGAGCCGAAACAATCGGCTCCGCTTTGTCGTCCTTCCGCCCTTCGGCGTTGCGCCGAACACACCCCCGCGCCAGCGAGAACAACCCCACCCCAGAGGCACGGATGCCGCCCATAGCGGCACTGGGGAACCCCCGGCGAGGGTTCCCCACGCCAAAACAGTCCACCGGACTGTTTTGCCTCCCCTCCTGCGCTTTTGAACGATTAAAGCACGCTTGGGGTTTCACCCCAAACCCCACCAGCTTTTGAAAAAGCTGGACTAAAACTTTAAATCTAAAAATGTAGCCCTTGCGCCAGCGAGATCCCCCACCTGCGGCACACTGCAAAATCCTGCGGCAGATTGCCGCTCGCGCGTGCGCGGATGTGCGGGCGCGGAATCCCAATCCGAATCCTAAAGAGAAAGACGGCGCGCTTAAAGCACACCGCCCATAAAATCCGATAAATTTAAAGCTCCTGCACGCCCTGCCCGCTGCGCCATTTGTTGACCGTTACCATCACGTTTTCATGGAGAACCGCCTTGGGGTCAAAATGCACCAGCGAAAAAACAGCCTGCATGATAAAGCCGATGCCAAACACCGCAATCAGCGTGCCGATGCCCACCTTGGCCCCCAGCATCCAGCCGAGGAACAGCGCGGTGCCTTCCACGATGCCGCGCGCCACCCCGACAGGTACCCGCCGAAGCTTGCGGTTGAGCGCCACCATCAGCGAATCGCGCGGGCCGCTGCCCAAGGCGGCGCCGACGTAAAAGAACATGCCAAAGCAGATGAGCACCTGCCCCGAGAGCAGCAGCGCCAACCCCGGGAGAAAGCCGTTCATTTTGGGCAGCAGCTCGATATAGTTAAACAAATCGACCATCTTGCCGATCATGACGGTGTTCACAAGGGTGCCAAAGCCTATTTTTTCGCCCAGCAGCACGTCCGCCACCAGAATGACCAGCCCCACCGCCACGCCGGCGTCGCCAAAGCTGAATCCGGTCACGTTGGAAACGCCCATGTTCAAAGCATCCCAGGGGCTTAAACCCAGATTGGCCTGAATCGTCATGTAGACGCCGGAACCGTAAACCGCAATTCCAAAAAACATCCGCAAAAATCTCAACATATAATTGGGCATTGTCGCTTCCCTTCCCATCCTCAGATGTCCCGCATGGTCAGTGAAATCCGCTTGCGCTTCGCGTCCACTTCCAGCACTTTGACCTTGACCACATCGCCGACTCTGACCGCCTCGCTCGGGTGCTTTAAAAATCGGTCGCAGATGCGCGAGATATGCAACAATCCGTCCTGATGCACGCCGATGTCGATAAACGCGCCGAAATCGACGACATTGCGCACCGTGCCCGTCAAAACCATATCGGGCTTTAAGTCCGAAAGGTCCAGCAGGTCGCTGCGCAGCATCGGCGGGGGCAGCTCGTCGCGCGGGTCGCGCCCGGGCTTGAGCAATTCGGCCACCATATCGCGCAATGTGGGCACGCCGACGCCAAGCTCCGCCGCCAGCACACTTTCACCCTTTTCCGCCACCCGCGCGGGCAGCGTTTGCAGCTTTCCGGTGCGCAGGTCCTCCGCCGTAAAGCCGCAGGTTTTAAGCAGCTTTTGCGCCGCCGTGTAGCTTTCGGGGTGCACGGCGGTATTGTCCAGGGGGTTTTCGCTTTCGGCCACGCGCATAAAGCCCGCCGCCTGCTCAAACGCCTTTTTGCCGAGCTTTGGCACCGACAGCAGCGCCTTGCGGGACGTGAAATGCCCGTTATCCTCGCGGTAAGCCACGATGTTCTTCGCCAGCGCCGGGCCGATGCCCGCGATGTAGGCCAGCAGCGAAAACGACGCCGTGTTCACATCGACGCCCACCGCGTTGACACAGTCCTCAACCACACCGCCCAGCGTCTGATCCAGCCGGTTTTTGGGCATGTCATGCTGGTACTGTCCCACGCCGATGGCCTTGGGGTCGATCTTGACCAGCTCGGCCAGCGGGTCCTGCAAGCGCCGCGCGATGGATACCGCCGAACGCAGCGAAACGTCGTACTGCGGGAACTCCTCGGCGGCAAGCTTACTGGCCGAATAAACGCTGGCCCCCGCCTCGCTGACCACCATATAGGAAACCGGCCGGTCCAGTGTTTTAATCAGGTCGGCGATAAAAATTTCAGATTCCTTCGAAGCGGTGCCGTTACCGATGGAAATGGCGCTGACGTTGTGCTTTTGAATCAGCGCTTTGAGCTTGGCGGCGGCCTCCTCGGTTTTATTCTGCGGCGGCGTGGGGTAGACCACCGTCGTATCCAGCACGCGGCCGGTGGCGTCCACCACCGCGATTTTACAGCCGGTGCGGTAGGCGGGGTCAAGCCCCAGCGTCACCTGCCCCTTGACGGGCGGCTGCATCAGCAGCGGCTTTAAGTTCAGCGCAAAGACCTTGATGGCCTGTTCGGCGGCATTTTCGGTCAGGCTGCTGCGGAATTCGCGCTCCAAAGACGGGAAAATCAAGCGGGAAAGCGCGTCGGCGCAGGCTTCCTTCACCACGTGAATCGACGGTGAAAAGCCTTTTTTGAGCACCATGCGCTCAAGTGTTTGGAGCGCGGCTTCCATGTCGCAGGTGATGGAAACTTTCAGCACATCCTCGCGCTCGCCGCGGTCGATGGCCAGCACGCGGTAGCCCGCCACCTTGCTCACCGGCTCGGAAAAATCGCAGTACATGGCGTAGACGCCCTGTGCCGCCTGCGGGTCTTCCGAAACGGCGCGAAGGCAAGCCGTGCGCTGCAAGAACGCGCGCAAAGCGCCGCGCACCGCCGCGTCGTCCGAGACCATTTCGGCGATGATATCCTTGGCGCCCGCGATGGCGTCCGCCACCGTCTCTACACCCTTTTCGGCATCGACAAACGGGGCGGCCAGCACATCGGGCAATGCGGCGCCCGTCTGTTCAAAGAATTTGAGCGCCAGCGGCTCCAGGCCTTTTTCCTTCGCCATCATGGCGCGAGTGCGGCGCTTTTTCTTGTAGGGCAGGTAGAGGTCTTCGAGCGCCGCCAGCGTTTTGGCGCCGGCAATGGCCGCGGCCAGTTCGTCGGTTAACGCGCCCTGCCCCTCAATGGCGGAACGGATCTCCTCGCGGCGCTTATCGAGATTGCGCAGGTAATTGAGGCGGTCTTCCAGGTCGCGGAGCTGGCCGTCGTCGAGCGAGCCGGTCACCTCCTTGCGGTAGCGGGCGATAAACGGCACGGTGTTGCCTTCGTCAAGCAGCTTGACGGCGCTTTCCACCTGGCTTTCGCGCAGGGAAAGTTCCTGCGCCAGTTGCTGTATCAGATTCAAAAAATATTCCCTCTCTTCAGGCGTAGTCTATCCAAAAGCCGACGGCCTGCACCGACGGCGTGGTGTCTTATTGATGATGGTTTGGCGGTTTGCTGTGCGCGCCTGCGGCTGCACGGCTTTCCCCAATCCATTCTTGTTTCCAAAGGAAAAAAAAGCAGGAGCCGTAGCAGCATCCATACCACCCTGATTTTGCCGCCAGCAACCGGCGGCGTCTTTGCCGCGAGCGCAGATAAATGCGAGCGGCCTTTTTACCCCTAAATCCCCTAAAGGGGACTTAAAGCATACGGTTATTTAGTGATCGGTTGCCCCACGCGAGTATGTTACCTTCCCACCCAAAATAGCAAGGCGCTCACATAAGGTGGCAACGGAATGTTCGCGCCCTCAAAGCTGGTTTGGCCTCCTAAGGGCGCGGCAGCGCCTTTAAGCGCCGCCGCGCCGAGGGATGCGCTAAGTTGGCGCATCAGTCAACCTGAAAACTGCTTGCCGCAGCAGCAGCACAGGCTTTGCCGTTCTAATCCGAGGGGTGTTTCCAAAGAGGGGACTGGCGAAGTCCCCTCTTTTGGTCGATGGAAAGGGGGGATTCTCAAGGGGGGAAACGTCGAAAGGTTTCCCCCTTGAGCGGTCTTTTTCCCGCTGCTTTTTCTGGCGGCAGAAAAAGCGGCGCCTGCGGCGCAAACAAACCTTCGGCGTTACGCCGAACACGCCCCGCGCCAGCGAGAACAGCCCCGCCTGCGGCGCAAACAAACCTCCGGCGTTGCGCCGAACACGCCCCGCGCCAGCGAGAACAGCCCCCGCCTGCGGAGCAATCAAACCTCGGCGTTGCGCCGAATATTCCCCCGCGCCAGCGAGAACAACCCCCGCCTGCGGCGCAAACAAACCCTCGGCGTTGCGCCGAACACACCCCGCGCCAGCGAGAACAACCCGCCACGTAAAAGCACGGATGCCGCCTCATGGCGGCACAAGGGGAACCCCCGGCGAGGGTTCCCCACGCCAAAACAGTCCACCGGACTGTTTTGCCTCCCCTCCTGCGCTTTTGAACGACAAAAGCACGCTTGGGGTTTCACCCCAGACCCCACCAGCTTTTGAAAAAGCTGGACCAAAACTTCAAGTCTGAAAATGTTGCCCCCGCGCCAGCGAGAACAACCTCACCCCAGAGGCACGGATGCCCGCTGCTTCACCAAGCCCCCACAAGCTTTTTATAAAAAGCCTGACCAAAAATTTTAATCTGGCGCGAGAAAAAGTCAGGTTTTTTTGAGCACAAACGGTTCGCCGGGCGGCAGCAGCAATCCGCGCCGGTCACCATCGGTCACATTTTTAAACACATCGCGTGGGTCGCCCTGATGTGCGGGCTGCGGCGAATCATAGGTCCCGTAATGCAGCGGGAACAGCCACGCGTTGGGCAGGTTGTTCGCCAGCACCGCTGCCGAAGTATGGTTGAGATGGTATTCGCACATCGAGACATCCAGCGCCAGCAGGTCGATATCTTTGATACGCAGGTGCGCTTCCATCAGTCGGGTGTCCCCCGGGAAAAACAGCCGCCCATCCGGCGTGTTGAGGATATAGCCGCAGCACTCCCCCGCGCGAAACGGCCGACCGCCGCGCTTTAAATCCTTGAGCTGCCATGGGTGGTCGGCGGGCGTGACGTCGACAGCGATGCCGCCGAGCTGCGCGGGCTCCTCCTCGCGGCAGACAAACACCTGCTTTGGGCTGACACCAAGCTGGGTCAGCGCGTGGTAGACGCGGTAAGTCCCAAGGAACTTTGCACCCTTTTCCGCCAGTATCGGCGCCGTGATAGGGCCGAGGTGGTCGGAATCCGAATGGGTGTAGAGCACATAGTCGACGCGCGGAATGTTCTCCGCCGGAATCGGCAGGTCGATTTTAAGCGGGAGCCCCGCCTCGCTGCACCCCGCTTTATCGGGCGACAGCGAAAGCACCGGGTCGATGAGAATCACCGTTCCGCGGCAGTTGACCAGAAAGCCCGCGCCGCCCAGCCACGTCACCGCCGTATCGCCGCGGTTTAAAAAGGCGGCCGCGCCCATCGGAACCGTCACCGGCTTGTTTTCTGTTTGAGCCATCGCGCTTCCCCTTCCGGCGCCAATTTGGCGCTATTTGTGATATTTTCCGCCCGCCGAAATCGAGCAGGCGCGGTAAAGCTGTTCGCAGAGCATGAGGCGCATGAGCTGGTGCGGAAAGGTCATGCGCGAAAAGGAGAGCCGCAGCCCCGCAGCGCGCTTCACCGCGTCATCCAGCCCGAACGAGCTGCCGATGACAAACGAAAAGGCGCTGTTGCCCTGAATCTCCAGCGTATCAAGCTTTGCGGCAAGCTGTTCGGAAGAGAGCAGCGCCCCCTCGACGCACAGCGCGATAAGCGCACTGCCCTTGGCCTTCTCCAGAATTTTTTCGCCCTCGGCAGCCAGTGCCGCCGCAATCTGCGCCCCGGACGGCCGTTCGGGCAGGCGGACTTCGTCCAGCTCAACAACCTGCACCTTCGCATAGGCCGAAAGGCGTTTTAAATATTCGGCGCAGCCCTGAGAAAGATAGCTTTCCTTCAGCTTGCCCACTGTGATTAATCGGATATTGCGCATTGACATGTCTCCCGTAAAAAAACCGCGTAAGCCGGTGGGTAAAAAGTCTTTGGCCAATAAAGCGGTGGCATTCAGGTCACCGGCGCAGAAAAGATGCCGTCTGAAGGGCGGGCATTTGAGAACTGTTTTTCCCCCGCCAAAGATTGTCCACCGCTGCGTTTTGGCGCCGCTCCTGCGCTTTCCATCAGAATAAAGCACATTTGGAACCCGCTCCGCCGCCACGGGCTTTTTGAAAAAATCTCACCAACAAATTTTAATGGGCGCGGCTCAAAACCGCACCAGCCGCGAAAGGTTGTCATAGGGTGCGACATCCAGTTCAAAATCGACGCCGCGTTGGGCGCCCGCCTCGGCCAGCGCCGCCGCCACTGTTTGTTCGGCCAGCGCGGGGTTGTTGTTCTCGCGCGAAAGATGCCCCAAAAAAAGCTGCGCCGTGCCGGATTCCACCAGCGCCGCCGCAAACGCCGCCGAGCTGCTGTTATCCAGATGCCCGTTTTGGGAGGCGATGCGCTTCTTTAAAAAATAAGGATAAGGCCCCATACGCAAAAGGTCGGGGTCGTAGTTGGCTTCCAGCAGCACGGTGCGGCAGCCCCGAACCCCCTGCATAACTGCCTCGGTGACGACCCCTAGGTCGGTGGCGACGGCGACGGTTTGCTCGTTGGGCAGCGTCACGCGGTAGCCCACGCTGGCGGCGCTGTCGTGCGGGGTGGCAAACGCCTGCACCTGCATCCCTGCCGCTTCAAACGGTCTGCCGGTTACTTCAATCAGCGTTGTGCCCGCCGGAACATGGCTGTTCGCCGCTATGTAGTCAAGCACCGGCCCGGTGGCGTACACCGCCGCGCCGGTCTTTTTAACAAGATTGCACAGCCCCTTGATATGGTCGGTGTGCTCGTGGGTAATCAGCACCGCTTTCAGCCCCGAGGCCGACTCGCCGGTTTCGGCGATGGCGTTAATAATTCTGCGGCAGCTGATGCCCGCATCGACGAGCAGCGCGCCCGCCGCGCAGGATATGTAGGTGCTGTTGCCCGCACTGGACGAAGCCAGCACGCAAAATTTTGCCATGGAATCTCCCCTTCGCAATATAGAAAAACAGCTATCCCCCAATCAGAACGCTGTATTCACAAGTAAGAAATGCCGGATTGGCCCAATGCATTTTGTGTTGGGGCGCAAAAGCGCAGGAATACTGGATGTATTCCGGGCATTTTAAGCGCAAAATGCGGCGTCAATACGGTCTTTTTGAACTGTGAATACAGGTTCTTGCTTCGGGGATAGCCCCAGCTTTCTCAAACGGCTACTGCGCGGGCCGGATGATGTCCGAATCGGGTGTGATCTGCTTTTTGATATCCGCGCCAAGCTGCGTCAGCTTTTCAACAATATTTTCATAGCCGCGTTCAATATATTCAATATCCTCAATTTCGGTGACGCCCTCGGCGGTGAGCGCCGCAATAATCAGCGCCGCCCCGGCGCGAAGGTCGGTCGCCTTAACCGGCGCGCCGGTTAAGCGCGTGACCCCTTCGATAACCGCCATTTTGCCGTCAACCGAGATGTTCGCGCCCATGCGCTTCAATTCGTCAATATACTTAAACCGGCCGCCTTCCCACACGCCCTCGGTGATGATACTGGTGCCGCCCGCGCGGCAGAGCATGGCGGTAATCTGCGGCTGCATGTCGGTGGGAAAGCCGGGGTGGGGCAGCGTTTTGACATTGACCTTGCTGATAACGGCCTGTCCCGTCACCCGCACCGCGTCGTCAAGCTCCTCCACCAGAGCGCCCGCCGCCGTCAGCTTGTCGGTGATCGACTCCAGATGCTTTGGGATGACGTTTTTGATGAGCACATCGCCCCCCGTGGCCGCCGCCAGCACCATATAGGTGCCCGCTTCAATCTGGTCGGGAATTATGGAATAGGTGCTGGGATGAAGCACATCCACCCCGTGAACCTTGATGACGTCGGTACCGGCGCCGCGGATATCGGCGCCCATCGAGTTCAAAAAGTTGGCCAAATCGACGATATGCGGCTCTTTGGCGGCATTTTCCATAATGGTGATGCCGTGCGCCTTGACGGCGGCCATCATAACATTGATGGTCGCGCCGACACTGACGACGTCAAAATGTATGTGCGCGCCCAGCAGGCGGGTCGCTCTGGCGCAGATCATGCCGCTGTCGACGGTAACCTCCGCGCCCAGCGCGTTAAAGCCCTTGAGGTGCTGGTCGATGGGGCGAACGCCGAAGTTGCAGCCGCCCGGCATCGAGACATTCGCTTCATTGCAGCGCCCAAGCAGCGCGCCGAGAAAATAATAGGACGCCCGCATCGCCCTTGCAAACTCGTAAGGCACCTCGTTGCAATCCACTGTGGAAGTATCAATTTCGAGGGTATCGCGGTTAATCCGGCGGGTTTTTGCGCCGAGATGGGTCAGAATTTCAAGCAAAATTTCAACATCACTGATATCGGGAACATTTTCAATCACGCAGCGACCTTTTGCCAGAATTGAAGCCGGAATAATGGCAACAGCGGCATTTTTTGCACCGCTGACTGTAACTTCTCCACCAAGGGGGCAACCGCCTTTTATGATAAATTTTTCCAAGGCGAACCTTCCTTCCGTTATTTGCTAACTTATAGTATCTCTCGTAAGTAAAATGTTTAAGCATGGGCAACTGTGAAAAGGCGCACAATATTTATTTTCAAAAACGCCAAAATGCGGCTTTAAAGCCGCAACGTGCCATGACTGCCACTTTTGCCCGTCAAACAAGGGTTTTTCCGAGACTTTGGCAGCTTTCACAATTATTGTTTATTGTACAATTTTTCGGTAAAGATGTCAATTACAATGCGGCGTCAACGCAGTATCAAACCGCCTTGCGGCGGCGCCGCCGGCACCCGTTTCAAGCGCCAAAAAAACGCATCCGCCGGGAAAAAACGAAAAAAACAAGTCGCCCGCCGCCCGGGACGTCCGGGAATAAGCGGCAAAACCCAAAAAGCGCACCATCCAGCTGCTGGAAGCGTGCGCTTAAAGGTTCGGCGGGTAAAAGGGGCCCGCGCGGCTATTTCGTCCTCATTCTGGCATATTTTTCCCTCGTGGCAAGCCCTCCGCGAATATGCCGCTGCGACTTATTCACTTCGAGCACATGCCTGCACTGTTCGTGCAGCGACGGCGACAGCAGTTTGATGCGTTCGCTGACGTCCTTATGGACCGTGGACTTCGAAATATCAAACGCCTTTGCCGCCTGGCGCACCGTTGCATTGTTTTCGATGATATATTGAGCGAGCGATATGGCGCGCTCCTCCGGCAAGCCTTTCACATGTGTGCCCTCCCCTGTGTCGTCTTAATGCATGTATATGCAGGGGAAAGCCGTTTTAGGTTAACTTTTGTTTAATTGTACAGGGCAATAGCCCAGACCTTTATTTTATAGCGCCAGCCGGTTCAAATTATACGCCATCAACTTTGTACGGCGTTTACAAGGCGCAGTCCTAAGTGGAACCGGCCTGGCGCGGATATTTTATGCCTTGCAAGGCGGAAAACACAGTCGAACCGATGCCCGCCCGGAGCAGCAGCGCCGAGCGGCGCAAAACAGGCGCAAAGGCGGGTCGATTTTTAAACCGTTCCGCGGTCTGCCTGCGGCGCCTTCTCGCGGCGCAGCATGGCGCCCTCGCTGGCCGCGCCCTCATAGGCGATGCTGATCTTCATGTGCGGGTGGCGCGCGGCTTTTAGCGGTTCGCCCAATTCGTCGCGCAGGTCGGCCACCGTCAACCGGCGGGGTTGCTGCCCCGGCTCAAGCAGCTCAAGCACATCCCCTGCGGCAAAGCGGTTTTTCTCAATGAGATAAAGCCGCCCGTCCCCGCAGCGTTCCACAACGGCGCTGACCTCCCAGTCCTGCACATAGCCGCCCGCGTAATAGCTTTGCTGCAACGGCTCGCGCCCAAAGAAAAAGCCGGTGGAATATTCGCGGTGCGAGACGGTTTGCAGCTCGCGCAGCGTCCATTCCGGCGCGGGCTCGCCCCGCATGGCGGCGTCGAGTGCGGCGCGGTAGGCATTGGCCACCACTCCAACATAATAGGGCGACTTGGCCCGCCCTTCAATTTTAAAGCTGGCGATACCCGCTTCGGCCAGCGCGCGCAGATGTGCGATCATGCACAGGTCCTTCGCGTTTAAAATGGTTGTGCCGCGCGCATCCTCAAACACCGGCAGGAAAATCCCCGGGCGCTTTTCCTCCATCAGGTGATAGTTCCAGCGGCAGGGCTGCGAGCATTCGCCGCGGTTGGCGTCCCGCCCGGTCAGGTAGTTGGAGATGACGCACCGGCCCGAAACCGACATGCACATCGCCCCGTGGATGAAAGCCTCCAGTTCGAGCGCCCGGGGCGTTTTGGCGCGAATGGTGCTGATTTCATCCAGTGTCAGCTCCCGCGCAAGCACCACCCGCTTGACGCCCATGTTATAAAGCGCGTTGGCGGTCAGCTCATTGACGATGCCGGTCTGGGTTGAGGCGTGGATTTCGATATCCGGCAAAATTTTTCGCGCCAGCGTCAGCACGCCTAAATCCGCGATGATCAGCGCATCGATGCCGGCCTGCCCCACCTGCGCCAGAAAATCCGGCAGGGCCGGCGTCTCGTCACAGCGCGGCAGCGTGTTCACCGTCAGGTGCAGCTTCACGCCGCGGGCATGGGCATAATCCGCCGCTTCGGCCAGCTGTGGGAGCGTAAAGTTTGAGGGCGCGGCGCGCATACCAAATTGGGTGGAACCCAGATAAACCGCGTCCGCGCCGTAGCGGATAGCGGTTTGCAGACGTTCAAAATCCCCCGCGGGGCACAGCAGCTCAGGGCTTTTCATCGGTTTGCTCCTTCATGTTGTACGGTTCCCCCGCCAAAATACAAAACCGGGCGGCGCAGGGCGGCAAAGCTGCCGCGAAGGCTGCCGCCTTTTGGCGGGAGAACAGCGTTATGGTGGTTTGGCCATACGGTTATAGTCACCCAATCGGTTCGACTGCAACCGGGGACGGACTTGAGACGACAGCGCGGGCCGGGCGTTGCACAAATGCGCGCCCGGCCCGTTATAAGAGCCTTATTCACAGCTCAAAACGACCGTCCTGAGGACGCCTTCTGCGTTGTGCCATGTTAAGAATGCCCGCAATACATCCAATATTCCTGCGCTTTTTGCCTCGCCCAACACAAAATGTGTGCGGCTAATCCGGCATTTCGCACTTGCGAATATAGGCTCTGAACTTACTGCACGTCGGTGCCGTGCTTGGCGCCGCCCGCTGCGGCCGCCTTGCGGACGTTGGCATAATGCTGGTCGAGCGTTTTGCTGTAATAGTATGTGCCGTTGACGTCGGTGACAAAGAAATAATACTGCGAGTCCTCGGGGTGAATCGCCGCCTTGATGGCGTCCAGACCCGGCGAACAGATGGGGCCGACCGGCAGGCCCTGGCACACATAGGTGTTATAGGCGTCATAAACCTCCTGTGTGCTGCGGCTCTGGTAGGGCTTGATATCCTTTTCAACATAAAGGATGGTCACATCCGATTGCAGCATCGGCAGCCCGGCGCTGACGTCGTCCATACGGTTGTGGAACACCGACGAGACCATGCCCATCTCATCGGGGTTGCCCGCCTCCTTCTGAATCACCGAGGCGAGGGTGATCACTTCGTCAAGCGTCATGCCCGCGTCCTGAATTTCGGGGTAGATATCCGGCATAATGCGGCTCTGGAAGTTCCTGAGGAATTTGCGGGCGACCGACTGGACGTTTTCGCCGACGTAAAAGTCATAGGTGTCGGGGAAGAGATAGCCCTCCAGCCGCCGGAAGCGCAGATTATTTTCGGGCATCATATCCATGAACTCATAAGCCAGCTCGCCGTTTTCACTGTAGCTGATGAATTCCTGTGCGGCGCAAACCTTGTTTTCCTCAAGGGCGGCGGCAATTTCGCGCAGCGTCATGCCCTCGTAGAAAGTGATGGTGACCTCTTCCTTGATGATATCGCCCGAGCGCAGCGCCGTGATGATGCGGTCGTAGCTCATATTGGAATTAAACACATAGCTGCCCGCCTGAAAATCGCGGTCCTTATTGCGCAGGGCGGCAT
The DNA here is from genome assembly GCA_023457355.1 of Bacillota bacterium. GTDB lineage: Bacteria > Bacillota > Clostridia > Oscillospirales > Ruminococcaceae > Yanshouia. The sequence continues at coordinate 9,923 of JAEWLW010000079.1, read as the reverse complement.
ACAGCCTGAAGGTCAGCGGCTGTTCGATGACGCCCGTTTCGCCTAAAATCTGGGCGATATCGTTGACGGACATACCGCTTTCAATCGTCACTTCAATTTGCCGGTCCGCTTTGCCGAAGGCGAGAAGGTCGGTCGCGCTTGTGATGGCGAAAAAGGCCAGGAACCCGGCGCTCCCAAGCACCAGCAGCACCGAAATCAGCAGCGCCATCCCGTTGGAACGGCGTCGCCGCCGCTTGCCCTCCGGCTGGGGGCGGTCTTCTTCGGATAAATTTTTTCTCATTGCGGGTTTCTCCCTTCGTACATTGTAACCACCCTCACGTCAAAGGCATAGTATGTAATAAATCATCAATGTGAGGTGAATTTGAATGTGGGGTAATAATTGCGGTTGCCTGTGGATCATCATTATCATCATCCTGCTGTTCTGCTGCTGTGGAGGCGGTTGGGGCGGAAATAGTTGCGGCAATGTCGCCGGTACGTCCTGCGGCAACAACTGTGGCTGCTGCTAGTGCAACTAAATGTCTTACTTAGGCGGAGCGCCAGACAAAAAGCCCCATTGGGGCTTTTTGTTTTGCCCAAAAATTTTGCCGGCCTCAGCGCGGCTTGGCACCCTGACCGCGCACAGCGGTAACAGCGGTAAAATATTCGGTGACAATGCGGTCAACCGGCACGTCGAACCGGCCGTGCCACAGATGCGGCACCAGGCAGCATTTATATAGTATCAGCACCTTTTCACCGGGATAATCGCGCAAAAACCGGTCGTAATAGCCGCCGCCGTACCCCAGACGGTAGCCGCTGCGGTCGCAGGCAAGGGCCGGCACCACACAGACGCTGTGCGAAAAATCCAAAAGCCGCCGCGCAGGCACGGGCGCGGGCTCTAAAACGCCGAAGGTGCCGGGCATAAGCTCGTCCAGGCTATTGATAAAATAAAACTCCATCTCCCGGGTGCCGGGCACACAGCGCGGCACCGCCACCCGCTTGCCGTCTGAGAGCGCCTTGGCGATAATCTCCCGGGTGCCCACCTCGATGGGCGTGGAAACATAGACCAGCACCGTCTTGGCCCGCCGATAGCACAGCAGCGAACGCAGCCGCACCGCAATGCGGTGGTCGGCCAGCGCCTTGCGGGCCTGGGTCATCAGGCGGCGGCGCTCTTTAAAACGGTTGCGCAGGGCATTTTTATATTCCTTGATGTTAATCGGTTTTTCCATTAATCCTTCCATCAATCCAGCACCAGCGAGAGGTAGGGTGCCCCTCCCTGCGGCGCATTCCTTTCTGAAAGATACCATCTTGTCATGGCAAAGGGCTCCGGCATAATGGCCGCGTCAAAATCGGCGGGGAGCCGCAGGACGATGTTATCGCGTTTAAACCGCGCGGCAATGGCGTCCAAAACCGCGGGGTAAAGGGCCTTGGGCGTCCATTCCTTGACGAGGACGGCCTCCTGTGCGGGGTAGCATACAGCGTAACCCGCCTCGGGGACGTCAAAGACGAGCGTTTCGCCGCCGAGCAGCGCGGCTTCCTTTTGCTGGTAGGCCAGCGCGGGCGCATCCCAGCGGGCATAGAGGCCGCTTTGGCCAAAAGCGCCGTCGCGCAGCGCCATCAGGTCGGGCAGCAGGGCGGGGCGCAGCGCAGCCGGGTGGCCGCCGTGCGCCGCCGTATAATAAACGGTTTTACGGAAAAATTCGGTTTTAAAACCGCGCAGGCCGTAATAAGAAAACAGCGACGGCTCGGCGGGGACAAGCAGCGACAGCGCAACCCCTTGGGCCGCCAGCTGCGCGTGGGTTGTTTCCAGCAGCCGACTACTTAAGCCCCGTGCGCGAAAATCCGGATGGGTGCCAACGGCATAGATATACCGCGCGTCATAATCTATATCGTTTTGACGCATTGTAATCGGCAACAGATACAACATTGCAACCGGCGCGCCTTCATAAAGCGCCACCATCGTGTTCTGCGGCACAAACCGGTTCTCAAAAAACAGGCCAACATAAGCCCCGGCGTCGCCAAAGACGGTCTGCCAAAGCTGCTTTAAAGGCGCCGCCATCGCGGCGGTTGCCTGTGTGAAGGTAAATGTTTGCTCTTCCATCATTTTTCAGCGGCGACATAGCGCTCATACATCATCGCGGGGCGGTAGGATTCCTTCGCCTTGCGCAGACCCTCTTCCCCGAGATCGTCCTCACGGTTGACAAATTCGAACGGCTCCAGCGCGTTTTTTACAAACTGCTGGTTGATCATGGTGTAGGCGCCGTGGATATCCGCAAACGCCTTTTCAACATGCACCACGAAGGTATCGTCGGTGACGGCGCTGCCAAAGGTGAACGCCACCACCTTATCATCCACAAACAGCACGCCGCCGGTGAGGCCCAGCTCAAAATAGTGGTTAAAGGCGCTGCGCACGGCGCAGGCCTCGCGGTGCAGGCTGCTGTGCTTATCATAACAGCCGTTTTGCTTACACCATTCGCTGTTCATGGCCTTGGTCTCTTCAATATTTTTTGCGGTCAGCGGCTCGTAGCGCCAGTTGGGGTACATCGTCATAAAACGGTTGATGTGGTTGCGCTTGCCGTGCAGCTTCTTTCCGGCGAGGGTCGCCAGGCTTTCGCGGCTGTAGATATAATCAAAATTATCGCGCACCGGCACGAACTCAAAACGGCCGGGGTATACCTGCTCAATTTTTTCGATGCCCTCGGCCGGGATGCCGTACATCTCAAAATGGATGCCGTGCGACTCGGCGTCGGCCTCCATCGCCTTGAGCGCACCGGCAAAATCGCCCCGCCCGGCGGGGTAGAGATAATGCATGCGCACCGCGCCGCTGCGGGCGAGCATGAAATCGTCAAAGCGCGCGATGCGCACGGTGTAAGTAGCAGACCAGTTAAACAGGTTGGAAAAGGTGTATTCGCTGCCGCGCAGACCGGAATAGCGCATAACTTGGGTCGTCCAGTCCTGATCAGCCATGGTGATTTCTTTAAATTCCAGCATAAAGCCTCCGATAGTCTATACGAACCCCCAATAAACCGCGGCATGGCCTGGCGCGGCGTTTTTGCCCGCCGGGATACCGCCTGTTCTGTTGGAGATCAGTATTGTTTTGCCGCTGCCAGGCAGCGGGATATCTCAGAAAAAGCCGCCGTCTCAATTTCCTCGACGGGGTAGGGTTTGTGCGCCGCGTCGGAGCAGGGCAGCACGACCCAGCCCAGTGTTCCGGCAGCAAAAAGCGCCGCCTCGCGGCAGGCCTCCAGATAGGCGCGGTTGCGCTCGTGAAGGTCCTTTTTGGCCTCGTCGCCGTTATAGCGCTGTTCCATCAGGCGCTGAGAAGCCGCCGGATGCATATCGAGGTAAAGTACCAAATCTGGTTTTGGCAGCGCGAGCAGCATATATTCATAATATTCAAGCCAGAGGATATAGTCCATCCACTGGCCGCGCGGCAGCTTCACCATCTGGTGGCAGAGGTTGGAGGTGGTGTAGCGGTCGGCGATAATGGCCTTGCCCGCCTGATAGTCGGCCTTCCACTCGCGCTCGTAGCTGATATAGCGGTCGAGCGAATAAAACCCCGAGGCGGCATAGACGTTTACCTCGTCGAGCGCGCCGACCTCCCCGCGCAGATACATTTTCACCAGCGCCGACGATTCGCTGTTATAATCGGGAAACGAAATGGCGCGCACCGCCTGCCCGCTCTCCTCAAGCCGACGTACCGCCCGCGCTGCCTGCGTCGCCTTGCCGCTGCCGTCAAGGCCCTCAAGCACAATCAGCCTGCCGTTCATTTTGTCAGTGCCCCTTTATTTATAGCGTTCCCGCATTTCTCTCATTCTTCCACAGCTCATTTTGCCCTCGGGACAGCCGCCTGAAACACAGGGCGGTCCCGAATGGGAAAACAGCACCGGCGCCACCGCCTTAACCAGCATCAGCATCTGGTCGGCCACCGCGCGAATCTCCCACTGGGCGCGGGTGCAGCAGCGGTGGTTGAAGAAATTATACAGGCTGCGGGCGTTCATGGTGACAATCATGCGCGTCTCGCAGGCGTTGGGCAGCACGAAGCGCGCGTCCTCAATCGCCTGTTTTTCAGCCTTTGAAGCCGCCTGCTTTTCGGGCACGCCCTGCGAAAGCAGCGCCTGAAGATGTTTTTCTTTTAAAATGGCGGTGATGTTCTCATAGCTTTCGGCGGCGGCATCCATCGCCCGGCGGTAGGCCGAAAGCGCCTCGGGGTCGGCGGCCACCTCGGGCGGGGTGACATATTCAAAGGGCGAAAGCCGCACATAGCGCTGGCTTTGCACACTGTAAGAGGCGATGCGGTGGCGGGTCATCTGCGCGAGAAACGAACGCGAGACCCCCTCAATGGCAAAAGTGAAGCTGACGTGCTCCACAGGGCTTTCGTGCCCCAGATCCATCAGCATTTTCAAAAATCCCCCGGTTTTTTCGGGGGTGAGTCCGTCGAGCAGCCCCTCAACCGTCTGCGCCGAATAGCACAGCTTGGCGGCGGCGGCCACGACGCGCTCGGGGTCGGGCGTATGACATAGAAGCGTAACCTTAGGCACCAAAAAGCCCTCCTTAAAACTGCGGCCCGCAGATCAGATACACAAAAGAAACCCTGCCGGAACAAAACGCACGGCGGGGAAAATTCCATCGGCATCATCACAATAAATTCCTTTATATACTACCCTCAAATGCCTGTGATGTCAATAACCGAGGAAAACACTCGGCAGCTCCCCGTTACTTTTTTGACAATAAAGCGCCGGTTTTGATGGGTTTTGTGCCTGCAATGCGCGGCTTTTCGCCGTTTTATTCCCCCGAGTGCCTTTGCCCGCAACCGGGCCGGCGACATGAAAATTATTTCCACAGGTAGTTGATATTTTTTTAACATTGTTTTATAATACGAGTTAGCGAAAACAATAACGATGCAAGGAGGTTCCCGAATATGAAAGGTTTTGGCATGTTAGGCTTAAACAACGCGGGCTGGATTCAAAAGGACCGCCCGGCCTGCGGGCCGCTGGACGCGGTTATCCGCCCCACTGTGCTGGCGCCCTGCTCTTCCGATGTGCATGTGCTGCACGGCGGCTCCGGCGTTAAAGAAAACCTCATCCTCGGCCACGAGGCGGTCGGCGTCGTGGTTGAAACCGGCAATCTGGTGACCCGCTTCAAAGCGGGCGACACCGTCGTGGTGCCCTGCGTCACCCCCAACTGGCTGGCCCCCGGCGTTCAGGGCGAGTTTAACGCCCACGACGAAGGGCCGATGCAGAGCTTTAAGTTTTTGGGTTCCAAGGACGGCACCTTTGCGGAATTTTTCCACGTTAACCAGGCCGACGCCAACCTTGTGCAGCTGCCCGCGGGTGTGGCGCCCGAGGCGGCGGTCATGACCGTGGACATGATGTCCACCGGCCTGCATGGCGTTGAAAACGCCAACGTCCGCTTTGGCGACACCGTCGTCGTCATCGGCATCGGCCCGGTGGGCCTGATGGCGGTCGCGGGCGCAAAGCTGCACGGCGCGGGGCGCATTATCGCCATCGGCACCCGCCCCAACTGCGTGGCGGTTGCAAAGGAATACGGCGCAACTGATATCGTCAGCTATAAAGAGGGCGACATCGTCCAACAGGTGCTTGAAATGACGGGCGGCGCCGATTCGGTGATTATCGCGGGCGGCACGCAGGATACGCTGCGGCAGGCCGTGGAAATGACCCGGGCGGGCGGCACTGTCTCAAACGTCAACTTCTTTGATATTAAGGATGTGCTCTCAATGCCCGCTTATTCGTGGGGCCTGGGCATGGCGAACAAGACCATCCGCGGCGGTTTCTGCCCCGGCGGCGCGCTCAGAATCCAGAAGATGCTGGCGTTGATTCAATACGGCCGCATCGACACCGCCAAAATCATCTCGCACCGCCTGCACGGCTTTGATAAAATTCCGGACGCCTTTTACCTGATGGACGAGAAGCCGAAGGATTTGATTAAACCTGTCGTGATTATCGACTAGCCCGATCGCGGCCCAACAGGGGCCATTGGTGAGGCATTGGGCTATAATGAAAAAACGGCCCGGAGAAATCCGGGTCGTTTTCAGCTTGTCAAAAAAAGTCTTCGCACGGCTCAGCCTTTTTATGCCAAGCTTCGCAAAACGGGCAAAATTGCCCGTTTTGTCGCCTGCGGGCGAGAAATCCGGCGCACTTTGTGCACCTCGACGCGAAAATGGGGGCTCACCGCCCCCTTTTCACACTTTTCCCCCGGTACTTTACCTTACGTAATCTGCTTCTTTGACAGGCTGAAAGAACGCTTTCTTACTAATACTAATTCAGGTTAAATTTGCACACATCTTGACGGCTATTTTTCCGCCATCCGTCGTCATCGTCTTTGGCGGGCGCCAGCACGCCTGCATCCTCTTCCTCGGCTGACAAAAAAATATCTCGCCAAGCTTGTGTACCGATTTAACCTGAATTAGTATAAAGAATTGCACAAATTAAAGTTTTTGGTCAAGCTTTTTGAAAAAAGCTTGCGTGCTTCATTCTTCAAAAAAGCGCAGGAGGGGCAGCCAAAACAGTCCGGGGGACTGTTTTGGCGCGGGGAACCCCCGCAAGGGGTTCCCCGCTGGCGCGTCTAGCGACATGAGGCTTGTGCAAACCGCTAAAATGCCTTCGCTTTTTCGACAGGCTGACGGCCCGGAGAAATCCGGGCCGTTTTGCTTTGCCAAAATACAGGATATGCACGGGTTGCGTTGCCGGGTCAGGCCTCGGCCGGCATAGAACAGTGCCCGTTGAGCTTGCGGCGGACTATGTACAGCGGATAATCGACGTAGCATTTGCTGCGGCGGCAGCCGCCGGGCACGCCGTCGCATTCGCCCCGCTCGCCGATATACTGCCACATGCCGTAGTCGCGGCGGCCGAGCTGGCGCTGAAGCACCGTCTCGTCGCCGCGGTAATCGGCAATCCAGACATCGCGCGAACACAGCCGCGTCAGGTTGAGGTAGGTGAGCGCAAAGGCGGTGTAGGTGTAAAACACGCCGCAGTAGCCCAGCCGCTCAATTTCAAACAAAAAGGCGATGACACTGTCGGTCAGGCCCTCCTTGCCCTGGCTGACGAGGCAGGGCAGGTCGGTTTCCCATACGCAAAAGGCGATCGGCATGTTGATTTTGCCCGGGTGCCGCTCGGCGAGCGCCACCACCTGCCCCGCCGCACGGTGCGCCGCCGCGGGCGTTTTGGTGTAGGCGTAGACATAAAGTCCGACGTTTAGCCCCGCCGCGCGCGCCGCCTCGATGCTCTCGTCGATGCCGTCGTCCTTGACGACGTCACCGTGGTAGCCCGCCCAGCCCGCGCGCAGCATAACCCCCGCCACGCCGCTGGCCCGCACCTGCTGCCAGTCGATTGCCCCCTGCCGTATGTTGTGTTCCGAAATGTCGATTACCTGCTTAACCATCACTTTCTTCCTTTCTTGCAGGCCGCGCGGCTGTGATGTTCGGCGCGGCGCTTTTGCTCCCTTGATTTTTCGTTGCGGGGCGCGTTTTTTGGCGCCTGCGTCCATAAGCGCGAAATGCCGGACCGGCCAAGCGGCGCCGCGCCCCGTCTCTAAAGCTTATGAGCGGTCGGGGCCCCTTATCCCACCCGGCGGAAAGTTTAACGCGCGCCGCGCGCGAGCGGCAAAAAGCACAGGGCCCCGTGTGTTTGACAAAAAAGCCCGGTGCCCCCGTATGCGTTCAGATTTTACCGTTTGATTAACCTGAAAAATGGCCCGGCATTGCGCGATTATTTTTTGCGCCGCAAGGCGAAAGGCGCAGGCGGGCTGGCGCCCGCCAAAGACGATGACGGCGAACGGCGAAAAACAGCCGTCAAGCAGCCGTCGTTTTTAACCTGAATCCGTATTAATCAACGGTATCCAGCACGGAAAAACGCTGCCCGCCGCTGTGCCGCAGCAGCGTCACCTTGTCGCCCGGCTTTAAGCCGCGGGTGATGGTCACCGGCACGTCGGTCAGCGTAATCTGGCGCACGTCGCCGCTGCCGGTGATCTCCACGCCCTGCCCCTCGGTGAGCGCGCAGCTCAGCGTCGCCTCAAAGGTTTGAAGCGACGGGGGAATTTCGATCATCTCCATCGGGATATCGAGCGGCAGCGCGTCGATGCGCATACTCGAGCCGGTGTAGGTGCCGTACTGCACCCGCGTCAGCGGCTCAACGCGCAGAATCTCCTGTACAACGTCCCGGATTGCTGTGAACAGGTCCATTTTTGAATCCTTCCTTTCTGTTTCTTATATGGCCAGGTCAGCGGTATGAACGCAGCGGCGCGCCGGAATTGAGCCGCTCTTTAACTTGCTGCGCGAGGTATTCGCCGATGTCGTTGAGTTGCCGGCGGTCCTGCCAGTTGCCTTTAAAATCATTCGCGATGTTAAAATTGATGGTCTGCTCCGGCGCGGCGCCGCGCGCGGCGGACTGCTGCGTGACAATCTGCACCGCGTGGGGCTGCATGGCGGCGAGATGGGTTTGCAGGTATTCGTCAGCCCCTGTGGAGGGGTTTGGAACAGCTGCGTTTGCCGCGCGCTTCGCTATCCTTTCCCTTGCCATTTGGTTAAATTCGTCTCCCCTGGTTTTAGCGGCATCTATCGCTTCCCATTTCTTTTTCATTTCCTCATGTACCGGTCGTGCCTCGGCAGCAGCCTGATACCCTTCTCTTACTCCATCCATATAGGGTACAGCTTGGGAAAGAGTACCTATAAAGGGCAAAATATCATATATATGGCCATACATAAAAGGGGCCGGGCCGTTCGTAAGTGGGATGGGTGCCGGGTTTATACTGTAATTGATTGTACTGACAAGTTTTCGGGCATCTTCTTTGGCTCTTATCGCTTTGTTAGTCAAGGAATTGGGCTGATTGAGTTCGGCCTGTTTTATCTCTCCACTGCCATTGCTACCACCACTGATTAAACCACCCGCAGCCATTGCCGCCGCGATTTCCGGGCGTGACTGAGTAAACATGGATGCTATTCCACCTGCCGTAGCGGCACCGTTAACCACTCCTCCACCTCCGCCGCCTATACCAGCATTAAGTCGCAAATCAATAACAAGATCCATCAATGCGCCTTGTGCTTCATTGATTGCATGCAGCATTTGAAAGATGCTGTTGTGCGATGCCATAGATTCTTTTGCCGCCATTGCCGCAACCATGCCTGCCATATCCACATTTTCCACCACTGAATTAAGCGAATAAGGAGAAGCATTCCCCGCCTGCTCACCCCGCCGCGTAAGATAAGCTAAATAGTTTTCTGCCGTCTGGCGGCTGTCTTCAAAGATTTGGCTTAAGTTTTCCATAATACGCCAGCCTTTCTGTTGATTTAATAAGTTGTTTATGCAATAATAAATTTGAGGTGATAATGATGCTTTTAAGTCAAATTTTTAGTGAACCACGTTTTTTAAAAAATACCACCGAAGGAAATACCGATTTTGTAATGCCGTATCTTAATGAAATAAAAGGTGAAAATATTAAATTTTTGACTTCATTCTCTAGTCACACCGGTTTAATGGGTTACGTCGTTTTCTATGAGGACGAGAACATTTACGCCTGCCCGAAATGCGGCCACCACATTTCCAACACCTTTTCGTTCTGCCCCAACTGCGCCCACAAGATGGACCCCGGCACGGACGCCCCGCTCAAATGCCCTACCTGTAACAACGACGTGGCCTACACGTTTGACTACTGCCCCCATTGCGCGACTAAGCTTAAATAAGCACGCTCACCCCGCCGCCCGCACAACCGCGGGCGGTTTTTATATGCTACCCCCAGCGGTTCAAACTGCTATATTGTCACCCTTTCTGTTGAATTCATATTGCTGTTGTGTAATAATGGCATTGGGTCCATGTTAAAATTTCGGACAGTATGATAAGATACACTTAACGAAAAAGGAGCTTATCAAAATGTCCACTTCACGAAAGAAATACGACGAAGAATTCAAAAAGCGCGCGGTGCGCATGAGCTAC
>JAEWLW010000078.1 GCA_023457355.1 Bacillota bacterium | reverse complement strand
GGCGGCATCCAGTTTGTGCATATCGCTAAAACACAGTGACTTTATCGACAGACTGAAGGGCGCCGTCTCATGAGAGACGGCGCCCCGGTTTATCACATCAGGTCCGGCCCGTTCGGCTTTCGTCATGCGGACGGCAAAGCGGATTCACCTGGGAAAGCGCGAGTTTTGGCATCCATCTTCGTTTCGCCAAATGCACGTTACAGCTGCTTTTTTTGCAGTCGGACATCCAAGCCCTCAAACATGATGATGCGGTAACAGCCAAGCAGGCGCGAACGGATACGGTCGCCGTAGCGGATGGAAAGTTCGCTCTGTTTTAAGTTGGTGTTGATGATGGTGGGCGTCCCCTGTAGCTGGCGGGTGTTGATAATATCGTACAACACCGCCGTGGAAAACGAAGTGGAAAATTCGCTGCCCAGGTCGTCGAGCACCAGCAGCTCACAATTGAGCACCGGGCTTAAATAGTCCTGAAATTCCTCGCTGGTTTTGCCAAAGCGCGCCGCCTCCAGCTTGGTCAGCAGCGTGTGAAACGGCACATACATCACGTCGAAGCCCTTTTCAATGGCGGCGCAGGCAATGGCGATTGAGAGATGCGTTTTACCCAGGCCGGGCGCACCGATCAGCAGCAGGCTGGGGGCGGCGGGAGAAAAGCTTGCGGCGTATTTCGTGCATTCCAGCAGTGCTTTATTCATGATGGCACGCGCCGAAACGGGGGAACCGTCGGTTGGCGCATCCGAATAGTAGTGCAGCGAAAAGTTTTCAAAGGTGCTGTCCGCCAACGGGGAAACGGCGCCCAGACGCTCATACATCAGCCCTTTTTGCAGCTGGTGGGCGCACGCGCACAGCTTGCCGTTATCATTGCCGGTGTCTTTGCAAACGGGGCAGTGGTACTGAATTTCCAATGCATCTGCAGCAAAACCCGTGGCCAAAAGCGCTTCTTTTAGTTCCTGCTGTTTGGCAAGGTTAAATTCGCGTATTTTAATCAGTTTTTCCTGCACGTTGGCGCCCGACAGAATGGCGCCTGCAATTCTGGCCGAGGTGCTGGCCATTTCGCGTTCCAGCTGTAAAATATGTGGTGCCAGCCGACTGATGCGCACGCGGCGTTCATTTAATGCCAGCTCGGCGCGCTCGCGCCGGCCGTCTAAAATTTCCCGGCTCATTTGCGCAATTTCCTTTGGGTAAGACATGCCGTCACCTCTATTCCTTCATGAATTGCTCCAGCATTTTGCGGTCGAAGTCACTTTTTTCAGCGCCTTGCGGCACGGCGGCCCTTTTGGCAGGGGCCGATTCTGCTTTGGCCTGCGCGACGGTCTGGATGCCCTTTTCATGCCAGCTGTGCAGAATTTTGTTTAAATAGCCAAACGCCAGCTTGCCGGTGCGCTCCACGGTTATTTCATAAGCGTAGCGTATGGTGTCGATATCCATGCCCAGCGTATCGCACCAGGTCGCGATATAATCCTTCTCGCGCTGGGTCAGGCTGCGGTCGTTGATGCCAAAGGCCGTTTTCAGCTTGCCTTCATTCGTGCGTTTATGCATTAGAATGTCAATGTGATGGTCCAGCGCGCTGTCGTCGATGCCGTCGGCAATCCATGAGGCAGCTACCTTTTCGGCGTAGCCCATGCTGCTTTTGTCGATGGTCACGCAGTAGTGCACCAGCGTCAGTATGTAATGCGCGGACAGGCCATAGAAGGAATACAGCGCCAGCAGAACATCCAAATCGGCCGAGGTCAGCGGCTTGCTTAAAATCGCTTGAAGCTCCTGTACCAGGCATTGCAGCGTTTTGTCGTGTTCAATCAGTGCAACCGATTCTTCGCGCGGAAAATGCGGCCTGCTCCCGCTGGTGGCGTTGGTTGTCGGCACGGCAACGGCAGCGGGTGCGGCCGCTTTGACCGGTTGGATGGCCTTTAGCTTTTCGGCGGGTTCGGCCTTGGGCGCGGGCGCGCCAATTTTATTTTCCTGCTGCAAAACACCGTTTTCCAGCCAATAGTTGAGCGCATCCGAAACCTCTGCCGCCGGGATGCCCAGGCGGGCGGAGATGTTCTGCGCATCACAGCAGGTATCCGGCGAATGAAGCAGCAATAAAAGACATTTGAGCGAAACGCCGCTGCAAAGCTTGATGTGGCGCTCAACCACTTCTGCCGGCACGGGGAACATCCGGCGCCAAAAAGCGGGGTTTAATGCATAGGCCACAGCAGCACCTCCGTAAAATTAATTATTTTTGAATATCCGTTTGTTTTCATGGCGATAAAGATTATAACACAGAAACCGCCAAAGCGCCATGATTATTCTGCCTATTTTAGTGGGGCGCGCTTGCCAATGAATCCCTAAAAGGGTATAATATAAAGGATTTTATTTTTATAGTTAAGCCGATAAGAAAGCGAGAGGGAATTGACGGGGTCATTTTGGGACTGGCGAGGCCGACAACGCAGTCAGGCGCAAAACAGACCGCCAAGACGGCTCGGTTTTCAATGGGTTTGACTATACATTAGGGGTTGAGCTTTGGGTGTTCTGTTGGGATTTGCATGTCCATACTGCCTGGTCGGACGGTTCAATGGCGGTGGCGGATGTGGTGGCCTTTGCGGCGCGCAGGGGGTTGGGCGGTATTGCCGTCACCGACCATGACGCAATGGATATGGTGGCCCCGGCACAGCGGGCGGCGAAGGCCTTTGGCATCGATATTATTCCCGGTGCCGAGCTTTCCTGCGTGGACCCCGATAACGGGCGTAAGGTGCATCTTTTGGTCTACTGCCCTAAAACGCGCGCACCGCTGGAACCGCTGTTTGAAACGATGGCCGAGCGGCGGCGCAGCGCAGGGGAAGAAATGGTTGATCTTCTCGTTAAACACTACCCCGTCACCCGCGCGCAGGTGATGGCCCAGGCTAAAAACAGCAAAACCATCTACCGGGTGCATCTGCTGCGTGCATTGCTGGAACTGGGTTATTCCGACAGGGTATATGGTCCCTTATATCAGGCGCTTTTTGGCGCCGACGGCGTTTGCCGGCGCCAGGTGGATTATATTGATGTTTATGACGGGGCAAAGGCCGCGCAGGCCAGCGGCGGCGCTGTGGTGCTGGCACACCCCGATGTTTATCATTCTTTTGAAGTCGGAGAACGGTTGGCCAAAGCAGGGCTTATCGACGGGCTGGAATATCATTATCCCCGAAGGGACCCGGCGCATGTTCATAAGCATGATCATCTGGTGCAGGCCTACGGGTTAATTACAACCGGCGGCACCGATTATCACGGCTTTTACACCACAACGCCAAACCCTGTGGGAACCTGTACAACTTCGGAATATGAGCTGACGCAGCTTCATAAACTAATAGAATTAAAGGGGAAGTCAACGCGATGATTTACGAGTTTGCGCCCAGGGGGGTATGTTCCCAAAAAATTTCTTTTGAACTGACGGATGACGGCGTTATTAAAAAAATGCATTTCGTAGGCGGATGTCAGGGCAACCTTACCGGAATCAGCAAGCTGGTTGTCGGCATGAAGGCCTCGGCGGTGATAGATCTTCTGAAAGGAACGACCTGCGGCTTTAAAAGCACTTCGTGCCCGGACCAGCTCTCCCGCGCATTGCAGGAGGCGCTGAATAAAAATAACCAGAGGATGTGATGTTCATGCTCGGTCACTACAACGACGACGATGTTAAAATTGCGCCGGACGACCTTTCCAAGCTGTTTGCCTCTGAGAATCCCGTTGCCGATGATAACATCGATTTGTTTTTGCAGCAGCGCGCCAACGGCAACACGGCCCGGGCGCGCAAGCTTGGAATGCAATATGTTGAGGATTTGATTGATTGCGTGTGGACCCGTCCGCCGGAGGACGTTAAAAGCGAGATTTTTGATCTGCAGCTTAAATTGCTGTTTGCCTATGCCGTGCACCGTATTGTTGAGGATCATTCGCCGAACCAGATCGTTGCCAATGCCACACTGGGTAGCTTTTATGAGCATCTGGAGGATGCCGACCAGCATTTGTATGAAGAGATTAACAATAACGCGGCGTTTTCGCTTTATATGTATCTACATCGCGCCGGGGATGAGAATGCGCAGTCGGTGGGCAAAACCTTTTCGGAACTGTGCAGCGCCGGGGATTATTCTGATTGCGTCATTATCGGCGAGAGCGCCTATGGGCGGTTTTTTGGCGCCTGTGCACAGCGCATGCTGAACGTGGGCTTTGCAGAATAATACCTGTTTTGCGTTATGAATCCGGCGTTCCAACACCTGCCGCGAAAGGGGGGCATAAGATGAATCAGGGGGTTTTCACCGAGGGAATTGACCACGGTGGGCTTACAACCGACTATGAAATACGCATTCTGATTTGCTGGCTGCTGTATAAGATGAAGATGCCGGTTACCGCCTCGCAGCTTAGCAGCGCACTGTTGGGGGAGAACCTGGTTAATTATTTTGAAGTAACCTGTGCGCTGGGCGAGTTGATTGCCTCGGGACACCTGACCGAGGCCAAGCCCGAGGGGCAGCAGGGGTATGTTTCGGTCAGCGAGCTGGGCCAGAAGACGGCGGAGACCTTTTACAAGAGCATTCCGCGCACTGTGCGCGAAAAAGCGCTGGACGCGCTGAGCCAGTGCGTTCTGCAAGAAAGGTTCGCCAGAGAAAACCGCGCAGAGATCGTCGAAACCAGCGACGGCTTCCGGCTGGAGCTTTCACTCAACGATGTTGGCAATGATTTGATGAGCGTATCGCTTTACGCACCCACCCGCGAAGTTTGCGAAACGATGAAAAAGAATTTCATCGCCGATCCTACCGTATTATACCGGGCGGTGCTTTCGGTGCTTATGGGCACAAAAGACAGTGCGATTGAATTTATTGATCACGAACCGGTTTAACATTGGGCGGCTGCTGCAATCAAGGTTGCTGCAGCCCGCTTCTATTTTTAATTTGGAATCAAACAACAGTTTGGGAGTGGCAAAATGGCAATTGAAAGAGTAAGGGAATATTTTAAACCGTTGGGCATGGAGAGCCGCATTTTGGAATTCGAGGTCTCAAGCGCGACGGTTGCGCTGGCGGCACAGGCCCTGAATTGCGAGCCGGACCGCATTGCAAAAACGCTGTCCTTTAAAGTCGGGGAGAGCTGTATTCTGATTGTGACGGCGGGCGGAGCCAAGGTTGACAACGCCAAATATAAGGCGCAGTTTCACACCAAGGCAAAAATGCTCACCCCGGAGGAAGCGGTTGCGCTGGTGGGACATGCCGTCGGCGGCGTCTGCCCGTTTGGCGTCAACGATGGCGTGACGGTTTATCTGGATGTGTCGCTTAAGGCCTATCAGACGGTGTTTCCGGCCTGCGGCAGCGGCAACAGCGCCATTGAGCTGACCATTGATGAGCTTGAAAAATATTCGAACAGCAAAGGCTGGGTTGACGTTTGCAAGGCGTCGGAGTAATATAGAAGGCCTGAGCGGTGAGCAAATAGCTCAAACAGCATGGGCCTGGCGGATGAAGGCGGGGCGTAGGGAATGGATTGTAAAATAAGGCCGTGGCGCATGGACGATGCAAACGATTTGGCGTCAGCGGTAAACAATAAAAAGATTCTGGATAATTTGCGGGATGGCCTGCCCTTTCCGTATACGGTTGATGATGCAAAGGCCTACATCGGTGCGATGCTCGGCGCCGATAAGGACAAAACCTATGCCTTTGCCATCACAGTCAACGATAAAGCGATTGGCAGCATCGGCGTTTTTCGTCAGGCGAACATCCATGCACAGACCGCCGAAATGGGCTACCATATCGCCGAGCCCTATTGGGGACGGGGCATTACAACCGGTGCTGTCCGGCAGATATGTGCATTAATTTTCAGCACAACCGATATCATCAGAATATTTGCCGAGCCCTTTGCGTTTAATGCGGCCTCCTGCCGTGTTTTGGAGAAATCCGGTTTTGTGCTGGAGGGCATTTTGCGCCAAAATGCTGTTAAGAATGGACAGGTTCTTGATATGAAACTATACGCACTGTTAAAAGATGCGTAATCATTACTGAAATCTCCTTAAAAACAGGTCGTTGCCAGTATACTGTTCGGTATTAGCAGAATTGTTAAACGAGTGCATAAAAAAGGGCGGCATTGTTTTAGACGATGCCGCCCTCAGTCTGTCGATAAAGTCATTGTGTTTAGTGATATGCACAAACTGGATGCCGCCTAAGCGGCATTGGGGAACCCCTTGCGGGGGTTCCCCGCGCCAAAACAGTCCCCCGGACTGTTTTGGCTGCCCCTCCTGCGCTTTTTTGACGAATGAAGCACGCAAGCTTTTTGAAAAAAGCTTGACCAAAAACTTTAATTTGTGCAATTTTTTAGTAAGAAAGAGTTCTTTGACAGCCTGAGGACGGCATCGTTTTTAGACGATGCCGTCCTTTAAAAGCATTTATTCCACGGTTACCGATTTCGCGAGATTACGGGGCTTGTCGATATCGCAGCCTCTTAAGCGGGCGGTGTAGTATGCAATAAGCTGTAGCACCGTGACGGCGACAAACGGCATAAACATATCATCCAGCGCATCGAGCAGCAGAAGGATATCGGCCACATCCTGTGAAACCGATTCGCCCTCTTTTGCCACCAGCGTCACAACAGCGCCCCTGGCCTTGACCTCTTTGATGTTGGAGAGCATTTTGGGGATCAGCTTATCCTGTGTGCACAGGGCAATGACAGGCGTACCGTCGGTAATAAGTGAAATGGTGCCGTGTTTAAGTTCGCCGGCGGCGCATGCCTCGCAGTGAATATACGAAATTTCCTTGAGCTTTAAAGAGCCTTCACAGGCGAGCGCATAATCCAGCCCGCGGCCCAGGAAGAACAGATCCTCACTGCGCTCAAAGCCCGCGGCGGCGCGTTCAATGGCAGTCTGGCAGGAGAAAACGCGGCGAACCGCATCGGGCATGGCAACCAGCGACGTGACCAGCCCCTCGGTTTCAGCCTGTGTCAGGCGGCCGTTTGCTTCGGCCATTGAAAAGGCGATCAGGTATAAGACGGCAAGCTGCACCGAATAGGCCTTGGTGCTCGCCACCGAAATTTCCGGCCCGGCATAGGTTAAAATAACGTAATCGGCCTCACGTGCAATTGAAGAGCCCGCCACGTTGACAATGGCCAGTGTGGTGACGCCCATCGACTTTGCCAGACGCAGGGCGGCCAGGCTATCGGCCGTTTCACCCGACTGCGAAATGATGATCACAAGATCCTGCTTGCCGATAATGGGGGAACGGTAACGGAATTCGCTGGCCAGATCGACGCTTACCGGCACGCGCGCCAGATTTTCAATCAGATCCCGTCCGACCAGACCGGCGTGCATGGCCGTGCCGCAGGCGACAATCTTAATCTGTGAAAAACGGGTAAAGAAATCTTCGGGCAGGTGGTCGTGCGCAAAGCAGGGCAGGCCGTTTTTGATTCTGGGGGCGAGTGTGTGCCGCAATGCATCGGGCTGTTCGTGAATTTCCTTGAGCATAAAATGCTCATAGCCTTCCTTTTGTGCCTGGTCGACGTTCCAGTTGACGGTTTGCACGGCCTTGGGGCGTTCGCTGCCGTCCAGGCCGAACACGCGAATCGTGTCGGGGTTGACAACGGCAATTTCGCCCTCATCCAGTACGAAGTAACGGTTGGTATAGCCGATAACCGCCGTGATATCCGAAGCAAGGAAGTTTTCACCGTCGCCGGGTGCCGCAATCAGCGGGCCGTCCTTTCGCACTGCGTACAGCGTATCGGGGTGGTCGGAGAACATAATGACAAAGGCATATGCGCCCTCAATTTTCTGCAATGCTTCCCGAATGGCGTCTATAGGGTCGCCGTGGTAGCAATAATCGAGGTAGCAGGCAGCAATTTCAGTGTCGGTCTGCGATAAAAAGGTATATCCCTGATCAACCAGCACTGATTTAAGCGCGAGATAATTTTCGATGATACCGTTATGTACCATCATGACGCGCTCCGTGCCGTGGGGGTGGGCGTTTTCGTCCGTGGGGCCGCCGTGGGTGGCCCAGCGGGTGTGGCCCATGCCGCAGGTGCCGTGCAGTGTGCAGTGCTCCAGCGATGCCTTCAGGTTATCCAGCCGCCCTTCGCGCTTCACAGTAACAAAAGCGCTGTTTTCACTCACGAGAATACCGGCGGAATCGTACCCGCGGTATTCCAAACGGCTCAGCCCATCCAGCAGCACGTCGCTGGCGCGGCGGTGCCCGGAATATCCTATAATTCCACACATAAGAAAAAACTCCTATATTAAATATTAAAATGTCAAAGATTCAGTCCTTTTTGCAGGTCGAATTTGTGCCGCGGGTTGCCCCGCGTTTTTGCCGCCTGCCTGACATTCCCAAAGGAGGGGAACGGAGAGGTATCCGCCGAAAATTTCGATAACCTCTCTCCTCGTCATCCGTCCGGTACAATACGAACGGAGCTGGCGCTTGATTCCGGCTTATTCTTTTTTAGCATCACCCTTTCTGGCATTTGTTCATTTTTACTGTGTTTATCACCTCCTGACAATGATTTACAGCCATTATGGCATAAAAGCCGGAAAACTGCAACCTTTTCTATAAAAATGCCCCGCAATATTTTATGCTGCAGGGCATTTTTTGACACAGATAAATTTGTATAGGCGATACCTTATAATATTCAAAATCCAGCGAAAGGATGCCTGTCATTGCAGCACATTGACCAGCGTTCCCAGTTTTTCGATTGAGACCGAAACCGTGTCGCCGGATTTCAGCCATTTTTGCGCTTCGGCCGGCTGGCCGAGAATAACGCCGCTCGGCGTTCCGGTGAAAATAATGTCGCCGGGTTTTAGCGTCATATACTGTGAAGCGTAGCTGATGATGGCCGCGCAGTTGAAGATCATCCGGCTTGTGTTTGAATGCTGACGCACTTCGCCGTTGACGGCGCACTGAATATCCAGATTGTTGGGGTCTATCTCGTCGGCCGTTACAATATAGGGCCCTACTGGCGCAAAATCGTCACAGGTTTTTCCCAGCAGCCACTGGTGTGTTCTGAATTGCAGATCGCGGGCGGATAAATCATTCCCGACCGAATAGCCGAAGACGTAGGAGAGCGCTTCCTCTTTTGAAACGTTGGCGGCTTCTTTGCCCATGATGACAACCAGCTCGGCTTCATAATCGAATTTCTCGGCCGTCTTGGGCAGGCGAATAACCTGATTGTGCGCCGCCAGTGCGTTGTTAAATTTGCTGAACAGAATCGGGTGGGAAGGCAGCTCAAAATTGCACTCATTGCCGTGCTCGGTGTAATTGACGCCGACGCACAATATTTTTTCGGGGGTGGCGACGCATGGCGCATAGACGAGATTGTCTTCCGGCAATACGGCGGCCGCGCTTTTTTCAAGCTGTGCCAAGGTGCACAGGGCGCTTTCGCCGCCCGCAATCACCTGCTCAATCGTGGTTGGAGCAGCATCATGGCCCGCCAAATTTTTTACGGGGATAATTCCGCACGTGCTTTTAATCGCTAAACAGACCTGGTTACCTTCTTTGTAATGAAGTAATTTCATAGGGCACCTTCCTTACGTGACGTCAAATTTTTTAGACGGCAACCAACGGGCACCGAGGGCGCTGTTTTGCACAATCCACCCGGATAAACCCCGTTGTTGTGTACGTCTTGAGGCCGTTTTCGTCTGCCTTCCAGGTGGGCCGGCAATCGCGGTCGCTTTTTTCTGCTATTACTATACAATAATCTGATAACGTGTTCAATAAAAATCGGCGATTATTTCTTGTTTAACCAAAAACATTTCATATCAGGCCCGGCAATACCATGTTATGTATAATCAACGGGTTTTGACACCATAAGTACATCAAAATGGCAGTAGGCCATCCGTTCAGGACGGCATACTGCCATTTTAGGCGGAAAAGTTATTTTTGTGGAACCGGCATGCCCAGCATCAGCTTGGCGCATTTGTACACGTCGCCGCAGCCCAATGTCAGGACAAGGTCGCCCGCCTGCGCGTTGGCCATTACATGCCCGGCAATCTCTTCAAAAGTTTCAAACCAGACACTGCCCGGGATTTTGACCGCGATATCTTCGGTGGTAATACCGTAGGTGTTCACCTCACGCCCGCCCATGATGGCGGACATGACAACATGGTCGGCAATGGGCAGCACCCTGGCAAAGTCGTCGAGCAGCAGGGCGGTTCGGGAGAAGGTGAACGGCTGGAATACCGCCCACACGCTGTTATAATCCAGTGCCTTTGCGGCCCGCAGTGTTGCGGCCAGCTCGGCGGGATGGTGGGCGTAATCGTCGGCGATGGTGACGCCGTTGATGTTGCCCAGAATCTCAAAGCGGCGATGCGCGCCGGTAAAGGCCGAAAGACCCTCGGCCAGTTTTTCGGGCTTGGCGCCCGCTTCCAACGCGGCGGCACAGGCGGCCACAGCGTTTAGCACGTTGTGTGTGCCCGGGATATTCAGCTGAAGCGCGGTGATCTTTTTGCCTTTATACATCAGGTCAAAGTCGCAGTGCGAACCGTTTTTCCACGCGATGTTCTCGGCATAATAGTCGTTTTGATCCGACAAGCCGAAGCTTAACAGCTTTTTATCGATACCCGCAACCGCCTTGCGGGAGTTTTCATCGTCGCCGTTATAAATGACGGTGCGCGAGGTCAGCTCACAAAAGCGACGAAAAGAACGGATAATATTCTCGAGCGTTTTAAAATAATCGAGATGGTCGGCGTCGATATTCAAAATAACGGCGATATCGGGCGAGAGGTGCAAAAAGGTATCGACGAACTCGCAGGCCTCCACCACCATGTTCTGCGAAAGGCCTGCCCGCCCGCTGCCACCAATGGCGTTGACCTTGCCGCCGATAACCGCCGAGGGGTCAAGGTTGGATGCCAGCATCAGGTAGGTGATCATCGAGGTGGTGGTCGTTTTGCCATGGGTGCCCGAAACACAGACGCAGTTGTTATAGCGGCGGGTCAACAGGCCGAGCATCTCGCTGCGCTCAATGACCGGAATACCCCGCGCCCTGGCGGCGACAAGCTCGACATTATCCTGCATGATGGCGGCGGAATAGACCACCGCATCCGCATTTTGAACATTGGCGGCGTCGTGGCCGATGGCAATTTGCACCCCCATGGCGCGTTCCTGGTCGATGGTGTCGCCAGGGTTGTTGTCTGAGCCCGAGATACTGTGCCCCTGCGCCAGCAGAATTTGCACAAGGGGGAACATACCGGAGCCGCCAACGCCGATAAAGTGCAGGTTGTGATAATGCTTTAAGTTTTCTTCCGTAATAGCGGGCATCGCTGCCACCTCCAAAAATCTTTGCCTGATATTGCTTTACAAACCAGTTCGAAACAGAAAAAGGATATTTTCATTCATAATTGTGGGCGGAGGGAATCCAATGTAATCCACCTGCGCCGATTTTAAAATGATTTATGTGTAACATTAAAATTATAGCACGCAGCCCAAATAAAGTGAATAAATATTTTCCAATCTGCTGATAATAGCGGTGACAGGAGGGACAAAAATGAAGATTACCGACATCCGAATCCGACGAATTTATGAAGAAAGCCGACTGCGCGCGCTGGTATCCTTAACGATTGGCGACGACTTTGCCATTCACGACATCAAGGTGATAGACGGCCCCGAACGCCTGTTTGTCGCCATGCCCAGCCGCCGGGACGAGCAGGGCAACTTCAGGGATATCTGTCACCCCATTACAAGCGAGGCGCGAAAAGAGCTGGAGGAGAAAATACTCAGGGAGTATCACGCGCATATTGAAACAATGGAAAAGCACGAGAATGACCCCGGCCATTCATCTGCAAACTGATTGGCACCATTTTTAAATTTCCCCCATAGGATGAATTATTCTCATCATATGGGGGTGTTTTTATGAAAAAACAGCATTTTGAAGAGGAGGCACCGACAACCGGCGCGGATGAACAGGTGCGGCAGCTGATGCGTATCGCACGGTTGGAATCGGACCGGCCGCTGCAGGGCTGCAAAGCACTGGTGTTTGGCGGCAGCACACAGGCGCAGGATTTGTATAAGGCCTTGAAACAGCGATGCCCCGCGGTGCGTCTGGCCGCCTCGGTCGCCGAGCTGCAGGATGACGACGGGCGGTTTGAGCTGGCTATCATTCTGGAGCCGATTTCACACAGGGTTCTTGAAAATCTGATGGCGGTGGGCGGCGTCGCCATTGACGCCAATGTACAGCGCAGCGGTGAGTGGGTGATGTATGACAAATCGCTGAGCTTTAAGCGCATCCGGGTGCTGTCGCTTCTGAGGAATCCCGACCCGAAAACATAAGAAGCAAAGCGGTGTCTGGCGGCCTGGTATCAGGCGAAAACATGCCAAACATATAAAATTGGCCTGCATTTGTGCCCTTAAAGAATCGCCTATCAGTAAATTGATGCAGGTCATTCATATTTAAGCTGCATTTGCTTGATTTTTCGCCAGCATCTGATATACTGTAGCTATAATAAACAGGAGGTGCTTTTTGTGCATAAAGATTTGATAAGTTTAATTACAAATATGATGCCCAAACTTTCAAAAGGCCAAAAGCAAATTGCTCGATATATTGTTGAACACTACGATAAAGCCGCTTTTATGACCGCCGCCAGGCTGGGCACGGCCGTCGGCGTCAGTGAATCGACCGTGGTGCGTTTTGCGTCCGAACTGGGCTATGACGGCTATCCGCAGCTTCAGCGTTCCTTGCAGGAGCTGATACGAAACCGTCTGACGACCGTGCAGCGCATGGAGCTGACCGGCACACAGGGTGGTGACGCCGATATCCTCAACCGTGTGCTGACGATGGATATTGATAAAATTCGCCGCACGCTTGAAGAAGTATCCCGCGAGGAATTTTCGGCGACGGTTGATTCACTTTTGACCGCACACACCATTTACATCCTCGGCATCCGCTCTTCGGCGTCGCTGGCAAGCTTTTTGGCGTTTTATTTTAACCACGTTTTTGACAACGTCCGCCTTGTCACTTCGGCTTCAACCTCGGACGTGTTTGAACAGCTTTTAAACCTCGGAAAGGGCGACGTCTTCATCGGCATCAGCTTTCCGCGTTACAGCAAGCGCACGCTGACAGCCATGAAATTCGCCAAGGAGCGGGAAGCCACCACCGTGGCCATCACCGACTCCAGCCTTTCGCCCATTGCGGAACTGGCCGACCTGCATTTGTATGCGCGCAGCGAAATGGCCTCGTTTGTCGATTCGCTTGTCGCGCCGCTGTCGCTGCTCAATGCACTGATTATTGCGGTTGGCGTCAAACGCAGGGAGGAGACCAGCCGCGCTTATTCCGAGCTTGAACGTATTTGGGACCGCTATGAAGTTTATACCAAGGCTGAAGATAACGACCGCTGATGAAAGAAAAATTTGATTTTATTGTCGTCGGCGCGGGCGCAGCCGGCTTGATGGCAGCGGGGCAGGCGGCATCAAGGGGCGCCCGCGTATTGATGCTGGATAAAAACGCCCGTGTCGGGCGCAAGATTATGATCACCGGCAAGGGCCGGTGCAACGTGACGAATAACTGTGCCAGAGACCGCCTGCTTGAAGCGGTGCGCCGCAACCCCCGCTTTTTATACAGCGCCTTTGATACATTTTCTCCGCAGGACGTCATGCAGTTTTTTGAGAACTGTGGTGTACCGCTTAAAACCGAACGGGGCGCGCGCGTGTTTCCCCAGTCGGATAAAGCGGTTGATATAGTCGATGCACTGGCCGGTTTTGCAAAGGATAAGGGCGTCGTTTTTCGTCAGAACCGCGTGACGGCGCTGTTTTGTGAAGATGGGCGGGTCGTCGGCGTCCAGACGGCGGATGGCATGCGCTATAACGCCAGCGCGGTGTTGCTGGCCACCGGAGGCAAAAGCTATCCGACCACCGGTTCTACCGGGGACGGCTACAGCCTTGCCGAATCGGCAGGGCATACCGTTATGCCGGTCTCACCGTCGCTCACCGCCATTGTCACGTCGGACAAGTGGCGCGCTGAGCTGATGGGCCTGTCGCTCAAAAATGTGACGCTTACCGTGCAAAAGGGGAAGCGCAGCGCTGTTTCTGAAATCGGCGAGCTGATGTTCACCCATTTTGGCATTTCCGGGCCGCTGGTGCTCACCGCTTCCAGCGAGATAGAAGGCAACGCGGCCGATTACAGCATAACCATCGACCTTAAACCCGGACTGGACTTCAAGCAGCTCGATGCCCGGCTGCTTCGCGATTTTTCGGAAGTAAAAAACCGCGCTTTTAAAAATGCGCTTGACCGGCTGCTGCCCAAAAGCCTGATTCCGGTTGTGGTCGGGCAGTCGGGCATCGACGGCGAAACGCAGGTCAATGCGATTACAAAAGCACAGCGGCAGCGCCTTTGCGAGACGCTGAAAGGTTTCAGGGTTAAACCGCTTTCACTTCGGCCGATTGAAGAGGCGGTCGTGACCCGTGGCGGGGTCAAAGTGACCGAAGTGCACCCCAAAACGATGGAATCCAAGCTGGTACAGGGGCTTTATTTTGCAGGCGAACTATTGGATGTGGACGCCGTCACGGGTGGCTTCAACCTGCAGATTGCCTTTTCAACAGGCTATCTGGCAGGACTTTCCGCCGCGGCGCAGGTTGCGGCGGCAAAAGAGGGGAATAAATAGAATGAATAAAACAACGGCCATTGCCATTGACGGCCCGTCAGCGGCCGGCAAGAGCACCATTGCGCGTGCGCTTGCGCAAAAACTGGGCTTTATTTATGTCGATACCGGCGCGCTTTACCGTTCTATCGGCTATTATGCGCACCATCGCGTTTCCGATACCACCGATGCGGCGCAGGTTGCTCCGCTGCTTTCTGAAATCAACATAGAAATGAAATATGTTGACGGCCTGCAGCGTATGCTTTTAAATGGAAAGGATGTCACGGAGGAAATCCGTCTTCCGGAGATGTCGATGGCGGCTTCCAATGTTTCGGCTATTCCGGCAGTGCGCAGCTTTTTGCTGGATTTACAGCGTGACCTTTCAAAAGCCAGCAACGTTGTGATGGACGGACGGGATATTGGCACGGTGGTGATGCCGGATGCAAAGATCAAATTTTTCCTCACGGCAACGCCGGAGGCGCGCGCCCGACGCCGTTTTTTGGAATTTCAGGCAAAAGGGCAGGCTGTGGATTATGAGAAGATTCTGGACGAAACAAAGCAGCGTGACTATAATGACATGAACCGGGCGGCCGCGCCGCTATGTCAGGCGGACGATGCTGTTTTAATAGACAGCACCGACCTGACATTCAATGAGACGTTGGAGAGAATGACAGCCATCATTGAGGAGAGACTTTAGGATGCAGTGGTTTTTTAAACTGGCCAGAACTGTTGTCGGTCTGCTGCTGCCAATTGCCTTTCATATACAATATGAAGGGGCGCATAATATCCCCCAAAACGGCAAAGGCTACATTATGGCGAGCAACCATACCTCTTACCTTGACCCGGTTGTGCTGGTGCTGCGGCTAAAACCCTGGGTGCGCTACATGGCAAAAGAGGAGCTGATGCGCCTGAAGGGGCTGAGCTGGCTGTTTTGCTGGCTGGGCATCGTCCCGGTTTCGCGCGGGACGGGGGATATGTCGGTTATTGAGCAGTGCGCAAAGCTGACCCGCGCGGGTTATGTTCTGGGCATTTTCCCCGAGGGGACGCGATTTCCGGCGGGTCAGCCCGGCAAGCCGAAATCCGGCATGGCGTTGATTGCAAAAATGACGCGGGCCGATGTGTTGCCCTGCGCTGTTACATACGAACGTCCGCTGCGTTTCCGCAGCCGCATTCGTGTGCGCTTTGGTCCCGTGGTGCCCTTTTCCGAGCTGGGGCTTGAAGAAGATTCCCCGCGTGCCCTCAAACGCGCGACCAAGCGTGTCTGGGAAGAAATACTGGCACTGCTGGAGCTGGGAGGAGAAAACCATGCCCGCTGAAATTACCGTTGCGAAAACTGCGGGTTTCTGCTTTGGGGTGCAGCGCGCTGTCGATATGGTGCAGCAGGCGCTGGATGCCGGCGAGCGGGTTTGCACGTTGGGGCCGCTGATCCACAACACCCAGTTTGTGCAGGCGCTTGAAAAGCAGGGGGTTCGGGTGATCCAATCCATTGACGAAAACACGGACGGGCGCCGGGTTGTTATACGTTCGCACGGGGTTGCAGCCGGGATTTATGAGCAGCTTAGGCAGGCGGGTATGCCCTATACCGACGCCACCTGCCCCTTTGTCGCCAAGATACACAAAATTGCAAGTTTGGTTCCTGCAAACGCAATTTTGGTCATCGTCGGCGACCGCAACCACCCTGAGGTACAGGGCATTATGGGGCACTGTAACGGGTCGGTTTTGGTGGTATCCAGCTGCGAAGAACTTTTAAATGATACAAATAAAGATATTTTGTCTAAAAACACAGTATATTTTGTAGCGCAGACAACTTTTAATAAAAATGAATGGGAAAATTGTATCGCGGCTGCAAAAAAGGTGTGTACAAATGAAAAAATATTTGATACAATATGTAATGCTACTTCCTTGCGTCAGCAGGAAGCGGCCAAGCTGGCATCGGGCTCTGACGTCATGCTGGTGATTGGCGGCCGGCACAGTTCCAATACGGTCAAGCTGGCAACAATTTGCAGTCAATTTTGCAGGACTATTGCGATTGAAACTGCAGATGAACTTGACCCGAAGGCTTTTACCGGTGTTTGTTCCATCGGCATTACGGCGGGCGCGTCTACGCCTGCTTGCATAATTAAGGAGGTACACGAAACCATGAGTGAGATTTTGGAGAATCAGAATCAGGAAGAGCTTAGCTTTGAGGAGATGCTCAATCAGTTTTGCAAAAGTACATACA
>JAEWLW010000077.1 GCA_023457355.1 Bacillota bacterium | reverse complement strand
GTCCGGTGGACTGTTTTGGCGTGGGGAACCCTCGCCGGGGGTTCCCCAATGCCGTCTTGGGGCGGCATTGGCGTTTTTAGGTGGAGGATTCTTCCCGCTGGCGCGGGGGCTGTTCGACGCAACGCCGAGAGTTTGTTTGCTCCGCGGGCGGGAGGTTCTTCTCGCTGGCGCGGGGTGTGTTCGGCGCAACGCTGAGGCTATTTGCTCCGCGGGCGGGAGGTTCTTCTCGCTGGCGCGGGGGTGTGTTCGTCGCAACGCCGAGGTTTGTTTGCTCCGCAGGCGCCGCTTTTTCTGCCACCAGAAAAAGCAGCGAGAAAAAGACCGCTCAAGGGGGAAACCTTTCGACGTTTCCCCCCTTGAGAATCCCCTCTTTCCATCGACTCAAGAGAGGGCGCTCATCGCCCCTCTCTTAAGAAACTCTCCCCGAATTAGGATGGCAAAGGTCGGCTGCTGCGGCATGGGGCTTGGGTTAGCTGATGCGCCAACTTAGCGCATCAGCTTGGCGCGGCGGCGCTCTAAGAGGCCAAACAGGCTTTGAGGGCGTGAACATTCCGTTGCCACCTTATGTGAGCGCCTTGCTATTTTGGGTGGGAAGCTAACATACTCGCGTGGGGCAACCGGTCACAATAATCCAATGAGCCCCCTTTAAGGGGGCAGGGGTTAGGGATGGGGGGCTGTTTCGCAGCGCCGCGCGCGAAACAAAAGGTTACCCGATAGCAGCGGTTCGCCAAAGACAGTAACTTGGCCTGCCGCAGCTTCATTTAGGGTGCGGGAAGGCCGTGCAGCCGCAGGCACACACGGCAAGATACCGCCGATTGCCGGCGGCAAATTTGAGGCCAAAACTTTGCCCGCTTGAAAAACCCGGATCAGAATCTTGGTTTATATCGGCTTTTAAAACAGGCAAAACAAAAGGGCCCGCACCGCCATGTGGCGATGCAGGCCCTTTTTAATTCAGCCAGCAGGCCAAAAAGCCTTACAGCTTTTCGACAATCTCCTGGGTATCGCGCGCAATGAGCAACTCCTCATTGGTGGGCAGCACCCAGACCGCAACCTTGGAGTCGGCGGTGGAGATGCAGGCTTCTTCGCGGCAACCGTGGTTCTTGGCAGCATCAAGCTTAATGCCCAGCACTTCCATGTTCTCGCAGACGCGCTCACGCACGACGTCGTCATTCTCGCCGATGCCGCCGGTGAAGCACACGGCATCCAGTCCACCGAGCGCAGCGGCGTAGGAACCGATATACTTCTTAATCTGGTAACACAGGATGTCCACGGCCAGCTTGGCGCGCTCGTTGCCGGCGTCCTCAGCGGCGTGCAGGTCGCGCATATCGCTAGAAACGCCCGAGATACCCACGAGGCCGGAATGCTTATTGAGGATGTCGATGATCTTACTGGTGCGATAGCCCGACTTCTCGGACATAACGCTGACGAGGGAGGGATCGATCGCGCCGCAGCGGGTGCCCATGATGAGGCCGTCCAGCGGGGTAAGGCCCATGGTGGTGTCGACGCATTCGCCACCGTTGATGGCAGTGATGGAAGAACCGTTGCCAAGGTGGCAAGTGATAACCTTCAGGTTCTCCTTGCCGGTCAGCTCGGCCAGACGCTGGGAGACAAAGCGGTGGCTGGTGCCGTGGAAGCCGTAACGGCGCAGGCGGTATTTCTCGTAATACTCATAGGGGATCGGATAGATATAAGACTTGGCGGGCATGGTCTGGTGGAAGGCGGTATCAAACACGACAACCATCGGAACCTTCTCGCCAAACACCTTGCGGCAGGCCTTCATCGCGGTCAGGCCGGGCGGGTTGTGCAGGGGCGCGAGGCTGGAAAGCTCGTCGATGGCTTTCATGACCTCGTCGTCGATAAGCACCGAGCAGGCGAATTTCTCGCCGCCGTGTACGCCGCGGTGGCCGATGGCGGCAATTTCGGAGATATCGTTGATCACCTTGTGCTCGCCGCAGGTCAGCAGGTCGACAACCTCGGCAAACGCCTCAGCATGGGTGGGGAAAGGCGTATCGTACTCAAGCTTGGTGCCGTTGGAAAGCTTATGGCTGATTTGGCCGCCGGCACCGATGCGCTCGCAGAGGCCCTTGGCGATGACGAGCTCGGTTTCCATATCGATGAGCTGGTACTTCATCGAGGAGCTGCCCGCATTAATGACCAGAATTTTCATTATTGTTATCCTCCTTTGTTATACGGATATCCCCAGTGAGTGAGATATCTGTATTAAGACCCAACCGTGTTCGCAACACGCAAAAAAGAACGCCCCCTGAGGGCCAATACAAATAGCCCGGGCAAGATTACAAAGCCGCAATCTTCGGGTATTCCTTGACTAGGGTGCTCATAAATAATATAATATTATATAATTTCCAAAAGTTCAAGTATGCGCCGACAAAACGCAGCAAGATTGGATATTTACACTATCGTAGGCATTTTTCGGGCCGAAAATACCTTAAAATCCATGAAAATTTGCGTGCGGCGCGCCTGGGCTGGATATAGTATCGAATGAAAGGGGGCCGGCGCTTATGATGACCATTGCGGCAATCGCAGCAGAATATAATCCGTTTCATAACGGACACGCTTATCACATCGCCAAAACGCGCGAAGCAGGGGCAACTCATATCGCCGCGATTATGAGCGGCAACTTCACTCAGCGCGGAACCCCTGCCATTGCAGAAAAACGAGCTCGCGTCAGGTCGGCGCTTGCGGGCGGCGCCGACCTGATAATTGAGCTGCCGCTCCCCTATGCCATGGCGACCGCACAGCGCTTTGCGTTTGGCGTCGCGGGCATCGCAGAGGGAA
>JAEWLW010000076.1 GCA_023457355.1 Bacillota bacterium | reverse complement strand
ATTTCTCAATGTTGTTTAATTTTCAAGGTCCGCCCTGCGCTTTCGCAGGTGAGATTTAGTTTATCACATTCAAGAAACTTTGTCAACAACAACTTTTCTTTTTTGTGGCTTATCCCGAGTTTCGTTTACCTCTCTCGCGACAGCTTAGTTATAATATCATGCTGGGGCAGATATGTCAACAGGTTTTTGCAAAAAACTCGTCGTTTTTTTGGCAATTGATAAAATGCCCTTTTAAGGCGCTTTTTGTTGACGCATGCATCGGATTGTGACATAATACTCTACATATTATAATATAGGAGTTCTGACGATGCCGATCAATATACCGACCACTTTGCCTGCAACAAAAGTACTGGAAGCTGAAAACATCTTTGTTATAAGTGAGGAGCGCGCCCGAAATCAGGATATTCGCCCGCTTCGCATTGTGATACTCAATCTGATGCCCAAAAAGATTGAAACTGAGACGCAGCTGCTGCGTCTGCTTGGCAACACACCGATCCAGTCTGATGTCGAACTGCTGCAGGTCGGCGGACATATCCCCAAAAACACACCCAGCGACCATCTTTTAAAGTTTTATAAGACCTTCGATGAAATTAAAGACCAGCGTTTTGACGGCCTGATCATCACCGGCGCTCCGGTGGAGACCATGCCTTTTAATGAGGTGGATTATTGGGATGAGTTGTGCGAGATTATGGCCTGGTCCCTGACAAATGTCTACTCCACCATGCACATCTGTTGGGGCGCACAGGCCGGACTTTATTATCACTATGGCATTGATAAAATTGCGCTGCCGGAAAAGATGTTCGGTGTGTTTGAGCACACCGTTCTCAACCGCAATCATCGGCTGATGCGCGGCTTTGACGAGATGTTCTGGGTGCCGCATTCGCGCCATACAACCGTATCGGAAAGCGACATAGAAAAGGTGGACAGCCTTGAGATTCTTGCCCGCTCGGACGAGGCGGGGGTCTATTGCATCGCCGGGCGTGCCGGACGCCAGTTCTTCATTATGGGGCATAGTGAATATGACCGTGAAACGCTGGCAAGCGAATACTTCAGAGACGTTGATAAAGGGATGGACATCAAACTGCCCCGCCATTACTTTCCCGACAACGACCCGGCAAAATCACCGCCGATGTGCTGGCGCGCACACTCCAGCCTGTTGTTCTCAAACTGGCTCAACTACTTTGTCTATCAGGAGACGCCGTTTGATTTGACGCAGTTGACGCCCCACCGCAAGGGAGGCAATAAAAAATGAAGGCAGCCATATTTGACATGGACGGAACCCTGCTCGATTCCATGGGCATGTGGTACGGCCTGGCGCCCGCATTTTGCAAAAAGCATGGCATAGACTGGACGCGGCAGCTTGCCGACGACCTGCTCGGTTTGGAATTTCCCGAAGCCGCCGAATATTTTATCGGGCGTTTTCCCCGGCTTGATATGACGCCGGAAGGCTTGATTACGGCCTGGCAGGATATGATACACCATAGTTATCACAATGAGGTTTTACCCAAGCCGTTTGCGATTGATTATATCAAGCAGCTCAACCGCAACAATATTCCCTGCGCGGTTGCCACCATGACCAACCATGCCCTGGCCGACGCCGTTTTAGCGCATCACGGTATTACGCCGCTTGTAAAAACCGTCCTCACACCGGAGGATGTCGGCGGCATCGGTAAGGACAAGCCCGATATCTTTCTTGAGGCGGCGCGCAGGCTGCGCCTGCCGGCCGACCAATGCATCGTTTTTGAAGATTCGCTGTTTGCCATAAGAACCGCTGCGAAGGCCGGGTTTACGGTTTGGGCTGTCGATGAACCGCTGCAGCAGGATCAGCGCGGCATTGCAGCCGCCTGTCACCGCTATATCCGCAGCTTTAAAGAATTGCTTAACGATTAACTGTGAGGTAAGCGCCTGATGAATGATATTATATTGCGCATGGCCGATGTTGATGACGCACAGGATCTGCTTGATATCTACGCACCTTATGTCGAAAACTCCACCGTCACAACAGAAGAAGCGATACCTTCCCTAAGCGCGTTTAAAAGCCGCATCACCGACGCACTGGCCAGACACCCCTACATCGTCTGCATGATAGCGGGTAAAATTGTCGGCTATGCCTATGGGCACAGTTACAGAAGCCGTTCTTCTTACCGCTGGGGGGCCGAGCTTTCGGTCTATGTTTCCGGCAACTGCCCAAGCAGTAATGTCGGCGTTGCACTGTATAGCGCATTGATCGCCCTTTTGCGGCTTCAGGGCTATCAAACAGCTTATGGTATTGTCATTCTGCCGAACCTGCCCAGCCAGCGCCTGCACGAATTCCTCGGTTTTTCGGCCAAAGGAATCCTGACAAATGCGTGCTGCAAACTGGGTGGCTGGCACGATATCGTCACCTACGAAAAGCACATTGGCACATTCCCCGAAAACCCGCCGGAGATCGTGCCGATATCCGCTCTGGATAGCTGGGATGTGCGGGAAATTTTTAACCGCTACGCTTCGGTTGTCAGCAACCGCAAAACAATATTGCGGCTTAATAAAAGCCGCAATGGATTCTGGGTGATACCCTAGTCGGCGTCACTTGCTGCGATAAACTGTTTAAATATTAAAAAAACCGCTACGCCAAGCATAGGAATATTCGGCTTGTGCACCGCAAAGGACCACAGGCTTACTCCCATCGCAACGGCGGCCACGGCGCCGCCGACGGCGTTGGGCACCCCTGTTCTGTCTGCGCCAAACACCGTGGAATAAATCAGGTGCAGCATGCTGCCGCCGTCGAGCCCGCGCACCGGCAGCAGGTTGAAAACCGACAGCAGCAAGCTGATTTTGGCAAGCCGGGGTGCGAACGGTTTTAGCAAAAAAGCGAAAACGGCGCCCGCCAAAGGACCGGCCGCCAAAATGGCCAGTTCCTGGCGCAAACCGGGCAGACGCCGGTAATACGGCACAATACGGACAAAACAACCGCGCAACTGCAGCTGCAAGATGCCGTTGTGGGTGGCGATTAACGCCAGCCAATGCCCCGCCTCATGCACCAGTGCCGCCAGCAGCAGGCACAGTGCGTCTCCGCCAAAATAAACAGCAGCGGCAATGACCGCAAAAAACCAGAAGTCGCAGGTGACCAGCGGCTTTTTTTCATAAGCTTTTATAAAGCCTGCCATCGGGTGCACTCCGCCAGTGGATTGGCTGCCTTACCGTTTATAATCAGCTCAAAATGCAGGTGCGGGCCGGTCGAAACACCGGTGTTGCCCACATATGCCAGCGTTTCGCCCTGCCGCAGGCGCATACCGACCTTAACGGCCAGTGCGTTGCAATGGCAGTAGCGGGTTTGAAAGCCGCCGTGGTCTAAGGTAACAAAGTTGCCATATATCTGTGATTCGCCTGTTTCCACCACAACGCCGGGCCATGCCGCGCCAATGGGTGTGTTGAGCGGCACGGCAAAATCCACGCCGGTGTGAAAATCCGGTTTGCCGGTGATGGGGTGTTTTCTTAAGCCGAACGTGGAGCTGATCATGCCCTGCACCGGCTGGCGCATCGGCGCGGACAACAGCGGCGTAATGTTGGTGACGCCGTCGGGCAAGCTGTTTTCAGTTCTGGGTAAAAACAACAGCTGCCCGCCCTGACCGGCCGGCGTGGTGACATCGATTCTTGGGGAGGCCCCAACCTGACTCAAAATCAGCTCAACAATACTGCGCAGGCGGGATATTTTATCCGATTCTTTCACCTTTTGCACCACTGAAAAGACCTCCACCGCCTCAGTCTCTTTGGATATCAGTGTAAAAAATGCCGTCTTGACATCGGTCATGCCCAAAAAGCTACTCATAATAAACGCCGCCGTTATCATCATAACGCAAAGCATACTTTGCAGCAGCGTTGTAAACATGAATTTGCCCTCCTGCCCGTCTTTGCGTGCGGCTGTCCGGCGGCGATCCGGTGCGCCAAACGCGGAATACATTCTGCGTCCAACCATGTCCACACCTCCTCAAAAAAGACTATGCGCTAAAAAAACAACTTATACTAATATCCCATTAAAAGGTGGAATGGATTGCACAGGCTTTTGCTTGGCAGGGGCACGCGCAAGACACGGGCGCCCACCGGCGATGATCGCGCCGCAGCCTTAAAACGGTCCGTCCGAATATTCACTTTTCTGCCGGGCCCTTTACGATGCCATTCATCGGATACCATCCGCAGCCACATGCGCCGCCTCTTGGCCGGTGGCGAATGTCTGAATTTGGACTTGATTTTTAAAGGCGTATGTGCTATTCTAATCAAGCTGCTCCGTTTGGGCGACAGATGTGCGCGTATCACCGCCATCCCGGCTTTTAGCGGCAGCCGTTAGATTCTCTGGAGAGTCCCGGAAAGGGCGCCGAAGGTGTAAGTTTGCAGTACGCAAGCGATCTCTCAGGCAAAAGGACAGAGTTTGGTATCTCGTCAGCTTTAAGATATCACTGTTCTCATTTCTCCGGAAGGTCGAAACGAAAGTTTCGGCTTTATTTTTTTGTATGCAGGAGGAAAAGGAAACATGTTAACACAAATGAACGAATTGATTGTATGGTTTGATGACCTGGTATGGGGCCTGCCGCTGATTGGGTTCATCCTGATTACCGGCATTTACCTCACAGTGCGGCTGAATCTGCTGCAGCTGTTCCATCTGCCCCGGGCACTGCGCTACATGGTCAAAAACGAGGAAAACGGCCACGGTGAAGTAAGCAGCTTCAGTGCGCTGTGCACCGCCATGTCGGCCACCATCGGTACCGGCAACATTGTCGGGGTGGCAACCGCCATCTATTCCGGCGGCCCGGGCGCGCTGTTCTGGATGTGGGTGGCCGCCTTTTTTGGCATGGCCACCAAGTATGCCGAAGGTGTGCTGGCAATAAAATACCGTGAAATTGCGCCCGACGGGCATGTTCTGGGCGGCCCTTTCTATTATATTGAGCGCGGGATGGGCAGCCGGTGGCGCTGGCTGGCCAAGATGTTTGCTTTTTTCGGGTTGAGCGCCGGGTTGTTTGGCATCGGCACCTTTACGCAGGTTAACGGCATCGCCTCGGCGGTTAAAGGCTTCTTTGATGCCGAAAGCCGCCATACCGTCTCCATATTCGGCGTCCAATATTCCTGGGCTGTCGTTGCCGCCGGTGTTGTGATTACCCTGTGCACCGCATTGGTTATTCTCGGCGGTTTAAAGCGCATCTCGATGGTGGCGCAGGTCGTCGTGCCGGTCATGGCGGTCATCTATATCATCTTCGGCGTCCTGTTACTTATCTGCAATGCAGGCAAAATTCCGGACGCAATAAATCTGATTATCACCGGGGCCTTCAATCCGCAGGCCGTAACCGGCGGCATTGTCGGCAGCATCACTGTCGCCATGCAAAAGGGCATTGCCCGCGGCATCTTTTCGAATGAGGCGGGTCTCGGTTCCGCTCCGATTGCCGCCGCGGCTGCCCAAACCAAAGAGCCGGTGCGCCAGGGTCTGGTTTCGATGACCGGCACCTTTATCGACACCATTATCGTCTGCACCATCACCGGTCTTTGCATCGTCACCACCGGCACCTGGAACATCGGCTTAAAGGGCGTCGATATCACATCTCAGGCATTTCAGAACGGTCTGCCCTTCAACCCGCGTGTCTCTGCCTTCATCTTGATGCTCAGCCTCATTTTCTTTGCCTTCACCACCATTCTGGGTTGGGACTATTACAGTGAACGCTGCCTCGAGTATTTTTCAAACGGCAACCAGAAAGCCGTCATGATTTACCGTTACCTCTACATCCTCGCCGTATTTATCGGCCCCTACATGACTGTCGCCGCCGTTTGGAATATTGCGGATATCTTTAACGGTTTGATGGCCTTCCCGAACCTGGTCGCGCTGCTGGTGCTTTCCGGTGTGGTTACGCAAGAAACCCGCCATTATTTCAGCCGTCAAAAGATTAAATAGCCTTTCCGCAAGCGAAGGGGGCAGGCCGGCGGCCTGCCCCCTTCGCTTTATTTTACATGCTATAACTTTTTCTTGTAACCTTTGTTGTTTTTGTTGAAGCCGTATTTCTCATAGAAGCGGCAGGCATCCACCCGGTCTGTTTCTGTTACCAGAATCATTTGTGTGCAGTTTAATGCGCTCGCTTTTGACTCCAGCTCGGAAAGCAGTCTGTAACCGATGCCGCTTCTTCTGTATGGGTTATCGACAATCATATTTTCCACCGCCAAAAAAGGTTTGCAATCCCCATATAATTCTCTGCATACGACGCCCATAACCGACGCCACTATTTTCCCGTCTTTTTCGGCGGCCAAAATAATATGCCTGTTCTCTTTGGCGATAACCTCGAATTCGTTTTCCATCTTTTCAACATCCGATTTATCGCCCCAAAACTGTTCATATAATAATGCCAGCTGCGCCATATCCTCTTGCTTTATATTTCTGATAACCATCTTGATGTCCCAGCCTCTTTAATAACAATCCGATTTTGCCATGTCCCGTCAAATGAAAAAACGATCTGAAAAATCAACCTTTTAAATATTCAAAAGTCATCATTCCGCAATATAACGCAGCACCGCCGTCTGCCTGGGCATATCCGGCGCCACTTCAATGCTGTTGGTCTCATAGGTTACAACGTCATTACAGCGGTCGGTAAAGTCCTCCAGCGTCGCAATAACCTCATAGCCCAACTGCCCGTTGCGGTAATGCATGGGGATAACGACACGCGCACCGACGGCGTCGGCCATCTCTTTCGCCTGTGCGGCATCAATGGTATAAAACCCGCCGACCGGCAGCAACAGCACATCCACGCCGCGCAGCACCGCCAGCTGCTCATCGGTCAGTTCGCAGCCGATATCCCCCATATGCGCCAGCCGCATACCCTCGGCCGTAATAATTCGAATGATATTCCCGCCGCGCTTTTCCCCTTTCACCGCATCGTGAAAGGTATGCAGCTCCTCAACGGCAAACGTTGGCGGGTTGCCACTGAGCGTCACAAGTTCTACGGCGCTGTGGTCCCCGTGTTGGTGGCTGCACAGCACAGCATCAGCCGAAAGATTCCGCGGCAGCGGCGCGTAGCCTGGAACGCGCCCATCCTGATACGGGTCAAACACCACCGCGCCCTGTCCAGTCTCCACTTTAAAGCAGGAATGGCCATACCATGTAATTTTCATTGTCATACCCCTTCTTTCAGCTTTTTCCTTATTTTAACACAAGTTCAGGTTGTAAGACAACCCTGTTTTCGTCCTCAAGCGCATACAACACACGCGCATGATTTTCTTTTATCAGGGCGCAGGCGACGGTATTGCCTGTATCTCTGTCAACCGCCCTGCGGTAAACCTTGCCGGTGCGGTAAACGCCGTCAGCCTCCCGGATAAAAGCCTCGTCCTGTATCGCGATGTGATATTTAAGCGGCGGCAGCCGGTCGGCGCGCAGTTCGCCACATAAGTATTTTTCTTCCACCCATACTATAAGTTGAAAAGTAATGTCCGTCTCATTCCTAAAGCGGTAATCCACATAGTTGTAAAAAATCGACGTTCCTGTGCCGAAGGGAACCTGTCGGCCAAAATCGGGGAAAAGATCGACGCTGTCATGGTGATGATGCTCGGTAATGGTCAACGGCGTATGCAGCACCATCCAGTGTATCAGATTGGTGAGCTGACACAACCCACCGCCGATACCGCGCCCCACCTGCCCGTTCTCAATCACCATGCCCGTCTGATAGCCCTTTTTTTCAGTGCAGCTGCCCACCAGCCGCCAGAAAGAAAAGGTTTCCCCCGGGCGAATCAGAACATGTGAAATTCGGGGCGCGGCAATGGCCAGATTCACCGCTTTATTCTCCTGCAACGCCGGGTCAGCCGCCCCAAGTGTGCGCCGAATAAGCGCGTTGTGGCGGTATACAGTCGCCGGAAGCAACGCCTCCGGGCGCTCTTTTGAAAAGCGCGCCAAAACAAGCAGATCGTGCAACCAGCGCAGCACACAGCCCTTTTTAACCGATATGCGATAGGCCGTCGGCGACAGCTGGCAGAACAGCTTTCGCTTTTTCCTCATACCGTCCCTCCTTTTTCAAGATAAATCCCCCATAAAACGCCGGTATCCTGACGGATTTTTTACGCCATTCGCCGTCACTGCTTGTGCACAGTGGGAATTTCGTTTTGCCCGCACAATGCATGAGGCACTGTTGATATCTATAGTTGATTAACTGTATATGCAGCCGGGCGCAGCCCAATGCAAAATTTTCCGTAAAGCCCAAGCCGCGAAGTCAAATGACTTCGCGGCTTTTCAACATTTTCAGCAATACGTTATTACTTGTTTCGGATAAACTGGTCGATGGAATCAGCGGCAACTTTGCCGGCGCCCATCGCCAGAATAACGGTCGCAGCACCTGTGACGGCGTCGCCACCGGCGTACACACCCGCGCGGGTGGTTGCCATGTCCTCAGTGCAGACGAGGCAGCCCTTTCGGTTTACCTCGATGCCGGGGGTGGTGTTCTTAATCAGCGGGTTGGGCGAAGTGCCGATCGACATGATGACCGTATCCACATCGATGACAAAATTCGAGCCCTCTTTTTCAATCGGGCGGCGGCGGCCGGAAGCATCCGGTTCGCCAAGCGCCATCTCAACACACTCAATACCGGTTACGTGGCCCTTCTCGTCGCCGAGAATCTGCACGGGGTTGTTGAGCAGCTTGAAGATGATGCCCTCTTCCTTTGCGTGGTGCACTTCTTCCGCTCTGGCAGGCAGCTCTTCCATGCCGCGGCGGTATACAATATAGACGTTCTCGGCCCCAAGACGCTTTGCGCAGCGCGCAGCATCCATCGCCACGTTGCCGCCGCCGACGACAGCGACAGAATTACCATGGAAAATCGGGGTCATATAATCGTCGAGATAGGCCTTCATCAGGTTGGTTCTGGTCAGGTACTCGTTAGCTGAGTACACGCCCAACAGGTTCTCACCCGGGATATTCATAAAGCTGGGAAGCCCTGCGCCGGAGCCGATGAACACAGCCTCAAAGCCGCCCTCAAACAGCTCGTCTACCGAGATGGTGCGACCGACAATGTAGTTTGTTTTAAGTGTGACACCCAGCTCAAGCAGGTTGTCAACTTCTTTTTTCACAATCGCTTTCGGCAGACGGAATTCGGGAATGCCGTAGGAAAGCACGCCGCCCGCTACATGCAACGCCTCAAAGATTGTGACATCATAGCCCCTGGCGACAAGATCGCCCGCGCAGGAAAGGCCCGCAGGGCCGGAGCCGACGACCGCAACCTTATGCCCGTTGGAGACGGGCTGCTCACCGGCTGAGAAATTATGCTCGCGCGCATAATCGGCAACAAAGCGCTCAATGCGGCCGATGCCGACCGACTCACCCTTGATGCCGCGCACACACTTTGCCTCGCACTGGGACTCCTGCGGGCAGACGCGACCGCTGATGGCCGGCAGGCAGTTGGTGGAAAGAATGATGCGGTAAGCAGCCTCAAAATCCTCTTCGGCCACCTTTAACAGGAATTCAGGGATGCGCACGTTGACCGGACATCCCGCAACACAGGGCTTATGCTTACAGTTTAAGCAGCGCTTGGCCTCTTCAACCGCCATCTCGGGGGTATAGCCAAGGGCAACCTCTAAAAAATTCTTGTTGCGCACATTCGGGTCCTGCTCCGGCATGGGCGTTTTGGTTGCAATCATATTAGCCATTGCAGTGACCTCCGTTTAAACCAAGGCGGCAAATATGCTCGTCCTTTTCTACTTCAACCGCCTTGTAGAAGCTGTTGCGGTTCATAAGTCCATCGTAATCCACAAGGTGGCCGTCAAAATCGGGGCCGTCAACACAGGCAAACTTTGTCTCGCCGCCGACCGTCACACGACATCCACCGCACATGCCGGTGCCGTCAATCATGACAGGGTTGAGCGAAACAATGGTCTTGATGCCATATTTCTCAGTAACCTTGGAAACAAATTTCATCATCGGAATCGGGCCGATGGCGATGACAAGATCATAGCCCTTGCCCTCGTTGATAAGCGCCTCAAGCTGGTTGGTAACAAAACCGTGAATGCCGTAAGAGCCGTCATCGGTCGTGACATAAAGGTTATCACACACCGCCTTGAACTCGTCCTCAAGCATCACGATGTCCTTGGTCTTAAAGCCGGCGATAACGTCAACCGGAATACCCATGGTGTGCAGCGCCTTGGCCTGCGGATACGCAATGGCGCAGCCAACACCGCCGCCCACAACACAAGCCCTGGTGGCGCCCTCGTAGTGGGTGGGGACACCCAGCGGCCCAACAAAATCGACGAGATAATCGCCTTCCTCTTTCATGGACAGCTGGCGTGTGGTCGCACCGGCGACCTGGAACATGATCGTAACCTCGCCGGTGGCGGGGTCGGCGTCCGCAACAGTCAGCGGAATACGTTCGCCTTTTTCATCTACACGCAGAATGATAAATTGTCCGGCCTTCACACGCTTGGCAATATCCGGCGCGTCCACCTTCATCAGCAATACGGCGCTGCTAAGGCTTCTCTTTTCCGTAATACGGTTCACACTCTCACTCCATTTCATAATAATCAGCCTCTGGTCGAGCCAATGTAATGTATTATATCGCAATCTCTTTCCACATGCAACAGGACATCTATAGTTTTTTTAGTCATTTTACTCAAAAGCCCACTATTGCGCAGAAAATTCCCACCATTCATCAGTTTCGCAATTCCGACATTAAAAACCGAATCGGTCGTTTGCCATTTAACGGCAAAAACAGTTATTTAACAACCAACGTGCACTCCGCTGTAAGGTCGCTGCGGCCCTGAACGGTAGCAAGCAGCTTCATTTCGCCCGCTTCCCTGGCCTGGATAACCAACTTGTTATCCAGCGATCCAAGTTCCGCCGTCGCGCCGTCGCCGGTGGCCGCCCAAATAATGGTGAACGCGTCGTCAGAATCCCATTCGGCCTTAATCTCGGCTTCTTCACCGGGCGCAAGGGTCAGCTTGCTTTCGCTGAGATGAAAATTCACATCGCTGCTGCCGCTGCTCTGGCTGCCGGTGCTCTGGCCGATGCCGTTATTCGCAAGGTTGGTGTCGGCGCTGTTGTTTTTGCCGGCATCCCCCACCGAATGGCCGCTTGCCTCGGTCCCGGTCATGCTGCCTGCGCTGCCCATATACTTCAGGTAAGTGCCGATGGCATTGGCCAAACCCTGGGCAATGTTACTCTGATAGCTTTCGTTGATCAGCTTGTGATATTCAGTCTGATTGGACATAAAGCCCGCTTCCACCAGAATAGCCGGATATTGCATGCTGCGGGTCACATAATAATAGCCGAATTTTTGCCCACGGTTGGCAGTGCCAAGCGCCGAGGCCACATTGGCCGAAGCAAACTGCGCCAGCCCTGAGGACCAGTAGTTAAAGTAATAGGCCTCGGTGCCCGCCGCCGTGGTGTTGTAGGCGGAGGAGTTGGAGTGCACGCTGATAAACAGGTGCGGGTCGGCTGCCGAGGTTCCCGCCACGCGGTCCTCCAACGAGACATAATTATACTGGTTGTTGTTTGTAAGCAGCACAGTTGCACCGCGGCTCTTGAGAATGCTGACAAGCTTGGACACAACGGCATAATTAATTGCCCGCTCCGGGTATGCAGAGAGATAACCCAGCGCGCCGACGTCGCTGCCGCCGTGGCCCGGGTCTATCACGATCTTGGCCCCGCTTAAGTCGCTGCTGGTCACAATGGGCGGATTATTAAAGCGCAATACCAGATTGCCGTCGTTGTCATAGTAGGGGTACAGACCCATGAACTTTCCGGAGGAGCGAAGCGTCAGCGTCATGGTATCGCCCGAGAAGGTCACTGCCGAGAACAGCGGATTTTTGGAAAGCTTCATGCTGTCGGGCAGGGAATTAGTATAATTGAACTTAAAGGTCAGCTTATCGGCGGCATAGGTTGCCACATACGAAACCTGTTGACGTGTGGCCAGAATAACCTTGGTATAACGCGAATCGCTCTTGACGGTACAGCCGGTGATGCTGTTGCCCACCGCCGCCGAGCTCACCGAAACCGTCGCAATATCGTCGGCAAAGACGCGCAGCCCTGACTGTAGCCGATAAAAGGTATAGGTTTCAACCTTGTTCTTATTGGTGAAGCTGTATTTCACCGCGTCGCCCACCACATAATCCAGGGCGCCCTTGGGCAGCGGGAAATACGTCGGTTCGGAATACTGCGAAACGGTATCGCCTCTGAAGGTTTCGGCCAGATCGGCCGTCACCACTACCGGCGTTCCATCCGAGGGCAATACCCGCTTGTTAACAATGATTTTAGCACCACTCTTGCTTTTGGTCAACCCATTCCATTCACCGTACACCGTCACGGCGCCGAGATCCTGATCCTCGGCCGTGGCATCCGGCACCGTGAACACACCGGTGAAACGCGCATAGGCCGTGTCCCGGTATTCGTCATCCTGTTGGTCGCTCTCCTGAAGCATGACGGTTCTGCCGCCGATAACGGCATATACTTTGGCCTCGGCGTACGCGACGGCATCAATGGTCAGCTTGGTGGAACCATCCACATTCAGTGTGCCGCTGCCGGGCGAGACCTGCTTGACCACCTCGGTGATCCGGGTGATATTATAGGTAACCGTTTTGCCCTTGTGGTTGATTTTAAAAATATTTTCGCCTTCGGTCAGCGGCATTTCCAGCTGGAAATAACCGTTCTCGTCGGTTGTAATCTCAACGTCGTTGATGGTTGCGTCGGTGTTGGGATCGGTATGGCCCGTAAAAAGCACGGTTGGGTCAAAGGATGTAAAGGTGGTCTGGCTCGGCTTGGTCAGCTCCAAATCCTGCATAATGTGCTCCGCCTTGACGCTGCCCGCAAAATAACCGACCAGCTTGGAGGCGCAGTCTTTGGGGTTTTCCTGCAAACGGATCAGGCTGTTGAAAATACTGCCCTTATAACCGGGCATTTCACGCGCTTCAATCACCTGGCGCGCCAGCTGGTCATATTCACCCCACCCCACCGCATCGGTCACGGCGCGATTGGCCGCATGCACAATATAAAGGGGTGTTCCGGTTGTGTCGCAAACGTTGGCCCACCAGGATGCGACAGCCTGGTACGGCGTTTGTGCGTCATCAAGCGAGCCGTAAGCCTTAACCGCCACAAAATCAACCAAGCCGGTTTCCAGATATTTGACGGTGTCGGCGTTGCCGTCGGCAAAGGTTGAAAAGGCGGCCTTGGTGGCCGAACCATTTTCATTCTCATAGTCGTTGGCCCAGACAGCCTCGCTCAAAAGTCCAACCGTCACCGCA
Source organism: Bacillota bacterium (assembly GCA_023457355.1). GTDB lineage: Bacteria > Bacillota > Clostridia > Oscillospirales > Ruminococcaceae > Yanshouia. The sequence goes on along the minus strand of JAEWLW010000076.1, from coordinate 8,793 downwards.
GGCGCCGTACGGTTGAGCTCTTCGCGGACCAGCTTCAGCAACGTTTCGGGCACCGCCTGCATATAGTCTTCAAAACCGATGCCGCCGCCCAGGGCCAGATAATTCGAATAGCTTTTTTTGCTTTGCACATTATAATAGCCGTCCAGCAGCACGCCGTCCGGCTGGTAGCGCGCGGCGAATGACGCAATATCGGTTGTCACGCCGTCGATGAGTCCGGCAGCCGCCCTGCCCAGCACCGCAATTTTATCGGTGAAGGATACGTCGGTTATGTAATAGCTGGTGTAGACATAAAGCCCGGCCTCCCGCGCCTGCGTTATGGCGGAGAGCAGCGGGTCCAGCCGCCCCTCCTCACTGGGCCGACAGGGCATGAACGACGAAGGATACAGCACGCTGCCATCAGCATCCAGTGTGTCAATCACGATGGCATTCATTGTCAGGTCAAGGGCCGCATTAATCGCCTTGTCGATGCCGTCCGCTATTTCCGCATCGCTGCCTGTCACCGGGAAATCGACGCCCGGTTTGAGTGTGACGGCGCGCAGTTCCTCCGGAAAAATCTTTTGGGCCGCGGGCGGTGTATCATCCGCCTCTTCTGCTGCCCCCGGTTCATTGGCCTGCGCCTGCGGCGGCGCCGAAGAGGACTTGTCCCCCCAACTAAAAGCCGCTTTATTGGCGAATAAAGGCGAATCGGTCCTATTCGCCAGCACGGCAAACACACCGGTAGCCGCTGTCAGCAGCACCAGTGTGATGCAGAGAAATATCGCCATATGTTTTTTCCGCTTTTTGGTACGTCTTGCCACCACTGTTCCCCTTTGGTGCTGATTTTTATAGCGCTGCCATTTTATAATATGTCCTGCAAATTGGCGCGCTCTTTGGAAATATGACTTTTGACGGCACTTTCCGGATTAAAAAGCGAATCATAGCGATAGAGCAAAAAGCCCTCGTAGCTTGAAGCCCCCCGTGCCTCATCCACCATATCCCGCATCATGGTGGTGCAGCTCATCCACTCGCTTTTGCCGCTGCCGGCCCATTGGTCTGAAACGCCGCATTTATAGACCGCCAGGCCGACATAAAGCGCCGTGCCGGAGCCTCTGGCCATTTTGTCCCACTGTGCCAGCGTGCTGCTGTAGGGCACCGAATCGTTGTCAAAGCCGTAATAAATCTGCGGGCAGATATAATCGACATAACCGCTGCCGGATAACCACTTCTCCACGTCGGCGAACTGGCCGTTGTAGTTGTTATCCATACGCGCCTGCGGGCTGATGCCAAACAGCACCGAGGAATCGGCCGCCTTCACCGCCGCATAAACCTGACGCACCAGCGTGTTGACATTTTCGCGCCGCCAGTCGGCCTGTGAAAGTGAACCACCCGCCGCACGGTAGTCGCGGTAGTAAGCCGCGTCAAACGCCTCGTCGGTTGTCGGATAAAAATAGTCGTCAAAGTGAATGCCGTCTATATCGTAGTTCTCTATAATTTCAACAACGCCCTGCGTGATAAGCGCGCGCGCCGTCTTGCTGGCCGGATTGTAAAAAATCCCGCCGCTATAAGAAATTGCCGTGTCCTTCCCCTGGCGGATAGCCTGCACCGCCGGGTTGGCGGAAGAAAGCGTGCGCGTGCTGCCGATGGCCAGTACGCGGTAGGGGTTAATCCACGCCTCTATCCGCAGGCCGTACTTTCTGGCCGACGAAACCATAACCGCCAACGGGTCATAGCCGGGGTTGTCGCCCTCGGTGCCTGTGAGCACATAACTCCACGGAAAAACCTCGGAATCATACATGGCGTCGCCAAACGGACGCACCTGCACAAAAACAGTGTTCAGGCCATAGTCCGCAATGCTCTTAAAGGCGCTGTTAATATTCGAAACAAAGCTGGATTTACTCTGATCCTTTGCCAGCGTGTAAAAATCGAGATAGGAAATCCAGATGCCGCGTACCTCATCCACGCCGCTTTGTGCAACGGCATAGGTAACCTGCTCCGGCTCGCTGGAAACGGGGGCCTGGCTGCTGGAGACAACAGGCGCCGACTGCGGCGGCGCCGCCGCGCTGGAAGCAGGGGCCTGACTGCTTGCGGGCTCCGGCTGCGATGCCGGCGCCACACTGGAAGAGGGTGCGGGCGTTTCCGGCGCCTGGGAAGACGCGGCCTCGGACGATTCGGCAGGCAAGGGCTGGTCCGCCGGCGGAAACTCCCCGGGATATGTATCCTCGCTTGACGTGCTGCTTTGTGGCGGCTCAAGCTGCCCGGTGCTCGAGACCACTTCACTGCCGCACCCGGCCAGGGCTGTTAAAGTTAAAGCGATCACCAACAGCAGCGCGGCCGTTTTATCGATGTTGCGTTTCATTCTTTTACCTCACAATACACCATATAGCACTTTATTTTACCGCTTATCGCCAATGGGGTCAAGTCAAACCGAGGACACTTTCTGGCATTTTAGATCGAAACAAGACGGTAAATAATGCTAAACGCAGCTCGTTCTTCCTACATTCGCACATACATGGTGGCTTATACGCCACTTTGCTGTTAAATCAGGAAGTTTCCGTCTCGTTTTACTGAAATAATAGTGCAATAAAATTGCCATGTTACTGCCTGTAAAACGGCTTTTTCTTGACCAATTACGCCGTTGGTATTATTATGTAAAAAGAACGCGAAGGAGGCGCCCGAAATGTTTTTTATCGGTTTGTTCGGCACAAATTCCAAGGTGAGCCCGGCGGGTTATATACAAGCCGGAAAATGCCCCTGCTGCGGCAGCGGCGAATCCTTTCATCTTGCAAGAAAATATCAGTACTTTCACGCCTTTTTTATCCCGCTGTTCAAATTTCATTCGTCTTATTTTGCCACCTGCCCCAAATGCGCCAGCATCTTTGAGGTCAGTGAGACGCTCGGCAAAGAAGCGGCGCAAAATGGTACGGCACAGGCGCCGCAGGGGGCACTGCATCTTTTGCAGAACAACTACCGCCCGGCCTGCCCGCATTGCGCCGCCCTGCTGGGGCCCAATGACCATTTTTGCCGCAACTGCGGCAGAGCGGTTGAAAAATAATCAACCGCTTATCGTCCAACCGCCCAGTGCCCTCACGTTTTGCGGGAATATTTTCCCAGATCGCAAGTCGGACGGACAGGGCAGCTGCCGCCTGACGAGAAAGATAACGCAACAGCGCGGAAAAACAAGCCGAAAAGACGAGGCGTTTTGGCATTAATCGGCTATATATTGCTCTTCAAAGGCTTTTTGCTGCGGCAAGAGGCCTTTTTTATCGCCATATGCTTCCCTGCTGTCCGGACGGCGCGGTTTCTTTTTGGAAAACAGGAGCGTCACCGAAGATATGACGGGTACCGCCACGCTGCACAATAGCACCGTCCTCATCTGGTTCGTGGTGAGCGCCGTCGTCAAAAATACCGACGAAATCGCCGGGTGATACACCGCTGCAAACACGCAGGCCATTGAAGCAAGCGATGCCGCCAGCAGGAGCGGATTGGTAAAGGGGTTGATCTGAAGCAGCCCCTTTGTCTCGCTCCGGCATTCAAACACATGGAACAGCTGGGTCATGGTCAGCGTACACAGCGCCGCTGTCCGCGCAGTTTTTAAGTCGGCGCCGCCACCTGCTATCAATGAGAACACGCCCAATGTTGTCAGGCCGATCAATACCCCGCGGAACAGAATTTTGCCCATCAGCCCGCCTGAAAAAATGGATTCCTCCGCCCGGCGCGGGGGCTGCCGCATCACCTGCGGGTCGGCGGGTTCCAGACCCAGCGCAATCGCGGGCAGGCCGTCGGTTACAAGGTTGACCAGCAGCAGCTGAATTGGCGTAAGAATCACCGGCATGCCCATCAGCATACCGACAAACATCGTGAACACCTCGCCCGCGTTGCAGGAAAGCAGATAGCGCAAAAACCGGCGGATGTTCTGATAAATGGTCCGGCCCTCCTCCACCGCCGCTACGAGGGTTGCAAAGTTGTCGTCGAGCAATATGACATCGGCGGCCTCGCGGGTCACATCGGTGCCGCTGGCACCCATGGCCACGCCAATGCTCGATTCTTTAACCGCCGGCGCGTCATTGACACCGTCGCCGGTCATGGCGACAATTTCGCCGTTTTCCTTCATGGCACGCACAATGCGCAGCTTGTGTGCCGGGCTGACCCGTGCGAACACCGTGGCTGTTTTGCAGCGTTCCTGCAACTGTACGTCGGTCATGGCGTCCAGCAAGTCTCCGGTGATGACGTCGCTCTCGCCGCGCAGAATCCCCAGCTGCCCGGCCACTGCTTTGGCGGTAGCGGCATGGTCACCGGTTATCATGACAACGCGCACCTGTGCGGTGCGGCAGGCCGCCACCGCAGCCGCCGCTTCGGGGCGGGGCGGGTCGAACAGCCCGATGAGCCCGGCAAAAACAAGGTTATTTTCCGGCGCTTCGCCGCCCGGCCCCTGCTCACGGAAAGCAAAGCCCATCACCCGCAGCGCGTCCCCGGCCAGGCGGGCGTTATCCCCGGCCATTTTTCGCCGCAGCTCGGGCGTAAGGGGCATACTGCCCTGCGCCGTGGCAATGCGGGTGCAGCGCGACAGCACCAGTTCCGGTGCGCCTTTCATGTAAATGCGGCTGACGCCGTCGGCACAGCCACCCCAAACGGTCATGCGCTTTCGGGTGGAATCAAAAGCCAGTTCGCCGCGTCGAAAAAAATCCGTGGGCCGCACACCCGCTTCCACAGCTGTTTTAAGCAAGGCCGTTTCGGTGGGATCGCCTGAAAATGTGAAGCTTTCCGGCTCTTCCCGTCCCCAGCGCCCGCGCTTTTTCGGCTGCGTTCGCGCATCGTTGCAAAAAGCCGCCGCCTCCAGCAGATATTTCAACTCCGAATGCCGCAAAAGCTGCTGCTTCAGCTGAGCAGGCGCAAATTCGCCGGACATGGTTACCAGCTTTTGTACCGTCATACGGTTTTGCGTCAGCGTGCCGGTTTTATCCGAGCAGATCACCGTCGCACACCCCAGCGTCTCCACCGCATGCAGGTGTTTGATCAGCGCGTTGCGGCGCAGGATGCGGCGCACAGCCAGCGCCAGAGAGATGGTGACGATAGCGGGCAGCCCTTCGGGCACCGCCGCCACCGCAAGGCTGATGCCGGTTATCAGCATGTTCAGCGGCGCTTCGCCGCGCCACACCCCCGCCGCCGCCACCAGCATACAAATGAGCAGGCACCCTGCGCCGATCACTCTGCCCACCTGATCCAGCCGTTTTTGCAGCGGCGTCTGTTCCTCCTCAATGCCGCTGAGCATGCCGGCGATAGCGCCCATCTCGGTCGCCATGCCGGTTGCACTCACCCGCGCCTCGGCGCGGCCGGCCACCACATGGGTGCCCATGAACACCATGGCATCATGCGCGGCGCGTGCATCGGCCTCGTTGCCGGTGACCGCGCGCTTGGTACAGGCCTCCGATTCGCCGGTGAGCAACGCCTCGTCACAGGCGAGCGCGTGCTGTGTTAAAACCACCGCGTCGGCGGCGATACAATCCCCCGCCGAAAGCAGCAGCAAATCGCCCCGCACTACCTTGGCGGCGGGAATTTCCATCTCCCGCCCATCCCGCCGCACTCTGGCCAGCGGGGCCGAAAGCCTCGCCAGTGCCTCCAGCGTCTGCTCACAGCGCAACTCCTGAAAAAATCCCAGCAGTGCGTTTATCAGCACGATGACCACAATGGCGATCGCCTCGTGCAGTTCCCCCAGAACCGCCGAAACCACCGTGGCAATCAGCAGTATAATCACCATTAAATCGCGAAACTGTCCTGCGAAAATTTTCACTGCCGAATGCTTTTTACCGGTATACAGCCGGTTTTCCCCATCTTCCAACAGCCGCTGCTGTGCTTCTTTGGATGTCATTCCTGCCAATTCATCCCGCTCGCGCCCCATGAAATAATCTCCCTTCTTGTCCTTCTGATTTGTTTATATTTATTCGGGGCTGTCCAAAAATATGTAGGGAACTGATACGCGGGGGTAACCTTTGACAATTGGTTCGTTTGCGCGTAGAATAAATGCAATTGCCTGTATAAATTTCCTTAAAGAAGGAATTTAAACCAAATATGGCGCGGAGGTATTTATATGAAAAACGGCTTTATACGCGTGGCTTGTGCCTCTCCTGAGCTCAGGGTGGCCGACTGCGCTTTCAATGCCGAAAAAATGACGGAAGTTCTAAAGGATGCGCTGGCTAAAAGAATCCAGCTGCTGACATTTCCGGAGCTTTCGCTGACCGGCTATACCTGCGGCGACCTGTTTTCACAGCAGGTGCTGCTCGACGGTGCGCAGCAGGCGTTGCGCACACTGCTTCAGGCGTCGGTGGGCTCTGATATGGTGATTGTAACCGGTATGCCGGTGTCCGCTTTTAATAAGCTCTATAACTGCGCGGTCATCCTGCAAAACGGCAAGCTTTTAGGCGCCGTGCCCAAGGCCCATCTGCCAAACTACGGCGAATTTTATGAGCGGCGTAATTTTACCCCCGCCTTTTTGGGCGTCAGCCACATGACGCTATGCGGCCAGGATGTGCCGTTTGGCCAAAAGCTGTTGTTCAGCTGCGAAGAGTTGTCGGAGTGGACCCTGGCGGTCGAAATCTGCGAGGATCTCTGGGTGCCGCAGCCGCCTTCCGTTGCGCACGCGCTGGCCGGCGCGACGATGATTGTCAACATCTCCGCCAGCGACGAAATTGTCGGCAAGGCCGATTATCGCCGCCAGATGCTGCAAAGCATTTCGGCCCGTCTGCTTTGCGGCTATCTCTACGCCGACGCCGGCAACGGCGAATCCACGACCGATATGGTGTTCGCCGGCAACTCGATGATCGCGGAAAACGGCATTATGCTGGCCGAAGCGCCGCTTTTCTCCAACGAGATGATTTATACCGAGCTGGACGTGCAGCGTCTCGTAAGCGAACGCCGCCGCATCAGCACCTATCCCGCCGCAAACGACGAAGGCTATCAGCGCATCCCCTTCTCGGTTGCCGTCGCCGAAACGGATCTCACCCGCTACGTTGCGCCGTTGCCTTTTGTGCCCGCCTCCCTGGCGCAACGCGCCGAGCGGTGCGAAGATATTCTTGCCATTCAGGCGCACGGCCTGCGTAAAAGGCTGCTGCATTCCGGCGCCAAAACAGCGGTACTCGGCCTTTCGGGCGGGTTGGATTCCACACTGGCGCTGCTGGTGTGCGCCCGCGCCATGCGGCTGCTCAACCGCCCTGTTTCGGATATTGTGGCGGTCACCATGCCCTGCTTCGGCACCACCGCCCGCACCAAAGGCAACGCCGAGCTGCTGGCTGAAAAGGTGGGCGCACAGTTGCGCACCATCGACATCGCCAAAGCGGTGGCGGTGCATTTTGAGGACCTGGGCCATGACCCTCAATCGTTGGATGTCGTATTTGAAAATTCGCAAGCCAGAGAGCGCACCCAGCTTTTGATGGATATTGCCAATCAAACCGGCGGCATTGTCATCGGTACGGGCGATCTCTCAGAGCTGGCGCTCGGCTGGGCGACCTATAACGGCGACCACATGTCGATGTACGGCGTCAATGCCTCTGTTCCCAAAACGCTCATCCGCCATCTTGTCCGGTATGAGGCGGATCTCACCGCCGACGACGCGCTGCGCCGCGTGTTGCTCGACGTGCTTGACACCCCCGTCTCACCGGAGCTGCTGCCCGCTGAGAACGGCGAAATCGCGCAGAAAACCGAGGGCATCGTCGGCCCCTACGAGCTGCACGATTTCTTCCTTTACTATGCGGTACGCTGGGGTTTTTCACCGCAGAAGGTCCTTCGCATGGCGGAGGTGGCCTTTGCCGGAACCTACGACCGTGCCATCATCCTAAAATGGATGCACACCTTCTACCGCCGCTTCTTCTCGCAGCAGTTCAAGCGCTCCTGCCTGCCGGACGGCCCCAAGGTCGGCTCGTTAACGCTGTCGCCCCGCGGCGACTGGCGGATGCCCAGCGATGCCTCGGCCGCGCTTTGGCTTGAAGAAATAAGCAACCTGGGCTGATGCCGTTTAGACGTCTTTCAGCGTTTGGGTTGACGTTTCGCTTTAAAATCCGGTGCCGGAAATACCGCAGATATAAAACCAGAGCCAAGGTTAAAATAACCTTGGCTCTCAGCCTGTCGAAAAACCCGGTTTATGCAGTGGCATAAATCGGGTTTTTGGTGTATTGGGGTCTTTCTATCCGGAATATGGTTTGAGACAAAGGCTCCCACCATTCCATCTGGTCAGCTTTTTCAGATTCATGGCAGCAAACTTAAGCTTCACTCAGTTTCGCACCTGAGTGAGGCCGCGATACTGCGTGTAACGCATAGCGTGTTTTCCCTTGGTGTCGGCGAAGACCCGTTCTATGGTTTCTTTACGCCGTTCGTAAAGTGCCCGGTATTCCGGCGTGTAGCGCGCGTCGTCCGCCAGCTCTTCGTATTCCTTCCAGATGTGCCGCTGTAGCGTCTTGACGCAATCCTTGGCGTGCGTGCACAGCTGTCGTGTGGGGCAACCCACGCAGATTTTTGGTTCGCTTTTGTATTCCCGGTAGCCCTCCCGGTTGGTGGTGGCGTAGCGCAGGGACTGGTATTCCGGGCAGATAATGCAGTCATAGTATTCATCGTAAACGTACTTCCACCATTCGTGACCGCCCTTCATCGTCATGGGGCGCTGACAGTGGACAATACGCGGCAATCCTCAAAAACCTTCCTGCAGATATGGGGCGTCTTGTAAGCGGCATCGGCAACGACAGTCTCAATCTCGGGAAAGGACGCTGTCACCTTGTCATATACATCGTCAAAAGCCACGCTGTCATGGACGTTTCCCGCCGTGACCAC
>JAEWLW010000075.1 GCA_023457355.1 Bacillota bacterium | reverse complement strand
ACCTTTTTAGACGATACCAGAGACATTTATTTTTTCCTCCTGTTTGTATACATTTACATCTTAGCATTATATCACAATTTTAACAAAAATACTATTAAAAACTTATGAATTCAAAGCCTTTTCAGGCGGAATCGTAGATGATCGGCGGACACGAGCGCAAATTGAATGCCGAGATATTGCCCCTCAAACGCCTGCGCACAGGCCGCGCCGTGCAGATGCCCGTAGAAGCAGCGTCTGACGTTATATTCGCGCAGCAGGTCGATAATGCCGCCCGAAATACTGCCGCCGAAAACCGGCGGATAGTGCAGGAAAACCACCGGTTCAAGCCCTGTCCGCTTCGCATCCTCCAACGAGGCTTTCAGCCGGCCCTCTTCGCGCGCGGTCACCTTTTGGTCGTGCGGGGACGAATCTTCCAGCATCCAGCCACGGGTGCCGCAGATGGCAATGTCCTCGGACGCAATACAGCTATTATGGAGAATCGACAGCGTGCTTAATCCCCGGCTTTCAAAAAAAGCCTCCATTTTACGGCGGCTGTTCCACCAATAATCATGATTTCCCTTTAGAATGACCTTCCTGCCGGGCAGCGCGTCGATATACGCAAAATCGGCGGCGGCCTCCTCCAGCGTCATTCCCCAGGAAATATCCCCGGCCAGCACAACGGTGTCCGAACCGGACACCTGGGCGTTCCAATTATTTGTAATTTCAGCGACATAATTGTGCCACCCCGGAAAAATATCCATCGGTTTATCACAGGCGATGGAAAGATGAAGATCGCCTATCGTAAAAATTGACATACGGCCTCCTGTCGGAATAATCTAAACCGCGCGGCAGATACTGTTTTTAACCTGATTTGAGGAGGTGAAATCCCATGCGCGAAGGCGAACCGAAAAACAACATCTACTGCGATGTCGTCAACTGTGCTTATAATGATGACCACTGCCACTGCACCGCGTCTACGGTAGAAGTGGGCGCCATGGCCGCCAACAGCTGCACAGCCAGCTGCAGCGGCGAGACACAGTGCGCCACTTTCCGTCCAAAAACGCCGTACAAATCCGGCTATCAGGCCGTTTAACCGCTGCCGACAATTTAAGCCCGGGCCAAACGATGCCAGGCGTTCAAAGCGCTGTTTATACAGTTTTGAGCGCCTGGCATTTTCGCTGAAAATCCGTGGTCAGAATTCAAATCTGTTTTTAGTCCGGCGTGCGGGTACAAAACGAATGGCAGCTTGGCGCCGCTTATCACAGCGGGCGGCAGGATGCCTGCGGCGCCTTTCCTCGCACACACCGGCGGGCTACTTGATATTCGAAGCGAACGCTTCAATCTCTTCGGGCATTTCGCTGGGGAGAATGACCTTTGAAAAACGGATCTTTTTATTTTCAAGCGCCTCAAGGCTTTCAGGAACCGGCACGCCGGTATTCCTGGCAAGCATTCGAACCGCTGCAAATTCGTCGGCAGGCAGCGTACACTCCAGTGCTTTTAACACACTGCCGGCAAACTTAAAGGGGGAAGCCGTTGAAATAATAACGGTGGGCAGCGTATCGCCCGTGGCCGCCTTGTAGTCGTCATAAACGCCCAGCGCCACAGCGGTGTGGGGGTCGACGAGATAGCCAACCTCATCCAGCGTCTTTTTAATGACGGCAGCGCAATGTGCGTCGTCAATGTAGCCGCCCCAGAAATCCTCCGTCAGACGCGCCTTCATCTCGTCGCTGATCGCATAGCGGCGCTCTTTTGAAAGCTTCTCCATCATGTCGCACACCGCTTCGCTGTCGCGGTCGGTCAGTTCAAACAAAAGGCGCTCCAGGTTGGAAGAGACAAGAATATCCATCGAAGGCGAGAGGGTGGTAAAGAATGCGCGGTTGGCATCGTAAACGCCGTCGTTGATGAAATCGGTCAGCACATTGTTGCTGTTGGAAGCACAGATCAGCTTATGGACCGGCAGACCCATTCTCTTGGCGTAATAGCCCGCCAGAATATTGCCGAAGTTGCCGGTGGGCACAACAAAGTTCACCGGGTCGCCCTGCTTGATGCACGCGCAGCCAACCATGTCGGCGTAAGCCGAAAAATAGTAGACAATCTGCGGGACAAGGCGTCCCCAGTTGATGGAATTCGCCGAAGAAAACACCGTATTGCGCACAGCGAGGCGTTCTATGATCTTCTTGTCGGTAAAAATCTTTTTAACCTCGGTCTGGGCATTATCAAAATTGCCCTCAATGGCGTAAACCGCCACATTTGCGCCCCGCTGGGTCACCATTTGCAGCTGCTGCATGGGGCTGACGCCCTCGTCGGGGTAAAAAACGGCGATTTTAACGCCCTTGACGTCGCAAAAGCCCTCCAGCGCCGCCTTGCCGGTATCGCCGGACGTCGCCACCAGAATCATGATCTGCTTGCCGCCCAACGCGCGCTTGGCCGCGGGCACCATCAGGCGCGGCAGCAGTTGCAGCGCCATATCCTTAAAGGCACAGGTTGGGCCGTGCCAGAGTTCAAGCACAAAGCGCCCGTCGGAAAGATCGGAAAGCGGCGCCGCCCAATCCTCTTCAAATACGCCGTCGGTATAGGCGTCAAGCACCGCCGTGTGCAGCTCCTCGGCTGTGAAATCGGTCAAAAACAGCGAGAGCACCTGTTCGGCACGGTCGTGGTACTCTTTTTCGAGAAGATCGGTCAGCCACGCCTCGCCCACGCCGGGCAATGTCTCGGGAACATAAAGCCCACCCTCCGGCGAAATGCCGTTGGCAATGGCAAAGGACGAGGTCACCGAAAGTGTTTTATCTCTTGTGCTGGTGTACTGCATAATCTTTCATCCTTTCGGGTCGGCCGCAAGGCCCCCTGTAAATTTATTGCGATGCCGCTTCAAATGCATCGGTGAGATGCATAAAATTCAAAACAGAAAAGTCGCTTTTGGACCTTGTGACAATGGCCACGACATCAAAGCGGGGCTGCAAATCAGCGGGGTTCGCCTGCATGTATTGCAATGCCGCCGTGATCAGCTTTTTTTGTTTGGCGGGGGTTACCGCAGCCGCCGGGCTGGACAGCATCGTTGCAGCGCGGGTCTTGACCTCAACAAAAGCTAGAATATCATCCTTTTGCGCAATGATATCAACCTCGCCGTAACGGGTGTGAAAATTCCGCTCTAAAATGCGGTATCCCTGGGTTTTCAGATAATCTGCAGCGAATTGTTCGCCAAGCGCGCCATTTGGCAGCATCCCTTCACCCGCTTTGTTCTCTATGTTCTTATTCGCCCTAAATATGATTATGTAACGTTTTTAAAAAAGACCGGCGATGTTCCGGCGTGATGCCATGCCTTGCAATCGCTTCATAATGCGCACTGGTTGGATAGCCTTTGTGCTTTTCAAAGCCGTATACCGGGTATTGTTCGCCCAGTGCCGTCAGCAGCCTGTCACGCGTCACTTTGGCCAGAATCGAGGCTGCCGCAATACAGGCCGCTTTGCCGTCGCCCTTAATCACCGTTTCGGTCGGCAGTAAAAGACGCGGGTCGCCATTGCCGTCCACCAGCACATAATCCGGTACAGCATGAAGCCCGCTGACCGCGCGGCGCATCGCGAGAAAAGTCGCCTGCAAAATATTGATTTCATCAATCTCCCGCGGGGTTGCCAGACCGATGGCCCAGGATACCGCATTGGCGGTGATAATCTCATAAAGCGCATCGCGCTTTTTTTCGGTCAGCTTTTTTGAGTCATTCAGGCCGTCGATAACCAACCCCCGCGGCAAAATGACCGCCGCCGCGCACACCGGCCCAACCAGCGGCCCCCGGCCCGCCTCGTCAATGCCGCAGATCAGGGTCAGGCCCCTTTCATGCAGCGCATTCTCCATCTCATAAAGGGCCGGCTTTTCTTCAACGGTAGTCACGGCGAATATCCTCCGGTGTCTCCAGTGAAATGTGCCCAATCTTGCCCCCGCGGAATTCATCCAACAGTGTTGTGGAGGCGCGGAGCGTATCGGGCGCACCGCCCGATACCAGCATGGCGCGCTTGAGCGCCAGCAGGCACAAGAGGTCATAACCGCTTTTTTGCGCAATTTCGCCCGGTTCAAAATGGTAACGCGCGCAAAGCGCCGCTGTATAGCGCTCCGCCAGCAATTCCAGCAATCCGCAGGCCAGATCTTCAGTATCCATAATCTGGTCGCGAATGGCGCCGGTGTAGGCCAGATAGCGGCCAACGCGCTGATCCTCAAACTTGGGCCAAAGAACGCCGGGCATATCCAGAAGCTCCATGCCGCCCTCCAGTTTGACCCATTGGCGGCCGCGCGTCACGCCCGGGCGGTCCTCTACTTTTGCGCGTTTGGACCCGGCCAGACGGTTGATCAGCGACGACTTGCCGACGTTCGGAATGCCGACAATCATCAGCGTCAGCGGCCGGCCGGCCATGCCGCGCCTTGCATTCTGCGCAATGCGCGCCGCACAGACCTCTTTAAGCATCGGCTCAAGCTGTTTGAGTCCGCGCCCGCTGCGGCAATCCGCCGCCAGCACCGCAAGATTTTTCATTTGAAAAAACTCGCACCATGCGCGCGTAACCTGCTCATCCGCAACATCCGCTTTATTCAGCAATATAAGACGCGGCTTCTGCTTCGTCAGCGATTCAATTTCGGGGTTGCGGCTGGCGCGCACAATTCTGGCATCACGCAGCTCGACAACAGCGTCCACCAGCGCGATATTTTCGCGGATCAGGCGGCGTGTCTTCGCCATGTGCCCCGGAAACCATTGTATCGTTTTTCCTTGTTGTTCCGCCACGATTTTCCTCCTGTTTATTGATCAAGCTTGCCAAATGCCGAAAATGGCAGCACCCGCAAATAGGCTTTGCCAAGGATATACCGCTCATCCACCAGACCGATTTCAGTCGAACGGCTGTCAAGCGAACCGTTGCGGTTATCGCCCATCAAAAAGAGATACCCTTCCGGCACGGTGATTGGAAATTCCACATCATAATGCCGGTTGGTCGGCGTGTTGGTATAATGCTCATCAAGCGCCTCGCCGTTGACAAAGACGACGCCTTCCTGAAAGTCAATATCCACACGCTGCCCGCCGGTGGCAATCACGCGTTTGACAATAGGCTCGTTTGCATAATAGGGCTTGGTTGCCACGACGATATCGCCCGGCTGCACTTCGCCCCCAAGGCGCGAAATGACCAACATATCGCCGCTTTCCAGCGTGTGGATCATCGACTCGCCGCTGACAACTGAGGTGCGTGCAACAAAGGTAAAAAGCAGCACCACAAAAACAACCGCCAGTACGGCGCTTTCAGCCCACTCGTATAACTCCTTGAAGATGCGGTCGCGGCGCAGCGGTGTTGCTGCTGCCTGCATATTTTCCGCTTCCGGTTCGGGAACCTTGCCGTTTGTTTGCTCTTGCATACAGCGCCTCCAAAAAGACTTTAATACCATGCGTTTGGAATTTGGCCATCCTGTTGGTATGCGGCCTGCGAATTTTCCATAATGGTTCTTTAGATTGGGGCGGCGGCCTACTACCCGCCAACAGTAAGGACGGGCGCAGTGTGGAAAACTTGCCGCCAGAAAATCTGCCGTTTTATGGGATATTCGTATAAGCCCGCACCAAAAGGATGGGCGTATAAAAAACAAAAAGGGACACACGGTCCCTTTTTGAATAAATCGTTATTATCTTCTGGCTTCCTTGACGCGGGCAGCCTTGCCGACGCGGTCTCTGAGATAATAAAGCTTGCTGCGGCGAACTCTGCCCTTGCGCACAACATCAACCGATTCAACAACCGGGGAGTGCAGCGGAAAGACACGCTCGACGCCGACGCCATGGGACATGCGACGAACCGTAAAGGTCTCCTGAATGCCGCCGTGCTTCTTGGCAATAACGGTGCCTTCAAAGGCCTGCACACGCGATTTCTCGCCTTCCTTAATGCGAACCCCCACACGGATGGTATCACCCACATGAAATTCAGGGGGGTTCTCCTTCAGGCAGGCGTTGGAAAAATGCTTTAAAGCGTCCATGTAAAAATTTCCTCCTTAGTTTGTAACAGACATTCATTCCCGCTTGAAACACAAACGGCAGAGGACTGTCAGCTTTTCATTCCGGCTCTTCACCGACATGAAATCCCGCCGCAAAGGGAACACGGCGACTACATGCCTAAATATATTATCACAAAGCCAGTTTCAGCGCAAGTATTTTATTAAATTTATTTTGCCCCGTTTGCAAATTGTTAAACCCTGCAACCCTAAAAACAGCGGCACCGCCCATCAGGACTTTTTAGGCGGAATGTCCTTCACGCCATCCAAAATATAGGTGGGCCGGTAAGGAAAATTTTTCATCTCGTCCACATCGGTGACACCGCTGAGCACCAGCACCGTATCCAGGCCGGTTTCCATGCCGGCAACAATATCTGTATCCATGCGGTCGCCCACCATCACCGCTTCGTTGGAATGGCACCCCAGCAGCTTTAAACCGGTGCGCATCATCAGCGGATTGGGCTTGCCGACAAAATAGGCGCTTTTACCGGTGGCCAATTCAATCGGGGCAATCAACGCCCGGCAGGCGGGAATCAGCCCGTTTTCAGAGGGGCCGGTCAGATCGGTATTTGTGCCGATCAGCTTGGCGCCTGCGCGAACCAGAGATACCGCCTTGAGGATGCTTTCGTAATTGTAGTTGCGCGTCTCTCCTACCACGACATAGTCCGGGTTAACGTCATTCATCGTGATGCCCACGTCATAAAGTGCGTTGAATAACCCGGGTGCGCCGATGATATAAGCGGTACAACCCGGCGCTTGACGGCTTAAAAACTTGGCGGTTGCCAGCGCACTGGTGTAAAAATGGCTCTCATCAACATCCAGCCCCATGCGCGCCAGCTTCTGCTTCAACTCCAGCGGGCTTCTCTCACTTGAATTCGTTAAGAATAAAAAGCTTTTCCCCGAATCGTAAAGCCATTCTACAAACTCTTTTACACCGGGCAGCAAGCGGTTGCCATGATAGATAACACCGTCCATATCGCAGAGGAATCCTTTTTTTTCATGCAGCTGTTCTAAAGTATCAAGCATATTTATCCTCCTATCATCTTTTCCTGTTATAATTATACTGTAATTATGTCAATTTGACAAGTATGATATAATTTTTTTGTGCATTGCGCTGCAACATTGAGTTTGAAACATAAAAAATCGCCAAATTGCGTGGATGATTTAACCTGTATTTTACACCGAATATTCTTGCATAGTCAAACCACCTGGAATTGATACAGGCGTTGCGAGAATATTTTTGGCCTTGCAAAGCGGCGAGATGTCAATATAGATCGCAAAGACAATCTGATTTTCAGGTGGTTTAACTTTGAATGCATACAGCCCTATTATGCCCGGGCAACACAAAAAGCGGAGGCATGGCACCCCCACTTTTTGGATCTGGTCACCGGAACACCGTGTCCGGTTCAAACGTCCAGCTTCATATCCCCCAGTTTAATCCAGCCTTTGCGGCGCATGAACTCCGATACCGCCAACGACAGAACCGCCGGCAGAACAAAGTACATCACGGCAATTTCAAGCAGCGCAGTGCCACCGCCGATAAGGGGGCTCATGGTCTGATAGGCCATAATCGGCCCGACAAGGCCCGCCGTTCCCATGCCGGAACCGGTCGCGTTACTGGTCATACCCAACAGCTTGGTCGAAACAGGCCCCAGCACCGCGCTGCTGACAATTGCCGGGAGCCATATAACCGGTTTTTTATAAATATTCGGTATTTGCAGCATACTGGTTCCCAAGCCCTGTGCCAGCAGACCACCCAGTTTGTTTTCGCGGTAGCTGGCCACAGCAAAGCCCACCATATTGGCACAGCAGCCGACGGTGGCGGCACCCGCCGCGATGCCGGATAGATTAAGCACAATGCCAACCGCCGCCGAACTGATCGGCAGGGTTAATATCATGCCCATCAGCACCGACACAATGATGCCCATTAAAACAGGCTGCTGTTCAGTGCCCCAGTTGATGACGCTGCCCACCCAGGCCATAAACGCCGAAATAGGCGGACCGGCAACCAACCCCACGCCGGAACCAAAAACGATGGAGACGATGGGCGTCACCAAGATATCTATTTTGGTTTTGCCTGATACGGCGTGACCCAATGCAATACCGGCATAAGCGGCGATAAAGGCGCCAAGCGGTTCACCGGGGCCCGCGTAATGTACGACGCCATCCACAAGGACTGCACCGGCGGCAATTTTGGCCGCGAATGCGCCCACCATGCCGGCCGTAGCGGCAGAGAGCACAACAAGCGGCGGCTCCTTAAACTTATAGGCCACACCGCAGCCGATACCCGCACCTGTCAGCGATGCCGCAACCTTGCTGAGAACAATGAGTGTTCCGCCCAAATTCCCGCCGATAAGCAGCCCGATCTGCTGTATGATGGTTCCCACAATCAGTGTGGAAAAGAGACCCAGCGCCATGCCGGAAAGGCCGTCGATAAAAATCTTGTTCAGCAATTTTTTCAGGTAATCCATAACTTTCTCCTCGGTCGGCAACGATGTGTATATACACCTGTATATACCGTTGTCAATTTTAACAGAAAGCGTTTGATATTACAATACCCACTTCGCTTAATTATAATGGTGCGTTCAGAAATTTTTCAGGGCGTTGCTTTAAGAACGGCAGAAAAATTCGCTGTAAAGGCGCAGCTGGCGCCAGCTGCGCCTTTACAGCGAATTTTTCATCGTTTATCTATTTACAGACAAGCCCTCGTCCATTTTACTGACGGTCACCGTTTCTCTGGCATATCGTTCCAGTTTGCGCAGCGGTATTGCCGGGCTGTAAAGATACCCCTGATAATGGACGCAGCCCAGCTTTTCAAGCATGGCACGCTGCTGTTCCGTCTCGACATATTCGGCCAGTACCGAAAACCCCAGAGAACCGGACAGATTGACGATTGAGGAAATAATCTCTCCGACACGGCTGTTATATTGCAGCTCCTTGACCAAATTGCCGTCAAGCTTTACAACATTAAAGCTGCTGCCTTCCAGATATTTAATGGAGGTATGTCCCATTGAAAAATCGTCAATAGCCAGTTCAAAGCCCATATCATGTATCCGTGCAAAGCGCTCTTCTCCCGACCGGTCTAAAAGCAGCGCGCGCTGCTCGGTCACCTCCAGGCAAATGTGATAGCGCTTCAGGTCATATTCTAGGCAAAGGCCCCGAAGAAATTTTTCGAATCGCGCGCTTTGTATGGTCTTGCCTGAAACGTTGACGCTGATTTTGGTGTCGTCGCCTAAAAACCGGACAATCTCGCCAGCTTCCCGCAGAACGCGGCACACCATCTGCCGCTCAAGCTGCTCCAGCAAACCGCTTTCTTCCGCAATGCGAATGACCAGCGGCGGATAGAGCATCCCCACGGCGGCATGATTCCACCGTAACAGCCCCTCAACGCCGACGCAGCGCCCTGCAGCATTATGCTGCGGCTGATAATACAGCGCTATGCCGTCGGTTTCAATCGCATGCTTTAAATCCTCAACCAGCATGCGCGCCATGCCGCCTTTTGAATCCTCCAGTTCGGTCAGGTTCACAAAAGTGCCTTCCCGCTCGCACTTTTTAACCAGTTCGGTCAGCTCTTGGGTGATGCTTTCGGCATTGGCGAGTTTCTCTCGGTCATAAAGCGCCACAAAGGGTTTGTAGATGAACACACCCACCACCAGATTAAACAGCTGCAACAGGCTGCCTCGGATGGAACCTGTCACCACATAGCCGCTGAAAACAATCGGCGTTGTCCATGCGGCAGGATGAGCCGCCAACGGCACCAGCCCCACCCGCATGGCGGCATAAGAAACAAGCAGCATCACCAGCGGGGTGATGACAAACGGAATAAACAGCGCCGGATTAAAAACCACGGGCAATCCATACACCATCAACTCATTGACGTTAAACAACATGGGAATTGCCGCAATGCGCGACAACCGGCGGTTCGAGCGCCGGCGGCTGAAGAGCAGCACCCCCACCAGCAGGGACAATGTGGTGCCACATCCCCCCATGAGCACAAACGTATCCAGAAAAGTTTTTGATAATATTTCGGTCGGTGCCCCGCCTGCGGCAACAGCCGCCCTGTTGATTTCTATGGCCGGATAAAAGATGGACCGCGCCACGGATTCCAGCATATTGCTGCCGTGTATGCCCATGGTCCACATTAAATTGAGCAGCAGCACAAACAGCAGGCCTGACGGCAACGTCCGCCCCATATATTCAAAGACGCTCTCCAGACCGTCGGAAACCAGTTCGCTCAGGCCGGAAACGTCAAAATGATGCATAATAAAGGAATTAAAAACCGCACATATAAAAATAACGGCCGCAACAACAAAAACCACCGAAAGCGCGTTGTTAAATTCCACGTCGGCCCCATCGGCAAATAAGCGATGGTTCTTCTTTTGCTTTTCCAGAAACTGATGATAGAGAACCGTTCCCGCTATTGCAGAAAATAAAGCGGTGTTTATTCCAATTGGGCCAAACGCGTCAAAGTTGCCCCCCGAAACAAAAGCACCGCTTAATATGACAAAACATCCCAGAGAGGCAAACGGCGCCCCCTGAAGGCTTCCCGATGCCCCATATAATGCTTTGCTGACCTTAAAACTGACTGAAACAACGGTATAGACTGAAAGCATTTTAAACGTGGCGCCATATATCAGCGACAGGACGTTGATGAAAAAGCCGCCGCCAAAATGACTGATCCATTGCTGATAAACAGCAATGGGCAGCGTTTGAAAAGTAAGCGCGAACGAACCGACCATAATCACCGGAATAATCGCCACCAGTCCATCGCGCAAGGCCTGGATCAGCTTGTTTTTGCTAAGGCATAGAAAAATTGTCCTAACACTCAATTTCACCGGCAAATACCCCGTAGCGAATAAAATTGTTTTAAGTACATTTTAAAAATATTACCACATATTTACTTAAAAGTACACAAATCGCGGATATACGTGAATTTTTCCGGCACGTTGTTTTTAAAGCACCGTATCATAACAAGTGGCAGCCGCCAGAGGATTTTCCAAAGGCGGCCGCCAAAACCTGCTCGGTTCCTATTCTATCGTAATGCTTTTAATTTTCTGCTCGACCTTGGGCCGGTCGGAAAAATCGACCTTGACACCCGCGATCGCGTCCACAACATCCATGCCTTCCACAACCTTGCCAAATGCGGCATACTGCCCGTCCAGATGCGGCGCATCCTCATGCATGATGAAGAACTGAGAGCCCGCGGAATCGGGGTGCTGGCTGCGTGCCATCGAAAGAACACCCCGGGTATGCCTGGTGGGATTCTGAACGCCGTTCATCGCAAATTCGCCCTTGATCTGGTAACCGGGGCCGCCGGTGCCGGTGCCCTTGGGGCAACCGCCCTGAATCATAAAACCGCGGATGACGCGATGAAAGATCAGGCCGTCATAAAACCCTTCCCTGACCAGCTTTTCAAAGTTTGCAACCGAGATGGGCGCGTGCTCCGGATAGAGCTCCAGCTTGATCTGTCCGCCGTTTTCCATTGTTATTGTAACCATAATGTCCTCCAAAAAAATTATTAAATCGGCCATCGTTCGACCGTCGGGCGTTTACTTATGCCTCAGCCGCAATTTCGGCAAAGCGGCATCCCGTCACCTGCTCAAGGTGTTGAGGCGTCAGCTCAATCTGGTCGCCAATGCGCCCTGCGCTGACTACAATCGTTTTCTGGGAAAGCGCCGAACGGTCCACCACGGTGGCGTAACGCTTTTTCATCCCGATCGGTGAGCAGCCGCCTTTTACATAGCCCGTCAGCGGCATAATCTCCCTGACGTGAATCATCTCAACCGATTTTTCCCCCGCCGCCTTGGCCGCCGCCTTCAGGTTCAGCGCCATCGCCACCGGCACCACGAATACATAAATGTTCTTAGACGCGCCGCGTGTGACGAGGGTTTTAAAAACCCTTTCAACCGGCATGCCCACTTTGTTGGCGACTGAAACGCCGTCCAGCAGGCCGTCTTCGCTGTCATAGGTATGCGCCGTATAGGGCAGTTTTTCTTTTTCCAGCATGCGCTGTGCATTTGTTTTTGACTGTGCCAAGAAATCATCCCCCGTTTTCTGACGCCAATGTTCTGCTAAGCTGCCAATAACGGTCGATGTATGCGCCGCGCACTGACTCAATCCGGACTTCGTCAAATTGCAGTGCCGCCAAACGGCGCGGTTCTTCATCAAACATCCGCACACCGCAAAGCGCTAAAAATTCGTGGTACAAAAGGCAGTCGTCCACTTCCCCAATCAACGCGTGCTCCGTCGGCGTGGGCCGCGTATGGCACAGGGTATCGTAAATAACCCCTGCCAGCGCGCCTTCGGCCTCATAATAAAGCGGAAAGTGGCGTTTGACCGGCCGTGTTAAATCGGAAACATAACATTCGGTTGCATCGTGCAGCAGGCAAAACAGCCGGACACGGGTACTCATGCCGCGGGCCTGCGCCTCTTGCTCACAGTTGAGGCAATGCTGCGCCACCGAATAAAAATGGCTGATATGGCCGTTGGCGCGGCACAGCATGGCAAGCGCGTGCGCAATATCGTCGATGCGGATATCCGACTGTCTGGGATTGAACGGGTCCATATCGATGCCGTGGAATGTCCGGATCTGGTTCGGATCTCTCATACCGTCTCATACTCCTCCGCCTGCGCCGCCAGTAAGGGCAATTCCTCCCCCGCCGAGGGGACGGCCTGCACGCCGCGCAGCTTGCGCTCAATCGCACGGGTGCGGGTTCCAATCAGCTTGTCGAGGTCGTCGTTTGCCAGCCTCAGGCGGTCCTGCGCCTTGCGCAGCACATCGTTAAAAGTCGAAAACTCGGTTTTAACAGCGCCGAGCACCTGCCAGACTTCGCCGGAGCGCTTTTGAATGGCCAGCGTCTGAAAGCCCATCTGTAAACTGTTGAGCAGCGCCGCCATTGTGGTTGGCCCCGCGATATTCACACGGTAATCGCGCGCGAGTATCTCCACCATGCCGCGCCGCACCACTTCGGCATAAAGCCCCTCAAACGGCAGAAACATAATGGCAAAATCGGTGGTGTTCGGCGGGTCGATGTATTTGTCGCGAATATCCTTGGCGCAGCCCTTGATGCGCTGTTCAAGCTCCTTGCCCGCAGCGGCAATGCGCTCCGGGATGGCGCTTTCATAAGCATCCATCAGCGCCGAATAAACGTCGCCCGGGAACTTTGCGTCAATCGGCAGCCAGACGCCGTTTTCGCCGTCTCCGGGCAGTTTGACGGCATATTCCACAACGGTATTGCTGCCCTTTTTGGTTGAAACATTCGCTTCGTACTGCTCCGGGGATAAAATTTGCTCCAAAATGGCGCCCAGCTGAATCTCGCCCAGAATGCCGCGCGTTTTGACATTTGAAAGCACCTTTTTCAGGTCGCCGACGCCGTTTGCCAGCGTCTGCATTTCGCCCAGACCCTTATACACCTGTTCCAGGCGTTCCGAAACCTGTGCAAACGACTGCGCAAGTCGCTCGTTGAGCGTCTTTTGCAGCTTTTCATCCACCGTCTGCCGCATTTGATCCAGCTGACGGGTGTTATCGGCGCGCAGCACCTCCAGCCGCTGTTCCACAGTGGCGCGCATTTCCTCAAGGCGCTTGGTGGATTGGTTTGTAAAAGTTTCTATTCTGCTTTCAATGCGGAACAGCTGCTCATGAACCGTTTTTTGCAGCATGTCGTTGCGCAGCGTCAACTGTTCGTTCAATTCGGCCAAACGTTTATCCTGCAGCTCACCCGAGCGCCGCTGCGCTTCCGACAATGTCTGACCCAGCGCCGCCGTGGCCGCCTGCACCGACTGGCTCATCTCCTGACGCATGCTGCGCATTTGTTCGGAAAATTCACGCCGCAGCGCCTCATTTTCTTCGCGGTACCGGTGGCTTAAAGCGCCGGTTCGCGTCACCGCGGTCATCGCGCTTATGAAAGCGGCCACCGAGGCAGCAGCGGCCACGATGGTCAGCACAAGTTGTAATTGTTGCATCTCTTCTCCTTTCATCCCCGCCCTGCGGCGTAGGATTAACAAAACCAGCATAAAATGCTTTAGAAGTAAGTATAACATATTTTGCCGTGCTTTTCATCTGTCATTTGGAATACTGGTTTTTAATAAAAAGCGCTATTTTTATTAAAAACTGTCCCGCTGCGCTTTTAAAGGCGAAAAATACATCTCACGCAATTTTACCGCTATAAATCATGCGCCATGATTCTCAGGACGAATTAGTACAAAACTGGAGGGGTTGCCGCATGTCATTTTCTCTCGCGCTTTCAGGCGGAGGCTGCCGCGGCGCGGCGCACGTCGGAATTTTATCCGCATTGCAGGAAGCGAACCTGACGCCCTGTATCGTCTCGGGCAGCAGCGCAGGCGCCATTGTAGCCGGGCTTTACGCTTATGGCTATACACCGGAGCAGCTGATTAAGATCTGCCATGAGCTGGAGCGCAACGGTGAAAAGCTGATTGATTTTAACGTGCTGGGCATGGCGGTTGCTGTCAGCCAGCTGGCCCGGCGCCGGCCCATTACGCTCTCCGGCCTACTCAAGGGCGAACGGCTGCGCGCGCTGCTGCGCCAGTTGACAAAGGGTTGCCTGCTCTCTCAGGTGCCGCTTCCGCTTTGCATTACAAGCGTCGATTTAAGCAGCGGCGAGACCGTTGCCTTTTCCCAGCGCAAACCGATACACCCGCTTTCAAATGTCCGCTGGGAGCATGACGCGCTGTTATACGAGGCCATCTACGCCAGTTGCTGTGTCCCGGTGATTTTCACCCCGCCCCGTGCGATGAACGGCGTGCTTGTGGACGGCGGCGTAACCGAGAACCTGCCCGTGAATCTGCTGCTGGCCTGCGATGCGCCAAATATCATAGCGGTTGATATATCGGAAAATTACGCCCCCGTCAACGGCGAGGGAATTTTCGAAATCGCTTCCCACTCCTTATCGGCCATGAGCCGCCGACTGCGCGACTGTACCGTACGCGGAGAGCGACTGCTCATCCGCCCCAAGTTGCCGGAAGATGCCGGCCTGTTCACCTTCTCACTGATGTCCGACTGCATTGAGGCCGGTTATACCGCCGCCCGGGAGTTAACCGGTCTGATTGATGCGCTTGCCCGGTAACAGTGGCAGAACATCAAAGAATGGCTAAAATACAAAACGGGCACGAATGCCCGTTTTGCCCAGCTTGTCAAAAAACGCATACCAACGCATACCATAGAAAAAACTGCCCAAATTAAAAGTTTTGGTCGAGCTTTTTCAAAAGCTCACAGGGTTTAGGGCAGCGCCCCAAACGCCCTAATCCTGTAAGAAGCGCAGGAGCGGACGCAAAAACAGTCCATTGGACTGTTTTTGCGGGGAGAACCCTCCCCGGGGGGTCTCCCATGCCGCGTTAAGCGGCATCAGCTTTGTGCAAATTAACAGCACGCCCAACCTTTTTCGACGGCCTGACAAAACGGGCAAAATTGCCCGTTTTGTCAACGCCAATGTACAGGTGGAACGCACCACAGCACAAGGCCCCCGTTCCCAGTTACCGCCATTGACATAAGCAACACTGTTTGGCCATCCGCTCATCTTATATGAAGCTTGAGTTTTAAGACAATGCCATATTGTGCTAAATGCTCAGATGCTTCGGCATCTTTTTAATAGGCGATACAAAAAGCGCAGTGAATATCGGCGGTATTCACGCGCATTTTTGCAAAATATGCCGGAATTTTCAGTCATATGGGCCTTTAGAGTGTAAGCCGTAAATTATACGGTAATGCGTGAGGTCTTGACGGATTAATAAAACACCTGAGCGCTTTCCTCAATGTCCGACACGCCGGTTATGCGGTTCTGTAAACAGCATGGAGATACACCATATACCCGCAACCGCAACCAGCGTGTAAACAATCCTGCTGCCCAAAGCAGCCTGCGTGCCAAACAGCCATGCAACGGCGTCCAGTTCAAACAACCCAATCAGGCCCCAGTTCAACGCACCGACGATCACCAGCAGCAATGCCAGCTTATTAAGCATAATACCACCTCCTTGATCGTTCTTTATTTTCAACAGAAAGTTTTCCCAGCCGGCCATAAAATATTCAGGCCGAATTTTGACGCTATCGGCATGCAAAATTGTTTTAGTCCGAAATTTCTGTTATACTAGAACTAAATCACAAAAAAAATTGAGGATCTGCCGTGAAAAAACACCGTCGTAAAAAGAGAATCTTCCCGCTGTTTTTGGCCGCAGCAATCTATCTGGCGCTGGTATTCGGCGCCATGGCCGTTTTCTGGCAGGCTGCCATTACCAAGCATGCCGGCGCTGAGCCATCAACTGTTGCGGCAACTGTGCCGGTGACACCGGCCATTGGCGCGGGCCGTACCAACGGCGGCCTTTCGTTGATAAGCAGCGATGCCATCTTGTTTGACCCTGAAAGCGGCCGCACGCTCTACGCCAAAAATGCGCATAAAAAAGCGTATCCCGCCTCGCTGACCAAACTGATGACAGCGCTGGTCGCCGTGGAGCAGATCGGCGACTTTGATGCGCCTGTCACGCTGGAATATGCCGATTACGTCGGGCTTTATGAGCAAAATGCAGCGATGGCCGGCTTTGCCATGGGCGAAACCGTTACGGCGCGCGACCTGCTGTATGCAACGCTGCTGCCCTCCGGCGCGGAGGCCGCCTGTGCGCTGGCACGTGTGGCCGCCGGTTCGCAGGAAGATTGCATTGCCATGATGAATGCGCGCGCCCGCGCGCTGGGCATGTCCGATACCCATTTTACCAACGTCACCGGACTGCATGACCCGGAGCACTACACCACGGTGTATGATCTTTCGCTGCTTTTAACCGAGGCGCTTAAAAACGAGACCTTTGCAAAAGCTTTTTCAACCTTTAGCTATACCACCACCGCCACGGCGCAGCACCCGCAGGGGCTTTTGCTGGACTCTACCCTGACGCCGCGCGTCCAACAGCTGGACCGGGACGTCTCCCCCATAACCGGCGCCAAAACCGGCTATACCGAAGAAGCGCAGCTTTGTCTGGCCAGCGTCGGCGAGCAAAACGGCGTACGCCGCGCGGCGATTACAATCGGCGCGGCGGGCGACGGCTATTCTGAGCCGACACACTTGGAAGATGCCTATCTGATGTATGCGAAAAGTTTGCCCAACTAAAATTCCGCAATAAAAACAGGCCTTCTCAAAATGCCGAGAAGGTCTGTTTTTTATTGCATTGGCAACTTAAGGTGCCTTAATAACGGATGCGGGACAGATTGGCATCGCTGGCAAGGTTTGAGAAGCTGTAAAGCACCAGCACATCCCGCACCTGCTCCGTTTTGATCAGCGCGTTGATGCCCTGGGGCAGCGAACGCAAATCGACAACAACCACCTTGCGGTAATTCTGGGTCAGAAAAGGTACAAAACAGTTGGCGTAAGAATCCTTAATCACCATGATGGCGCCCTCCGGGGCCCTGTCGTTTTCGATGACCGTCACACCGTTGTTGGCATGCAAAAACAGCGCATATTTATCCCTTGTATCCAGCGCCGCCATGTCATACATCGAATCGACCGCCTCGCCGTCTATGGTCACAGTGCGTACCGGCAGGTCGTACCATGTGATGGCGTCGGCTGCCGCATCAAACTTTTTGGCCTTGCTGTAGTAGGTGCCAAAAAAGCCCTCGGCGCTGTGCACGATCGATTGCTCCGGAACCGTGGCCGCCAAGCCCGCGGTGTGCGCAAAGCACTCATAACCATACCAGGCGCCCCCGGTGGTCCAGTGATGGTCGGTTCGGTAATAAATATATTCATCGGTGTGCGCCAGCAAATTTTCGGCCACATCCATGCCGGTGTAGCCGCTTTGGGCAAGCCTGGCGCCGATGGCTTCTATCAGCGGAAGCTGGTCAATATTCCCGAGCCCTTTGGGAACAAAGCCGCTTAAAATATTGTAGGAGCCCGGCACGACCATAAGGTATTTATTCACATCCGGGTTCAAAGCCGCGAATTCCTCAAGATAGCCGACGTTTTTATCCAGCCGCTGCGCATCATAAGCCCTGAACTTTTCAAAGAGATAGCCATTATCACCATACACAATACCGTTGTTTTCGGTTTTGCCCAACAGCGCTTCACAGCGTGATTTTAACGAAATCCAGCTGTCACGCAGCGCAAACTGGTCGTTGACATACTGTTCAAATTTTTGCGCAAAGCCCTTACTGCTGCTATCCGCAATGGCGGAAAGCGAAAATTCAGGCCATTGGTTGAGATAACGGTTCTCCATCTCCGAAAATGTTCTGGCGGGTGTCAGCAGATTAGCGACAAAGAAAATGCCGATTAAACCGAACAGCAGCAGAATAACGGGGTAGCGTTTTAAATCCTTCATGCTCTGCCCCCTTAAAATCTGAAATATAAAAACGGATTATAGGTGGCATCAACCAGATAAGCGACCGATGTCATCAAAAGCGCACCATAAATAAGGAAGGCGGCGGCCCGGTTCCTTTCAAGCCGCTGAAAACCTTTCTTAAGCACAGGGGTTGAGAACAGAATACCCAGCGCAAAGGTCACCCCGTAATTGCGCAAAAAATAGCCCCAGTCATCCCCGCCCGAAAACACAAACAGCCTGCTGAAAAATACGCCCAGCTGCGTAAGATCGGTTATGGCAAAGATCGCCCAACTGACCATCACCAGCGGAATCATATACACGCGGGCCCAAATGGGGTGCTTATCCAGCACCGGGCGTAAAAACGCCTTTTCCAGCATGAGCAGCACAAAGAAATAGAGGCCCCACAGCACAAAATTCCACGAGGCGCCATGCCAAAGCCCGGTGGCCGCCCACACTAAAAACAGGTTGAAAACCGTTCTGGCCGCGCCCTTGCGGTTGCCGCCCATCGGGATGTACATATATTGCCGAAACCACGACCCCAGCGTCATGTGCCAGCGCCGCCAGAACTCGGTCATACTTTTTGAGATGTAAGGGAAATTAAAGTTCTGCGGAAATTCAAAGCCCAGCATCCGCCCCAGTCCGATGGCCATAAGCGAATAGCCCGAAAAATCGAAATAGATTTGCAGCGTAAAAGCCAGCACGGCCAGCCATGCCAACGGGGTGGAAATGCCGGCAAAGCCCATTTCTTCCACCTCGGTCCACAGTGCGCCGACATTATTGGCAATGAGCACCTTGCTGGCCAGGCCCATGATAAAGGTTTGCGCCCCGAGCGAAATCTGCCCGGGATTCATGGTGCGTTCACGCAGCTCGCGCTGGATATCGGTATAGCGCACGATGGGGCCCGCGATAAGCTGGGGAAACAGCACCACAAAGGCGCCGAAATCGATGATGTTGCGCTCGGCCTTGACGTCGCCCCGATAGACGTCGATGGTATAAGACATGGTCTGGAAAGTATAAAAGCTGATGCCCAGCGGAAGCGTCAACGCCAAAACCGGCAGCCCGAGGCCGGTGACGGCATTGATGTTGCTGACAAAAAAACCGGCATATTTAAAAAAGCCAAGCATCCCAAGGTTAAAAAACACCGAAACCAGCAGCCAGAGCCGGCGTATGCCGTTCCTGCCGGCATAGCGCTCAATCCGGTTGGACGCGGTATAATCCACGATAATCGACGCCAGCATAATAGGGAAATACCGCACCTCGCCCCACGAATAGAATATCAGGCTTAAAACCAGCAGGGTCAGGTTCTTGAAGTTTTTAGGCACGAGATAATATATGGTGAAAGCCACCGGCATGAAATAAAACAAAAACAGGATGCTGGAAAATACCATAGGCTCCTCCTAAAATCAAATGAATGCTACGCTCCGTTGTGTAAGGGCGGCGCACATTCATAAATTCAGGGCCATGGGCACAGGCGGCCACATGGTCGGTTATATACGAATCCCGCTTTACGCAGGTTCGCAGTAAAAGCCTTCGCAGATTCGGCTGCGAAGGCTTTTTAGCGCATAAGCCGGACAAAGTATCCAGCTAATAATTTAGCAGAAACGCACTTAAACATCAAGGTTTTTTAAAAAGGAACCTGTTTTCAGGCGTTAAACAGGCTGTCGATGGTCTCTTTTGTCATCTGCACGTCGGCGTCAAAGTCCGCGGTGCCGTCCGACTGTGCAGGCAAAACACCGACGACAATCAAAAACACATAGTTTCCTTTAACATACACCTCGCCGGCCTTGGCGCGGTCATACGAGCCGTTGACGGGGTAAGCTTCATATTGGGCAACAAGGTCGGAGAGGCGCTTTTCCAACGCCTGCTGCACAACGTCCACTTTGCCCTCCTTGGCCTTGACGGCAAAAAGCGCATCGGAATTCGTCATCGAGATTGAAACGGTTCCTGCAAATTCCGCATAGGCCGAGGCGTCGAGATCTACAAAATCCGACAGGTACTGGTCGTCAATCGGCATTTTCATCGCGATGGCACCGTTATCACCGCCATACTTTTCGTTGAATTTAACGTCCACAGCGTCGAGCACATCCTGAATGGATTTATCATCCTTAATGGTTCCAGAAACATTTTTCTGGCCGCCGCAAGCTGTTGCCATAAGCAAGAAAGCAAACGCAAGTACCAACGATAAAATTCTCTTCATTTTGTTTTACCTCTTATTGTTTAAAAATACGGTAAAGCTTTCCGATTCTACTAATAGGTGTCAGCGGACGCGCCGTTTATTGCAATTATTATATATTTTGCTTTTTCAAACAGCAATATGCGCAGGCGATAAAAAGCACTGTTTTTATCGCCTGCGCATCGCTATCCCGGCTACTTGCTCTTGTTTTTGCCGGGCTTATCAGATTTATTTGTTTTTTCAGTGCTCTTGCCCTTTTCTGAATCTGCTTCAGCCGCGCCCGCCGTATCGGCCGCATTTGAATCAATTGCTGCATACAGCTTTTTGGATTGACCCTTGTTGGTCGCACTATCGGATTTATTCGACCCGTTGTTGTTATCCGAAGCTGCCGGGTCGTCATTTTTCTTGACACCATTCTGCGGTTTGTCTGCGCTGCTGCCGTTGCCTGAATTGTTCGCTTTGTCCGCATCCTTATCGGCTTGCTTATCAGCCTTATCGGCTGCCTTATCCGGCTTATTGGCGCTGTTGCCTTTCTCCGCTTTGCTCGCCTCCCCAGAATCGAGGGTAACATCAGAATCTTCATCCAAGTCTTTGTCAGCGCCATTATCAATTTTACTGCTCTTGCCTTTATTGAGCGCTTTATTGGCCTTAGTTTCCTTCATGATTTCTTTGACAGATTTGTTCAGCCACTCTTCAACATCAATGTCGTCGATATTTTGCGCGCTGGCCTGAAGCTTTTCTACCAGATTGAGCTTTCCGGGCGTGACGCCCAGACTCCTGGCTTCCTGAACGCGTTCCTCACCCACCGCCATGGATTCAACATCCACATCCAGGCTCTCTTCCTGCGCAACCTGCTCTACAGCCTCTTTCAATTTCTCTGACAATTTTTCAGCCTTTTGCAGCTGTTTATCATATACGGCTATAACCACGCCGCCCTCATCATCCAACGGGAAATAGCCCCGCTGTGCAATGGCGTTAATCGTCTCTCGAATCGCCCGGTCAATCGATTGATTTTTTAATCGGACTGATCCGATATCGTCCAGTATGTTCTCGCCGTCATCATTGACGCCCGTCGCCGATAATACCCGATTAAAGGTATTGAGGGAATATTCAATGGAGGGGTTCACATCCAGGCTCACATAGGATGCAGGGGTGTAATAGGCATAGGCGCCGATACCGGCAGCACCCAATACGCAGGCCGCGCAGGAGGCTGCAATGCCTAGCCGCAGCCAAACGGCATTTTTTGGTGCAGCTTTAGCGTTGATGGATTCCGCAATAATATCGTCATCAACCATGCCAAGCGTTGTCATAATTTTATCGTTAATCATATTTCAATGCCTTCTTTCTTCAAATAGTCCCGAAGCTTGCCTCTTGTCCTGAACAATATGGATTTGACTTTGCTTTCACTGATTGCAAAGCGCTTTGCAATCTCCGAGACGGAATCGAAAAACCAATATCGCCGCATAAACACATTTCTGTTTTCGTAACTCATCGTGCGCAAAAACGCACTGATAGCCTTGGCCGCTATTTCCTTTTCGACGGCGTTAACGCCATCCGCCGCATGAAAGAGGCACTCTTCCAGCTCCGATAAAGAAACTTCAACCTGAACATTTCGTTTTTTTGAGTGGTTGTAGTGATATTTTTTCAGCGCACAGTTGCGCGCAATTCTGCAAAGAAACGCAGAAAAAACAGCCGGCCGGTGCGGCGGAATCGAATTCCAGACACCGAGATAAGTGTCGTTGACACTTTCACCGACATCTTCGGTATCTTGTAAAATGTTCATGGCAATATGTTTGCACAGCTTGCCATATTTCTTTTCCGTTTCTTCAATCGCCGTTTCAGAACGATCCCAGTACAGAGCGATTATGTCACTGTCCTTCAACCTTTGGTCCCCTCTCCGATTATTTTTAGTCCCATCTATTAACTACGGAAAAATCTTAATTGGTTGCAATTTCGTAAGACTTTTTGAAAATTTTTTCTTTTGTCCTCTACTTTACCATGAAAATCTTTTGTGTGCCAATATATATAGGCAAAAAGTTGAGCGCGCCAGCTCATAATGTAAGAAAATTACGGATTACGCTTTAGGAATGCTTATCTGCTCTTGCAGCAATGGATCCATTATTAATATATCTATAATTTTTAAGGATGTATTGATAACTTTTATCCCTTAGCGATAATTTGTTGACGGAAGGTTGACAAATTATCAATCAATATTTATACTGACTAAAAAATAGACATTAAAAACGTCGATTGAGATAAGACCCCATGTTGCTTTCTGCACAGAGAGACGGTGTTTGGTGCAAGCCGGAGAGAGGCTTCTGGTGGGGGTATCGCTCATGAGTTGTTTACTGAACACCCTGTTGCAAAAGTAAGTTAAACCGGGGGGCTCCCGTTACAGAGTCAGGCAGTGTCTGCTGCCGTTAAAGCGGCTCGCTTATTGCGGGCAATCAGTGTGGTACCACGGAGTATATTACTTCGTCTCTGTTTCAGGGACGAAGTTTTTTGTTTTAAGGAGGAAAAAATAATGACAGGAATATCCATGATGGTCATTGCCATCGCCGTGCTGGGGGCAGCCTATCTTCTATACGGCAGATGGCTGGAGAAAAAGTGGGGAATTGACCCCAAGGCCAGAACCCCGGCCTTTGAGATGGAGGACGGCGTCGATTACGTGCCGGCGGAATCCAGTGTTGTATTTGGCCACCAATTTGCTTCCATCGCGGGTGCAGGCCCCATCAACGGGCCTATTGTGGCTGCTATGTTCGGGTGGCTGCCCGTTTTCCTTTGGGTGTTATTCGGCGGTATCTTCATCGGCGCCGTACAGGATTTTGCAGCGATGTATGCGTCGGTCAGAAACAAGGGACGCACGATCGGGTACATTATCGAAACATATATCGGAAAGCTTGGCAAAAAGCTGTTTCTTCTGTTTTGCTGGCTGTTCTGCATTCTGGTCGTCGCCGCATTTGCCGATGTTGTGGCGGGAACCTTCAACGGCTTTTTAACCGCAGCAGACGGCACAAGATCTGCCATTTATGCAAACGGCGCGGTTGCAACCACTTCGCTGCTGTTCATCGCCGAAGCCGTCGTATTGGGGATGATTTTGCGCTATGCAAAGCTTAACAAATGGGTCAACACGGC
Source organism: Bacillota bacterium (assembly GCA_023457355.1). GTDB lineage: Bacteria > Bacillota > Clostridia > Oscillospirales > Ruminococcaceae > Yanshouia. The sequence continues at coordinate 46,657 of JAEWLW010000075.1, read as the reverse complement.
CATTGCGATAATCATGCTGATCTCGGCCATAGCGTTCGGCCTCCATTCGCCTGTTTATGTCGGTCAGGGCAGCTGGCATATCGTTGTGTTTATGTATATTTTTATCGCATCGGTCACGCCCGTCTGGGCCCTGCTTCAGCCGAGAGATTATCTGAACAGCTATTTGCTGGTTGCGATGATTGCGGCGGCGCTGCTGGGTGTTTTGTGCGCCAACCCGCAGATTCATTTGCCGGCGTTTACCGGGTTCGCCGTTAACGGTCAGCCGATGTTCCCTATTTTATTTGTCACCATTGCCTGCGGAGCCGTTTCCGGGTTCCATTCTCTGATCTCATCGGGCACCTCTTCCAAGCAGATTAAAAGTGAAAAGCATATGCTGCCCATTTCGTTTGGCGCCATGCTGTTGGAGAGCCTGCTGGCCGTTGTGGCACTCATAGCGGTTGCTTCATTTGCAGTTGGTGCTGCGGCAGAACAGGGTTATATAACGCCCCCTCAAATTTTTGCGGGCGCTATTGCAAATTTCCTTGCACAGTTGGGGCTGCCTAAAGATACGGTGTTTGCGCTTATCAACCTGGCTGTTTCAGCCTTCGCGCTTACATCCCTGGATTCGGTCGCGAGAATCGGCCGTCTTTCGTTCCAGGAGTTTTTTCAGGAATCCGGCGATGAAACGCAAAGAAGTGCCGCGCACAGTGTTTTAACAAACAAATATTTTGCGACAGCCGCCACCCTGGTGTTCGCCTATTTCCTTGCCAAAGCGGGGTATTCTTCCATTTGGCCGCTATTCGGTTCAGCAAATCAGTTGCTTTCCGCCCTTGCATTTATCGCTTGTGCCGTATTCCTTAAAAGAACAAAGCGCGCCTACGGTATGATGTTTGTTCCCTTTTTCTTCATGATTGCCGTCACCTTCACTGCTCTTATCATCAAAATTGCACAGTTGGCGTCCGCCTTTGCCGGCAGAACCAGTGCATCTCCTTTTGCCGATACAATTCAGCTTGTGTTTGCCGTACTGGTCCTGGCGCTTGGCATCTGCGTCGCTGTTCAGGGCTTAAAGGCCCTGTTTGATCATAAAAACAGTGTCCAAAAAGCTTCGTAAATAGGCATTCATAAAAAACGGAGCCAAAGCACCTAAGAGATGCTTTGGCTCCGTTTTTTTGCTGCTGCCCCGATGGTCTAGCTTGGTCAAAGCTGAAGTGACATCAGGGCGTTCCCGGCGGGCGGCGGTAAAGCGGAGGCTGGCCTGTGCCGCTTTCGGGGACAACAGGGCACGTTGCCAAATGGTTTGACAACGTGCCCTGTTGAATTTTGGATCGGCTACGCCATGGCCGAGCATTGTTTAACCGCAATAAGCCGTGCCGGTTATAAAAGATTTTCCTTGAAAAAATCCCATGCATTTCGGTAAAGAATGCCGTCGGCAACTTTCTGGCTGAGCCCGCGCGAGAGAAAATACTCGTAAATTCCGGCCGCCTTTGAAGGGGTATTGAGGCATTCCGGCAGTACGGCGCCGTCAAAATCCGACCCAAGCGACAGGTTATTTTCTGCGCCCAGCTCAAGAAAGTGCATGGTATGGCGGTAGATATCGTCAAGGCTTTCCACCAGTCCGTCATCCCTGAGGAATCTGACAAAATAGTTCAGCCCAATCAGGCAGCCGCGGCTTACCATCTCACGGATCATCTCATCAGTCAGATTGCGCTTGTGGCCGCAGATCGCGCGGGCGTTGGAATGGGTTGCCAGAAACGGTTTTGTAGCTACCGCCAACAAATCGCAAAAGCCGGGGTCGTTAAGATGTGAAATATCAACCAGTATCCCGTTCTTTTCAAGCTCGGGAATCACCGCTCGCCCGAAGTCGGAAAGTCCATGATCGGTCGTGTGTCCCGAACCGATCTCATTTTCGCCGTTCCAAACCAGCGTGATAGCCCTGACACCCGCTTCTGCCAGTACTTTGACGCGGTTTATATCCCCTGCCAGCGCAGAACCGTTCTCGACGGTTAAAAACGCCGCGGTTTTGTTCTGGGCAAAGGCTTCCTTCATATCGGTAAAAGAACGGCAGGGGACGACCCGGTCGGCAAACTGCTTCATCTGCCGTTCAAAGCTGCGGTGGTTAAAATCAAAATACTCAATCGCCGCCTGTCCGCGCTCCTCGTCGGGTATAAACACAGCAAAGAATTGCGCCCAGTGCACACCGGCGGGAATGGATGAAAGCGAGAGCACCCGTTTGGGGTCGTTAAGGGTATCCGGATTGCCGGTGCTGGTATATTTCCAGTCGGTAAGGGTATCGCAGTGAAGATCAATCAGAGCATAAGGATTCATAATGGTCCCTCTTATCATAGCGTGATGCGCCTGCATGATGGCAACAGGCATTAGAGCTCTTCGTAGCCCACAACCTCCTTAGAGCGGTCATACTCAAAATAGCGCAGGCCGCGTTGGGAAGTCTCAATTTCACCGAGCTGGTTGTCGTAGGGGTCGGTGCGCCAATAATGTTTTGCAATGGTGAAATCGGACTGAAAACGGGTGTTGGCCACCATGCGAAAAGCGTCCAGATTTCCAAAATAGAATCTGCGGCGCTCTTCGTTGTGCTCCCTTACCGCGCCGCACCCGAAAGACGGGTCGGCATAAAGCCAGCCACAGGGCGCCACATAGAACATAGCCCAGTCGTGCCCGCCGCAGAAATCCGGCCGCGTGTAGAGCCCGCTTTGCCATCTGGCGGGAATGCCGGCGCAGCGGCAGAGGGTTATGAACAGCAGCGCCATCATACCGCAGTCGCCCATAAGGTTTCTGGCACAGGTTTCGGGAATATTCTCCAACGCAAAGTAAGCGCGCACAAAGGAATACTTTACATTCAATGTTAGAAAATCATAAAAAGCACGGGCCTTATCCAAGGGATTATCCATGCCCTCGGTCAGCGACTGCACCAGTTCGCGGATATACGGGGTAAACATAATGTGCGGCGGTTGCTCACAGGTGTCAAAATCCGGCTGACTTTTGTCGGGGATAACCGTTGACAGGTCGTGGTAATGGGCGGTATGAATATAGGAATATTCCACCGTAAAGGCATGATTTTCCGTCATACGCTTCTCCCAGCATACGGTGCGCTGCGGTGCGTCCTCCGGGGCGATAATCCCCCCCGGCGGGTCCATGTGCTCTATTTTTATTTCACGTTGCTGCGCACAGGCACAGGGGAGGGGCAAATGAATGCGAACAATTTCTCCCGTTTTAAAAACTGCGTCTTTTATCCGCACACTGGCACGCATGTGAATGCGATTGGAAAAGTTTCCTTTTTCACGCATGATTTTGGCAATACGGTCGAGCGGGCCGGCCGTGAGGCCGCCGGCGCCGTCGGACAGGACATCAGACTGTCCTGCCCTTGCGGCGAAGGCGGCGTCGGTTTTGAGCAGCGTTTCATAAAAGCGGTCGAAATAGTACGGTATCCCGCGGATATAAATCCAGTCTATGCGCCCGTCCGCCTCAAGGGTGTCAAACGCCTCTTCGGTAAAATCGGGAATATGCAACTGTACACGCGCCACCGCCTGAGCTTTTGTAAAGGGGTAGTTTTCCGGAAGCCGCAGCATGATCTCCCGCTCGACGATCAGGCAGTTGCGAAAAGCCTGCGGAAGGTTTTGTGATGCGAGCTTTTTATCAATCAGCCGAATCGCCCCATCAAAATCCCCGTAAATCTTGCGGCGCAGGATATCGTCGGGCAGGCCGATGTTCAGATACTTAAAATAATGGTTTTGATTCATAACGAACTCCTATTGAATAAGCACACGCCGGCAAAGGTTCAGATAAAAAACTGCATAATGCTGCCGCACGCCAGGCCCATAATGTTACCGATAGCCGCGCCAAGCACGCCCATCAGAACGCCGATACCGGCGTAGGAACCGTTATAGGCGGAGGCAACGATTGGCGCAGACGCTGAACCGCCGATGTTGGCCAGTGAAGCGGTGGATACCATACAGAGGTCCCAGTGGAACAGCCTGGAAAGGATGAACATAATGACAACATGGATAACCAGAACCAACAAACCGGCAACCAGCCACATGGGCGCGTCAAGCAGCTCGTTTAAGCCGGCGCGGGAAGCCAGTAAGGCAATGACGACATACAGGTAGATGTTGGACATTTCTTCAACGCCGGACATTTTGCCCAGAGGCGACATTGCGGCAAGCAGACCTACGGCGGTAATCAGCAGAACAGTGGCGGTCCCTTTATCTATCAGACCGTAGGCGAGGACGCCGCCAAGCTTCTGGCAAAGCGCCGAGATTATCAGGGACAAGCCTAGCAGCGTGAACAGGGAGGTGAAATCAATCGGCTCTTTTTGGCTGTTCAACTCTGCGTTTGCAGCGGCTGCAATCGCATCAAGCTTTGAGGTATCGGCCTTCACCGCCTTATTCCACTTAGAGGCGAACGGAATAACAATAAGCAGCAGCGCAATCCACACGGAATAATAGATTGTATCCACAATCAGCGCGGCGCCGAGATCGGCTTCGGGAACGGCCAGCGCATCCTGCACAGCGGCCATATTGCCGGAACCGCCGATCCACGAAGCGGCAAGCGCAGCCAGCGCACGCCAGGATTCTACGCCCAGAGAGCCCTTAAAGACAACATATGCAACGACAAAACCGAACGCAATGGAGAGTGCGCCCCCCATAAAGATGGTGATCATGCGGCCGCCAAGCTTGGCGAGCTTGCGGAAATCACAGCGCAGCAGCATGACAAAGATCATCGCGTAGAGCAGATTGTTCTTGGTTGCCGAATAAGCGGCGGAAGTGGCGCCCATATCCCAGAGGTTGAAGGTGCAGAAAATCATATTGAACAGGTACACCATAACAATAGGCGGAACATAGTCAAAGATTTTCCACTTGGTTGCTTTTTTGACTGCAACCAGCATTGATGAGAAAAATACCAGGAATGCGATGTAGGTAAATCCGTTTGTAATCATAGTTGTCTCTCCCTTCATTTTTCAGGCAACTGCTTATTAGAACCCGTATTCACAAGTGGGATATGCCGGATTGGCGTATTAAACTGTGAATACAGGTTCTTCATATGCGGGCTGTTACGCCCGCATATATCCAAAAAACAGGGTTCACCGCAAAAGGCCGACGCCATTACGGCAAAAGTGTATCCGCCGCAACATATTCCAACCCCAGCGCCTCCGCCACACCGACAAAACAGCATTTTCCGTCGTAGCAGTTCAGGCCGGACATCAGCCCGCGGTCATCCCGGCATGCCTGTTCCACGCCCTTGGCGGCCAGTGCCAAGCCGTAAGTCAGGGTTGCGTTAACCAGTGCCAGTGTAGCGGTTCGCGATACGGCGCCGGGCATATTGGCTACGCAGTAATGGACGACTCCATCCACCGTGAATACAGGGTCGTCGTGGGTGGTCGGGTGGCTGGTTTCAACACAGCCGCCCTGATCAACCGCCACATCGACGATGACCGCGCCGGGCTTCATATATTTAAGGTCCTCGCGAAGCACCAGCTTTGGGGTTGTGCGCCCCGGAAGCAGGACGGCTCCAATCACGAGATCAGCCTGTTCAAGGCAACGGCGGATATTATCACGGCTGCTGTACAACGTGGTAATCCGGTGCGAAAAGATGTCGTCAAGGTAGGCTAGACGACGGGCGCTCACGTCAAGAATCGTGACGTTGCCGCCCATGCCTACGGCAATTTTACAGGCATTGGTACCAACATTGCCGCCCCCCAGAATCACAACATTGCCGCGCTCCACGCCGGGTACGCCCGCCAGCAGTACGCCGCGCCCGCCAAAGGTTTTTTCAAGATATTTTGCACCCTCCTGCACCGACATGCGCCCCGCAATCTCGCTCATCGGCGCAAGACAGGGGAGCCCGCCCTCGCGGCCTATAATCGTTTCATAGGCTACGGCCTTCACCTTTGCTTTAAGCAAAGCACCGGTCAGCGGTGCGTCGGCCGCCAGATGCAGATAGGTATAAAGCACCAGCCCTTCGCGGAAATAGGGATATTCCGCCTCAATCGGTTCCTTAACCTTGACGATCATCTCCGCGCCGTTCCAGACCGACTCGGCCCGGTCCTCAAGCCGTGCGCCCGCGCCGAGATAGGCCTCGTCGGTAAATCCGGAGCCGAGTCCGGCCCCCCGCTCCACCAATACGCGGTGGCCCGCCTCAACAAATGCCGCGACAGCGCCGGGCGTGAGCCCCACGCGATATTCGTTGTTTTTAATTTCCTTAACAATGCCGATAATCATGCGTATATCTTCCTTTCATCCCCGTGTGCAAAATTCTGAAGCAACACCATTCAAAATAAAAAACCAACAAGAACAAAAGACATTAAAATACGTCTTTTTGATCTTGCTGGTTTTCAAAGGCTGTGATACGACTGTGACCCGCGCAGCGGAATCATATCTGGCAATCTGAAGCAGCGCAATATTCAAATGTACAAAAACACAGTCCAAATCCTGCTATAAGCATAGCGCAAAGTTTGCGATAACGTCAAGTAGGAAATCTAAAATTCATATAAAATCATAACAATTTGATCTTAATTTGGTCATGTTTTCACAACAGTACCGCTATGTTATCACAGTCCGCCACGCATAGCATGATACCGCTTGACCGCGTCCCGGTAGGAAACGATAACTGCTTTGCGTGAAGAGCCACCGTAACGGCGGTTCAGTTCCTCCTCAAGCCACTGTTCCGCGCCGAGAAAGTTCTTTCCGATAAACATTCTGCGCAGAAAGCTCTCAGTTAGGCCAAGCGTGTGGGTGCAGTCAAAGGCAATGATGCACCCCGTTGCATCATCAACCTCAAAGGCCATGTAAAACGAGTTGTAAATCTTGGTGATGGCGTTATCGGCGTTTGTGCGCGACTCGCCGATTACAAAACAGGAATGAAGCGGCTCCATGAGATCCTCCCCGACTTAAAAAATTCAATATTTTCCTACCACCATTATAAATACCAAATAATTTCCTTGTCAATATAAATAGCCCTTGCAAAATTCAGCTGGCGCTGATAACAGGGTGCATGGTAAAATCTTCAGATTGGCGTTGCAGTAAAGTAACTGAAAAAACAGGGCCGGAGCGCCGCGAAAAGCAGACACAACAGCCCTGTTTTAATGCACAACCGGGAATTGATGAAGTTTTGCTCAAGAGGAGCTTCCGGCATACGACCATGCGACGGACAGCAAGGCGCTATACAACAATCCGGTGCCTCTCTCCGTCGTCTTTCAGCGGGACTCTGTTCCCCAGAATGCGCCTGTCATCCACCGTGATTGCTTCAGTTGTCAGCATTCCCCTGCTTCTGCTTTCAACCCTGATTTCATACACGGACCGCCCGTACTTATATTCAACCGAAAAATCCCCAAAGCTTGCGGGTGTCGCCGGGTCAATGACCAATTCATCCCCCTCTTTCCGAACGCCCAAAAACCAGTTTAACAGCCCCTGATACATCCAGCCCGCGGAACCGGTATACCAGCTCCAACCGCCTCTTCCGGTATAGGGGGGGCTGAGGGAAATATCAGCCGTCATGACATACGGTTCCTTCTCGTAGCGGAGCGCGTCCTTTCGGTTTTGCGTCACGTAAATCGGGTTGAGCATGGTGAACAGGGTTTGCGTCATGTTGTAGTCCCGCAGCATGGATGCCGCGATCGCCAGCCAAACCGCCGCGTGGGTGTACTGGCCGCCGTTTTCGCGTATGCCGGGGATATAATTTTTAATATAACCCGGGTTCTTGTCCGTCTTATTAAAAGGCGGCGCCAAAAGCAGCGAAAGGGCTTCCTCCTCCCTTACCAGATAGCGCCATGCCGATTGCATAGCTGTTTTTGCGCGTTCCGTTTGCGCTCCCTTTGATATCACGCTCCAGGACTGGCTGATGGAATCTATTCGGCACTCCTCGTTTTCCTTCGAGCCGAGCTTAGAACCGTCGTCATAAAAGGCCCGAAGATACCACGCCCCATCCCAGGCATGTTGTTCTATACTTTGGCGCAGGGCCTCCCGTTTCTGTTTGAGCGCTTCGCCGTAGGCCCGGTCACCTTGCTGATCACACAAGGGAATAAAGTCGCCCAGTACCGTGTATAAAAACCAGGCCAGCCAAACACTTTCTCCCTTCCCCTTGGCGCCTACCTCGTTCATGCCGTCGTTCCAGTCGCCGCCCCCCATGAGCGGAAGGCCATGCTCGCCGAAGCGGGTCCGGTCGATCGCTTTTTTGCAATGCGCATAAACACTTTCGGAAAGCTCGGATATTTCCGGGGTAAACATGATGTCGTGCTCATCCGCCTGAAGCAGCGGGCCCTTGATGTAAGGCACCGGCTCCTTTAAAATTGTGGCATCCCCCGTGCTTCGGATATAAGCGGCGGTACAATAAGGCAGCCACAGTAAATCGTCGGATATCCGCGTTCTGACCCCGACCCCCATCGGAGGATGCCACCAATGCTGGACATCCCCTTCTTCAAACTGCCTGCTGCATGCCACTAAAATCTGCCTGTGCAGAACGCCCGGGTCCGTCAGAAGCAGCGAAAGGCTATCCTGAAGCTGGTCGCGGTATCCGTAAGCGCCTCCGCACTGATAAAAGCCCGCTCTTGCATGAATGCGGCAGGACACCGTCTGATAGAGCAACCAGCCGTTGAGCAGGATATCGACCGCCCGGTCCTTCGTCTTAACCTGAACAGTCCCTAATAATTCATCCCAATAGGCCTTCACCCTCTCAAGCGCATTTTCAGCGGCGGGGGCATCCCTGTACTTGTATTTCATTTTGTACATGCCGTTGAGGCTGTTGCTCTGCCCAAGCCCGAACAACACCGTCTTGCTCTCCTGCGGTTGTATTGCAACCGATACCTGAATGGCGCCGCAGGAATCATCGCATATGCCCGTATTGTAGGATAGTTTGACTTCCGCCCCCCGCGGTTCCCGGATGCTGCCCTTCGGCCCCAGAAATTCCTGCCTGTCGCCGGTATAGCCAACGACCGTTTCACTCGAAAACAGGTAGGAACAGGTGTTTTGAAAGTTCATAGTATAGATGTTTTTTGCATATAAGCATTCGTGTTCATTGTCATAAGCGGTGAGAATATAGGGGTTGGTTTGCTCCCTGTGCGTCCCCATCACCCATTCCACATAATAGGTTAGGCTGAGATATTTCACTTTGTCGGAACGGTTCGTCATTTTAAGGTTCCATAGCTTCACGGACTCATCCAAAGGGGTAAAAACCGTCAGCTCCTGGTCGACGCATGCCTCATCATGAAGGAATCTGCTATATCCAAAACCATGCCTTGTCCGGTAAATGCCCCGATCCGACCTGCCAAGGGACATGGGCGTCATGACCTCGCCGGTTATTTCATCCAAAATATAGATCGCTTCAGATGCCCTGTCGCTTACGGGGTCGTTGGACCAGGGCGTGAGCTTGTTTTCCCTGCTATTATTGCTCCAGGTAAAGCCCGCACCCGATTCGGATATCTGAAATCCAAAATGCTTATTTGAGATCACATTTATCCAGGGCGCAGGCGGTCTGTTATCACCCTCCAGCAGAATTTCGTATTCCTTGCCCCCGCAGGCGAATGCCCCGAAGCCGTTAAAAAACTCCGTATTCCCTGTTGCTATCTCCTGTGCTGTCGGTGCATATACTGGGTCCAAACCCCTTCCTCCTTAAAGGCCAAGGCAACACCGCACCCTTCGCGGTTTTGGCCTTATACTAATTCCGTCCCAAATCCATGGAGAAGGATTTTGACAAACGGAATTGCACGCGCCGTTCTTTCCATTTTAAAATCAGCATGGCGCAGCCGGGCATTTAGAATGGCGCGATATCGCCCTATTTCTCAAGCAGCTCATACGGATTTTCTTTTACGTTATTAAAATAAATCCCCGTCTTTTCTGAAAACACGACCCGCGCCACCGTATACAGCAGATCACTCTCCGCCGGCTTCATCTCATACGTGTGCAGTGTAAAAAAGCTTGGTTTCTCATTCCCGGAATCATAGATCCGAAGAGAGCTTGTCATATCGTTTATTAATTCATCCACCTCCTGAAGATAACCGTGCTTGGAATCAATCAGGATAACCAAATCCACCATGACGCGGTTAATTCTCAGGTATTCATAAGCCTTTAATACGTTCTTCACAATTCTTTCCGCTTCGATAGACCGAACCATTAAAAGCAGAATGGGGTTATCCCCGGATATGCCAAATTTCCATAAGAAGCTCTGGTTCATAAAATTCCGTCTTATATTTTCATTTGGCCCCCGGTAAATTCCCGCGGAATAAAAAAGCGGACTGATAATATCCTGAAAGGCGTTCAATTGGGCGCCGGTAATCTCAAGATATTTTAATTCCAGGTTCTTCTGAAGCCTGAATTTCTCCAGAATATCATCAACCCGGTAACTGACGTTCAATTCTTCCGCAATTTTTATGGCTTCTTCCCTGCCGCCGCATACGCCGGTAATGAAAGAAAGGCAGGCGGTTTCACCCGCGCCTATGCACAATTGGGCCCGCAGGCTCATAATCGGGTCATTGCAAAAGCCCGCGTTATTGAAAAATGCTATGCTGTTCACCACAGCATCCGGGTTCTCCAGGGTATTGTTTCTTCCGATAAAGCGTTTTCGGTCATTTTCATATTCCAGTTTTTTGCAAAGTTTCGTCGCTGTTCTTACCATGTGCATCACATAAGGATGATCATCCGCCTTTTGCCGCCGCCTTTTTGCAAGAAAGATACCCTGCTCTTCCAGGTACTCACTTTCCAAAAAGAGCTTATTGAATGCGGGATGGCTTAATTCCGCCGGATGGGTATCGTCCACCACTTCCAGATAACTGGTTACTTCCAGTTGCTTTTCCTGATGTCCGTGATTGGTGAGCGTCACTTTGCGTATCTCAAAGTTATGGTCCGCATCCAGGCTGACGATCATATCCGATGAGATATCCCCGTCCCTGCGTTTAAACGCCGCCTGATGCGGGCAAAAAACCACCTGGTAATCCTGCGGCTCTGTCCTGGTCGGATGGTAAGTGGTGCTCCAGACCTTTCCGTGCTCCATGTCCTTAATATAGATATAATGGCCTGTATTGGCGTAAATATCCGACCGCCAACGGTGAAGCATCCGGTCCTCATATTTACTGAAGCCGTCGCCATCCGAAGTGATCATCAGTGCATACTTGCCGTTTGATAAATAATTGACAACCGGTGCATTGACGCCTGTGCTGTTGATACATCGGTTCGTGTAGCTGTCTTCTTTAAAAAGGGGCTTTCCGATTTTTATCGTATATCCCCTTCTGGCGATGGAAATCAAGTGGGACCGGCGCTTTTCTTCCAGCAGGACTTCCGAAGCCTTAATCATCATCTCCGCATGGAACCGCTCCCGAAGAATGCCCTCATTCAGATGATTATTAATGGCAGCCAGATTCATCCCCTGATGATGCGCCATATAGGATTTTACAATACAATAAGGCGTCAGCTCCACAGAGTTCGGCAAATTAAAATCAACAGCCTCATAGAAACCGTAAGCGCCGAAGGCACCCAATTCCTTTAGCCGTTTTAAGTTCCGCGTGCATTCCTCCTGCGCGATATCCAGCGCCAGCATCGTCGCATAGGGTGCAACCACCAGGGAATTTTGACGGACCGGCTGAAGCCTTATCTTTGGAACACCGAAGGCCTTGTACTGGTAATTGGCGTTTAAGTCAAAACGATAATACTGGGATTCCGATATTCCCCAGGGTATCCCCGCCTCTCTGGCATATTTGATATGCTGAAGCACCGCTGCTCTGGCCGTCTGTGCGTAGACCGAATCTTCATATTCCTTGAATACAAGATTCGGCATCAGATATTCAAACATCGTGCCGCTCCAGGAGACGAAACACGGGATGCCCCTGACAATGGTCATGGGCCGCCCCAGTTTGTGCCAGTGCTTTAGCGGCACTTTTCCCATGGATATTGCAAGAAGGCTTGTGAGGGCCGATTCCGACGCCATCAGGTCATAACAGCCGTCATCAAGCGTGTGCGATGAGACGTGATACCCAATATGGAACAGCATCCTCTTTTCGTTAAACAGAAAAGCAAAATCAACAATTGCCAAAATGCCGTCTATTTTATTGCAGATTTCTTTGATCCGATGAATCATGCTCTTCGCAAACACATTATCCGCCGCTGCAATGCAGCAAAGCACGGGGTCGGCAGAAAAGTGCTCTTCCTTGAGCTTTAAGGCCGCCGCTTCATGGACGGTGCTGTCGATAAGGCGCATCAAATGCCTGGTCCAACGGTAATCCGCAGCCGGATTTAGTTTCCGCTCGTTCAGGTCTTCCCAAATATCCGCAATATCTTTTATCAGCTCGCCGACGCTTTGATATTGGCTCCTGAGCCTGTTTTCGCAAGGATGGCCCGTTCTCAGCTTAATTTCCGTGTTGCTGTTCTTAACCGCAATTCTGAGCTCGGACAGGAAATTCGCCGGATAAACCGGCTTGTTGATCTGCTCTAAAAGGCCGTTCTTCAGGACGACCAGATGTCCCAGAAAATTTCCGCTGTCCACTGTTGATATATAGGCAGGGTTTAGCACCTCCAGAGATTTAACATGATACCAGTTGTAGAGATGCCCTTTCCATTTGGGCATTCTCTGAACCGTTTCCATCAGGTTTTCTGCGGCTTCAACCGTTGCGCTCAGCGTTTCAAACCCCAGATCTCTGGCTGAGAGAATCGCCAGAAACTGAAGCCCGATGTTGGTTGGCGATGTTTTATCGCTGATCTTCTCAACCATTGAAATCTGATAGTTATCCGGACATAGCCAATTGTTTTCTCTGGTGGAAAACTCTTTGAAAAACAGCCAGGTTCTGCGCGCGGTTTCCAGAAGCAGTTCATTGTCCTGCGCTTCATCCTTTGGCTGAAGCCTGTTTTCCGGCAGGCTGATTCGGTAGGCGATTTCAAAGGCAATACTCCAGTCGGCAGCGACAAGGGCTGCCAGAATTATCCCTGCGGCATTTGCATACCCCCTCAATAAAAAAAACACAAGCGCGAATGCCGGAAGAAAAGAACACCACATGGTGCGGAAATATCCTTTTCTGGTATTGATAATGGCAGCATCCACCGCTTCCGCCGTATTCCAGCGAAGCAGATTTTTTTTGCTGACAAAGAGCCGATACAGCGTTCTGACCATTGCATCGGATGCGACATAAGCGCGGTAAGGCGTGATTGTAAACTCGAGGAATGCTCTTTCCAACATGACGCCAAGTTCCTTAAAGATGCTTTTATAAACAATGGCCAGCCTCGGCCGGATCACCTTCTGGGCGATGACCGAAAGCAGCATAATCAGCAGGGCAAACAGATCGTTGAAAAAAATGAGGGGCAACCAAAAATAATATGCTTTTGGCATCCATGCCAGATTCAGCACGATAAACAGCGTCTTGCTCAAAGGGACAAAGCTTCTTCTCAGGTTGTCAAAAATTTTCCATTTTGACAAGGCGCATAAATTCCCCCCGTCCGGGGTTTTCTTCGAAAACAGCCAGGGCAGCAGCTGCCAGTCCCCGCGCAGCCATCGGTGTTCCCTTTTGGTAAAGGATAAAACGCTGTTTGGAAAATTATCCATAATTTTGGCCGTACTGGAAAAAGCCGTCCGTGCATAACAGCTTTCAAAAAGGTCGTGGCTGAGAATGCGGTTTTCCGGCACCTTATTTCGAAGCACCTTGTGGAAGGTTTTGACGTCATAGATGCCCTTTCCGGTATAAATCGCTTCATTGAAAATATCCTGATAGATATCGGATATGACGGTTCCGTAATGGGCAAGGCCCGATTCTCCGCCAAAGACTTTTATAAACCTGCTGCCGTTCTTATCTGCAATATGATTTCTCACCGAGGGCTGTATAATGACATAGCCCTCCTTCACCTTTTGGTTGGCACGGTCCAGAATGGGTTTGTTCAAGGGGTGGTCAATCAGCCCGACCAGTTTAGCCGCATTGTCACGGATCAGGTTGGTATCCGCATCCAGTGTAATCACATACCGGAAGGTGGTAAGAAGCGCCTTATCGCAGTAAATGGCGGAAAAGGTGGTGTCCGCTTTTTCCGCGCCGTTTAAAAGGCTATTAAATTCTTCTAACTTTCCGCGCTTACGCTCCCAGCCCATATAGCAGTTCTCCGCCTGATTCCATTTGCGGCAGCGGAAAAAGAGGGAGAACCGCTGGTACTCCGACGGATAGCGCGCATTGAGTTCTGCCAAACGTGCAGCAAGAGCGCTTTCAATCACCGCATCTTTCGGCATGGACTGGTCCGGAGCGTCCTCAAAATCCAGCAGCAATGCAAAGTAAAGGTTCGGCTGCCGGTTGGCCAGGTAATGCTTTTGAAGGCGGTCCATATATGCCAGACCCTGCTCCTTTGAGGAGACGATAACCGGCATCACCACAAAGGTGGTCGCCTCACTGGGTATGTCCCTCAGATAGTCTAAGGAAGGAATTTCCTTCACCATAATCCTTCTGGTAAATATAAAATTTGTAATCTCTATGGCGATGCCCGCCAACAGGGGCATTGCCACCAGAAGGGTGATGGCACGCCGGCCGGTATCCTGCAACCCGCCAGGGGTTCTAAATGCATAGAACAGGCAGCCACACAGCGCCGACGTGAGCAGAAGCAGGGTTAAAAAATAAAGAAAGCCCTTGAAATTCATCTTTTGCTTCATTCTTGTGGGAACCGGTTTTCCCAATGCCTTCGCTTTCAGAACCGGATAACCCTTGCCCAAAAGATAAGCCCCCACATGATGGGAACAATGCAGGTCCGCCCTTCCCTGAATCGCCAGTTCCAGACAGTCCTTCGCTATCTTTTCTTCCGGCAGCCGATAACGGAGCGACAACTTAACAATGGCGCCACGGTACATGCCCCGCGATTCCGAATCCATTTTTTTATAAACGCCATCCGGATCCTGCGATAAAATTTGCTCCAGGCAGGAATATTTCTCGAAAAATTTCTCCTCATCCACTTCATTGATATCCCGCAGGCTGACAATTAAAGTCCGGATATTGGTTTCAAGAAAGGATTCGATCTTTCCTTCCTCCAGAAATATGCCGGAGGCCTTCACCTGTCTTTTTTCGGGGGCGAAATGATATTCCAGATATCTTTTAATGGCTGCCTCGTCATAGGACATGTTTTTGAGCAGATAGATCACATGGGCGTGAAACGAATAGTTTTGCCCCACATCATCCTCTGTTTTGCAAAGCAACGCCGATATATCGGCCGGCCATGGCTTTGACGCCAGCTTTTCCCGGAGGAATTTTTCTGCCTTCGACTTGACATTGATCACGCGCAGGATGTCATCCGCAATTGCGATAATCTCTTCAAGCAGGCAAAAGCCCAGCACCTCCGTCAAAACCCATATTTCCTTGTCCGTAAGCGGTATCTTCCGCTGGTAGGCCCTGAGCATCACGGAAATATTTTCTTCACTCAGATGTCCGCCCGAAAGCGCCACCATCTTTTTTGCCACAACATAAATACGGGGGAAGTTACGGCATTCCTTCCCCTTTAGAACCGGCAATACGGCATAATCTGTTCCCAAGGTGCGCACTTTTTTAATTTCCCGGTACAGCATCTGAAAATTGTCAAAAAGCCAGCGCGCTGCCGGAATTAACGAAATAATATCCGTGGATATGGCGGAGATGCTGTTCCTGATTTTATTCAGTTTTTTATACGCGGCCTGATTATAATCATTTAGAACAAAGCTATAGCCTGTCAGCCTGACCTGGCCGTGGCTTTCTGCCAGATCAAGCATCTGCTTCTCCCACTCGCCAGGTCCCGGCTTATCGCCATTCTCGGGGAAACGGACCGAAATAGCCACTTTTTTGCCAAAGTGGCTAAACCGGTAATAAAGCATTAATAAAACAAAATAAGAGAAGAGTAACGACGTAATTATCAATAAAATAGCCAGCAGTGACGGTAAATTTATATAAATACTTTGCAATAATATCTGCAATTGAAGATCCTCCATATTTAAGAAATCCTTCAGGCATGACGACATCTCTTCACAGATAGATAGTTTGTCTGTTTTTTCGTAAAAAATAGCAATTACATTTGTACTCGTTAAAACCCGGCAGTCAGAAAGCGGCGCGGATAACCATCGCCCAAAAGCGCAGTTCATGTTCATACGCCTAAAGCGCCAGCACCCGCCCTCAGGTTTTGTTATGGAAGGCCAATAAATCAGCCATGTGAATTTTGGCAACGGTATATTTAGTTTTAAACCCGCATAGCCATGATATGTATAAAAAGATATGAGAAATGGAGGAAGTCTTCATGAATAGAAAGGGTTATCCTTTTTTTCTTGCCGTCATGACGTGGGGGGCATTGTGGGGTATTTTCGAAATAACGGTTGGCTATTTGCTGCATTTATTCGAAATTAAAATAAGCTGGCTGATATGGTATCCGGTCGCCTGCTTTTTTATGGCAAACGTCTACCGCCAAACGCGCAGCAGGTCTTCCGTCTTGTACATAGGCATCATGTGTGCGTCCATCAAGCTGCTCAATCTGCTGACGCCTATCCGCATCGACAAGGTGATCAACCCCGCTATTTCAATTGTGTTTGAAGCCGTTTCAATGTATGTGGTTATGGTGGCCTTGCATCGTTTTTGGGGAGAAACGCAGAAAAAGCCTACCATAAAGACACTGGCTGCCTTAACGATGAACACCGGATGGCGGCTGCTGTTTATGCTCTATTTGTTGCTGCTTGTACCGGACTGGATAAGGGACGTCTCAGTCATTAGCAGTGCCGAAAAATTCATTCCGTTTTTTATCACGCAAAACCTGGCGACCAGCTTCGTATTATTCGTGGGATACCAGTACCTTCCGTCTGTTTATAAGCCGGTTTTATATATGCAAGAAAAAATTCTGTCACTGGGCGCCTCGGTGCCCCAACGTACATTGCCGCTATTAAAAACCGGCATCATGACGCTGCTGGTAATAACCTATGCCGCTTTGGAACTTGTTTTATAATGCGTATATTCAAACAATAAAAGCCGTCCGTGCGGGAAGTGCGGGCGGCTTTTATTGTTATGTGGCATTGGGGGTACGCGCAATCTGCGTGTTATCGGTCGCTCTGTCCGAAAGCCCCTGCACCGGGTTTGGTTTGGCTTCGGCGCGGTAGTCCACATTGAATTTTTGCTGGTGCTGCGTGACAACGTTATGGCTAGGCACAGCATTGACATTGTTATTGACGCGGTCCTGATAAAAAAAGAATTTGTGATCCTTTGGAATCTGAGACACGGGTGCATATTGCTCTTTGTCGGCTGTAAGTTGAATCTGTTGGGCCAGCACCTGACGGACATAATCCCGGGTGTCATAAAACTGGAGCAGCTTCGGAAAGGCACCGCCGGGGATAACCTGCTGCCAGCCTTTGTTATCATATTTTTGCAGCAGCTCGGCCGCTTTGTGGAGGTGGGCAATTTCCTGCTGTAGATGCATTTCCCACACCGACTTTACGTTTGCATCCGGCTCGTCCTGATAGAAAGAATAATAAAGGTAGCATTCCATATACTCATGCAGCAAAAGGTTTTCCAGCCAGGTGGCGTTGGGGTCCAGCAAAGAGCCGTAGTGCGTGACATGCTGTTCTTCTATCATGGCAATCTCCTGATAAAGCTGGCGCCCCAGGTCGTTGTTGTAGGTGTTGCCGAGGTTCATATAAAAGTTCATGGTCTGCTGCTCGCCCGAGGTGATGATCAGGGTATTAAGCTTTGTTCGAATGTCGGCGGTTTTAAAATCGACCGGGTTTTTTACCGAATCAAACGGGAACCGGTGCTCAGCGATTGTAGGGCGCCCCGGCGTGATATCCACATAGCTTTTTACAAGCTTTTGGGCGGGAATCTGGGAATCCAGGTCGAGAAGATTGGCGTACCGGTAAAGATGGTCGAAATCCTCCAGAAGCGCAAAATCCAAAGCCTGTTTAACATAGCTGTTCGGCTCATTCTGTGCCAGCCACGCCGTCAGGTCCACCGCGACATGCTCATAGCCAACCGTTGTTTCCAGCTGCGTTTCATCAATAGGCTTAAGCCAGTTGATGCGCTTTTGCTGCTGTTGTTCGATCCGGCGGGATAAAGCCAGTTCCCGGCGCAAATCGTTGTTCCCACAGTTGCGGTGGAACTGGTGCTTGAACAGCGCCGATTCCACCTCAATCCCGTTCATCAGGATGATGCGGATTTTTGTGTAAGGATCAACGGTTTGTTTATTATATGGCTGGGGATAGATCGTGCACCAATTCATGATGCCGTCTTCAATATTGACCGGTTTTTGTTCAAATGGATTCATAGGCACGCTCCTTTTTATTAATAAATCTATTGTTGGGCCAAATGCCGGTTCTATACCCAAGGCAATACCGCTATCTATCATTTTTGCATAAACAAGTATCACGCCGATATAATAGCTACAAAAAGGAGTGGCAGTATGGAAGCCGTAGAGAAAAGCTTGCAGCAAACCGATATTGTCCTGATACTGAGCGGCATTGTCATGGGAACGCTCGCGAGAATGATCACGCTGCATGTCGATTATCGCCAGAACCCCAGTTACCCGGGCGGATTTCTGATCAACATGATCACCGGGTTTGTTGCGTCGGTACTGGGTTCCGTCGCGATCCCGGCTCTTGTGGCCAAGAATTTTACCGCGGTTACTTTCCTTACAATTGGGGTACAGCAGTTCCGCGAAATCAGAAAGCTTGAGATGCAAAGCCTGTCTCAACTGGAAAATACAGAGTATACCCAAAGAGGGGCCGCCTATATTGATGGTATTGCAAAAACGTATGAAGCAAGAAATTACATTTCACTGCTCACCGCTTTATTCACTGTAATGGCCATGAAAATCTTTTATACGGACAACCTGTTTGTGGACTGCCTGATTGGATTCGTCACCGGGCTGATCGCGATATTCATTTTTAAAACATTTACAAAAGGGAAAACCATTGGCGATATCTGCGATGTAGCTGAAGGTAAAATCACCGTTGAGCACTCGGAGCTGTTCGTCGACGGCATGTTTGTGACAAACCTGTTGGGCACCGACAAAAGCCGGGCGCTGTTTCTCAGCGAAGGGATTGCGGTTGTCATTACACCCAAAAAGGACTTGTTTCGGATTACGCTTGATAACTACGGACAACGTCAGGCCATTTTATTTGAAGCTGTCCGGTCCTTTGGCGTTAAGCGCTTTCGATTCACCAGAAAAAACTACAAGAGCGGCAAGGTGATTATCGCCTTTGTCCCCATCGCCCATAATATTGACGCTTTGATCAGTGTGGTTAAAAAAACGCCGATATTAGAAAACAGCAGAAAAATCCATTCCATCATGTCGTCTTATACAGGAGGTGCTGAAAATGAGTAAACAATCTCCCGAAGTGGCCGTTTATATCACAACCGACGGCGACAGAGTGAAAACAGGGAACCCTCTCACGCTTGTAATTGCGGACGAAAATGAAAGAAAGAAAAGCGTGACCGATATTGCAAAAGCGCTTCGGGGGAATGTTTTGCAGCTTCAGAACGGGGACTACCTGATTATTGTATAAAGCGTTTCTTATAGCCAAGCCGCTTGGAAATCGAAGCAGGGTCTGCGCGGATATTTTGTGACTCGCAAGGCGAAGAATGCAGGAACAGCGGGCGTATTCCGTACAGTTTTAACACGGCACAGCGCAAAATGCGTCGTCAATACGGCCGTTTTGAGCTGTGAATACAGGTTCTAAGATGGCCCCGGTTTAAAAATGTGAAAAGCGTCATCCTGCCCGGGTGGCGCTTTTATATTGATGAATATTTAAAATTTGGAAGAGAACACTTTATATATATTTTTACAGTAAAGGTATAAACGGCCATGAATACAGCTATTGGAAAAAACGTTCAGCGCAAGGAAGCGTGGGACAAAGTTACAGGTAAAGCGCAATATACCGGCGACCTGCCCAAGGTGGGCGTTCTCTCGGCACGCCTGCTCACCAGCACCTGTGCGCACGCCCGCATTGCGCGAATGGATACCGCAAAGGCGTTGGCTGTCAACGGCGTAAAAGCCGTGCTAACCGGTGCGGATTGCCTCGAATTGTTTGGTCCCCTGCTGCAGGACCGTCCGGCGCTCGCCCGGGATGTCGTGCGCTACGCCGGAGAGCCGGTTGCAATGGTGGTTGCCGTGGATGAGCCGACAGCCGAAAAAGCGGCGCGGCTCATTGAAGTGGAATACAGTCAGCTGCCGGTTGTGCTAACGCCTTCCCAGGCGTTAGCCGATGGCGCGGCGCGGGTTCACGATCAGGTCATGGGCTATAAAAAAATATTGGCGGATATATACCCCGAAGCGGGAACCAATATCGCCAGCCGGTACCGGATGCGCAAGGGGGATTGTGCCAAGGCCTTCGCAGCTTGTGACTATACTGTTCAAAAACAATTCTTCCTGCCGCCTTCCGACCATCTTGCCATGGAGGTCCGTACAGCCAGAGCCGAAATCTCCGCCGACGGCACCGTCCGGATTACGACCGCTTCGCAGGCGCCTTACGCCGTCAGAAAGCACCTCTCCGAAACATTTCTGATTCCCGCCGGGCAAATTCAGGTGCGCGTCCCGTTTGTCGGGGGCGGTTTTGGCGGAAAAGCGCCTGTGACGCTGGAGATTTTAGCATTTCTCGCTTCACGCAGTGTCGGCGGCAAGCCTGTGCAACTCACCATCCCCAGGGAACAGGATATGGCTTCGGCCCCGTGCCGCATCGGGCTGGAGGCAAACATCAAAATCGGCGTCAATAAAAGGGGGATTATTCAGGCGGCGGAATTGACCTATTGGCTGGACTGCGGCGCTTACACCGACATTTCGCCCTATATGACCAAAGCGATTGCGGTGGACTGCACCGGCCCCTACCATGTCAAAAACCTCTCGTGCGACGCGCTCTGCGTCTATACCAACCACACCTATGCCACATCTTTTCGCAGCTTTGCGCATGAATCGTACACCTTTTGCATTGAACGCGTTTTAGACATGCTGGCGCGCCAATGCCGTCTGGACCCGCTTGAGCTGCGCATCCGAAACGCCATTCAGCCCGGCAGCCTGACGCCCTCGCGCGTGGTGTGCACCGACAGCCTCATGGGCAACCTGCCGCAGTGCCTCAATCAGGTAAAGCAACTTTCCCGGTGGGATGGCGGGACTGCGGTTCAGATTAAAAACGATACTGTGAACGCCAAGGGCGTGGCCTGTTTCTGGAAGACTGAAAACCCGCCCACAAATGCCATTTCCGGCGCGCTGATTACCTTTAATCCCGACGGGAGCGTCAATTTAAACACGGGCGTTGTCGAAATGGGTTCCGGCGGACAGACCCACCTTGCCCAAATGCTGGCTGAAAAGCTGAAGATTGATCCGCAGCAGGTGCAGGTCGTGATGGATGTCGATACACGGGTGGCCCCGGAACACTGGAAAACCGTCGCCAGCCTCACCGAATATATGGCGGGTTATGCCGTGGTGCGGGCCGCCGACGATTTGATTGAACAGCTGAAACGGAACGGCGCGCAAGCCTTTGGTTGTGCGCCCCAAGAGGTTGAAGTCGCCCACGGGCAGGTCTATTGGACCAAAAACCCCGGGCAGTTTATCGCGTTTAAAGATATTGCACAGGGTTATAAAGCCCCGGATGGCGCTTCAATCGGGGAGCCCGTTCTGGGGCGCGGCGGGTTTATGCTCAAAGGGCTGTGCATGCTTGACCCGCAGACAGGTCAGGGCCAAACCGGCCCCGACTGGTCGTTGGGCGCGCAGGTGGTCGAAATTGAAGCGGACTTAAAGACCTGCACCTACCGCATTATCGCGGCTTCCACCGTGATGGACGTGGGAAAGGTGATCAACCCGGAAGCGATGCGTGCCATGGTGGCGGGCGGCATGGCTATGGGTATCAGTACGGCCAGCCGTGAAGTCTTCTCATTTGATGCACAAGGCATTCCACAAAGGCCCAATCTGCGCACCTATAAGCTGTTGCATATCGGCCAGGAGCCGGATTACCGTGTGGGATTTGTGGAGACGCCGGAGAACGGGGCGCCTTACGGGGTACGAAGCTATTCCGAGCATGGCATTATCGGCATGCCTGCGGCGCTCGGCAATGCCTTATCCGCGGCATTTGGGGTTGAGCTTGTTTCACTGCCGCTGACACCGGAAAGAATTTGGCAAATGACCAGGGAGAGCAACTTATGATTCCGTTTGATTTTATCTATTGCCGACCGGATACTTTGGCTGAGGCCGCCGAGTTGTTTATCCAGTTGCAAACAGCGGGGAAAAAAACCGTCTATTACGCCGGCGGCAGCGAAATTATTACGATGTGCAGGGCGGGCAGCATCCGCCCGGACGCGGTGATCGACATTAAGGCCATTCCGGAATGCACCCGGCTTGAGATTCAAAAAAGCACGCTGCATATTGGTGCGGCGTGCACGCTCAACCAAATCAAGGAATCCCAGTTGTTCCCTTTGCTTATACTGGCCTGTGGCCGTATCGCCGACCACACCAACCAGTGCCGCATCACCTTGGGCGGAAACCTGTGCGGAACCATCATCTATCGCGAGACCAGTCTGCCGCTTCTGCTTTCGGATGCCCAAGTCACCCTGATGGGGCCCGAAGGGCGGCGGATGGTTGCCTTTGAGCAGCTATTCCCCGGTAGCACAAAGCTAAAACCCGGCGAATTTATTGTGCAGGTCCACATTCCCGATTGGGCGCTGCACGCCCGTCATGCACATATCAAAAAAACGGAAAATGAAAAAATAGATTATCCGCTGGTATCAGCGGCGGCCATCTGGAAGGAGGGCCGCCTGCGCATCGCCTTTTCGGGAATCTGTTCTTATCCGTTTCGCAGCGAAGAGATTGAAGCCGTTTTAAACGACCGCAGCATGCCGTGCGCAACCCGCTCGGAAAAAGCGATCGGCCTGTTACCCGAGGCGGCTTATGGCGACGTAGAAGGTTCGGGTGCGTACCGTGTTTTTGTGTTGCAAAACACGCTGTGCACGCTTTTGGAGGATTGGGAAAGTGGTAAGATATGATGGTAAAACAATTATTTCGCTTCAAGTGAACGGCGAAACGTATGAACTGGCTGTGCGGCCCTCGGATATTTTGCTGGACGTACTGCGCGGGCAATTGGGGCTGACCGGTGCGAAGCCCGGTTGCAAGAACGGGGATTGTGGGGCCTGCACCATTATCATGGATGGCTGGCCTGTAAAATCCTGTCTGGTTCTTGCCGTTGAAGCGCAGGGACACACCCTTTTAACGGTGGAGGGCCTTGGAGACACAGCGACGGTTCAAAAATCCTTCGTAGAGGCAAATGCGTTTCAGTGCGGTTACTGCACATCCGGCTTTTTAATGGTGTGCCACGCGCTTAAAACGCAACAGCCGGTTTTGCCGGAAGAATATATCATCGAGGAGTGGCTGCAGTCCAATATATGCCGCTGCACCAGCTATCAGGAAATCCGCAAGGCGGTGCACATGATGTATGAATCGTCCTGACAGGTTTTAACTCTTCGATCATATCCAAAGCTTAAAAATCGAACCGTCTTTGCCGTTGCGCCTCACTGTGTTGTCGTGTTGGCGGGCCCGGCCCCTGCGCCAATCCATTAAAAAAACAGAGAAGGCCGGTTTAAAAGCGGCCTTCTCTTTTATGCAGTATGCAACAGCAAACGCGCTTATACTATCTGCTGCCCTTATCGTATGGAATACCCGAAGCTTTCGGCGCCATGGAGTTTTTAGAAGTAAACGCCAAAACGATTAAGGTTGCAATATAAGGGAACATTTTGTATATTTCGTTTGGAATGGGGTTGGCTGCAAGGAAAGGAATTCCCGAATATGCCGACGCTATCGTCTTCATAAGGCCGAAGAAAAACGCTGCAAATAAAATGCGGGCAGGCTTCCATTGGCCAAAGATAAGGACGGCGAGGGCGAGGAATCCGTAGCCGGATACCGATGCGTTAAAGTTTGTAGAGGTTGGAATAACGAATACCAGCCCGCCAATCCCCCCCAATGCACCGGATATCATAACACCAATATAGCGCATTTTATAAACGTTGATACCGACGGAATCCGCCGCATGGGGATGTTCACCACAGGCGCGCAGGCGAAGGCCAAATCTGGTTTTATACAGTGCAATTGAGGAAATAATTAAAATAAGAAAGCCCAGATAAGTTGTAATGTAGGTGTTTTTAAAGAATATATCCCCGATCACCGGAATATCGCCCAGTACAGGGACGCTTTCAATACGAAACTCATTGTTAAACGGTATTTGCTGAACGGTGCGAATCATTCGGGCTACATAAATAGCAAATGCCGGTGCGAACATGTTGATTGCGGTGCCGCTGATGGTTTGATCCGCTTTCATGTTGATGGCCGCATAAGCGTGTGCCAGTGAAACGATGCACCCGGTTGCCGCGGCGATAACAATGGCAATAAGCAAAACAGGCTGACCGGGCAGCTGCGACTGGAACATACTGATAAATAAAATACTGGTGAACGCGCCGATAATCATAATGCCTTCAAGCGCAATGTTCCAAACGCCGCTCCGTTCCGAGAACATGGCGCCCAGTGCAACGATAAGCAGCGGAATTGAAAAAAACATCATCTGCTGGATTAAAAAATAAAGGGTTTGCATTATTCATTTCCTCCTTCCGCGCCGCTTATCGAATCTGGATGCGGTTGTGTGTTTGCATTTGAAGAATCGCGATTATTCTGACGATGGACGGATTGGATCAATCCTTTTAGCAGCAAAGCAAATGCGCTGAAATAAATGATGACCGAAATAATAATTTCGATGACCTGCGGAACGAAATCGTACAGCTGCATGTTAAATCCGCCAACATTCAAATAGGCGATGAAAATGCCGGAGAAGATGATGGCGATCGGGTTGTTCAGGCCGAGAAGCGCAACAGGAATACCGTTGAAGCCCTCTGCCGCCAAAACGTCTAAAACCTCAATTCCTTTCCCCGAACCCGCCAGATATAAAAGGGCACCGCCCAAAGCGGCAAGCGCGCCCGCAATCATCATGGAAAATACGATGTTGCGCTTTTCATTAATGCCGGCATATTTACATGCATCGCGATTATACCCGCATGCTTTCAGTTCAAAACCAAATTGGGTTTTGTTTAAAACAATATAAATAACGATGCCGATTAAAATTGCGATAAAAATGCCTGCATTGACGCTTGATGCGCTGTTGCCGGTTTTAAAGATCTGGTTGAGCCCCATTTTGGGGATAATGGCCGTTGCGGCAACGCGTTTGGACTGATTTTTTAACGAGTCAAAAATCGTCTCCGTCACCAGATAATTCACGGTATACATGCCGATATAATTCATTATGATGCACGAAATAACGATGTTGACGTTGCGATAAGCGTTTAAAACACCGGGGAGGAGTCCCCAGAGAGCGCCTGCGATCATTGCCATCAAAAGCGCAACAAGCCAGTGCGCCGCACCGGGGAGAAAGGTCCACTTGACGCCGACATAAACAGCGGCATAGGCGCCGATAATAAACTGCCCGGCGGCACCGATGTTGAACAGCCCTGTTTTATTTGCAAAACCAACCGAGAGGCCCGTCATAATAATGGGTGTGGCAAAATAAAATACCTGGCCGAGGTTTTTCATGTCGGCAAAGCCGCCCATGAGAATTTTTGAAAAACCGCCCAGTGCCTGCGCTGGATTACTCACCAGCAAAACAATAAATCCAACCAGCAAGCCAATGGCCACCGCCATTAATGAAGATAGGAAACTTGAAAAACTTTCGGTGTTCAAAAGCCGATTGTAATAGCGCCCCGCATGAGAAGGAATGACTTTTTCCCGGTTTTTCATTGCTCCACACCTCTTTTCGACCCTGACATATAAAGCCCAAGCTCCTGAACAGTTACTTCTTTGGCATTCAGGTCGGCGACAATTTCGCCCTCATAGATAACGAGAATACGGTCGCTGATATTCATTACCTCGTCAAGCTCCAACGAAACGAGCAGAATACCCTTGCCTTTGTCGCGCTCGGCGATTAATTTTTTGTGAATATATTCGATTGCGCCAACATCCAGACCACGGGTTGGCTGCACGGCTATAAGCAGTTCGGGGATACGGTCAATCTCACGTGCAATAATCGCCTTTTGCTGGTTCCCCCCAGACATGCTTCTTGCAATGGTGTGCGCCCCCTGCCCGCTTCGTATATCAAACTTATCAATAAGTGAATCGGCATATTTATAAATTTCGTCGTATTTCAGGAAACCATTCCGTTGAAAGCGCGGAGAAAAATAACTTTGCAACACAAGATTATACGCCAGATTGTAATCAAGCACCAGGCCGTGCTTATGGCGGTCTTCCGGAATATGCCCCATGCCACTGACGTTGCGTTCACGTATGGATGCCTGTGTAATGTCCTTACCGTTTAATCGAATAGAGCCGGCGTCCTGATGAATAAGACCTGTAAGCGCATAGACAAGCTCGCTCTGGCCATTGCCGTCAATACCCGCCACACATACAATCTCCCCGGCGTGCACCGAAAGGGAGACATTTTGAACCACCATTTTTTCTGAAACGCGGTTTTTTATGCTGAGGTTTTGAACCTCGACGAGAACATCCCCGGGCTTTACATCTCTTTTATCGATTTGCAGGTTAACTTTTCGGCCTACCATCATTTCAGACATTTGTTCCTTGCTGGTTTGGGATACATCCACCGTGCCGACGTATTTGCCTTTGCGCAGTACGGTGCAGCGGTCTGCAACCGCTTTAATTTCATTGAGTTTATGACTGATGAACAAAATGGATTTTCCCTCGTGCGCAAGACTCTTCATGATTTTCATGAATTCATCGATCTCCTGCGGCGTAAGTACTGCCGTAGGTTCGTCAAAAATTAAAATTTCGTTCTCACGGTAAAGCATTTTTAAGATTTCAACGCGCTGCTGCATACCGACGGTAATTTCAGAAATGCGGGCATCGGGGTCAACCTTCAGCCCATAACGGTCCGATAAGGCAATCACTTTTTCGCGCGCCTTATCCATTTTTAAAAAGCCGCCTCTGGTTGTTTCAACGCCCAAAATAATATTTTCGAGCACCGTAAAATTATGAACCAGTTTAAAGTGCTGATGTACCATGCCGATGCCCAGCCTGTTTGCGTCGTTCGGGTCGCTGATTTTTACCTGCTGGCCATTTTTCTTAATAATACCTTTTTCCGGTTGATACATGCCAAACAGAACACTCATCAGTGTTGATTTCCCCGCGCCGTTTTCGCCAAGCAATGCATGAATTTCGCCGTTTTTAAGCTGAAGGGTTACATCATCGTTTGCAATGATGCCGGGGAATATTTTGGTAATACCAACCATTTCAATAATATAGTCCATACTTTTCACCTCTGGCGTTTTCACTTAGTTTAAAGCGGTTTCCGTGGTGATTTGACGTTTTCTGCGAACTCCGTCTAAAAATCGTAAAACAGCATTTTTAGCACGGAATTTTTATGAGATGGTCTCTTCCGCCTGCGAAAAAACCGGCACGGCACAGCCGGGCTGTTCTCAAAAAACATCTTTATCCTGATGATGTATCAGCTTCGGTTAAAGAAAATGGGAAGGAGCTCAGCGCCCATTCTGCGGAGTTCCTTCCCATAAAGCTGTTAACGGGGTTTGTGTTAGCCTACAAAAGTGGTTTCAACAGCAGAAGTTTTTAAATCGGTAATTTCAATCTTATTACCGTCCTTGTCGGCATCCTTTGTGATATCAATTTCGTTCGCCGCCAATTTTTGATAAAGTGCGTCATAGTCTGCCTGTGAGAATTTTTCAAACTTGGAATTTGCCATCGGCAGGCTTACGCCGTCATTCGCCGCATTGAATACCAGGCCCTGCCCACCCGGGAAAGAACCGTCATAAAAAGCCTTCAGCATGTCATAAACAGATACGCCAAGTCCCTTCATAGCGGACGTAATCACCGTTTGGGATTCGCCGGACTGGTCAACGTCAACGCCGATAACCTTGCCCTTTGCCTGCTCCGCTGCCGCCATAACCGAGTTGCCAACGGCACCGCCGCAAGCGAAAATAATTTCTGTGCCATTCTGGTACCAAGAAGCTGCGAGTGTCTGTGCTTCGGGTGTCGCATCAAAACCGCCGGTGTAGTGATAATTCATTGAGACTTTAACACCAAGCTCCTGCGCGGCGGCATCCGCACCCTGAATAAAGCCATAACCAAAACGTACAACAGCCGGAACGGCCATACCGCCGATGAAACCGAGCTTGGTCATGCCGTCCTTCACCGCCGCATAGCCTGCCAGATAGCCGGCCTGCTCCTCGGCATACAGGATGCCAACCGTGTTGTTATCTGTGCGGAATTCCGAGTAATCCTCATTATGAGGATTGCCGTCGATGAGGATAAACTTTACATCGGGATAAGTTTCCTGAGCAATGAACACCGGCTCTTCAAACAGGAAGCCCGGGGTTACAATAGCTTTTGCGCCACCCTTTACAGCTAATTCGATCGCCGACAGATAAGCATCCGTGCTCTTTTCGGTGGGCTTGTAGTATTTGTGCGTGATATTATTTTCCTCAGCATACTTCTTAAGGCCTTCCCAAGAGCCCTGGTTAAAGGATTTATCATCGATTGTTCCGATATCGGTGATCAGTGCGAGTTCAAATTTGCCTTCTTCGGATTTTACAGGAGCCGCCGAAGATTCAGCATTCGGCTCTGAAGCCGGTGCAGGCTTGGATGAACCGCAAGCCGTCAAAGAAAATGCAAGAACAACGCCCAGAATGAGTGCTACTATTCTTTTCATACGTTTTTTCCTCCAAAATTTTACTATTATTAGCCAACGGCTTAATAATTAACTTTTATACCCAAATCATTGGATACACCATATGGCAACAGCTGAAGGTATTGGCTTTAATAAGCGTCTACTTCGCCTTTGCCCAAAATGGAAATGGCAGAGCTAGTACCGATACGTTCGCAGCCCGCATTTAAGAACATTTCAAGATCCGATTTGGTTTTTACGCCACCGGCAGCCTTGATTTTTACATTTTTTCCAATGTGTTTTTTAAACAAACGTACATCGGCCTCCGTTGCACCGCCGGTACCAAACCCGGTGGAGGTTTTAATATAATCCGCGCCGCCCTCAGTGACGCACTTGCATAATGCAATTTTTTCTTCTTCTGTCAGATAACAGGTTTCAATAATAACCTTTAGTATTTTGTCGCCCGAGGCCTTTTTAAGCGCCGCAATCTCAGCGGTGACCTCATCAAAATCGCCATTTTTGACATTGCCAAGGTTTACGACCATATCAACTTCATTGGCGCCGTCCAAAATTGCCTGTTTAACCTCCGCAACTTTTGTTTCGGTGGTATTGTAGCCTAAAGGAAAGCCAATAACGGTACAAATATTGATTTTGTCACCATAGGCCTGATGAATGCGCGCAACGTAAGATGGCGGCACACAAACAGAAGCAGTTTGATATATAATAGCTTCATCACATAGTTTTTGAATGTCGCCCCATGTAGATACGGCTTTTAAAAGAGTATGATCGATGTGGCAGAAAATTTGGCTGTTTTCCATAAAATCCCCCATAAAACCTATATTTTTTAATGCAATATATGCCAATTGCATATTAACATATTCAGGGTAGAGTTTCAATACCTCCGAATAAGAAGCAAAGGGAGTTTTTGATGGCGGTATAGAATATGATGCCTTAACAAAGTTACCCTGTACAATATCGGGCGCGAACCGTTGGCCTCTTAGCTGCAACGCCAATCTCATTTATATGATATGGCGTGCTGTGCTGGAGGATGGCACGGTGCTGTATAACTACTACTATAATCCTGCCTAAAAAGAAACGGGCTTTGTTAAATAGTCCCTGCCAATACCCGACGCTTTTGGCGCAGGGTTTTCGTCAGAGCCACGGGCGCTTTCTAACGGCGCCAAAATATCAAAATGGACAATCTTTCCCATTTTATCGCCTGGGAGCGAGCAATCCGGCGCATTTCGTGCGCCTCGACGCGAAAAAGGGGGCTCACACCCCTTTTTCACACGATTCCCCCGGTGCTTCGCTTTACGAATCTACTTTGACAGCCTGCAAAATGCCGCCTGCTTTTTAAACAGGCGGCATTCTAATGCTTCCGTTTGCATTTTGACTTTCGCACCGGATTTCTTAGGTACAAGCTGCACCACTACAAGATACAGCACAGTCGCATCATTCATAAGCGACTTATTTTTTTACTATTTCATCGACAAACGTCTTTAGTGCCGCATCTTCGCAGCCAGCATAGAAGCAGGCGAGAAAGCGGGGGATCATCGCCTCTCGAACCATCTTCGGGTCGATCGCGCGCAGCGCCTCGATCAGCGGCTTGGCAACCTGTGCCTTTACATCGAACAGCAGCTGGGCGTTGCGGTTCTGTGATTCCTTTCGGCCCTCCGGATAGCCCATCCCTTTGGGGGAGCCGAATGCGCGGGTAAAGATGGTGTTAAGGTTGAGCTCACCGCCCCAGCCAAAGCCCTTGGCGTAGGGAATGGAAAGCGCATTGCCGTTATTGATTTGCAAGAACAGATAGGCGTCGGTAGGCTCAATGCAATAACCGCAGACGACACCGGGGTACATATTCAGGGACATCAGTGCGCCCTGCCCGGTGCCGCAACCGGTAATCACAAAATCCGCCGCGCCGGAATTGAGCAGAAGCGCCGCCTGAATGCCGAGGTGCAGATAGGTCAGCCTGGGGTTCTCCGCGGTGTAGGCTTCGGGAACATCTTGATCGACCAGCGGCTTTTCCATTGCGGTGTTGTAAACCGTGTGCCCCATCGGTTCAACGACCTTTTTAATCTCGTTTAGGATGATGGCGTTCTTGGGGGCCTGGCTGAATTCGTTTAAAAGTGCGATTTTCATTATTGCATCTCCTTTTACTTCAAGTGGGCAAGACGGCAGCGGTGCGCCTTGCCGCAAAAACTCGGTATCATATGCCGGCACGTCAGCCCGGCATACTGTCGAGCTTTGCCAAAGCTGCGTCGGCGTCGGCACGCATGCGGTCGAAATCCTCGCGCGAAAGATTTATTTCGAGGGAGCGCGCCGTATCCTCTATCTGCGAAAGTTTTCTTGCACCGCACAGCACGTTAATCTGCGGCGAGCGCATGGCGTTCCAGCATACGCAAAGATTGGTCGTCGTACAGTTATATTTTTCGGTGAGGTCGTTCCAGCCCGCCAGCATTTCGTTTGCCGTTCGGATGCCGTCCGCGGTCCACCAGCGCTTGCCGTTGCGTGCCTCGCCGGTTCTCACTTGATAATCGTTTGCCACCTTGCCCGACAGCAGTCCCTGTTCAATGGGCGAATAGGTTTGCAGCGTAATGCCGTGCGCCTCGCAAAACGGCAGCAGTTCTTCTTCAGGCTTTCTGTCCAGAATGCTCATCTTCTCCTGAATGACATCCAATTCGCCCGCCTCAACGTATTCGCGCAGGATACGCATATCAACGTTGGAAGCGCCGATGGCCCGTATTTTGCCCTCCTGTTTGAGCTTTAAAAGTTCCGCCATTGTTTCTGCCACAGGCACAAGGCCGTAGGTCTTGCACTGCCAGTGCGTGTAGAGCACGTCGATGTAATCGGTGCCCAGCGTTTTCAGGCTCAGCTCAAGGTCGCGTCGTACCGCCTTGGGTGACAAATCGCGGTGGACATTGTGACCCTCTTTGGAAAAATGAAGTTCGCCGCCCTCGTCATACCACTGCAGGCCGCATTTGGTCGAGATGATTACCTTATCGCGCGGAAGTTTTTTGAGCGCTCTGCCCACGACCTCCTCGCTGTGGCCAAAACCGTACACACGGGCGGTATCTATCCAGTCTATTCCAAGTTCTACAGCACGGCAGATGGTTTTCACCGACATTTCGTCGTCGTTATCGCCCCACCATTCCCCGCCGCCTATGGCCCAGCAACCCAGGCTCACGGCCTGAGCGCTTATTCCGGAGGCGCCAATGGTTCTTTTAAAATTTTCCGACATAATCATACCCTCGCAATCATTTCGCCGTATTCTTCTTTTTCGCTGCGTATAAATTCTCTGAGCTGCGGCTCCGTCGGCATGAACGGACTGCATCCGTGCGCTGCAACCAGCATCGAAGCCGACGCCGAGCCCAGTTCCAGGCACGCCGGCAGCGTTTCGCCGTTTAATAACCCCCACAGAAAAGCGGAAGCATACCCGTCGCCGCCGCCGAAGCTCTTTAATGCCTTCACCGGGAAGGGGCGGACGGAATAAGCGCCTCCGTCCCCGGTGTATGCGGTGGAGCCCTGCTTGCCATGCTTGATCACAACGACGGCGGCTCGCTGTGTGCACCAATACCCGGCACTGCTTTTATCGGAGCCGTCAAGCCCGAGAAAGCACTCAGTCAGATCATATTCCTCGCGGGAACCCAGGATAACGTCGCTCTCATGCGCGACGATGGAATAGTAAACTGAGGTTTCCTCTTCGCTTTTCCAATTATAGGGGCGGTAATCAATGTCAAATATAATCCGCACACCATGCTTTTTCGCCAGTGCTGCCGCTTTGAGCGCCGCTTCGCGCGAGGGACTTGCCGCCAGCGCTGTTCCGGAGATTAAGAGCGCCCTTGACTGCGCGAGATAGTCCTCGTCGATATCCCCAGGCGACAGTGAAAGGTCGGCGATGCCGCTGCGATACATCAGAATGTTGCTCTCGGTGGGACTCAATATTTCAGTAAAAGTCAGTCCCAGCTTTTCACCGCTTTCACAGTGTTTGATGTGCGAAACATCGATATGCTCATCGCGGAAAAAATTCACCACAAATTCGCCGAACCTGTCGTCGGAAACCCGGGCGAAAAAGCCGCACTTTTTCCCCAGGCGGAAAGTCCGACGGCAATATTTGCGGGCGAGCCCCCGACGTATTTTTTATAGACCGCGCTTTCGGCAAGTGTTTTATAGGCGTCTACAGGGTTGAGGTCGATCGCGACGCGCCCCAGCAGGATCATATCAAAGGGCTTTTCGGTGTTAAA
This sequence comes from Bacillota bacterium, assembly GCA_023457355.1. Lineage (GTDB taxonomy): Bacteria > Bacillota > Clostridia > Oscillospirales > Ruminococcaceae > Yanshouia. Next base: position 13,832 of record JAEWLW010000075.1, on the reverse strand, counting down.
TGTGATATGCGTCATAGCTGTTCCCCTTTTGCAATCAGATATTTCTGACCGCCTCTGAGCTTTGGGCTTCGGCAAAGCTTAACGCGCGTATCTGCGCCTTGACCCAGTTTATTCTGCCGGCCGACATGCTGAACTCATCAAGCCCCATGCCCAGCAGCAACGGCACCGCCGATTCGTCGGAGGCGAACTCACCGCACATGCCCACCTTTATGCCTGCGGCGTGCCCCGCGGCGATCACTTGTTTGATGGCGCGCAGCACAGCCGGGTTTTTGCTGTCGTACAGGTGCGCGATACGCTTGTTGCCGCGGTCGGCTGCGGTGATATACTGCGTCAGGTCGTTGGTGCCGATGCTGAAAAAATCCACCTTGCGGGCAAGCTCAGGCGCACATAGAACCGCGGCAGGGGTCTCCACCATGATACCGACCTGAACGTTTTTATCGTAGGGTTTCTTTTCGGCATCAAGTTCCTGTTTGCACTGCGCTAAAAATGCGTTTGCCCTTTCAACTTCCGCCACCGATATGATCATGGGATACATGATGCGCAGCGTGCCGAAAACGCTGGCACGCAGCAGCGCGCGAAGCTGCGTTTTAAAAACCTCCGGCAGCGCAAAGCACAGCCGAATAGCGCGTAGACCCAAAAAGGGGTTCTCCTCCTTTTCGAATTCATAGTACGGAAGACTCTTGTCGCCACCGATATCCAGCGTGCGGATGATAACCGACTTTTGGGCTGCCAGCAGTGCCTGACGGTAGACGGCGAACTGCTCTTCCTCCGTCGGGAAATGGGTGTTTTCCATGTACAAAAACTCCGTTCTGAACAGGCCTATGCCGTCAAAGCCGAATTCCTTAGCGGCAAGAATATCGTCGACGTTACCGACGTTCGCGCCAAGCTCCACCGTCACGCCGTCGGATGTGACGGCAGGCAGCCCTTTAAGCTTCGCCAGTTCGCTGCGGCGGCGGTTGGATTCGTCAATGCGCACCGCATAAGCTTTGCCGGTTCCCGCGTCGGGTGAGATAATAAGCCTGCCGTCGTCGGCGTCCAGAATAACCTGCTCACCGCCATTAACGCTTTCCATTAGGCCCGTCACACCCACCAGAGCCGGCAGGCCCAGTGTTTTGGCGATGATGGCAACGTGGCTGGTCACGCCGCCGGACTGAGTGACCATGCCCAGCACCAGCGAACGGTCCATGCTGATGGTGTCAGAGGGAGAGAGATCCTCGGCGACAACGATGCCGGGTGCTTTCATCCCTTCAAATGGATTCACGCTGATGCCCTGCATCGCCAGAAGCAGCTTGGCGCGGATATCACGCAGGTCGGCCGCGCGCGCTTGCATCAACGCGTTATCCGTCGCCAAAAACATATTGGCAAAAAGGTCGCAGCTTTCGGCCGCCGCCTCCTGCGCGTTTTTGTGCTCGGCGGTGATGAGGCGCTCCACATTGTCGCGCAGTGCAAAGTCCTGCACCAGATCCATGTGCGCGGCAAATATCTCGGAACCCTTCGCGGCTTCTTTCAGGCCTTCCGTCACAACTTTCACCGCGGCGGAAAATTTAGCCTTTTCAGCCTGAGGGTCGGAATAACCATAGGTCTCAACGGCAATTTGCGCCTTTTTAACCACAAAGGCCCTGCCCGCCACGATGCCCGGGGAGGCGGGACTCTCAACTCGCAGCTCCTTCATTGCAGCTCACCCAATCCGCTCTTGATCGCTTCTATGATGGTCTTGAGGTCCTTCTCCTCCTCGGCGCCTTCGCAGGTTACCATCACCTCGGCGCCACAGGGGATAGCCGCTGCCATCAGCATCAGCAGGCTCTTGGGGTTTACCACTTTGTCCCCGGCAGTTATTGTGATGCTTGAGGAGCACTGCGAAGCCAGCTGCGCCAATATGTTTGCCGGGCGCATATGAAGCCCTGACGGGCTGGTTACAATAACATTTTCCTTCACCATGATCGGTTCATCTCCCTTCAATTTCCGCCAAAAGGCTTCATACGCATATCCAATAAAACAGCAGCAGCCTTGGCGTGTTTTTCCGCCATTCTGCGCCGCCTTTGGCGGGTGCAGACCCGCCTGCACCCGCTTGCACGGCCGGTAAAAAGTATTGCGCCAACCATTTTACCGCTTTATCGGCCATTCGTATCAGTTCTGAATTTTGATATCAATATCCTCCGAAAGCTCCTCCATATCCCGGGCGCTCACCTGTGGGCAGTCCTCGAAGGCCTCAAGCAAATCGGAGAAGGTACGCATCGCGCGCAGTTTTGCAATGGTGTTGCCCCGCCCCAGCCTGGCGGCAAGGTCTCCGATGGTCTTGAGATGCTGCGCATCGTATTTATTTTTTGAAATACAGAAAAGAAAGATAATATCAACCGGCTTGCCGTCGAGCGATTCCCACGCCACAGCCCTTCGGCACCTGCCCACCGCAATGCCCAGATTTTTGACGGAATCGGATTTTCCGTGCGGGATAGCAACGCCCTCCCCTATTCCGGTGCGCCCTTCGCTCTCGCGCTGATAAATGTCGGATACAAATTCGTCGACGTCTGCGATGTAGCCGACTTCTTTCAGATGAGCGCTCAGACGCCGAATCGCCTCGTCTTTGCTCTTCACATCCATATCCAGATCGACGATTCTCTCGTCTAAAATATCCAGGACCGTCATGTAAGTTACCTCCAACCAATCAAATACTTATACATTTGCGCGCCGGTTTCAATTTTACGTAAAATGGCGACTTTTTCGTCGGTATCCGTGAGCTTGATAAAGGATTTATAAAAAAGCTGAATGTCTTTCAAGTCATCAAGGGTGTTCATTCTGACTGCCAGCATAAAGATGACATCCACCATCTCATGATCCCAGAGAATAGGTTTTCTCAGCGTACATACGCACACCTTCGGCTGATTGACACCCGAGGCATATCCGTGCGGGATGGCCACACCGTTTCCGATGGCGGTGGAGGTGACCGCTTCCCTTTCAATGACGGTCTGATAATAGCCGTCGCTCACATAGCCGCGTTCCTCCAAAAGGCTGGTCATTGCCCGCAGTATCTCATCTTTGCCGGACATTTCGCTTTGGATCAGCATGAGTTCCGGGCTGAGCAGCGGGAAACACGCGGGGTTCATGATTTCTCCCGCCGCTTGATTTTCCAAAAGCTTTTGCACCCTGCGCTTCAGGCTCAGTTCCACCTCATCAGAAAGCACATCGGGCACCCTTATCACAACGCCCTGTTCCGGCAGCGTGCCGGAGGTGGTAAATATAACGTCATATTCCGAGAGGCTCTGCGCCTTAAAGTCCTGCTGCCGCATGACATCCAGCACAGCTGCACTGGGAAAAGCCTTTTTCAGGCGTATGCATAAAAGCTGTGTATACCCGTTGCCACGCGTTGTCACCAGCGCCGCCCTGAACGGCTTTTTCCGCCGCTCCAACGCCACCTGCACATACAGCGCAATGCAGACCAGTTCGGCATCGGTCACCTTGATGTCAAAGTATTTTTCAAACAACGGAATGGTGGACCATGCGGCCCGATACACATGCTTATATTCGTTTTTAATATAGGAAAGGGTATTGTCCTCACGCATATAGCCGTAGCGCATCCTGAAAATTGCCGGCCGCAGATGGCTCAAAAGGCCATTGTAAAGCGATTCGTCATTATTGAAGTCCTCACCCAGAACCACGCTCATGCATTCGATGAGTTGCCGGACGAATTCCTTGAACTTCTCTTCATAAAGCCATATGTTATTTTGTCGCGTATCCTCAGGCTCCGAAACGACGTTTGAACAGAGGATTATCTCTGCCAGACGCGCAGCTTCCGGAATGGGTATCACGATCTGCCGCTGTTGGGCTATCGCTTCAAATACTGCCAGTGAAAAATCGTATTCCCTGTTTTTAGAAAGATAGTTATAATTACCCGCGGCAAATTCGGTGATGGGGCAACCCACCTGGGTGCGGTATACCGCTATGCAGAGAAAAAGCCAGATATCCTGCAGGGAATAGTCGCTGAATTCAAGGCGCCAGCGTTCCTCAACGCGAATAAGCTGTTTGCGTATCAGCGCAGAATCGAGGCCGGGAAAAAACAGCTTGACCGCCGCCTCCAGATTTTCGCCGTAATGCGCCCTGATAAAACTGCGTATGGCTTTGCGGTAGTCCGTTTCCAGGCAGGTGACGGTTATCCCGCGGTTGCGCACCGTGCGAACGTCGATATGCCACTGGGCAAACCATTCCACCGTCTGGTCAAAGCACCTTTTTGCGGTGGGAATACTGAGATACATCTTTTCCGCAAGGCCCGCTATCGTCAAAATGTCAGATTTTTTCATACAGAAGATGCAGCGGATCATCTCGTTCCTGCGCTGCTCAAGGCCGGTGATGAACCCCCAGCCCGGCGAACCGCCGCAGATGCGGGCAAGCTTCTTTTTCTGCGGCTCACTGGCGATAAGGCGTACGCCTGCCCGGGAGTTGCGCTCCAGGGTTCCCAAATCGTGCTCGGAGAGATAGCTTTCGATAATTTCCAGCTTGGTCCGTACCGAGCGCGATGTCACCCCCACCGCCTCCGCCAGCTGCTTGTTGGTCATTACCCCACCGGGGAGCAGCTGCAAAAGGATCTTTTCCTGATAATAAAGCTCCTTGTTTTTGTTCACGCAAACGCCCCCTCCCATTTAAACGTTCTATTCCTGCGCCAGAGCTTCCTTCGCCACAACGCTGAAGATATGCTGCACATCCTCGGCGGAAAGTACTTTTTCCCGGAATGAATCAAGCCGCCCCAGCCACGTAATCATATCACCGCGCTTCACGATGTATTCGGTCTGTGCAATGTTTGAGGAATCCGCTACGACTAAGGCGTATGCAACCGGCAGCGCTTCGCCCCGATAGCGGGTATCCGCCAGCTTTTTGGCGATATTCTCCTGAAAAAAACGGCGGCATACCTGCAAGGAATTCCTTTGGGGAGACGCGTTGCCTGTAACGCCGAACACATAGCACCCGCTGCGCAATATCACCGTTACAAACGAGGTGGGTACGCAATCCGAAGGCAGCACCTGAAATATCAGCCGGCAGTCGCCAAACCGCGCCTGCATGGCGACGCTTTCCGACATTCTAAGCACGCTTTTTCTGCGCATACGATATTCCGTATAGCCGCTGTAAAGCATCTTGTAAACGCTGCTGCGGTACATTTTAAACTCGAACAGCCATTTCGCGGCCATGATGACGGCCACAACACCCACAAAGCCTAATGCAAAAGGATCCATATCTGAATTGCCCCCCGACTGTACGTTTTGCTTTTATGGCAGTTTTACAAGCGTTTATTCCTTGCTGGTGCAGGCGCCGCTTTCAAAGGTGAATCTGTTCGCGGAACCGATCATCCCGATATAGTCCTTTACAAACATCTTGACAGCCTTTTCGGCTTCCATGCACAGCGCGAGATAATCCATCGACGCAGGCGCGCCGAGTATGGCATCCTTGGCCACCTGGAAAGCGTCGGTGCAAACATTTATCTTGTTTATGCCGCGCGCGACAGCCTTATGTATATTATCAGCGCCTGCGCCGGACCCGCCGTGCATAACCAAAGGCATTTGCAATGTATCTTTAAGCGCTCTCAGGCGCTCAAAATCGAGCTTGGGTATCTTTCCCTTGGGATAAGCGCCGTGCGCGGTACCTATTGCCACTGCCAGGGCGTCAACGCCGGTGCGCGCTACAAATTCCTTAGCGACTGCCGGATCGGTTAAAAAGTCGGCGTTCAGGTCATCCATGTCGTTTGCCTGTCCGACGTGGCCGAGCTCCGCCTCCACGCTGATGCCCCTGGCATGTGCCAACGCGCAGATGATGGCGGTGCGTGCGACATTCTCTTCGAACGGCAGCGAGGAGCCATCAAACATAACATTGCTGAACCCTGCCTGAATGCAGGACACAATATCTTCAAAATTGGCGCCGTGGTCCATATTGAGGCATACCGGGACGCTGGCGCGATCTGCAAGCTCTTTGACAAGGGGCAGCATTTCAGGCATATGGGCGTGCTTTTTCATCTGCCCGGGCCCCATCTGGATGATGATTGGAGAATGCATTTCTTCAGCGGCTTCAATTCCCGCGCGCGCCATCTCCATATTGATGCTGTTCATTGCCATGACCGCGTAATTAAATTTATTGGCATGGTCCAGAATCGCCTTCATTGAAACATACATAATTATACCATACTCCTCATAAGTTACACATAAATTGAATCTGTCCGTGCGGGTATTCCCTCCAAAAAACAGCGGTGCGGAGGGCTTCCCCTCCGCACCGACCAGACTTTTCGGGGAAGCGCCTGTCTGAGTTTTGCGTATGAACCAAAATGTTAGATTTGAATATCTAAATCCATGTCGACGATTTCTTCTTCCGCAGAGGCGGACTCGGAAAGCGGACGCCTTATCATGGCGTAAATAACGCCGGTAGCAACAGAGCCGGCCACAAGCGCAACCACCGCCATGATCGGATTGACCATCATCGGGAATACAAAGATACCGCCGTGGCCCGCCACCGATTCAACGCCCGCAGCCACCGCAATGCCGCCGGCAAGGCCGGAACCGATCATCGAAGCAGGAATGAAACGCAGCGGGTCAGCGGCCGCAAAGGGAAGAACGCCTTCTGTGATAAAGCACAGACCCATGGGGAACGCGGTGATAGCCGTATCCTTTTCAGTATCGGTGAACTTCCCGGGCGCGATAAGGGTTGAGACAAAGATACCGCAGGGCGGCGTCATGCCGCCGATGATCTTAGCGGACATAGGACCACTGATTCCGTCGGCGCCAAGTGCATTTGCAGCCATGGATGCAGTCTTGTTGACAGGGCCGCCCATATCAAAGCCCATGCAGGCACCGATGACCGCGCCTATTATAAATCTCGATGTGCCGTTAAGTCCCATAATCCACTGCTGGAAACCATTCATAAGCCATGCCAGCGGTTGGCAGAATACGCACAGGAACAGCATGCCGCATACAAACGTCGCGACCACGGGTATAATGAGAACCGGCATCAGCCCGCTGCTCCACTTGGGCAGCTTCCAGGTCTTCATCCACTCTACAAAGTAACCGATAATGAAGCCCATGAGCAAGCCGCCAAGAAAGCCTGCTTTGGACTGCGCGCAGGTATATCCAATAATAAAAGCGGGGACAATGGCCGGACGGCCCGCAATAGCATACGCCAGACCGGCGGTCATGACAGCTACAGCGAACGCCATTGCATAACTGCTGAGCATATTAACGCCCCACCAGAAGCCGCCCCATGTAAACGGCAACATTCCGGTAAAGGGGGTTGCCCAGCCCGAGGTATCGTAAAATCCACCGATGGCATATCCCCCGAAGCCCTTTGCCATGGCGCCAAGAATACCGCCGGCCACGACCATCGGTATCATGTAAGAAATACCGGTCATTACCGGCTTCTTCCAGCCGTTCTTTTTGACTGTTTCCATAAGTGACATTGTACTACTCCTCCCTCATTTGCCAAGTTTTTTTGCGATGGACGTAATAACGGATTTGGGTGATTTCATCACCGTGCTGATGGGAAGCTCTACCACCGGTTTGCCCGCAAAACGTGATTTGTCGATACGGATATCGGTTGCAAGCAACACAACATCGGCCGATGCAATATCCTCTGGGGTCAGCGCGTCCTCCACGCCGATGGAACCCTGTGTCTCGATTTTTACCGCATGACCCAGTTCCTTTGCAGCAGCCAGGATTTTTTCCTTAACGATGTAGGTGTGCGCTATGCCCGCAGTGCAAGCTGTGATGCCAATGATTTTCATTTTTCCATCTCCTTGCGTTAAAACGTATTCCGGCAGAGTATGGCATTGTATATGCGCACCTCCTTTTAAATGCCAAGTCTCTGTTCCCTGTACACAGCCGATTTGCCAATTTGACGGTTAACTAAAGCGCATATACCAACACTTTAACCAACTGACTTGCTTATATTTTACCTGTTGCTTGTGTAGTGTGGGCAAAAATATTTGAAACTTAGCGCGGAAATTTTTTAAGTTTTGTAGATTTTATCTAAAAGAGAGCGGACAGTTTAAACAGGCGCCACAATACGCCTTTGCTTGCAAAGCGCTAAAATTACAGGAATGTCAAAACCAAATAATAATTTTTATGCAAAAAGCCTGTCCGCCATTTTAGCGGGCAGGCCTTTTTTTGTATGAAAAAGGGGCACAAACGGCGCTCGGCTTTTGCCCTGAGTCGACAGTCCACAGGCATTTATTGCAGGATGACCGACCGCAAAGGCAGCGCGGTTTGGCGTTAATCGGCATAATATTCGAATCTCGATACCAAAAAAAATGATGTCATGCAGCTTACACTGCATGACATCACAGCTTGTCAAAAAACGAACATTTTAAAAAATGTTGCACAAATCAAAAGTTTTGGTCAAGCTTTTTCAAAAGCTTGCAGGATTTGGGGCAGCGCCCCAAAGTACCCTAATTCTATAAGAAACGCAGGAGAGGGCGCAAAAACAGTCCAGTGAACTGTTTTTGCAGGGAGAACCCTCGCCGGAGATTCTCCCATATCGCGATAAGCGGCATTTGTTTTAAACAGCTAAGCCTCTGTCCCTTTATTGACATCATTTTGGCGGAAACGAAAAGGCTTGAACGCCCGGCCTTACCGATTCAAACTCGTACATTCGCCCAAGCAACCCTTAAAGCGGGCCCTGTTGAGGGTGCAAAGTCCTTTTCTTATCAGGTTACAAAAGGCGGGATATACGCCTATAATTCTTCCACAGTCAGGATGCCGTCCATCTTCATGACATCCACCAGCAACTGCTTGCAATGCGACCGTTTGCCGACCTGAAGGGTGAAGATGGCGCAAGCGCTGTGTCCCTCGCTTTCGGAATCCCGCGTGATTTCCAGGTCTGTGATCTTGATGTTGCTGTCACGTATGCGATTGATCACACCATCCAGCGAATGGCCCTGCGCATACTCCATATAGAGGTTAACTTCGGGAGAGTTGCGGAGCATCCAGTATTCCAGCTTGGAAAAAACGATTTCGGCCAGCAGAATAAGAAAGGTTGCGATCAGCGCGCCCTCATAAAAACCCGCGCCGCAGGCCAGCCCGATGATTGCACAGGCCCAGAGCCCGGCCGCCGTCGTCAGCCCCTTGACACGCCTGCGCCGCGTCACAATGATGGCGCCTGCGCCGATAAAGCCAATGCCGGCGATAACCTGCGCGCCAAGTCGGGCGATATCCGTATAATAGGACATATTCAAAAACAGATACTGGCTCGTCAGCGTTGTCATGGCCGCACCCAGACAGATCAGGATATGCGTCCGAAAGCCTGCGGGCCGCCTTCGATGCTCCCTTTCTATGCCAATAAGGCCACCACAAAAAACCGCCAGAAGCATCCGAGCTGTAACGGAAGCGGGCGTTAGATCCCGCAAAAAATCAAACCATGGCACCATTCCGTCTCCCCCCTTCAGATTTCTTCGATGGCACAGACGTTGTTCTCCAGAGACAGCGTCGCCAGAATTTCGGTGTGCGGCGTCTTACGCGGCAGATAGATGGAAAACACGGCGTTTGGATGTTTCAGGTTCACGCCCATCCCCTTCTCGAGGTCGACGTCAAATATCCTGATGTTATGCCCTTTAATACATTGTATAAAGGAGCCGATGCCATCCAGCGACGTAAACTCCACATAGATATTCATATATCTGGCCGTGGTAAGGGCCATGTTCTCGATGATCGGAAACACCTTGATGCTCAGGAATATCAGGATGAAGCCGGCGATCATGCACTCGTAGAAACCCGCGCCGATGGCGAGGCCCATACAGGCCGACGCCCACAGTCCTGCCGCCGTGGTAAGCCCTTTAACCTCCTGGCGTCCCGTGACAATAATGGTTCCTGCGCCGAGGAACCCCACGCCGTTTATAACCTGGGCACCAAAACGCGAAACATCCGTGCTGATGCCGATGGCATCCAGCTGTGCCGCCCACCGCGTGTGCAGCATCAGTGTCTCGTACTGGCCTAACAATATCGTCAGTGTCGCACCAAGGCAAACAATCATGTAAGTGCGGAACCCCGCCGGACGGCGCTTGCGTTCGCGCTCCATCCCGATCAGGCCACCAAAAAGCATGGCACAGGTGAGCCTCAGCGCTATTGACGCCACATTGATTTCGCGCAGATAGGCAAGTAATTCCAATGGGGTATCTATCACTGAGACACCTCCTTTCAGGGTAGCGTGTTATTCTCCCGGCCCGGTCCTATCGGACGTCCAGGCCACGCAACTGCGAAAAAGGATATAAAAGCCGATACCCGCCACCCGTAGTTTGTGTTCAGAATCCCTTACCCGTCAGTCTAAACGCTGCGCGTCAAGCACCCGCCGGGCAATGGAGCTGATATTGAACTTTTCCGGCGGGCGGTTTTGGCATGCACATGCATCTTGAATGCCGAAACCACCCGCCGGAAAACGGCCGCCAGATAATTCTTTAATTTATGCCGCAAGCGGCTGTTTTTACGCGCCGTAAATAAGATTGGGCACAGCCAAGCTGAGCGCCGGGAACATCGTAATGAAAATCAAAACGACCAGCAGCGCGAACATAAAGATCCAGCTTTCGCGTAAAAAGTCGCTGACCTTGCACCCTGTTATGCCACATGTCGTAAACATCATGGAGCCGAAGGGAGGCGTTAAGCCGCCCAGCATGATGTTAACAATGCAAATCATGCCAAAATGGACTTTATCCACACCCATTGCCGTGACAACAGGAACGAGCAGCGGCGCAATGATCATCAGTGCGGCACCGCCCTCCAGGAACATACCCATAACAAGCAGAATCACATTGCACAACAGCAGCATAACGTAAACATTCGTGGTAAGAGAGGTCAGTCCGCGGGTAACCATCTGCGGGATGCTTTGCCATGTCAGGTAGTAACCGAACACGCTGGCGGATACCATGATCATTACAACCGAGGAAGTGCCTGCAATGGTCTCCCGCATGATAGGGATAAAGTGCTTGCGGAAATTCAGTTTTTTATACACAAATTTGCCGATGATGATCGTGTATAATACAGCCACAGCGCCGCCTTCGGACGGCGTAAACAATCCGATGCGCATACCAAGGATGATGCCAAACGGGAATGCCAATCCCCAAAACGAAACCAGCGCCTGCCGGCCAATTTCTCCAAGACTGGCACGCTTGGCACGAGAAGGCTGATAATCGCGCTTTTTAGAAACATAGGCCACCGCTGCCATCAAGGCCAGCCCCATCAGAACGCCGGGTACATAACCCGATGCAAACACACGGCCAAGTGGGCAGCTTGCCAAAAGCGCATAAACAATCAGATTAACGCCTGGCGGAATAACAGGCGTTGCGGCGGATGAAGCCGCTGTAATCGCTGTTGAAAACGCTTTGGAGTAACCGCGTTCCTCCATCTGAGGAACAAGCATTTTGCTCTGCATCGCAGCGTCTGCATTGGCAGAGCCGGAGCATCCGCCCATCAACATGCTCAAAAGCACATTGACCTGAGCCAGACCGCCGCGCATATGGCCGGTCAACACTTCGGCGAACTCCATCATTTTTTCACTGATGCCGGAGTAGTTCATAATAGAGCCCGCCATGACAAAGAACGGAATAGCCAGCAGTGAGAATGATTGCGAACTCGTAAGCACCTTTTGCAGAATCAGGTCCATCGGCGAAGTCGTGTCAATAAACATGAAATAAAAGAAGGTGGAACCCAACAACGAATAGACGATGGGAATACCTGCAAAGTACAGGACAAACACCAGTACTATTGGCAAGTAGACGATAAAATCAGCCATCACGCCACCTCCTCTTCCTGCTTTTTACGCTTTTTAAAGAGCCCTATAATGTCCTGCACCATAAAGATAACGGCCCACACCAAGGAAAGGCCAAAGCCCAGCGCCACAGGAACAGTCGTCCACAAAATGGTTACCTGCAGTATATTTGAGAGCTTACTGGCGGAGTTTATAGCATACAAAATACTGTTGTAAGTCAGGGCACCAAGAATTAAAATGGTGCTGATATGTGTAAAAAGCGTAACAACAGCGTGCGTCTTGGGCGGCAAGCGTTTAACCACAATATCCACGCCAAGATGTGCCTTGTTTCGGAATGTAACGGCGCCACCCATAAAGATTGTCCATACAAAACAGGCGGTGGCGACCTCTTCCGACCATGTAATCGGGCTGTTGAGGAAATAACGCGTAAACACGTTGAGCAACACCAGCGACGTTGTGGCTATGAGAGCGCCGCCTGTAATGATGGCATCCAGATTCATTAGAATCAGTTTCGGCCAGTTTTTCTTCATAGTTCAACTCATTTCCGATCAGGTATCAAAGATTTTCGCTTTTGCTTTTACGCCTTGCGAATCTTAGCAAGCTCGTCCTGCAGTGTCTCATAAATGCCCTCGGTGCAGCCGGAGCTCTTTACGAGGTCATCATAAACCGGTTTGCAGGCCTTGGCAAATGCTTCGGTATCCACTTCGTTAAACACAACGCCTTCGCTCTTAAGCTTTTCAACAGTGGCGTCATAGCTGGCCTCAACGGCTGCACGGCACTCCTTGGCGCCATATTCGAACTCTTCGTCGATAACCTTGCGGTATTCCTCAGGGATACTGTTGTAAACGTCGGTGTTAATGTAAACGCCGCGAACTGCGATAAAGTGACGGGTCAGACCAACTCTCTTAACAACTTCCCATGCGCCGGTATCCTGCAGGGTGGATTCTGAGCCTTCAAAGCCCTCAACAACACCGGACTGGATAGCAGAGATGCATTCGGTAAAGGACATCGGTGTTGCAACGCCACCCATGGCGTTAATGGTATTAACAAACAGCGGGCTCTTGGTGCTGCGCAGCTTGGTGCCCTTTAAATCTTCAGGCGTATGTATTTCTTTGTTGGTGCACAGGCTGCGGAAACCAAATTCGTAATTCAGGGAGAGAATATGAATCCCTTTTTCCTCGGCCTTGGCGGTCAAATCCTTGACGAGATCGGTCTGGCCCATCGCCTCCCACTCATCGTAGCTCTGGTACAGGCACGGGCCTACAAGCGCCGAAAAATCAGGAACATAAGCGCCCAGATAAGAGGGTTCTTCTACAGAAATAAAGTTTGCACCGCGCACAACCTGCTCAACGGCATCCTCGTAAACAGAAAGCTGGCCCTGCCCGAACACTTCAACGTTGACATGCCCGTTGGTTTTCTCGGTGATGCGCTTACCAATCAGTTCCATAGATTTATAAATCTGCTCGTCCGGCTGGAAAACATGGCTTAACTTTAACGTAATCTTGAAGTCATCATTGGCTGCCGCGGAAGAAGCAGTGCCTGAGGTCGTGGATGCTACACTGGTGCTTGCGGCGGTACCACACCCCGCCAGCAAAGCTGCGCAAAGTACAAATGCTACGGAACATTTGATCGCTTTTGCAAATTTTTTCATGTAATCGTCCCTTTCTTAATCTGTTTTTCTGCTTTTGCAAACGGCTTTCCTGAGATGCAGCCTGCATCTCCAAGAATATTCGATATACGGCGCAAGCGCAAAAAAAAAGCAAAACGCATTAGCGAAGCACAATGCCCACTTTTGCATTTTGCTTTTCTCATACTCTAAAGCAAATTCCGCACAAGTCATATTCTCTTAATATTTTTATCATATCATAACCCCTAATCCTTGGCAATATTTTTTTGTATAAATAAATCATTTTGGATTGTTGCACAAAAAAAAATTGGCTATTTTTTACACCAATTTACAACGATTTAACACAAACCCGCATTCTAAGGAACCTCTGAACAAATGATGCAGATAAAGGACCAAACCCGAATCAGTGCCCAAAAGGCGAAGCGGACCCGGGCCAAGCGGTATTTTGATCACTTTGTTACCATCTTTCGCTCCTCTTTGGCGAAAG
>JAEWLW010000074.1 GCA_023457355.1 Bacillota bacterium | reverse complement strand
CAAAGAACGCTTTCTTACTAAAGAATTGCACAAATTAAAGTTTTTGGTCAAGCTTTTTTCAAAAAGCTTGCGTGCTTCATTCTTCAAAAAAGCGCAGGAGGGGCAGCCAAAACAGTCCGGGGGACTGTTTTGGCGCGGGGAACCCCCGCAAGGGGTTCCCCGATGGCGCGTCAGGCGTCAAGCGGCTTGTGCAAACCGCTAAAATGCCTCCGCTTTTTCGACAAGCTGGACCGCCGCAGGTATCTGCGGCGGTTTTTATATGTCTTTAATGTGCCTGTCACTGAAATTACACATCGGTACATTATTGTTTTACAAGAGCTTTTGGTAAAATATGCTTTGGTCAACAGGCCGACTTGGTACAGCTAATTTTATGTTAAAACGGTTATAAGGCGCTTTGTTGCTTAACTTTGATTGCACTTTCAACCTATAACTATTGCACAAAACAAGAAGGGGCGTATGATTCGAATGAAAAGATTTCTTAAAAAGCTTTTGGTATCCGTCATTTGTATGGCACTGGCAGCGGCTTTAATGGCTGTCGGCGTTTTTGCAGACAGCAGTTCATCTCAAAGTGTGCGCGGCAACAGGCAGGGCGGCACAGGCATGAAACAGGGCGGTAAAGACCGGCAAGGAGATATGGATTATGGCGATAGGGTTCTGAGTCAAATCCAGGAAAAGATTACTGCATTGGAAGATGAGAACACCAAGGCGGCGCTGACCCAGTTGCTGGCAGCTTATGAAAACGCACTGGAAGCTGAAAAAGCGGCGGCCAAATCGGCGTTTTCTACAGCGCAGGAATCGCTGGAAACGCCGAGAAAGGCAGCCGGGAACGCAAGGGATGCGCTGGCATCCGCCCTTACTGAGGCGGGAATCGATATTATGAACCGGCAGGGGTATGCAGAGAATAAAAATGACGGTTGGCCAAAGAATGGCAGCAGCGATAGAGGACGCAATGGCCCAGCATTCCAGATGCTGGACGCCGACGCCATTGATGGGCTGATTGCAGGTTTGGATAACGACACTACAAAGACGGCGCTTGCCAAACTGCTGGAAGCCTATAAAGAGGCGCTGACGGCCGAAAAAAGCGGCATGAGCGACGACGCACTGACCGATGATGAAAAGAAGACGCTGCATGAAACGGTGATTTCTGCCGCGGATGCGCTGACTGACGCTCTTTCCGAGGCCGGTATCGGGTCAGGCAGCTATCACCGCTCTGGCAAAGCGAACAGAGCGGCGCCGCAAAATGCATCTGAGCAGCCCGATGACGCATCTTCTGTGGCAGACGATTCAGGCGATGGCAACGGTGCGGCAAAGGCCGGCATTATGCAGCGTATTCTCAGCTGGTTGGGCGGATTCATTAAATAGGCGTTAAAAAACGGCAGGGACGAATGTTTAAAAACACATTCGCCCCTGCCGTTTTAGCGGCCGATTTCTCATCCCGCTGTCAAAGAAGGCGCAGTTAACTGGAGGTATCTGGAAAGTCGGCAACCTTTAACACTCGGCTACGTATGATAAATTTGACCGAACGATGCAAAAAGGACGCAGCCGTATGATGGCCACGTCCCTTTTTAGTGAGCAAATTTTTACTTGTTGTTCAAAGCGCGCTCCAGCCAGATGGTGGCAATGGTAAGCGCCTTGTAAAGACCGGTTTTCTCGGTACGCTTTATCACACGCTGGCTGGTGTGGAGCGTTTCATCGGTAGAGAGAATCTGCACCGACACCCGGTCGGAAAGCGTAACATCCTCAAAGCTTTTATTGGTGAGCACCTGCATCATGGCAATGTATTTTTCGGATGGATCACCATAATACAACACATTACCGGAACGCACCAACGGTTTCCCCTTAAACATGGGAAGCGTCTGCTTCTTGGCTTCGGACAATAAAATCGACCCCTTTCAATGGAAATTTCGCTGTACGGCTTAAAGCCAAATACCTATTCGCCGAGGTAAGAGCGGACGAGGATCTGAAGCAGCTCGTCCCGGTCAATGCGGCGAATAAGGCTGCGGGCATTGTTGTAGGTAGTGATATAGGTGGGATCTTCCGAAAGGATATAGCCGACGATCTGGTTTATCGGGTTGTACCCCTTTTGCTTGAGCGCATCATAAACGCCCGTGAGGATGCTGCGCACTTCGGATTCTTTATCTTCGTAAATAGAGAAGGAGCGTGTTGGCTCTTGCATAAATATCACCTCTTACTACTATCTTACAACATATGTTTCCCGAATACAAGCGAAATTTATGCACGCAGTTGTGCGCCCAGCGCAGAAACGGCATTTACGGCGCGTTCCATGGCTGCATTAACTTCGGCATCGGTCAGGGTGCGGTCGGCCGCGCGCATCGAGATGGCGAACGCCAGGCTCTTTTTGCCGGCGGGAATTTGTGCGCCTTTGTAATGGTCGAACAGAGACACCGACTCCAAAATGTCACCAATCTGGGCTTTGATAGCTTTTTCGATGGTCAGTACCGGCAGCGAATCGTCGCAGAGCAGCGCAATATCGCGGGTGGAAGCGGGGAACCGGGGAAGCGGGTGGTAGGTTCGGTTTGTGACATCGGAGAGCGCAAACAGCGTATCAAGGTCTATACGCCCCATATAGGCGCGGACATTCATGTCGTAGTTGCCGCAAACAGAAGGGTGCACCTCGCCGATGGTGCCGATGCATTTGCCGTCCTTCGTGATTTCGGCGCAGCGCCCCGGGTGGAAAGTGGGGTTGCCGGTAACGGCGGCCACATCGTAATCGGCGATACCAAACACCTCAAGCAGCTCTTCGACGATGCCCTTCAGCGAGAAAAAGTCGTAATCAGGGCCAAACATGCCAAGTGAAAGCATCTTATTTTCGTCGGGCAGCGTGTTGGCACCGGTCTTGGGGATAAACTCCTTGGCGACCTCAAACAGCGCGGCCGATTCGTTGCGGTTGTTGTAGTTGCGCGCGAGCACCTCCATCATGGAGGGGTAAACGACGGTGCGCATGACGCTGGTGTCTTCACCCAGAGGATTCAAAATTTTAACGGCGCGGCGTAGCGGGCTGCCTTCCGGCAAACGCACCAGGTCAAACGCCTTGGGCGAGATAAAGGTATAGGTGCAAATTTCGCTCATGCCCTGCGCCAGCAGCGTGGTGACGGCGCGGCGCTCCAGCTTTTGCGCTTCGGTGACAACACCGTAGACACCGCCATGCAGGGCGGTGATGGGAATTTTATTATAGCCGTAAAAACGGGCGATTTCCTCGGCAATATCCGCCTTGTGTTCAAGGTCTGCGCGCCACGAAGGAACTGTAACGTCATCTCCCTTTACGGCGCAGCCGATGGCTTCCAGGCTTTTGACCATGTCCTCACGCGAAACAAAAATGCCGAGGAAGCGGTTGACCCAGTTGGTCTCCAGCTTGATGACGGTTGCGGCTTTGGTGGAATTATCCACATCAATCGCGCCGTTCACCGGTTCGCCGGCGCCGAGCAGGATGGCCAGCTCGCAGGCGCGGTCGGCGGCCGTCAGGCAGACGGTGGGGTCAAGCCCCTTTTCAAAGCGGGAGGAGGCCTCGGTTCTCATGCCAAGCTTTTTGGCGGTGGTGCGCACCGAACTGCCGAGAAAGTTGGCGGATTCAAACACAACCGTGACGGTGTCGTCATGGATGCCGGAATTTTCGCCGCCCATAACGCCCGCGACTGCCGAGGGCTTTTCGGCGTCGGCGATGACCAGCATTTCCGGCGAGAGCACGCGTTCTGTGCCATCCAGCGTCATCAGCGTTTCACCCGGTTCGGCGTTGCGGATGACCAGGCACTTGCCCGCGACGCAATTCACGTCAAAGGCGTGCATCGGCTGACCGTATTCGAGCATGACATAGTTGGTGATATCCACGATATTGTTAATGGGGCGCACGCCTGAAGCGCGCAGCCGCTCGCGCATCCAAAGCGGCGAGGGGCCGATTTTGACGTTTGTGACGGCGCGTGCCACATAACGCGGGCAAAGGACGGGGTTTTTGACCTCGACGGCGAGCATGTCGTTGATATTGCTGTTGCCCTTTGCCACAACGGGGGGCTTGAGGCTTAAGGTCTTACCAAAGGTTGCGGCCGCCTCACGCGCCAAACCGATGACCGACAGGCAGTCCGGGCGGTTGGAGGTGATTTCAAACTCCACAATCGTGTCATTGAGCCCCAGCGCGGTGCGGATATCTTCGCCGAGCGTGCAGGGCTCGTCGATGACGAAGATGCCGTCCTCAATGGCGTTAGGAAAGTCGTTTTTGGTCAGCTCCAGCTCAGCCAGAGAGCAGAGCATGCCCTCGCTGAGCTCCCCGCGCAGCTGGGTGGTGACAATTTTGTGCCCGCCGGGCAGCGTCGCGCCATCCAACGCGGCGGGGATGACATCGCCGACCTTAAGGTTGGAAGCCCCGGTGACAATTTGTACCGTCTGGCCGCCGATATCCACCTGACAGATCACCATATGGTCGGAGTTTTGATGCGGCGCGATGGAAAGAATTTTGCCGATCACGACATTTTCAATTTCCGCGCCTTCCCGGGTGTAGCCTTCTACTTTAGAACCGGACATGGTCATCGCTTCGCAGAATGCCCGGGGGGGCATTTCATCCAGCGTGACGTAATCGCCAAGCCATCTCATTGAAAGATCCATTGCTTTTCGCCTCCTTAAAACTGGCCGAGGAACCGCAGGTCGTTCTCAAAAAGAAGCCGCAGGTCGTCGATGTTATAGCGTCTCATAGTCACGCGGTCAAGGCCCATGCCAAGCGCAAAGCCGCTGTATTCATCGGGGTCGATACCGCCGTTTTGCAACACCTTGGGGTGGATCATGCCGCAGCCGAGCAGCTCGATCCAGCCCTCGCCCTTGCAAAGGCGGCAGCCCTCGCCGTGGCAGCTAAAGCACATGATATCCATCTCAGCCGAAGGCTCGGTGAACGGGAAGTGGTGCGGCCGAAAGCGCGTGACGGTATCCTCGCCGTACAGGCGCTTGGCAAAGGTGTCCAGCGTGCCCTTTAAGTCGGACATGGTGATGTTCCTGTCGATGACCATGCCCTCAATCTGGTGGAACAGCGGGGAATGGGTGGCGTCCACTGCGTCGGAACGGTAAACCTTGCCGGGCGCGATGATGCGGATGGGGGGCTTACGCTGCTCCATAGTGCGGATTTGCACCGGAGAGGTCTGTGTTCTCAGCACCACCTCATCCGAGATATAAAACGTATCCTGTGTGTCGCGCGCGGGGTGCTCCTTGGGAATGTTGAGCGCCTCAAAGTTATAGTAATCTTTTTCAACCTCAGGCCCCTCGACGACGTCAAAGCCCATGCCGAGAAAAATTTCCTTGATTTCGTCTAGCACAAGATTCAAAGGATGCCGCTTGCCAAGGGGCGCGTGGCTGCCGGGCATCGTTACGTCGATGACTTCTTCGGAGAGCTTTGCGTTGAGCTCCGCCTCCTTGAGTTCGGTCAGCTTTTTGCTCAATGCGGCTTCAATAACCGCGCGCGCGTCATTGGCAGCCTGACCGACCGCCTTACGCTCCTCGGGGGTCAGTGCGCCCATGCCCTTTAATATGGCGGTCAGCTCTCCCTTTTTGCCCAGATACTTGACGCGTACCGCATCCAGGGCGGGCAGGCTGGGAGCGTTTAGAAGTTCCTGTTCCGCCTGCGCGATGATGCGACTGATTGCTTCGTTCATACGATCACCTCATATAATTTATTATGTCCGTCTTTTGTCTGCGGGAAAAGAAAAACCCCCTCATCCCTATAGAAAGGGACGAAAGGATTAAGAATCTGCTTCCGCGGTACCACCCAGTTTTTCGCCCAAGAGCGAACACCTTATACCCCGATAACGTGGGGTAAACCCGTCACCGCCTACCATAAAGACTTCAGCGGCACCGCTCGGGAGGGAACTTCAATCTGCCTTTGCGCAATCGGTCTTTCAGCCGGTGAACCGATCTCTCTTCGGCGCTTATAGCGGACATACTTTCTCCGTCAACGCGTTATGACTTATTCATTTAGTAAGTTTATCACAGCTTTTAAGCCGTTTCAAGAGCTTTTGGCATTTTCTTTGGAAATATTGAGATATTCCGAAGCCCGGACTAAAACGCAAGATCTTATTGGCCAAATTTATGCCGGTCTGGGATACCCCCTCTCAGGCGCAGATTTCCTGCGACGATCCATTGGCGTTTTAATCAGTGTTTAGTATGATATGGCACATTCTTTAATATCATTGTCAGTGGGAGGGGTTATTATGAAAAAGCTGGCGCGTTTTTTTTTAATGGGCTGTACAATACTGGTACTGACAGCATGCGGTGGGTTTAATGAATCTGAACAGTCGGAAAAACTTTTAAACCGACCTTTTGAATCCAATATTGCAGTTAAATGGTGCGACAAGGATTACCGGGGATTCATCAAAAAAAGCAACGACGGCATTCTGACCGTAACACTGAACAGCGAAACGCTCACCGAGCCGCTCATCTTCTATTACGGTGATGGTGGCTACGGCATTGAGCAGGGGGATCTTTCGTTCACGGCGCCCAAGGATACGCTGCCGCCCGGGTCGCTGCTGTCTTCACTGGAGCAGGCCTTTGTGATGCTGCCGCACGCCGATGCTTCAACCGACGGGGAGAACCTGATTATAAAAGCAGGCACGGCGGTTTTACGCTGCCACAAAAGCGATGGTACTTTTATAGACCTGACGCTCGATCGTGGAATAATCAGCTTTTCCGACTTTGTTTTTTCAAATAACTGAGGGACGCAACACACCGGCCTTTGCATAGAATGTAACAGGTGAATATTGCCTGATGATAATTGTGGTATATCTGATTAAAACTTAACACCGTCGGTCAGAATATTACTGCAAAACATCGGACGGAGTGTGATGACCATGACGGTAAAACGCGGAGACATTTTTTACGCCGACCTAAGTCCTGTGGTCGGCTCTGAGCAAGGCGGTGTCAGACCGGTGCTCATCGTGCAGAACGATGTGGGCAACCGGTACAGTCCAACTGTCATTGCAGCGGCTATTACCAGCCAAAAGGACAAATCGAAACTGCCAACCCATATCGAGCTATCTTCACAGTCTTGCGGGCTTTCACGCGACTCGATTGTGTTATTGGAACAGATTCGAACTATTGATAAAAGGAGATTAAAAGAACGTATGGGAAGGTTGGATGATAATTCGATGAATCAGATTAATCATGCTTTACAGGTTAGCTTTGGCCTCAATGTTCAGGGGTAGCTACATACGCTGCTCTTTGAATATTTATTAAAGCTCAGATTAGAACAGCGCTGCAGAAAGCGGCGCTGTTTTCTGTCTCTGGCAGTTGCAAGAAAGCCTGAAAAAGTGTATGATAGTCGAAGTATTTCAGTGCTGTGTATCGCTTGAAAAGCAGATGCTTTTGGCGTTCCCGGCACACCTTTACTTAAACCCTGACAACAAATTTTATCTTCCTTTAACGGAATAACAGTATAAAGGGGAGGCGAATCAATGGAGCAGGTGCTCAGACGTAAACTGGACGAGCGTTATGAGATCACAAGACAGATTTCCACCTGTGGTGAGACGCTGATTTATCTCGGCCGGGATAACATTTCCGGCCAGCTGGTTACAATAAAAGAGTTTTTTGCCCAGACCATTATGAAACGCGATGCTGCCGGCCGCGCCGAGGTATTGCCGGGCTGCGAGGTGCAGTATAAATCGCTTTCTTCGGATTATGAAGAGCTTTGCAATTATTTGTTGCGGCTGCCCAAAGAATTTCCTGTCCTGCGTCCTTATGAGGTCATCTGGCGCAACAATACGGTCTATGCGATTGAAGTATATTCCGAAAACGAAACCTTCGACGATTTTATGGCGCGCCGCGGGCACGCGCTTAGCTGGAATCAGCTGAAATTTATGATAACGCCGATGATCAAGCTGTTGGGCCGCATGCATGCCGATGGAATTTACCACCGGGGTATCTCGCCGGAAACGCTTTTGGTGGATTCGGCGGGGGCGTTGATATTGTCGGGGTTTTCTATTCCGGCGGCCCGCACGGCCGAAAGTGAGATTACCGCCACACTTTATTTTGGCTACAGCGCGCCGGAGCAATATTCATCAAACAGCTGGCAGGGCAGTTGGAGCGATGTTTATTCGCTGGCCGCGGTGTGCTATCGCGCCCTGACCGGTATTACGCCTGTTGAATGGCGGCAGCGCGGCAAAAGCCGGACACTGGCCGCCCCGATTGACCTTGTGCCGGAGATACCTCAAAACGTTTCAGATGCGCTGGTGCGGGCACTGACCGTCGACTTGCCCAGCCGTTATCGGACGGTTGAGGAATTTTGGTGCGCGCTGTTGGTTGGCCCCGGCCAGGGAACTGTGACCTACCAGCTGCCGATACAAAAGCGCACCGACGAACCGGTTTTGCCTGCAACGAAGGGCAGCAACATCCGTCCGCTTTTGCTGGCGCTCGCGCTCATTTCACTGGTGGCCATTTTTTCGCTGGCATTGGCCTACAGGCTGGTGGATACCTATTTTCAACCGATTGCTTCCAGTTCGCTGTCTGAGCAGGAAGAGCCGACCCAACAGGATGCCGCCTCTTCACAGGCGGAGATTGTGGTGCCCAACCTGGTGGGAACAGATGTTCAAAAGGTTCTGCTGGACCCGCTTTACCAGCGGCTGTTCACCTTTGAAATTGAGCGGGTGTTTTCCGAGAGCCAACCGGCAGGGGCAATAGTTGCGCAACAGCCCAAGTCCGGTGAAGCGCCTGGGGAATCGGCACATATTTATCTGTGGGTCAGCAAGGGTAGCGAGCTTATTCCAATGCCGGATGTACTGAGAAAGACGCTGGCGGACGCTACCGAGGAGCTTAACCGTTCGGAAATTGGCTATACCGTCGAACTGATTGAACCTGATGAGGCGCACCGGGATGCCAAGGAGGGAACGGTGCTGAACACCAGTATTCCGGCCGGGAATATTGTGTACCGCAATTCAGATACGGTGATCCTTTATGTGGCACAGGCTGTGGCGGAAGAGGAAGAGGCTTCTTCCTCTGAGAGCAGCAGCGAGTATGTCTATTCGGTGCCACCCAGAACGACCACCTATTGGCCGCCAAAGAGCGAGGCATCCAGCAGCGATGCGCCGGACGAGGCGCAGGATTGATTCCAGTGTGGAAATTTGATGATTAAAAGTGTGCCGGTCTGCCATGTACCGGCACACTGACACAGGATGAGGTGCATATAGATGACCTACGAACAGGCACTGGCGGCCATACACCGGACACCGTGGGAAAAAAGTGTTCCGGGATTAAACCGGATTGGCGCGTTGATGCGGCTTTTGGGAAACCCGCAGGATACGCTGAAATTTGTTCACATCGCAGGCAGCAACGGAAAAGGATCGGTTGCAGC
Source organism: Bacillota bacterium (assembly GCA_023457355.1). Lineage (GTDB taxonomy): Bacteria > Bacillota > Clostridia > Oscillospirales > Ruminococcaceae > Yanshouia. The sequence goes on along the minus strand of JAEWLW010000074.1, from coordinate 19,380 downwards.
CATGACGGCATCTGTTTTGCAGCAGGCGGGCTATGTCACCGGGTTGTGTACATCCCCCTACATTGCCCGATTTAACGAGCGTATCCGGGTCAACGGTGATTCCATCCCCGATGATGATCTGGTGGATGTGACCCGGCAAGTGCTGGCCTGTGCGCAAGAAATGCAGGAAAGCCCCACCGAATTTGAGCTGGTCAGCGCTATAACCTTTACTTATTTTGCCCGGCGGCATTGCGATATCGTTGTATTGGAAGTCGGTTTGGGCGGCAGATTGGATGCGACCAATATCATCAAAGCGCCGTTGGTCGCGGCTATAACCGCCATCGGGCTGGAGCATACGGCATTGCTGGGTGATACTGTCGAGAAAATTGCTGCGGAAAAGGCGGGGATTATCAAGCCGGGAACAACAGCGGTTGTCAGCGACCAGCCGGAGCGCATTATCGGCGTAATTGAAGGGATATGCCGGGAACGCGGCGTGCCGCTTTTTGTGGCGGAGAAAAGCCGCGCCCGGCGAATTTTGCAAACGCCGGAAGGGCAGAAGCTGTTGTATAATGAATCTGAGGAATATTTTTTTCCGTTGCTGGGCGCGCACCAACTGCAAAATGTCTGCACGGTGCTGTCGGTTATCGAGGTCTTGCGGCAAAAGGGCTTCGCCATTTCCGGGCAGTCGGTGCGCCAGGGGCTTAAAAACACCCGTTGGCCGGGCCGTTTTGAACTGATGCAAAAAACGCCGCTGTTCTTTGTTGACGGCGGGCATAATCCGCAGTGTGCGAGTGCGGTTGCGGCGACGCTGCGCGAGTTGTTTCCCGATCAAAAAATCTGCTTTTTGATTGGCGTATTGGCCGATAAGCATTACCGCGGCATCATTGAACCGGTGCTGCCAATCCATAAGCACATCGTGACCATTACGCCGCCCAGCCCGCGCGCCATGGCGGCAGAAGAACTTTCGGCGCTGCTCAAACAGGAATATGGCATCCTTGCAGATTCCTGCGAGAGCATTGCCGCGGGCGTCGCCAAAATACTGGAACGGGCCGAGCCGTCGGATGTCATCTGCGCCTACGGGTCGCTGTATTCGGTTGGGGAAATCAGGCGTTGTTTTAACCGGCGCGATTGATTTTGTTCCTTGGGGGCCGTACGAGGCTGCATAGGCGTATAAGCAAAATTAGAAGCGCGGAAATTACTGCTTACGACGTGCTGAGAAGACGGCAGCACGATGATGCCCGGAATTCGACACGGGCCATTGGGCATACAAAAAGCCTGTGGCAAATTGCCACAGGCTTTTAAAAGCTTTAATCAATCGCTGACATAGGGCAGGAAAGCCAGATGTCTTGCGCGCTTAATCGCACTGGTCAGCTGACGCTGATGACGGGCGCAGGTGCCGGTTACGCGGCGGGGGACAATCTTTCCACGGTCAGAAAGATATCTTCTCAGACGGGGAACATCCTTATAATCAATATCGTGAATTTTATCTACGCAGAAGGCGCAAACTTTCTTGCGGCCTTTTCTGCCACGCGGCCTGCTGTCGCGATCATTTCTATCGAAAGCCATATCGTTTCAACTCCTTTACTACTTGTTTTGCAGAACGTTCAATTAAAACGGGAGATCATCATCGTTATCGACCACCTGGAAATCTCCGGCGGAGCCGCTGGCGTAAGAAACACCCTCGTTTGCTGCGGGAGCGGAAGGCGCACCGCCCGGAGCATTCTTTGACTCCACAAAGAACACACGGTCGGCAACAACTTCAAACGCATAGCGCTTGTTGCCGTCTTTGTCGGTATAATCGCGGGTTTGAATAGCGCCGTCTATACCGATCGCTTTGCCCTTCGAAAAATAACGGCTGACAAACTCAGCCTGCTGACGCCAGCAAACAATACTGATGAAATCCGCTTTTTTTTCGGCATTCTTGGTATAGGGGCGATCCACCGCGATGCGGAAGGTCGCAACATTGATGCCGTTCGGGGTGGTGCGCATCTCCGGATCCGCTACCAGACGACCGATCAAAATTGCCTTATTATACATGGCGGTTCCTCCTTAGTCCTCATTCTTGACGACAATCAGGGAACGCAGCACGCCGTCGGTAATTTTGTAGATACGGTCGAGCTCAGCAGGGAAATCGGGGACGCAGTTGAACTCTACAAACAGGTAGTAACCTTCGTTTTCATCATTGATGGGGTATGCAAGTCTGCGCTTGCCCCATTCCTCGACGTTGGTGATGGTTCCGTTTGCGCTGATCAGAGACTTGAATTTCTCAACCAGAGCAGCGATACCTTCCTCGCCGGACTGAACATTGAAGATTGCAACAGTCTCATAGTTTGCGGTAATCTTTGCCATTTTGTACACCTCCTTTTGGACATAAGGTCTTGCACGGATGCGCAAGACAAGGATTTTGCTTTTTAGTTAAAGCATAACAGATAAAATATAACAGCATATAGGAGACTTGTCAATAAAAATTTTCACAGATTGCAGCCGGCCTTTAAAATTTTGCAACCAGACCGGTCAATAGCGCTTTCAGGTCCTCTTTCAGGTCGTCCCGTGCAAGGCCTGCGGCCAGGGTAGCTTCTATGATGCCAAGCTTGTTGCCCATGTCATAGCGTGTGCCGGAATATTCCTTAGCGGCCATTTTGTCGCGGTGCGCCAACACCTTCATGGCATCGGTCAGCTGAATTTCGCCGCCTGCGCCGGGTTGGGTTTGTTCCAATATTGAAAAAATCTCCGGCGTGAGCACCACACGGCCCAAAATGGCATAGGAAGAGAGCGCCTCGCCGGGTTTTGGCTTTTCATTCATATCCGAAACAATCATATTCCCGGCCGCATCACGGGCAAATTTAATGGAGCCATATTTATGCATCTCTGACAAGGCAACTTCCTTTACGCCTAAAACGCATCGGCCGGTTTGTTCGAACACGGTGCAGAGCTCGGCTGTGGCAGGCGTCTCACCCAAAATGACATCGTCGCCGTACAGCACAACAAAGGGGTCGTCCCCCACAAAGCTTTTGGCACACAGCACGGCGTGTCCAAGACCTTTTGTTTCTTTCTGGCGGATATATTGGATATTGGCAAGGCTGGAAGCCTGGATGCATGCTTCATAAAGTGCGTCTTTGCCGCCTTGCAGCAGCCGCTCCTCCAGTTCGGGTGCACGGTCAAAGTGATCTTCAATCGCACCTTTGCCGCGCCCGGTAATGATGAGAATATCGGTAATACCGGCGGCGACAGCCTCCTCAACAATGTACTGGATGGCGGGCTTGTCGACAATCGGCAGCATCTCCTTGGGAATGGCCTTTGACGCGGGCAGTACGCGGGTTCCTAATCCCGCGGCAGGAATAACAGCCTTCGTAATTTTCATGTCGATTCCTCCCTTTATGCAGTCGTTAAAATGGTTGGAGCTTCAAACCATGCTCCAGGTCATAAAATTTATCAAAATGCTGTAAGCGGTAAAAAAGCCGAAACAGATAAGAACTGCCGCCAGCCGGTTGGGCGACCCAAGGTAATAAAGTCCGCTGTAATATTCCGGGGTGCTTTCCGGAATGCCGGATTCCTTTTTATAGCGTTTAATATTTTGCAGGGCGCTTTTAAGATAAAGCTTGTTGGCGAAGACGGCGCACCAGATGCGTAAAAAGAGGTGCATCGTATTAAAAACGACCGCAAACGGCGCAACCTGGTCAAGCATATGGGAATTGTACCCGATGGTGACGCCCATCATTTCGATGGTGGCGTCGGTTGGGCCCAAATAACAAAGCAGCGACGGTATGCTTGAGACGATATAGAACCCCAGCAGCGCAAAGCCGACCTTATACATTTTGCGATAAAAGAAATAGAAGAAACTAAAGACCAGCGCACTCCAGTTCCAGCTCATGTTATATTGTGTGCCCAAAATCCATTTAAACTGCCGTAAAAAATAGTAAGAGCTGCTGCCGGTGTACGCCGAAAGCTCCTGCGAGGTAATGCCGTCTATGTTCCAGCGGTCAAAGGCCGGCGCGCCGCCGTCTGGCCTGGGGGCTGCATCGGGTAGTCCGCCATCACTTTGTGCATGGCGATTGTACTGGCCGTAAGAACGCGAACTGCCCTGGGCATCTGCGCTATCGTTCTCCAGCGGGGTACCGCACATCTGGCAAAAACGGCCGTGCGGCGGATTGGCCGCGTTGCAGTTGGGACAGATGGCGGCGTGCGATTGCCCATTGGCATTATCGGCATCGGGGATATGCGCCTGCCAGATGAATTTATCGCTGTGTTTATCCTGCAGGGTACAGTGCCCCAGCGCTTCGTAACAGCTTCTGTGGTGTGGCGCACCGCAGTCGGGGCAGACGACAATATCATCTCCATCGCTGAACGTTTTTTTGCAGCTTACACATGAAAGACCGGTATATCGGCTCAAATCAGGACCCTCCATTCGGGAAATAAGCGGTGCGGGCAATCGGGGAGCCCGCGACTACATTTTCATTTTATTGTTAATAATTCCATTATAACGTAGGGACGGTTAAAGCACAATTGATAATTTGTGAATAAACCTTGCGGCATTGGTTTTCCGCCCTTTACAACAACCGCCTTTTTCCGTATAATAACAAACGACATTGAATAAAGGATGGATAACATGCTTCAGCTCGAAGAAATGCGATTGGCACTTTCCGCCCGAAAGCCTGAGCTTTTGGATTTAGCGGAGGCGATAAACTACAAAGGACTGGGTGATCAGGTAGCGGAGCTGGAAATGAAGGCGGCTGAACCGGGTTTTTGGGATGACCTTGAAAATTCCCAGCAGGTGCTCTCCCGCACAAAACAGCTCAAAAACCGCATAGAGGAATATGACGCGCTCACCACCAAGTATGAGGACGCCACGACGCTGATTGAAATTGCGCAGGAGGAAAACGACGAAAGCGTTTTGCAGGAGATTGAAGCGATTAGCGACAGCTTTTTTGCCAAGCTCGACGAGATGAAGCTTTCGACGCTTTTAACCGGCGAATATGACGGCCAGAACGCAATTCTGACTTTCCATGCGGGTGCCGGCGGCACCGAGGCGCAGGACTGGGCGCAGATGCTTTACCGCATGTACACCCGCTGGGCCGAGCGCCACGGCTTTTCCTATAAAATTGTGGATTATCTCGACGGCGACGAGGCAGGGCTCAAAAGCGCCAGCATCATTATTGAAGGACTTAACGCCTACGGCTATTTAAAGTCGGAGGGGGGCGTGCACCGGTTAGTGCGCATCTCTCCGTTTGACGCTTCCGGTCGGCGCCATACCTCGTTTGCCTCGCTGGAGGTGATGCCGGAAATTGATGATACCATCGAAATCGATATTCGCCCGGAAGATTTGAAGATGGATGTCTTCCGTTCCAGCGGCGCGGGCGGCCAGCACGTCAATAAAACGTCGTCGGCGGTTCGCATTACGCATATCCCCACCGGCATTGTCGTCGCCTGTCAGAATGAGCGCAGCCAGTTCCAGAATCGCGATATGGCGATGAAGATGCTGCGTTCCAAGTTGGTTGAAATTAAGGAGCGCGAACATTTGGAGCGCATTGAGGATATCAAGGGCGTGCAGAAGGAAATTGCCTGGGGCAGCCAGATACGCTCTTATGTGTTTATGCCCTATACGCTGGCGAAGGACCACCGCACCGGTTTTGAGTCGGGCAACATCAACGCCGTGATGGATGGTGATATTGACGGCTTTATCAATGCCTATCTCAAGGCAGCCAGCCTGGGAACGCTGCAACAGCAGGCTCAATAGGCTTAGTATGAACCATACAGCGCTGTTTCCATACAGGGAACAGCGCTGTTTAATATAGCCCTTAATAAAAATAATATACTTTTTATAAGGGCTTGCCGTGCTGATTTCCCGCGCTTAAGAGCGGAAAACACGTCTCAATTTATGTGGGTTGTGGCACAGCACTTTTTCTGCCAACCGACAGTAAAAGCGGGGAAAGACCCCCGTTTTCTAAAAATGCTTTAAAACAGTGCTTTCACTCAGGCATTTTTATTAATTGCTTTTTGGTACAGATCCAGCATATAACTTGCGATGCTGCCGCTGCTGCGCTCTGTGACCGATTCGCGCACCGAGGCGCTCAGCGCCTGATGTTCCGCAGGGGTCAGGTTGTGCAGTTCTTTCATAATCCTGCCGAACTCGTCCGGTGTTTCAAACAAAAAGCCGTTGATGCCCACCTTGATCTGATCAATATTATCGGGATCCAGACGCTGCACCACCGGCAGGCCGGAGGCCTGTGCTTCCAGCATGGAGATGGAGTACATCTCCGAAAGCGAGGCGGTCGCGTAGGCATTGCAGCAGGCATAGTAGGGCGGAATATCCTCGTGCGCCACCGCGCCCGTAAAAATAACCCGGTCTCTGATGCCAAGACTAGCTGCCAACTGCTCAAGCTCTTCCCGCGCAGGGCCGTTGCCAATGATCATCAAATAGGAATTGCTCTGGGTGCCAATCTGTTCCTTCCAGAGTCGGATGAGGTTATCAACGCCCTTTTCTTTGCCGATGCGCCCGCAGAAGCAGGCAACGAAAGCATTTTCGGGTATTGAAAAGCGCTTTCGTATCTCGGCGCGCTGCTCCGGCGTGGTGGCGTCCTCCGTATAGTTCTCCAGCTCGACCGAGTTGGGAATAACATAAACCTTGCGGTGAACACCCGCATTTGCCAGATAGTCAACACATTTTTTAGAGGGGCCTGTGACGATATCTGCGCGACGCGCAATAAAACGAATGTAATTGTGGGAGATGCGCCGCACCATATCGGTGAGCGGGCGCGGTGCGATATAATAAAGATAATCGTCGTACATGGTATGCAGCGTATAAACCAGTGGCACGCGCAGTGCCCGCGCGGCGCGTATACCGGCCAGACCGATGCCGAACTCCTGCTGAATATGAATGATGTCGGGGTTGAATTCCCTGATTTTCTTTTTAAGCGTCAGGCTCAGCGGGCTCGAAAGTCCATAGCCATAAATTTTTTTGACTTCCAATGCGGGGCAGCGCAACACGCCGTCCTGAACGACATGCTCACGGACACTCTTGTCGGCTGTTACAATTAGAACTTCATGCCCATTATGGATGAGACCCTCGCGCAGTATTTTAACGTGTGTTACAACACCGTTGAGATAGGGGAGATAAGTCTCCACAAAAATCGCAATTTTCACAATGTTTCCTCCGATTGTTTTTTGTCTGCAACCAGGTGGGGATGTCCTGTTTATTATATGCAGCGGCCCATGGTTTTGGGCAAACCAACAGGCGGCCAACGTGTTTTGAGCTGACCGCGGGACATTTTCGGGATATAAAAAATGATTCGCGGCTATTATACCATTTAGATTATAAAAAGAAAACTAAAAAAGAATCTTTTATGCGGACAATACGTTTGAAAAATAGCAGATATTCTTGTATAATGAGCCCATAGTAAAAAAATGATAGCTAAAGGTGCTGATAAGCATGTCGACAAAATTTCAAATTACGCTGGCCAAGTTGATTGAAGAATTTAAACTGGAAACGATTTATCTGCCGGTTCCTGCGGATCAAATTAATATCACCAGTACCGAGGTCAACCGCCCCGGCCTGCAAATGGCGGGCTATTTCGATATATTTGACAATACCAGGGTTCAGATTTTAGGCAAGACCGAGATGGGCTACTTGCATACACTTAAAACTTCGGTGGCAGCCCAGCGGCTGGAGCGTCTTTTTTCATTAAAGCCGCCCGTCGTCATCATCACCCGCAGGCTGGAGGTTTGCCCGTCGCTGATTGCTGCGGCTGAAAATGCGCAGATTCCGCTGCTGCGCACCGACGAGAACACCTGTTCGTTTATGTCGTCGCTGATTTCACAGCTGAACGTCGACCTTGCGCCGCGCATCACCCGCCACGGTGTGCTGATGGAGCTTTTTGGCGATGGCGTATTAATTTTGGGTGAAAGCGGCATCGGCAAGAGCGAGGTGGCGGTTGAGCTGATTGTGCGCGGGCACCGTCTGGTGGCGGATGATGCGGTTGAAATCCGCAAGGTTTCCAGCAAAGCGCTGGTTGGTACCTCTCCGGACAATATCCGGCATTTTATGGAACTGCGGGGCATAGGTGTTATTAACGCGCAGCGCATGTTCGGCATGCGCGCCGTAAAGATCGCTGAAAAAATTCTCCTGATTGTGCAGCTTGAGCCCTGGAGCGACGAAACACCCTACGACCGCCTGGGCTTTGAAAATCAGGTCATGGATATTTTGGGCATCAAAATTCCCTGCGTGACCATCCCTGTCAAGCCTGGCCGCAATCTTGCGGTTATCATTGAAGCGGCGACGATGAACCTTCGGCTTAAAAAATTGGGCTACAGCGCGCCGCATGACCTGATGCGCGGGCTTGGCATGCCGGAGGATGCGCTGCCCCCGGTGGAGAAAATTGCAGTTAACAGCTATTGGCAGTAATGCCGACGCGCTTTTTTAACAACGCCACTGATTAGGAGGAAACCAAACTGATGTCGCAGACAGACGCCCTGAAAGAAATGCTTCGGGAAACAGGATGCTTGTTTTTGTGTGAGGAACCGATGCGCCGGCATACGTCCTTTCACATCGGGGGGCCCGCCGAGGTTTTTATCACCCCCGCCAGTGAAGTACAGGCGGCGCAGGTACTTGCCTTTTGCCGGGCACAGTCTGTTCCGGTTCATGTTGTGGGCAACGGTTCCAATCTGCTGGTCGCCGACGAGGGCCTGCGAGGCGCGGTCATTGCATTTTCGCAACCGATGAGCGGCATTGTGCGGGATGGCAACATCCTTTCGGCGCAGGCGGGCGCGACGCTGGCGCAGCTTTGCCGCTATGCGCAGCAGCAGGGGCTGGGCGGATTGGAATTTGCTTATGGCATACCCGGAAGCGTGGGCGGCGCAGTTTATATGAACGCGGGTGCCTACGGTGGAGAAATCAGGGATGTGGCGGCTTCTATCCGCGCATTGGACAAAAATGGCGAGTTTAATACGTTGCCGGCGGAACAGGCGGGGTTTGCCTACCGCACCAGCCGGTTTCAGGCGGAAGGGCAGGTTATCTGCGCCGCCGATTTTGCGCTGACGCCCGATGCGCCCGCGGCTATTGACACGCGCATGAAGGATATTCTGGCCCGCCGCGTCGCAAAGCAGCCGCTGGAGTATCCCAGCGCGGGCAGCGCCTTTAAGCGCCCTCAAAACGGCTACGCTGCCGCAATCATTGAGCAATGCGGCCTAAAGGGCTTTTCGGTTGGGGGCGCGCAGGTAAGCACCAAACATGCGGGGTTTGTCATCAACACCGGCGATGCAACCTGCCGCGATGTGCTGGCCTTGTTTGAGGCCGTCAAAACCGAGGTTCTGCGAAAAACAGGCACGATACTTGAACCCGAAGTTAAATATCTGGCATAACAAGAGGATACTAAAATGGACTTTTTGATTATCACCGGCCTTTCGGGCGCCGGAAAATCGCAGGCTGTACATGCCCTTGAAGATATCGGCTACTTTTGCATCGACAATATTCCGGCCGAGCTGTTGGAGCAGTTTATCGCGCTGTGCCAGACGTCGGCCCGACATGATAAATACGCCGTTGTGGTGGATATCCGCAGCAACTGCTATTTTGATAATTTCAGTGAGACGAAGAAAAAATTTACCGACCGGGGGTTTAACGTACGGACCCTTTTTCTGGATTCCGCCGATGAGGTGCTGATTCGCCGCTTCAAAGAGACGCGCCGCAAGCATCCGCTCATGGATGATTCCGTCAATGTCTTGCAGCAGGCCATTCTGCTGGAGCGCAAGGCCCTGAGTCCGGTGCGCGCCTGTGCCGATTACCTGATTGATACATCGACGCTGTCTTCCTCACAGCTGAAAGAGCGCATTGTGTCGCTGTTTTTCTCTAAAAGCAGCAATGCTATGGCCATCACCATCATGTCGTTCGGATTTAAATACGGCATTCCGGCGGATGCCGACATTGTGCTGGATGTGCGTTGCCTGCCGAATCCGCACTATATTCAGGAATTGCGCCCGCTGACCGGCTGTGACGAGCGGGTCAGCGGTTATGTTTTCAGTTTTGAAGAATCGAACGGGTTGCTGGATTCTTATAACGCGATGATTGATTATTCGCTGCCGCTCTATGTCCGCGAGGGCAAAAGCAGCCTGGTGATCGCGTTTGGCTGCACCGGCGGCAAACACCGTTCGGTTTCGTTTGCCGAACGGCTGTACAAGCGGCTTAAAGAAAACAACGATTCCGTTTTGGTTTTACACCGCGATTACCAACGTTGATGAGGTGACACAGTTTGTCCTATGCAGCGCGTGTCAAAGAAGAAATATATCTCTCAAGGCCGTCAAAAAGCCCCTATTACAGGGCTTTTTGTTACGGCCTGCTTTTGATGGGCAAACGGTTTGACAGCCGGGGCATTTCCATTTCCACCGAGCATTTGACTGTCTCGAAGCTTTACGGCTTTGCCATCAAGGACACCGTCGGCGTGCGCGCCGCTTTTTCAGAGCAGAAAGCGCCGCGCGGTGCACAGCTTTATACGGTGGAATTAAGCCGCCCCGACGATGCGGCCCGTCTGCTGCGCAGTTTTGAGCACAGCGAAGAGCGTTTTAACAGGGTGCTGATGTCGGCGGAAAATTTTCCGATGTTTTTCAGCGGGGCGTTCATGGCCTGCGGCACCATCAGTGAGCCGGTTAAAAGCTACCACCTTGAGCTGCTGCCGCCCTACGACGCCTTGGCCGACATTCTGTTTGAACTGCTGTCGACGGTCGGGTATCCGCCAAAATCGACTGTGCGCCGCGGGCAAACCGTACTCTATTTTAAAGAAAGCGAACAGATTGAGGACCTCTTGACGATGGTCGGCGCGACCCGTTGTTCGCTGGAATTGATGGAAACTAAAATCTACAAGGACTTGCGCAACCGCGCCAACCGGGCGGCCAATTGCGACGCGGCCAACGCCGGAAAGCTGTTCAAGGCCGCCGAGAAGCAGCTTGCGGATATTCAGATTTTGCGTGCACACAACCAGCTGGAAGCGCTGGCCCCACAGACAGTGGCGGTGGCGCGCCTGCGCGAAGAGAATCCCGAGGCGTCTCTCTCGGAATTGTCAAAGCTTTCAGGGCTGTCGCGTTCAGGGATAAACCATCGCCTCAACCAGATTGCACAGGCGGCGCAGCAGCAGCGCGATAAAGGGGAGGCGGTTTGATGGATCGTTTTGTTCACCTGCACCTGCACACCGAATACAGCCTGTTGGATGGCGCCTGCCGCATCGACCGGGTGCTGGACCACGCCAAAGCCATCGGCCAGCCCGCTATGGCCATCACCGACCACGGTGTGATGTACGGCGTTATCGATTTTTATAAAAAGGCAAAGGCCGTCGGCATAAAGCCCATCATCGGGTGTGAGGTTTATGTTGCGCCGCGCAGCATGCAGGATAAGGTGCACCGCATCGATTCTTCGCCGCACCATCTGGTGTTGCTGTGCAAGGATATGATCGGTTATCAGAACCTGATTTCGCTGGTGTCGCACGGCTGTATCGAAGGGTTTTATACCAAGCCGCGCGTCGATCTGGCGCTGCTGGCGCAAAAGTCCGAAGGGTTGATCGCCCTGTCGGCCTGCCTGTCTGGGCAGATTCCGCGGCTGCTGACCGCGGGGGATTACGATGGCGCCAGGCAGGCCGCCGAAAAATATATTGAAATTTTCGGGCGCGAGAATTATTATATCGAGGTACAGAATCACGGTATCGCCGAACAACAGAACATCCTGCCGATGCTGCGCCGTCTGGCAGGCGAGCTGGGGGTTGGCATTGTCGCCACCAATGATGCGCATTATATCCGCCGCGAGGACAGCCGTATGCAACACGTGCTGACCTGCATCCAGACCAACACTACCGTCGAAAATTCCAGCATGGAGTTTGCAACCGACGCGTTTTTTGTCAAAACCCGCGAAGAGATGCAAAAAGCGCTGCCGGGTTTTGAGGATGCGCTGGACACGACACTTGAAATTGCCGAACGCTGCAACGTTGACTTTACGTTCGGAGAACTAAAGCTTCCAAGCTTTACAGCACCTGACGGGCGGGATAACCGCGAATATTTCCGCACAAGCTGCTACGAGGGTCTGCGCCGCCACTACGGTGCGAACCCCCCGCAGGAAATAACCGACCGGCTGGAATATGAGCTTTCGGTGATTGAAAAAATGGGGTATGTCGACTATTACCTCATCGTGCACGATTTTATCGCCTACGCCAAGTCGCAGGGCATTCCGGTCGGCCCCGGCAGAGGTTCGGGCGCGGGCAGCCTTGCGGCCTATTGCATCGGCATAACCGGCGTTGACCCGATGAAATATCACCTGATCTTCGAGCGCTTTTTAAACCCCGAGCGCGTGAGCATGCCGGATTTTGATATTGATTTTTGTTATGTCCGTCGGCCGGAGGTCATAGAATATGTTGTCCGGCGCTACGGGGCCGACCATGTTGCGCAGATTATAACATTCGGCACCATGGCGGCGCGGGCTGCAATTCGGGACAGCGGCCGTGCGCTGGGAATGAGCTACCAGCAGGTGGATACCGTCGCCAAGCTGGTTCCCGCCGAACTGGGCATTACGCTTTCCCGGGCACTGACCTCTTCTAAGGATTTTAAGCGTCTGTATGACGAGGATTCCGCCGCGCACGATTTGATCGATGTGGCGATGAGCCTGGAAGGCATGCCGCGCCACGCCTCAACCCACGCGGCGGGCGTCGTTATTTCCAAGGAGCCGGTGGAAAGGTATGTTCCTTTACAAAGCGGTGAAGATGCGATTGTGACACAGTTCCCAATGGGGACGCTCGAAGAATTGGGCCTGCTTAAAATGGACTTTCTGGGCCTGCGCAACCTCACGGTAATTGCAGATTGCGAGCGCATGATACACAGGACAAATCCTCAATTTTCAGCCGACGCTATTCCGCTTGACGACACGGCGGTTTACGCCATGTTCTCCAAAGGTTATACTGAAGGGGTGTTCCAGTTTGAATCGGGCGGTATGCGCCAGGTGCTGACCCAGCTGGGCCCGGAGCATATGGAAGATTTGATCGCCGTTATTTCGCTCTACCGCCCGGGGCCGATGGAGTCGATTCCGCGTTATATTCAGAACCGGCACAAGCCGGAGTTGGTGACTTATAAGCACCCTAAGCTGAAAAATATTCTCGAGGTCACCTATGGCTGCATTGTCTATCAGGAACAGGTTATGCAAATCTGCCGAGAGCTGGCAGGCTTTTCATACGGGCGGGCCGATCTTGTGCGCCGCGCCATGAGTAAAAAGAAGGCCTCGGTCATGCAAAAGGAACGCGAGCATTTCATTTATGGCCTGAAAAACGATGACGGAACCATTGAGTGTGCGGGTTGCATCGCCAACGGCATACCGGAATCGGTTGCCAGCGATATTTTCGACGAAATGAGCGCCTTTGCGGCCTATGCGTTTAATAAATCCCATGCGGCGGCCTACGCCTACATCTCTTACCAGACGGCTTATCTAAAATGCCATTATCCAAAGGAATATATGGCCGCACTGCTGACCAGCATTCTGGATAACACGCCAAAGGTGGTTTCTTACATCGGCGAGTGCGCGCGGTTGGGAATTCGCATCCTACCGCCGGATGTCAACGAGAGCCTTGAAGAATTTTCCGCAACGGAACAGGGTATCCGTTTTGGACTGCTCGCCATCAAAAATCTTGGGCGTGCCGTGGTGCGCGCACTGCTGGACGCGCGGGATAAAAACGGCAGATTCACCGATATTTACGATTTTTGCGACCGGCTTTACGAATCCGACCTGCGACGCAGAAGCCTGGAAAGCCTGATAAAATGCGGCGCCTGCGACGGTTTTGGCTTGTCGCGCCGTGCATTGTTTTCGGGCATTGAAGCACTTTTGGAAAATATCGACCGGGTACATAAGGCCAACATCTCAGGGCAGGTTAATCTGTTCGAAGGCCTTACCGCCGATGAAAATATCTCGCATCAACAGATTGCGCAGCAGCCGGAGTATGACCCCTCGCAGCTTTTAAAAATGGAGAAAGAGATTGTTGGTCTTTATGTCTCAGGGCATCCGCTGCTGGCTTACCGCGATTTAATTGCGTCGCTGCCGGTGGTGCAGGTTTCAGATATATTAGCTTCGGCGGAGCATAAAACCGATGCGCTGCACGATGACGCCCGCGTCAGCATTGCGGCTGTTGTGGATGCTAAAAAGCTGACCATCACCAAAAAGGGCGACACAATGGCCTATCTCGCGGTAGAAGACCTTACCGGAAGCATAGAGGTGCTGGTCTTTCCGCGGGTTCTTGAAAAATATACGGCGTTGACCGATGTTGACCGGTTGGCGGTTTTAAGCGGCAGGCTCTCTTACCGCGAGGAAGAGGACCCCAAGTTGATTTTGGAGGAGGCCAGACCGATGGACGATGTGGGCAGCGCTTCTCAGCAGGCTGGTATTTATGCCAACAAGTCGGGGAAACCTGAGGAAAAAGCGCGCAAAAAAACAACGAAGCCGGGGTTGTATTTAAAGGTTTCCGCACCGGTTGCGCCAGCATGGCACAGTGCTCAAAAATATATGGCGGTCTTTGACGGCAGTACCCCCGTTTATGTGTATTTTACTGAAAAACGCCAGCTGACCCTTGCGCCCCGGTCCATGTGGGTTTCGCCCTGTGACGTGTTGTTGCGGGTGTTGAAAGAAGAATTGGGTGAACAGAATGTAGCGGTGGTCGAATAGGCTGCTGTCTGATATCAATCGTATGGGAGGATTTGTAATGACTAGGAAAAAAGCGATCGGCATATTGACCAGTGGCGGCGATGCGCCCGGCATGAACGCCGCTGTACGTGCGGTGGTGCGCATGGGTATTAACCGCGGGTTTTCGGTTGTGGGCATAAAGCGCGGGTACACCGGCCTGCTGGCCAACGACATGGAGGATATGCACCTGCGAAGCGTCAGCGAGATTCTTCAGCGTGGCGGCACGGTGCTCTATTCCTCGCGCTGCCCCGAATTTTCGGAGGAGCGCAACATCATCAAAGCGGTTGAAATTTGCAAAAAGGCAGGGATCGGTACCCTTGTGACCATCGGCGGCGACGGTACGTTCCGCGGCGCGTTGGATCTGTGCCGGCACGGACTGCCCTGCATCGGCATTCCAGGCACCATCGACAACGATATTTCCTCCTCAGATTACACGGTGGGCTTTGATACTGCTATTAACACCGTGGTTCAGATGGTCGACCGCGTACGCGATACCTCACAGTCGCATGACCGCTGCTCGGTCATCGAGGTCATGGGGCGCCATGCAGGCCATATTGCGCTGCACGCCGGCATTGCCTGCGGCGCGCTGGCTATTCTGGTGCCGGAGATTGAATTTTCCATCGAGCGGGATGTGGTGGCAAAAATGGTCAGCACACTGCGTTCCGGTAAACAGAATTTTATTATAATGGTGGCAGAGGGCGTCGGAAGCGCACCTGAGATTGCCGAACAGATTGAGCGCCTGACCGGTATCGATACCAATGCGGTGGTGCTTGGCCATGTTCAGCGTGGCGGTACCCCCACGGCGCAGGAACGCGTTATTGCCAGTGTGATGGGTCACCATGCGGTGGAGCTTATTGAACAGGGACAGAGCAAGCGTGTTGTGGTTTATCGCCAAGGCAAGGTCGTTGATATTGATATTGAGGAAGCATTGGCCATGCATAAGGGGATTGATATGAATCTCTACCGCGTTGCCAACGACATTTCGATCTGAGAACTGTTTTTGTAGCCAACAAAACTTTTTTCCCCAAAAGCCGTGATTTTTTGCAGACTTGTTAAGGGATAAACGAGCGTCATTACTTCGGTAGTGGCGCTCTTTTTTTGTACCCAAAAAAGGGGGAGAGGTGGCTCCGCTCCGTCCTTCGTCCTCCGCTCCGCCACTCGCCTGCGGCGCTCATGCCAAGGTGACAGCACCGTGCGAAAACCTCTCACATGGCATGGGAAAGTGTTGAAACGCGTGGAGAAAGACAGAAGCAAAACGCTTAAAAACCTTATTATAAAGCGGTATTTCTGAATCATCATTGAATGGAATCGAAATTCCAAGTCGGTTTGTTGTTGAAATGCATGGGCAATTTTTGAGATTATTCGACGTTCCCTTCTCCCGTGCCGCAGCACGGTGAGTCCTGCGGAGCCGGCCGAACATCCGCGCGTAGCGCGGGGTGCCGCCACCTCGGGTCCACGACCATGAATCCCTCGTGAACGCTTTAACTTGTGGGCAAAATATCGCGTATTTGTGGGCAAAAAATCACGTCACGCACATACACCGATTTAATTATTTTATTTTTCCGAACTCCCTGTATATGAGAAAAAGGCTCGATTTTTATGCTTGTTGCTCAAAATTAGTATTTCCCATTAGTGCATAATTGCTTTTTGGGAAATTTTCTTTCCTGATCATCCAAAAATGTAAATAAAAAGGAGGCGTGCCCATGCAATGCAAAAACGAAAAGGCTTATGTGAGAAAAACTTATAGCCAAAAGAATGGATGCTTGGTCGCTTACCAAGCTGAAGATTGATTTTGTCGATGATGTATTCACGAGAGAGGGTATTGAGGCCCTCTTTTTTAGCCGCTCAAACGGTATCTCACCCGTTGTCCCATGTACCTTCCCGTTGACAGGTCAACGTAATTCCCAAGTGAGCGGAGAAATTCTAGAAGGGGCAGCAAATAACTGCATGTAGAGCTTTTTTCTCAAAAATAATTAATAGCTCCATGTTGTGAGTGTATTAATTTTCCACTTATTCGTCTGTATATATTTTTGGCGCTTTTGTATCTAAAATCTTCGAGTAATTTGATTGAAAATGCGGTTCTGGAGTGCCTCTAATATCTAAAGCGTTTAATTAACCCAAGGAGAGCAATGGTGAGATTCCCAATACACCGCCTCCATGATAAAGAGAACCTCCCTACAAGCTCTTGTAATCTTTAAAAGACTAACTCATAATGAGAAGTAAACTGACAACTTCAGGAGGCAGCAATTTGGTTATCATATTTCTAGGCACTCTGTCAGACCGTGAGAAAGAGCTGGTTAATCAGATTTTTAAAGATTCCAATGTGAAGTTTTATAACATATCCTTTCAAATACTGCGTTCTCATTCGGATGCGGAGGAGGCTGTTTCGGAGGCCTTCTTAAAGATTATAGACCACATTGAGAAAATAATGAGGCTGCCCGGTCCCAAAATACTCCCTTACTGCGTTGTAATAGTGAAGAATGAATCAGCAAATATTTTAAGAAAACGAATGAAGGCTGTCCCTATGGAAGAGCTTGAAACTAATGACGGCAATTATTCTGAGCTTGAAGATATGTGGGAACAAAGTATTGATAGGGAAAAATTGCTTTTCTCAATCGACAAGCTTTCCGACGAAGAAAGGTGTATGATTTACTTGCGCTATGTAAATGATATGAGCTTTAAAGAGATTGCTACTTTACTGGATGTGAGCGAAGAAACAGCTAAAAAAAGAGGTTATCGTATCCTTAAAAAACTACGTATCTTTTATGAGGCGGGTGATAAAGATGTCCAGCACGTTTAATGATTTGGTGGTCGACGTATGCAGACAAGCGCTGGTAAACGATTTTGAAGTACTGGAACGGTCTGCTTTTGACAATATGCCGGTT
Source organism: Bacillota bacterium (assembly GCA_023457355.1). Lineage (GTDB taxonomy): Bacteria > Bacillota > Clostridia > Oscillospirales > Ruminococcaceae > Yanshouia. The sequence goes on along the minus strand of JAEWLW010000074.1, from coordinate 1,830 downwards.
CGGTCGCTCGCTGCGGAAGAAGTTGCGGTATTGGCTCAGAAGATAACAGTACTGCCGCTGGAATATATGAATACGCTTTTCTTAAGGTACTACTTTAACTTTTCACCTGAAGATACCGACGCCATGCTGACAACGGCACATTCTGTCGGTCGGCTGCGGTATGCCAAAAGTATGTTATCTCACTTCATGGGACTGGATGGCGCCGTAGTTGATGACTATTCTATGAGACTTGCATGCGAGGCGGCTCTTTCGGCATATACTGCCCAAGACGTTCCAGACGTATGGCGTGTTCCGAAGTATTCTAACGCTTTCAGAAGGAAGTTGAAGCTGGTCCAAGCTGCTCAGAAATCTTCGAGTATAGTAATGACTATTATAAAGCGGGTAGCGGTCTTCGTCCTTGTTTGTGCCATCAGCTTCTCAACCGCGCTTGTGGCAAACGCTAAATTGAGAGAGCGGTTCGTGAATTGGGTTGTGGAGACATTCCCGAAGTTCAGCATTTTTATTACGCAGGCTGAAGAACCTTCTTCGGCAGCCGCACTAAGTCAGAGCGATGTTACGTTTGGCTATCTTCCGGACGGATATACTTTGAACGGCCTTTCTCAGGGAAGGCGAATGCTAACATACAACTTTTTGAATGAAGGCAAAGATAAGCTGCTAAAAATATCCTTCGTTGTTTCAGAACCCGGCGCCAAGACATATTTTGATACGGAAGGCGCAGAAATTCAGTGTGTTCCTTTTAAGCAATCCGAAGCTTACACATGGCAGACCGATAAGATGACATATTTTGTATGGACTCAAAATAATATTGAGTGTCAAATATTTGGTAATATTGACTACGAAGAAGTATTAAAAATTGCTGAAAAAGTAGAAATAGAAAAATAATAAAAAAATTGTGTCCCTTTTTTCCTCCTTGTACGTTATATAGGTGAAAGCCTAAATAACAACAAGGAGGATTTTTTATGAAAATCAAAACAACTGCAGTGAAAATCGCAGCCTTTATCCTGATTGTCGGAGGTATGACTTTTACGACGCCGGCCTTGCAGCCGCAAAGCGTACAATCGTTTGGAACCGGTGATGCTATCATCACGCCGTTTTGGGTGGATATCGCCGAAATTTCTCCGATGATTGATGCGGAGGGCACGACGCTTTATCCTGAGGCTTCCGTAACGGCACAAAGCCCATCTACAAAAATCAAGGGCACCATGTATCTGGAGAAATATTCATCTGGAAAATGGCAGTCGGTGAAATCCTGGAGCTTCAGCGGCACCGGCAGCGTGTTTGTGTCCAAAAGCTATTCGGGCACAAGTGGCACAACCTACCGCACCCGTGTTTCCGTGACAGTCGGGTCGGAAACGGCACAAGCGACATCCAATTCGTGCAGTATTTGAAAACTGAAGTTGGTATCGGCGATTATAGAATTTTTGGAACGCGTCTATGAGGCTTATCATGACCACGGTTATTTTTAATTGCGTTTAGGAGATGACTCCAATGCAGATATAAATATTACATTATCAAGATAAATAAAATGAAGGAGAATTTATATGAAAAGAAGTATCAGCATCATCGTTTGTGTTATTATGATATTGGCATTAACACTAACGTCAATCGCCAGCGGGTCGATGGAAATCCAGACGATATTTGGCGACGATGACAGAGTTTATATCAACAATACCACTCAAGCTCCATATAGTGCCATTTGTAAGTTAACCCGTGGTGCTATTAAAAGATGAGAGATTTAATGCAGACGGGATTTGGTTTGTGGATACAGGAATTGATAAGGAAGGCAACAGCAAAAGCCAAGAGTTTAGAAGCTAAACGTGTCATTAAGCC
>JAEWLW010000073.1 GCA_023457355.1 Bacillota bacterium | reverse complement strand
TCGATAGGGCCAGAAATAACGGACTTATGTTGTCGTAGTCCGATGACCCCTCCGGCTAGTGCGGCAGCGAGAAGCCAGCCTGTCACTGTTTCAGTAAATTTATCCAAGATGAATCCTCCAGGTGCGTATTAAGTATGCAGTAACTGGAGGATACCACGGGTAGGAATTATCCTAATAACGGTTTGATAATAATCTTGCCGCCTGTGTTCATGTCGAATTGTGCGGCTACTGTAATTGCGCGGGTAGCTGTATAACCTAAATACATAGCGGCTAACGCATAGGGCGAGCCAGACCCCACGGCGGCAAAGCTATCCGCAATCGGAATAACTGAACTTAGCGCACAGTCCCATGATTTATAAAACGCGACTTTGTACACCTTTTCTGTGTCTTTCACGAACACCAGGGCTTCGAAATCGAAGTCATAGTGTCTGGCCTGGAGTATATACGGACAATCGATAAGCATAGTTCCGACTCCGGCATCACCGGCTACCCCGATAACATAGGCATCACTCTCATATATCTTTGTGTCTGTGTTGTAACAGTTACTTCCGCACACAACACGGGTGTCACAGGCCATTGTCTTTCCGTCAAACGCGATTGTAGTCATTTATGCCTCCAGATGTATTGGCGTCTCTGCGGTTTCGTCGTAATATCATCGTACCCAAGCGATTTCCAGTAATTGAATAACCGATTGGCGATAGCGGCGCGTTCCTTGGTTTTAAACTCACCGAGATTCACGGCCTTCCCGTTCTGGAATCCACAGGCGCGGACAGCTTTGCGTCTGGCCTGAATCTCGGGGTACAGTGCGTTACCCCGACGCTTGTATATCTGTGTTTTAGCTCTCGGTGACAGCGGCGCAAGGCCGCTTCGTTTCAGGATGTCAGTTGCAAGGCTCATTTTCAGCCTCCGCAGGAAATACTTCCCATCGCCCTACTCCTTCCCAGTAGCCGTAAGAGGACCGCTGTGCTGTGAATGTGCGCCCAAACAATTCATAGTTAGCGAGGAATAGCCTGAACCAGTTGTGCACTTTAATCCCGTGCACTTTCCCTATTCTTCTGTAGTACCGCGCCATGCTGACGGCTTCTACGGCAGGGAACAGTACCAAGCACCAAAGCACCCAAAGAATCACGGGGATAATGGTAAAATTAAAAACTATCCCACTCCAATAGATATATGAGTCAATCATCACTCCACCCCTTCCACATGTGTAACTGACCCACAGTTCGCGCACTCAACGTAATCCGGGAACTGGTCTTTGTATTTCTGTAACTTGGCGTTTACTTCTGCCAATCTTGCCACAAGTTCCGCTACTTCCATTTCTGTTGTAACTACGTAGTCCTGGAAACTGTCGTCCGGTTCCTTGTAGTCGCGATAGTAAACATATATCCCGTCATCAGATTTTTCCATTCTCGCTTCATTCAGGTTGCAGTTTCCGTCCATATCCCCTACTAAATCATATCTACGAACCATAATCACTTCTCCTGTTTACCAAGTCGCTTAGGTGAGCAGATAGCGCGTACCTCTGAATCGTTGGGCTTGTCGCCCTGAAACAGGAAGTGCGCGTTCTCTGCGGCGCGTGCCGCTGACTGGCACGCCTCCATCGAGTAAAACGTTTCTGCTGCCGCGAGTTGCATATGGCCCGCGGACAACACCCAGATAAATAGGATGCTGGTCATAGGTAGTTGCCACACTTAGAACAGAACCCAAGATTGGTATCTACGCGCCCTTCAGGATGCGAGCACCCCTGCGTATCTTCTTTACGGCAACCAGATTGCTCCGGCGGTACAGGCGTCTGGGTGCAACGACAATTTACCGTTGGCCCGGGCGCATGTTCGCCAACCACGTAGCGCTGGCCTGCGGAAACGTACCCACCTTTGCGGATAAGTTTGTACGCCTCCACATCACCGGTAGCTGTAACCAACGCCAGATGTAACTCCTTAATCTGTGCAGACGCATCACGTAACTGATTCTTAAGTGACTGCACCTCGTGGGCCAGGTCTTCGCGCTTGCTGTTATTTACCTGCTGCCGTAGTTGGTCAATCAGGTACTCGAATACTTCGTTTTTAGTATTCATATTCTTCGCTCACTCCGTTATAGACGCCGTTGTAATCGCCGTCGCAGATGAACGGGTAGGGCATATCTTCGTACTCGTCCTGCAACTCACCCAAAGTTACTTCGCTATAATCTTTCATCTTCTGTTTCTCCTCTCGTTTGTGTAAAAGAATAGTAGCCTATTCTATCCTAGTGTGCAAGTAAATTTTATTGGTGTTTGGTATTCACGTGATGACACTTTCTACACTTATGCGTAACCGAGTCGCCCAGGCATGAGATTAACTGTACCTGCTCGCTGCCGCAGTGGGTGCATTTTCGGTAACTACGGACTGCAGCATCTCGCTTTTCAACACACTCCATAAGTTTCTCTGTGAACGTTTTCATTGTTGCGTCTCCTGCAATAGTCGCTTCGATTGTTGCGTTTGGTGAAATAGAACAAAAATGAGAAAAATGATACGCTGCTGTGTAGCAGCGTAAGTCACACAGTAAAATCACAAACTATTGAACATCACACTTCTGGCGGCTCCGGTAACGGCATCCAGTGGGTAGCTGGTATCCCATGGCATCTGTCAAGCTCGCACACGAAGCACTTACCGCCTATAACATCTACAACCTTACACACGCCCGACCTAACGACACCACGAAACGCTGTAAGGACCATCTCGCCTTCTTCCGGCATCCGCTCACTACACTTAATCCACTGACTCATAAATCACCCCTTATTCATCACAGCTTGCATACCAGCTTTCCACGCCCGCCACGCGAGACGCGTCTTAACGTTCAGGTACTCTTTCTTCGAACCCTTGTTAACCGGAAGACCCTCGACGACGGCCCACCGTTCGAATGCTTCTCTCATAACTTAGGCCTCAATAATCACATATTCACGTCTACGCACGTACAGTTCCTCGCCACAATGTTCCACTGTGCATCCATAATCATTACTTGACGTAACCTCGAACTCATCACCTACCGAAACACCAAAGTAGCGCAGTGAGTGGTCGCCATACCCCGGCGGAAGAACATAATCAACGTCGATTATTCGAATCCTCATTAACGGCAACCTCCCTCAGAGTCGTCGGCACGAGCATCATGATTCGATGCCGTTGTGTATACCTTCGCCTCAGCCTTAGTTACCGGGATTGTGTATCTTCCTGCCTTAATCCACCAGCCACCGTTACATGAATCCAGCACATCGAAAACATCGCCAATATTTACACCTATGCTTTCCAGAGTATCGTTAGATGTTTCATATGTAACGGTGTTATCTGTAATTACGATTTGCATCACTTCGCCCCTTTGAATTTAAAATTGTTGCCGATGAGTTCTATGTCTTTTGTGTACGATAAACTGTACTGGCCTCTGAATACATTTTTAACCTTGACAAGCTCATCTATTTGGGTATACCCCTCTACGCGCCAAAAAGCCGTTAACCCTTTTACTCTAACCAACTGACCCTTCTTAAACATAACCCTCACTCCTCTGTTTTATTTAAAGTAGATAGCAAATTTCTTGTAACCCGCATGCTCGTTACGAAGCCCCTTACCGATAGCGAAACGGTGTACGTTAATAAAATCATTTTCATCCATTCCGTCGGTGTCAAACGTAAAGAAGTTGCGTTTGTTCCCGATAATTACGCGCTCTGAAATATCGATGCCGTAAACTTCTTTTATTGCGGAAACTACGCTTGCGGTCGCTTTGTTCATTTCTAAATTCCTTATGTCTCGTTTCGATAAGTGAATAGTAACCTATTATGTTGGGGTGTGCAAGAGAATAGTTACGTTGCCATTGTGATTCTTTCGTTTAATGGGGTAGCGAGCGAAACGAAACGAACGTGGTGCCGAAGGCACCAAGAGTGAGTGAGTGAGTGAGCTTGCCGTTCTAACATACGGCAAATCAGTAACTTAGATATTTAGGCGGGAATTATAATAGACTATGGCCCTTCCGAATGCGCCAGCGAGCCTCACTCCACACGTCGAGACGTGCTCGTTTCGCCTGCCGCGCACCGCGGTCGCTTGTTCATACTTCACAAGCTCAGGACGAGCTTACCATATTTCTTAGTAAAAGTCAATACCGGTAGCATCTTTTGTATCTTAGTAACTTTGTGTGGTGTTTTGGTTGCTTTTACATTCACGCTATCCTATACTTGGCTTCACCAAACAACAGGAGATATGAAAATGCAACATTACATGACCCAGAATGAAGTAGCTGAACGTATCGGGGTGACACGTCAGACAATTAATAACTGGCTGCGCAGTGGTAAATTCCCGGATTGTTGTATTAAGGTTATGGGTCGCCGTTTACCCGGAACATTTGACCGTAATAAAGTTGAAGAGTGGATTAAGGAGAACGTGAAATGATTGGATGTATGGGCTGTTACTTTGAAAACGGTAAAGTTAAATACTGGTTTAAGTTTGCATCAGAAATTACTGACAGCGGATTCTATGCAGAAATATGTAAGCCTAATCATTTGTCGGAACCGACGCGCATTATTAAGATGCCAGTAGACGTGTTAAGTAAATGCCGTTTCTATGATTCCGCGCACGCGTGGTTTTCAGGCGGTAAATAAAAGAAACCCCCAACGCTAGAACGTCGGGGCCGAAGCATAAATCATCAAAGTAAGCACAAGGATTATACAATGACGAAGTTAATAGTTCCACAGCTACGCCGTCAGAAACACGGCGCTGACTTCTTCGCACCGGTGAAGATGAACCGCGCGATGCGCCGTATGCAGGAAGCCTTAGAACGTGCGGAGAAAAAGAAATGAATATTGTTTTTGCAACGCTGCGTAACACCTTTGATAAGAACCCTGTAGCGCGTGAAATGCCGCTGGAGCAGTTTGTAGAATATGTCTGCAATACATCGAAGCGTTTATCCGTGGACCCGTCATGGACTAAGGAAGAGTACGACGCTGCCAAGATTAAGCAGAAAGCTATCGCGCCTGTTGGCGGTCGCCGTAAGAACGCTATTCTTGAAGACAGTGTGGTTAAGTTCGACTTTGACCATCTCAACCGTACTCAGTACCGCGATCTGACCCGCAAATTCAAGAATGCCCCGTTCTTCAATATTCTGCACACAACGGCGTCGCATCGGCACGCGTGTAAAAACGGTGATTACGCCTTTCGCGTTCTGGTTCCGGCTCGTACTCCGTTCAACTCTAACGACGCGTGGATGGTGCAACGTGCCATTTGTGCCGAGTTAGAAATAGATGAAGCATTGCGTGACCACTGCACGGAAGACGGTAACCGTCTTATCTACCTTCCCCATAAAGAGTCGAAGATAACGGTTACAGAAGGGCGTGTTATCCGTGCCGAGCGGTACATAAAGAAAGCCGAAGAGATGGGGTTGCGTAAGCGTGAAGCTAAGACGCTTGCTGCCGATGAGCACGGGCTTAACGCAGATATAGCTCATTTCTGCGAAGCGGAGCTTGGTCTTGACGCGCTATCTTCCGGTCGCGGGTACGAAGTGCCCTGCCCTAATGAGCACCTGCACACCGGTAAAGGCTCCACCAGCATCATGCTTGACGGTAAAGAAGTGCGCTTTGTCTGTCAGCACACAAACAACGGCGCTTGCACTGAGCTAAACCGTCGGCAACATTTGGCCCTGCGTATGTGCGGTCTTCCGGACGAGCTTAACGTAGACAAGCAACCTATTAGTATTAACAGCATCCGTGCGGCTCTGCCTGATTTACCGGATGAAGAGATTGAAGAACTGCACCGAACAGAGAACGAGGAGCCTGTAACTTGCACGCTGGAAGACCTTGAAGACGAACCAGAAGTAGAAAAAGAACCTGCTTACTCCGTAGTTGACGGCCTTATGCAGACTAACGAATCATTCTACATTTGCGCAAAGTCCCACACTGGTAAGTCGACATTTAGCATGGCTATTGACGCCGCTATTGCCGCCGAAAAAAGATATGCGTTCGGTGGGGCAGAGGTCGCGGAAGGACATGCGTTCATTTTCGCCGGGGAAGGTGCACAGTCGTTCGAGCGGCATAAAAAGTCTTTGCAGATTGCCCTCGGCGATAGCCTGGACCGCTTGCACATTATCGATTGTGTTGCGGACGGGTGTAACTTACTCGACGAAGCATGGCGTCGCCAGGCGGTAAGAATGATGCGCCGTGTTGCCGGTGAAGAGAAAATTGTAAAGGTTACGTTTGATACCCTGCAAA
>JAEWLW010000072.1 GCA_023457355.1 Bacillota bacterium | reverse complement strand
GTGGGGCAATAAGAAGTACATGAATATGAAGCATCTGGAGGCGACTGTTGAAGACGTTTCCATTGCTGGATGACTTCATTCTCTCAGAGACTGCAAACCTTTTTGCGCATAATTATTGACACTACCGCTACTCCTTTTTTAGGCTTAAATATAGCCGCAACCCGGTTTGCGTCGCTGCGTAATCAGGGTTCTTCGACAGACTGCATCGCTGCATGGCGGTTAACGCCATGCAGCGATGTTGCTTTTGTTTATCGGTTGGTTTTCCTGCTGTTGGTGCGCCTAAGCAAATAGTCGACACTGACATCGTAAAAATCTGCCAGATTACACAGAACATGGGGCGGAATCATGCGCTGGCCACTTTCATAATAAGCATAAGCCCGCTGGGGAACGTTTATGGATTTTCCCAGTTTTTCCTGCGTTAAATCCGCATCCTCACGCAGGCTGCGGATGTGTTCGTACTTTTTCATGTTTATCACCGTTATCAGTATAAATAAGAACAAATTGTTCTAAAGTGTACTTGAGGTGAATGTAAATGCCGGACTATATCTGCAAATGTTCAGGCAACAGAAAAGCAGCGGTGTAGAACTGAGATCCATGCCGCTGTGATTTAACGATAGGGCTGTTTATCCTCTGTAAGCCCGACCAGATAATCGATGCTAGTCTTATAAAATTGCGCAAGCTTAACCATAATGTTCAAAGGCACATCACGTTCTCCACGCTCATATTTAGACTAAAGGGACTAATCGCACATTAAGTATTCTGCAATTTGCTGTTGTGTAAGATCATGGTCTTCGCACATGTCTCGTATCTTCATCCGTAACTATATTGTAGGAGGTGAATGTAAATGCCAGACTATAAAAAACGGTATCTGCGAATGTTCAGGGCCTCCGCAATCAATCTTCTGATTGAGGCGCAGCGGGAATGTGAGAAAGCTTGCATTTCCCTGCCGGATGCGGATTGTGAAGTGATTGCTATATCGCCGGTAAACACAGTGGGCACGGGCGAGGTATAATGCCGAACGCATGTGATTTTTAAAATGTTCATATAAAACGTATCATTATTTATAGGGTGTTTTGTTGGTAGTCAAACCCAGGAGATAATCCACACTGGTTTTATAGAATTTTGCTAATTTAATCAATGTTGAACTGGGAATATCCAATGTTCCATTTTCATACCGGCAATAGGTTGCCTGATTGATGTTCAGAAATGCTGCCAGTTGATGCTGAGTTAAATCTTGGTCTTCTCGTAAGTCCCTAATATGCTGGTACAATATTATCACCTCATTTACATTGTAGGTTATGCGGTAATCGCATATTGATTTTTATGCGAAAATTGCATAAAATATATTGGAGGTGAATGTAAATGCCAGACTATAAAAAACTGTATCTGCGAATGTTCAGGGCCTCCGAAGACGCAATCAATCTTCTGATTAAGGCGCAGCGGGAATGTGAGGAAGCTTGCATTTCCCCGCCGGATGCGGGTTGTGAAGTGATTGCTATATCGCCGGTAAACACAGAGGACGCGGACAAGGCGTATTGCCGAATCCGCGCCCTTATACATATCAAAATTAAAGAGGCCATCATTCGATAGCCTCTTTGTGGGCAAAAGCCCGTGGCGGAAGCGGTGGGATTCGAACCCACGAGACGTTGCCGTCTACCTGATTTCGAGTCAGGGCCGTTATGACCACTTCGATACGCTTCCATATATTTTTCAACCGATTTCCCGGTGAAAAAGCGAATATTCTGTGTGTAAAAACAGTGTTAAACGATGCTTAGCTATTATATATCATGATTATCAAAAAGTCAATGTCCAGTAAACACGGACATTGCGAAATATTAAACGCCCTGAAAACAGGCTTCACAAACAGCTATCAATTCTATGCATGTTCGCGGCATCGGTTAACACTGAAATATCCAGCGCTTCCTGCATCGAATATCTGTGACCTCGATATTCCTCTGAATAAAAGCGCACAAGCCCCTCCAGATGCTGCACTTGGTACGCGCAAATTTACATACCAAAAACAATTTTAGCGGCCGATACGGTGGCCGAAGCATCCTTGGCGTAGTAATGCGCGCCGATGGCGGCGGCGTAATCCGCCGTGAGCACTGCGCCGCCGACCACCACACGGCAGTTGGGGCATTGCGCATGCAGCAGCTTGATGGTTTCTTCCATAGCCGGCAGCGTCGTGGTCATTAAAGCAGAAAGGCCGCACAGCATGGCTTTGGCGGATTTAACGGCGTCAACCACCGCCGCGGGCGGCACATCGCGCCCGAGGTCGATAATGCGATAGCCGTAGTTTTCCAGCACGGCGCGCACAATATTCTTGCCTATGTCATGAATGTCGCCCTGAACAGTGGCCAGCACAATGGTGCCGCGGTCGGTCTGTTCACTTTTTGTGGTTGCGATACGCTCACGCACCACGTCAAAGGCGGCCTTGGCCGCGCCCGCCGAGCGGATGAGCTGCGGCAGAAAAATTTCGTTGTTTTCATAGCGCTTGCCCACGTTGTCAAGCACCGGGATCAGAATATCGGCAATCAGCGACTCCGGCGTTGTCGATTCCAGCAGGTCGCGCGCGGCCTGTGCCGCCTGCTGTTCCAAGCCCGCATAGATGGCCGCCGAAACGTCGTTCTGCGCACCTTTTTCCGGCGCGGAAGCGGCGGAAGTGGCAGGGACGAAAGTTGCAACCGGCGCCGTTGTCTGCGCAAACCGCCGAATATAGTCCTCGCCGTTGGCGTCAAAGCCGAACAACATGCGAAAAACCGAGAGCGCCTCCATCATACCGGCGTCGGCGGGGTTGATGATTGACAGGTTCAGCCCGGCCTGCAATGCCATTGTGAAAAATGTGCGGTTGACAAGGTCGCGCCGGGGCAGACCAAACGACACATTTGAGACGCCCAGCGCTGTTTTAATGCCCAACGCATGCACGCGACGCACTGCCTCCAGCGTAATCTGTGCGTTGCGCTGGTCGGCGCCTACCGTCATGGTCAGGCAGTCGATAATCACATCCCCGTGCGGAATACCTGCCTGCTCGCAGCGCGCAACAATCTTTTTGGCAATCTCAACGCGGCCCTCGGCAGTTTCGGGGATGCCGTTTTCATCCAGCGTCAGGCCCACGACGGCCGCACCGTATTTTTTAACCACCGGCAACAGGCGGTCAAGCACCTCATCCTTGCCGTTGACCGAGTTGACGATTGCGCGGCCGTTATAGACGCGCAAGCCGGCCTCAATGGCGTCGGGGTCGGAGGAATCGATTTGAAGCGGCAGCGGGCAGACCGATTGGATGGCTTTGACGACCTTAGCCATCATGGCAGGCTCGTCGATGCCGGGCAGGCCAACATTGACATCCAGAACCTGTGCGCCGTCCTCCTGCTGGGCGACGGCCTGACGCAGAATATACCCCATGTCCGAATCGGTCAGCGCCTGCTTTAAAAGCTTTTTGCCGGTCGGGTTCAGGCGTTCGCCAACGATAATCGGCGCATCCAGCAGCACCGAAGCGGTGGAAGAACAGGCGGCGCAGGGAACGGTTTTGGGCGGTGCAGCCGGGGCTTTGTCGCGTGTAGCGTGGGTGAGTGCCACAATATATTCGGGCGAGGTGCCGCAGCAGCCGCCCACAACCGACGCGCCGCAGTCAATCAGTGCGCGCATGCCCGCCGCAAACTGTTCGGCGGATAAATCGTAACCGCCGCCCGCGTTGGGCAGTCCGGCGTTTGGTTTGGCGGCGATGGGCAGCCGCGTCCAGCGGCGCAGCTCGGTGATGATCTCGCCCAGCTGCAGCGGGCCCACCGAGCAATTGACGCCGATGACATCAGCCCCGTGCCCTTCCAGTGTCAGCGCCATGGAAGGGATATCGCAGCCGGTAAAGGTTCTGCCGCCCGCCTCAAAGGTCATGGTGACCATCACGGGCAGGTCACTGCACTCTTTGGCAGCCAGCAGCGCAGCCTTAGCTTCGTACACATCCATCATGGTTTCGATGGCGATCAGGTCGACACCGGCCTCGACACCCGCCCTGATTTGTTCGGCAAAAAGTGCTACAGCGCGCTCAAAGGGCATGGTGCCCAGCGGCTCAAGCAGCTCGCCCAGCGGGCCGATATCGAGCGCCACCATGCCGTCATAAGGGGCGGCGGCGCGCTTTGCGCAGGCCGCTGCGGCAAAAACAACATCTTCAACGGTATAGCCTGTGCCCTCAAGCTTTGGGGCGCTGGCCGAAAAGGTGTTGGTAAAAACGATATGGCTTCCCGCTTTGAAGTAGGCGGCGTGGATATCCTCAATGACCTCGGGCGCAGTGATGCAAAGCAGCGACGGATTTTCGCCCGGGTTAAGTCCCGAACGTTGCAGCATGGTGCCCATGGCGCCGTCGGTGAAGATGATTTTTTTGTTAAGCGCCTCTAAAAAGCGTTTCATGATATCAGCCTTTCGTTTTGGATTTACTGTAAGCGCACTGCTCTGCCATGGCACAGGACGCGCAGCCCGGGGCGGCGGGCGGCAAACTGGTGCCACTGTCATTTTTTATGCCGATGATGGCCGTCACCGACTTGATGGGTGAAAGCAGCAGTGAACGGCCAACGGTCAGCCCCAGCAGGCGGCGGGCATCCAGCAAGTCTAGCAGCTTTGGCTGCAACGCAAGCGGCAGGTCGCCATAGCCCGGCGAAAAGCGGAAGGTCACACCGTGCGGCTCTGGCAGCAGCAGCTCACGGCCCCGTTCGGTGGCGTGGTCGGCCAGATCTTCGATAGCCGTGGTGGCGCATGCGTCGAGCAGCAGCGCCTGATAAGGATTGGTCTGCCCCGCGGCGGAGATGTGCCGGTCCACCGCAAAGCCGAGCGTTACGGCTAAAAGCATGCATCGGTCACAGTCCTTTAGATGCCGAGCGATGGCCTTTCCCGGCAGCATCAGCCCGCCACAGACCGGCTGACGGTCCGCCTGCCGGCAGAGCGGCAGCACAACCGCCGCCGCTGCGGGCGCGGCAAGCGCCAGAATTTTATCGGCGGCCGCGGTTAAATCGTCTCTAATCGAGGCATCCTCGCGGCTTTTCATATAGCGCAGCGCCTCGCTTCGGTCAATGACCAGCGGGCGGGCAAGCGGCAGTCTCACAGCGTCTCACCATTGGCGGAGGCCAGAATATTTGCAATGCTCTTATGGATGGTCTCAGCGATGACGGGGTTGTTCATAGTGTAAAGGTGCACACCCGAAATGCCGCTGGCAAACAGATCAATAATCTGCTCGGTCGCATAGCAAAGCCCGGCGTCAAACAGGGCCTGCGGGTTGTCGCCGTAACGCGCCATGATCTTTGCGAATTTTGGCGGCAGCTTGGCACCGCACAACGACACCATGCGCTCAATCTGCCTGGCGTTGACAACCGGCATGATGCCGGCCTGAATCGGCACTTTGATGTTTTCCCTGTCGCAAAGCTCCAGCATACGCAAAAAATCTGCATTGTCAAAAAACAGCTGCGAAACAAGATGCGTGGCACCCAGCGCCACCTTTTGCTTGAGATATTGGATATCCTGCTCGGCGCTGTCGCTGTCGGGGTGTCCTTCGGGGTAACAGGCGGCGGCGATATCGAACCCGCCCCGCGCGCTGATGTGGGCAATTAAATCGGTGGCGTGCCAAAAATGGCGCGAGGGTTCCGCCTCCGGCACGCGGTCGCCGCGCAGCGCCAGAATATTTTCAATTTTTTCGCCTGCCAGCATGTCCAGCATGGCATCCACCTGGTCACGGTTGGAATTGATGCAGGTCAGATGGGCCAGCGGCGTGATGCCGCAGTTGTTCTGGATGTGTGACACCAGTTCACAGGTGACCTGCTGCTGTGCCTGAGAGCCGCCTGCGCCATAGGTGACGCTGATGTAATCGGGCTTTAGCGCCGACAGGCGGTCCATCGTGGCGTAAAGGCTTTCAACCGGGCGGTCGCGCTTGGGCGGGAATATCTCAAGCGAAAAGGTCAGGGGCTTTTTGTGGCAAATTTCAGAAATCTTCATGGTGGGTTCTCCTGTATTATAGTTTGATCCATACGGATTGTTTTATCAAATTCCCCAAATATGCAAAGCCACACGCAGGGCGGCGTATGCCCGGTGGCTTCCACGCGGTGCCTTTGATGTGCGGGAATAAAAAGGGTATCCCCGGCAGTCAGGAATACCTGACATCGGTCAAAGGCCAGCAGCGCGCTGCCCGAAAGCAGACAGACCAGCTCATCCTGGGCCTGGTCGTACCAAAAGCCCTCGGGTGAACGGTGCCCCTGTGAGACAATGCGTTCGATACGACAGGCATCGGCGCGGGCCAAAAGCTGGCAGAATTCTTCCTGGGTTCTTTCCGGGATTGAAAAAAGATTCATGGCGTATCCCCTATTTATCGATATGCAGCATCGACGCAAATTCGCCCGGCAGGTTGCGCAGCGTATCAAACAGGGTACCGACCGCCTGTTCAAACTCATCCGCCTGACGCTTCAGCGCGTCGGCGGGGGATTTCCGAATGCGGTTAAGCTTTTTGTCCAGCGCTTTTTCAATGGCGGCGCGCACATCCGGGTCGGAAGTTTTCTTCATGCGCTCAAGCAGCTCGGCGCACTCTTTAAGCGTCGCACGCAGGTCGTCGTCGTCCGCCATGGTAAAACGGCGGCGCATGGCCTCGTTCTCAGCGGGGCTGATAAAATTCATTTCAAGCAAAACGGCGTCGCCGGAAAAGCTCTGTATCTTTTTACGCAGCGCATCCAGCGCGGCCAGGCTTTCTTTGTTGTTTGGCAAAAGCGCCATGCCGGGGCGCAATGCCTGCGCCCGCAATGCGCGCAGTCTGCGCCAGACAAATACGCGGGCCTTTGTGGGGCTGGCGGGAACCGAGTAGACCAGTGCAATCCATTCTGTTTTGGCAGGTGGCATGTTGGTTTTTCCCTCCCCCAATGTAGTGTATTGTTGCCGCGTGTTACCCCGTGCCGGAGTTACACCCGACTACAGCAAAGCGGCAATCACCGCGTTTGAAAGCAGGAAACCCTGTGTAGTCAGCTTAAGGCCGGCGCCGGTTACACTGAGCAGACCGGCGGCGTGAAGCGGCGGCGCTTTCTCTTTGATTCGGCCGGCAAAGCCTGCCGAAAAAGCGTCGAATCGAACGCCCTCCGCAAGGCGCAGCCCCAACATTAAACGTTCATCCTCGTCTCCGCCGGTACCGTCGTCGACGGCGATCTCCCACGGGTTTTGCGCCGCACAGAAAGCGGCTAAATTGCGTGGGGAATAAAACCGCCTGCCGTTATAAAAGGAATGGGCGGCAGGCCCGATGCCCAGATAGGGCTGACAGCGCCAGTATTTGAGGTTGTGCAGGCTCTGTGCGCCTGCATCCTTGGCAAAATTAGAGATTTCATACTGCGCAAAACCGTGCTGTGCGCAACTTTCGGCCATTTTAAGATAGCAGTCGGCGGCAAAATCCTCGTCCGGTTCGGCATAGCGCCGGGCAAAAAGGGTATCCGGTTCAATTTTTAAGAGATAGGCCGACAAATGGTCAATCGGGAGCTGTGACAGCGCCTGAATCGAATGCTCGACTTCTTCGATGCGCTGCCCCGGTACGGCCAGCATCAGATCGGCCGAAATATGCGCAAAGCCTGCGCGTTTGGCCGCCAGAATCATCTCCGCCGCGCACTCGGCGGAATGCCGCCTGCCCAATGTGCGCAGCGTTTCGTTATTCATCGACTGTACGCCGAAGGAAATACGGTTGAAGCCGCCTTCCGCCAATTGACGCAAAAACAGCGCATCCACCGAGCAGGGATTGGCCTCGATGGTTACTTCGGCCAGATGGCCGCCAAACCGACGTTTTACCGCGTTTAGCAGCGCGGTGAGGCGCTCGGCCCCGAGCAGCACCGGGGTGCCGCCGCCAAAATAGACGGTATCGGCATCCAGCGCGCCGTTAAAGCGGTCGATGGCTCTGTGCATGGCGGCAAGATACCGGTCGTACTCCGCCGCGCTGCCGTGCTGCGAATAAAAATCGCAATAGGGGCATTTGGCGGTGCAAAACGGGACATGCAGATAAACGCCCCCGGTCATTCGTCGAGTTTGAGGACCGACATAAACGCCTCCTGCGGCAGCTCGACCGAGCCGACCTGGCGCATGCGCTTTTTGCCTTCCTTCTGCTTTTCCAGCAGCTTTTTCTTTCGGGTGATGTCGCCGCCGTAGCACTTGGCCAGCACGTCCTTGCGCATGGCCTTAACCGTCTCGCGCGCGATGATCTTGCCGCCCACCGCGCCCTGCACCGGAACTTCAAACATCTGGCGCGGAATGGTGTCCTTGAGCTTTTCGCACATCCTTCTGGCGCGCGGGTAGGCGCCGTCGGCGTGGACGATGAAGGACAGCGCGTCGACGACCTCGCCGTTGAGCAGAATATCGAGCTTGACGAGCTTTGAAGGCTCATAGCCTGCCAGTTCGTAGTCAAACGAGGCGTAGCCTTTGGTGCGGGATTTCAGCGCGTCGAAAAAGTCATAGACCACCTCATTGAGCGGCAGGCGGTAGTGCAGCTCAACACGGTCGGTGTCGAGATATTTGGTATCGACATAAATGCCGCGGCGCGTCTGGCACAGCTCCATAATGCTGCCGATGTAGGCGGCGGGAGTGAAGATGCTCGCCTTGATAAACGGCTCCTCGGCCGATTCGATCAGCGATGGATCGGGGTAGTTGGTGGGGTTATCAATACGCAACCGCGTGCCGTCGGTCAGGTTCAGGTAGTAGACAACCGACGGCGCGGTGGTGATGAGATCGAGGTTATATTCGCGCTCTAAGCGTTCCTGAATAATTTCGAGGTGCAAAAGCCCCAAAAAGCCGCAACGGAAACCAAAGCCCAGCGCCATTGAGGTTTCGGGCTCGAAAGAGAGCGAGGCGTCGTTGAGGTTTAATTTTTCCAGCGCGTCGCGCAGGTCGGGGTATTTGGCACCGTCGGCGGGGTAGATGCCGCAAAACACCATGGGGTTAACCTTGCGGTAGCCGGGCAGCGGCTCGGCACAGGGGCGCTCGGCTTCGGTAACCGTGTCGCCCACATGGGTATCCTGAACTGTTTTGATCGAGGCGGTGAAATAGCCGACCTCGCCCGCGGAAAGACTGCCGGTGGGCACCAGACTGACGGCGCCCATCACGCCGCATTCCACAACTTGAAAAGGGGCGTTTGAGGCCATCATCCTGACTTTCATGCCGGTTTTAAGGCAGCCCTCTTTAACCCGCACATAGACGATGACGCCCTTGTAGCTGTCGTAGCAGGAATCGAAAATAAGCGCCTTGAGCGGCGCTTGCACATCGCCCTGCGGCGCGGGGATATCGGTGACGACGCGCTCAAGCACCTCTTCGATGCCGATGCCCTGCTTGGCTGAAATGCGGGGTGCGTCCAGCGCGGGAATCCCGATGATGTCCTCCACCTCATGGCAGACGCGGTCGGGGTCCGCTGCGGGCAGATCAATTTTGTTGATTACCGGCACCACTTCAAGGTCGTGTTCTATGGCGAGGTAAGTGTTGGCCAGCGTCTGTGCCTCAATGCCCTGCGAAGCGTCCACGACCAGAATAGCCCCCTCGCAGGCGGCCAGCGAGCGGGAAACCTCATAGTTAAAGTCGACGTGTCCAGGGGTATCAATCAGATTAAACGCATAGGTTTTGCCGTCCCTGGCGTTATAGTTGAGGCGCACCGCGCGCGATTTGATGGTGATGCCGCGCTCGCGTTCGATATCCATGTTGTCGAGCAGTTGCTCGGACATGTCACGCAGCGCAACGGTATTGGTCTTTTCCAGGATTCGGTCGGCCAGCGTGCTTTTGCCGTGGTCGATATGTGCGATAATGCAGAAGTTTCGTATAAGCTTCTGGGCTTCGGTCATGGTTTAGTCTCCTTCGACTGATAATATCGTTTTTATTATACCACCGCACGCTGAGGTTGTGGTAAAATTAATATAAAAAGGTGATGATTGTCGCTTTAAGCGGATTACCAATATGCGCTTTGCGGCTCAGGCTGTCAATAAAGTGACAGGAGCTTAGCAACTTACATACAACAAATGCCGCTTATCGCGCCCGCTCCTGCACTTCTTACAGCATTAGGGCACTTGGGGCGCTGCACGGACCGCTCGCATAATAGGCGCGCTCGCGGCAGCTTGGCTTCGCTTATCACAGCGGGCGGCATCATGTCCGCTGTGGCGCCACCAAGACCCCGCGCGCTTTTGCTTACGACAGGATGGGACGCGTTATGCGTTTTGACGCATAACAAGCACAGCGCAGCGGCGCTTATTTTCAATTAAGCGCCTGATTGAAAAATGCGGACCAAAAAGCGCGACCAAAACTTTTAGTTTGTGCAACTTTTTCTTCTAAATGGATTTTTGACAAGTTGAGCCGCTTTGCGGCTATTATACAATAAAATGCAAATAAAACGCAACAAAAGCGTGTGTGCGTACCGCTCTGAAAGATAAATAAAATATTTACATCAAAATACGTGCAAAATGACAGTTAAGCTTGCATTTCCCTATTGTAAATGACAGACAAAATTGCTATAATACTGAGGAATTAAACAAAATAAAATCATAGAAATTATGATTACTGCACATAAAGTGAAGGGGGAATATTCGTGAGAGGCGTACACACATTTGTTAATGATATCCGAAGAAGTGTTTTTACAGAAATTGCCCGCCTTGCGTATGAGGGCGGGGATTATTCCCGCATTGCGGCGTTGCCTTTTAAGATCATACCGGGGGAGGTGGCGGCCAACCGCGAAAACATCTTTTTAGAACGCGCCATTGTCGCCGAGCGCCTGCGTTTGGCCATCGGTCTGCCGCTGCGCCCGGTGGCGGAGCATGCCCCGGTCGGCGACGGGATTATTGAAAGCGCCATTGCCCGGAAATATTATGACCCGCCGCTGGTCAACATTATTTCTTTTGCCTGTAACGCCTGCCCCACCAAACAGGTGCGGGTTACCGATGCCTGTCAGGGCTGCATCGCGCATCCCTGCCGGGAGGTATGTCCCAAGGATGCCATCACGACAGTGAAGGGTAACAAAAGCGTTATCGATCAAGCCAAATGCATCAAATGCGGCAAGTGCATTGAGCAGTGCGCTTATAACGCCATTATTAAAATTGAGCGCCCCTGCGCCGCCGCCTGCGGCATGGACGCGATTGAAAGCGACGAGCTGGGACGCGCGAAGATCAATTATGATAAATGCGTCAGCTGTGGCATGTGCCTTGTTAACTGCCCGTTTTCTGCCATTGCGGATAAGAGCCAGATTTTTCAGCTGATTCATGCTATCAAGGAGGGTGACGAGGTGATTGCGGCGGTTGCGCCGGCTTTTGTCGGGCAGTTCGGCGACAAGGTGACACCCCAGAAGCTGATGGCGGCGATGAAAGCGCTGGGGTTCACCGACATGGTCGACGTTTCGGTGGGCGCAGACCTGTGCACCATAGAAGAAGCGCATGATTTTCTTGAAAAAGTGCCTGCTGAGCAGCCTTTTATGGCAACAAGCTGCTGCCCGTCCTGGAGTGTGATGGCCAAGAAATTGTTCCCTGAATTTGCACCCTATATCTCGATGGCGCTGACGCCCATGGTCTTGACGGCGCGCATGGTCAAAAAACAACGCCCCAATGCCCGTGTGGTGTTCATAGGCCCCTGTGCGGCCAAAAAGCTGGAGGCCTCCCGGCGCACCGTGCGCAGCGATGTGGATTTTGTGCTGACCTTTGAGGAACTTCAGGGCATGTTCGACGCAAAGGGCCTCGACTTTAACACCATTGAACCGGTGGAAACCGAGGTGTTCGGCGACTCGACCGGCGCCGGGCGCGGATTTGCGGTTTCCGGCGGCGTCGCGGGCGCCGTGGCCCACGCCATCAAAAGTATCGACCCTGAGCGCGAAGTGCTGGTGGACTACGCCGACGGTCTGCGCGAATGCCGCAAGATGCTGTCGCTGGCCCGCGCGGGCAAGCGCAACGGTTATCTTCTGGAGGGCATGGGTTGCCCCGGCGGCTGCGTGGCCGGCGCTGGCACCATCCAGCCGGTTTATAAGAGCGCAGCCAGTGTCTCGCGCTATCAGAATACGGCCGCAGAGCACAATTCCATCAACTCCCCCCATGCGGCGCGGCTGCATGAACTTGAAGAATAGCTTTATAAGCAGGGATACGGCATCAAAACCGTATCCCTTTTTCGACGCTTAAATAAAACGGCATAAAGATTGCAAAAATAAGGTTTGTCCCCTATAATACAGGTTATAACATTATGTGGCGAAAATTTAGGAGGAGTATTGGATGGATTACGCACAAGAATCGCTCAAGTTGCATTATGCGCTGCGCGGAAAGCTCGAGACAGTGCCCAAAGTGGCCGTTACCGGCAAGGATGAGCTTTCGCTCGCTTACACCCCCGGTGTTGCCACGCCGTGCCTGGAGATACAGAAAGACCCGTCGAAAAGCTACGAACTGACCGGCCGTTGGAACACCGTCGCGGTTGTCACCGACGGTTCGGCGGTACTGGGGCTCGGTGATATCGGCCCTGAGGCGGGTATGCCGGTTATGGAGGGAAAATGCGTGCTGTTCAAGGCGTTCGGCGGTGTGGATGCCGTGCCGCTTTGCGTCCGCTCACAAAAGGTGGAGGATATTGTCAACACCGTGGCGCTGCTTGCGGGCAGCTTTGGCGGCGTCAACCTCGAGGATATCGCCGCGCCCCGCTGCTTTGAGATCGAGCGGCAATTAAAGGCGCGCTGTGATATCCCCATCTTCCACGATGATCAGCATGGTACGGCCGTCGTGGTGCTGGCGGCGCTGATTAATGCGCTGAAGCTCACCGGCAGGGACATTAAAAATATCAGCGTTGTCACCAGCGGCGCGGGCGCGGCGGGCATCGCCATCATCAAGCTGTTGATGGCAATGGGCCTGCGGGATGTTGTGATGTGCGACCGCAAGGGCGCCATTTATGAAGGGCGCGAAGATCTTAACAGCGAAAAGCAGGAGATGGCTAAAATTTCAAACAAACTCGGTAAAAAGGGCACGCTCGCCGAGGTTCTGCGCGGCGCGGATGTTTTCATCGGCGTTTCGGCACCGGGAACCGTTACCGGGGAGATGGTGCGCACCATGGCGGACAAGGCCATTCTTTTCCCGATGGCAAATCCCACGCCCGAAATTATGCCGGAAGAGGCTCTTGCCGCGGGCGCCGCAGTGGTGGGCACCGGCCGTTCCGACTTTGCCAACCAGATCAATAATGTGCTGGCGTTCCCGGGTATTTTCCGCGGTGCGTTTGATGTGCGCGCCTCGGACATCAACGACGAGATGAAGATTGCCGCCGCCTATGCGCTGGCCGGGCTGGTTTCGGATGAAGCGCTTTCTGCCGAGTATATCATCCCGGCGCCGTTTGATCCGCGCGTGAAAGACGCGGTGGCTTCGGCCGTTGCCGAGGCGGCGCGCAAAAGCGGCGTTGCCAGAATATAACGGTTTGCTGTGCTGCGGAGGGTTTTGGCCTGTCCGCAGCATTTTGCTGCGTTTGCATGCCCGACAAAAGCGGGACGCTTTTGCGTGCGCTTTCTGTGATTTAGAGAGAAAAAAGGCACGCCCAGGTTGTGTTGCAGGCAAAGTCGTGTATAATAAATGCTGTATGAGCGATGCAGACAGCAACACAAAACAGGGGAGCGATGCGGATGAACACCGACTTTTCAACGCTGCAAAACGGCAGCGATATCCGCGGGGTGGCTCTGGCCGTGCCGGATGGCGCGCCGGTTAACCTGACGGCGGACATTGCAAACAGAATTGCCATTGCATTTGTGCATTACCTTGCTGACAGAACGGGTAAAAAATGCGAGGATTTAAAAATTGGCGTGGGGCACGATTCGCGCGTGACGGCGGCGACGCTGAAAAAAGCGATACTTGCCGGCATGGTGGCGGCGGGGGCGCAGGCATTTGACTGTGCGATGGCCTCCACCCCGGCCATGTTCTGTGCGACGGTTTTTCCCGAGACGGATTTTGACGGTGCGGTCATGATCACGGCCAGCCACCTGCCGATGGAGCGCAACGGCTTGAAGCTCTTTGACCGCAACGGCGGTTTTGACAAGCCGGATATTCGGGCGGTGCTGCAGGCGGCCGGCAAAACAGCGCCGCAGTATGGCGCCAAAGAGGCGCAACCGTTTGACCTGATTGCCTTGTACGCCGCCGATCTTCGCGAAAAGATTAAGCGCGGCGTGTCCGCAGCAGACTATGAGCGTCCGCTTGCCGGGCTGCATGTAGTGCTGGATGCCGGCAACGGCGCGGGCGGTTTTTTTGCCGATAAGGTGCTGGCACCGCTGGGGGCCGATATTTCCGGCAGCCAGTTTTTAGCGCCCGACGGCACTTTCCCCAACCATATGCCAAACCCGGAAAACAGGGCGGCGATGGCGTCCATCCGCGCGGCGACGGTGGAAAATAACGCCGATCTGGGCATCATTTTTGATACTGATGTCGACCGTATGTCCGCCGTGCTGCCAAGCGGGGAGGAAGTTAACCGCGACGCAATCATCGCCATGATGGCGGCTGTGTTGGCGCCCGATTATCCCGGCGCAACCGTCGTGACCGATTCGGTTACGTCGGACCGGCTGACGGCGTTTCTTGAGGGGGCACTGGGCTTAAAACATCACCGGTTTAAGCGCGGCTATAAAAATGTGATCAATGAAGCGATTCGCCTGAACAAAGCGGGGATAGTCTGCCCGCTGGCGATTGAAACCTCCGGCCACGGCGCGCTGTCGGAAAATTATTTTCTGGATGACGGCGCCTATATGGCCGTAAAGCTGCTGGTGGCTGCCGCGCGTGCCAAAACGCAGGGCAGGCTGCTGGGGGCGCTGATTGAAGCGTTGCCGCCCGCCGCTGAAGAAAAGGAAGTGCGCATTCCGATATCGGGCGCCGACTTTGCCGAAATGGGCAAAGCGGTGCTAAAGGCCTTTGAAGAGCGGGCCAAAGAGTCGGGCTACGTTATTGCGCCCAATTCCTACGAGGGCGTGCGGTTGACCTTTCCCGAAGGATGGGCGCTGCTGCGCATGTCGCTGCACGACCCGCTGCTGCCGCTGAATGTTGAGGGCAACGCCAAGGGGGACTGCCAAACACTGCTTAACCGGGTGGCCGGCCTTTTGGCGGGTTTTGACCGGCTTGACCTGGCGGTGCTTCAAAAATAACCCCGCGGCAGTTGCCATATGCCATTGCTGTCTTACCCAATTTAATAAAACAACGAATTGAAAGGAAACTTTGCTATGGAACAATCTCGTGTCAGAGAGCTGGCGATTATCGCCACAAAGGCGCGTCTTGCGGCGCTCAAGGCGGTGCACACCTGTGCCTCGGGCCATATCGGCGGCTCTTATTCCGCCATGGATATGCTTACGGTGTTATATTTTGAGGCGTTGAATGTGGACCCGGCCCGCGCTAAGGACCCTGACCGCGACCGCTTCGTGCTGTCAAAGGGGCACTGCACGCCCGGGCTTTATTCGGTGCTGGCGCTGCGCGGCTTTTTCCCCGTGGCGGATCTTGACCTTTTCCGCTCAATAGAGGGGCATATGTCCGGCCACGCCGAGATGCACCACGTCAACGGCGTGGATATGTCCACCGGCTCTTTGGGCCAGGGGCTGTCGGCCGCAGTCGGCATGGCGCTGGCGGGCAAGGTGGATCAGAAGGACTACCGCGTTTGCGCCATGATGGGCGACGGCGAAATTGAAGAGGGCCAGATTTGGGAGGCTGCCATGGCGGCCGCCAAATATAAGCTCGATAATCTTTGCGGCATTGTCGATGTCAACGGGTTGCAGATTGACGGGGCAACCAAGGACGTCATGCCCTCGGAGCCGCTTGACAAGAAGTGGGAGGCTTTCGGCTGGAAGGTGCTTAAGGTGGACGGGCACGATTATGCCGCCTTTAAAGCGGCGCTGAAGGAGGCCAAAACCGTCAAGGGCCAGCCCACGATGATTCTGGCCAAAACCGTTAAAGGCAAGGGCATCTCTTTTATGGAAAATAATTACGGCTGGCACGGCAAAGCCCCCAACGACGAACAGTATGCGCAGGGCAAGGCCGAGCTGGAAGCTTTTTTGAAGGAACTGGAGGGTTAAGACGATGGGTGAAGTGATTGCAACACGTGCCGCTTATGGCAAGGCGCTTGTCAAGCTGGCCGATAAATACCCGAACCTGGTGGTGCTTGACGCCGACCTTTCGGGCTCGACGATGAGCAACGGGTTTGCCAAGGCCTGCCCCGAGCGGTTTTTCAATATGGGCATTGCCGAGGCCGATATGGCCGGTGTGGGCGCGGGTTTGGCAACCTGCGGCAAAAAAGTATTTATCAATTCATTTGCCATGTTTGCAGCGGGTCGCGCGTGGGAGCAGGTACGAAACTCCATCTGTTACCCGCACCTGAACGTTACGGTTGTCGGTTCGCACGGCGGGCTTTCGGTTGGCGAGGACGGTGCAACCCACCAGTGCGCCGAGGATTTTGCGCTGATGCGCGTCATCCCGGGCATGATGGTGCTCTGCCCCTGCGACGGCTACGAGATGGAACAGGCCGTTCAGGCGCTGGTCGACTACGATGGCCCCGCTTATATGCGTCTGGGCCGTCTGGCGGTTGAAACGGTGACCGATGCCATTGCGGATTATCACTTTGAGCTGGGCAAGGGCATCACGCTTAGGGACGGTGCGGATGTGACGATTGTTGCAGTGGGCATGATGGTGCAGGAAGCGCTTAAAGCATCTGAACTGCTGGCGTCGGAGGGCATTTCGACCCGCGTGATTAACATGCACACCATCAAGCCGCTGGATACCGACCTGCTGCTGAAGGCCGCCAGAGAGACCGGCGCCATTGTTACGAGCGAAGAACACAATGTGCTCGGGGGGCTCGGTGCGGCGGTGGCCGAGTACCTGGGCGAAAATTATCCGGTTCCGGTTGTTCGCCACGGTGTGCAGGACGAATTTGGCCGTTCCGGCAAGGCGCCGCTGGTGCTTAAAGCCTTCAAGCTGACTGCCGAGGAAATTGCGGTTAAGGCCAGGCTGGCTGTTTCAAAGAAAAAGTAATGTGCTACCTGATAAAACAGTGCAACAGATTGGCGCGGCATATCTGGCCGGTCGACGAAGAGGATGTGGGCGGCTGGCACCTGTCGGAGACGATGACGCAAATGTCTGCTTGGATAGTCGCTGTTTTATTGGATAGCCGTATAAGCGGAGATAAAAAGAGGGGCGCGGCAGCGGGAAAATTTAACCGGCTGCGGCGCCCCGGTTTTGTGGACCGGTGGGCGGCAATGGCCTGCCGCAAAAGAATGTCAATTGAAGTGCCGGTTGGGCCTGGAACAAGGGGTACCTTTTCCAGCGGGAGGGGCAAATGAGCGGGGCGCAACTGCTTTTTGCCGCGCGGCGGTTAAATTGAAGCAGCAAGGAGAGACTGCGGAATATGTGTGACGCAAACGCATTACTTGAAACGGTGGCTGCCGAGGCAAAGGCGCTGGGTATTCCGGTTTCGTCCGGCATTCTGCCGGAAGTACTGATCAACACCCGTGCTAAGACGCGGTTTGGCCGGTGTATTATCCTGCCGAACGGCAACTGCCAGATTGAGCTTTCTGGGCGGGTTGTCGCCGCAGGCGAGCGCGCCTGCAAAACGGTGCTGGCGCATGAGGTGCTGCACAGCTGCAAGGGCTGCCGGAATCATCAGGCGCGGTGGAAGGCTTATGCCCGGCGCATGAATGACGCCTACGGCTATGATATTCAGCGGACGCACAGCCCAGAGGCGCTCGGCGTTTTAAACGACACGCCCTGCCGTTATCAATTGCGGTGCCAGCGCTGCGGGGCGGTGTTGACGCGTATGAAAAAAAGCCCCCTTGTGCGGCAACCGGATCGTTACCGGTGCCGCTGCGGAGGGCCGTTGCGCCTCGTTTAAACAAGGCCGGCGTTTTTATAAAATTCCTGCTCCTGCCGGTATTTTTTGCGTTGCGCAATTCGCTCGCGGATATAAAGCGATGTGCGGGTAAAAACGCGCCAATCCTCGGGCAGCACCCAGGCTTCGGTACGCTGAAGTGTTTGGGCAACCCGCTCCGCCGCCGTCAAATCCAGCCGGTATTGTTTGGTGGGGGTATCCAGCTCGTAGATGAGCGGTTCAACCTGTTCCAGGCGCAGGGAGGGGAAAAACCCTGGGAACCCGTTGCGGTCGGCCATCAGGTCCACCCAGACGAAGCACATGACAAAACAAAAAACGATGAACGTGATGATAAAGGATGAAAAGAAAATGCGGAAGAGTTCTTTTCGCTGCATGGTTTGAATTTTAACTTCCCTTCTCTTGTGTTTCCAGCAGAAGCTGCGCCAGCGCATCTCCGGACAGCACGGCGGTATGCTTCGCTTCTTCCAATGTATTGGCGTGCGAGCCGAATTCCAGCAGCAGTGCACCGGTGGAAAGCTGCTGATTGTATTTGCGGTAGGAGAACATCAGCGGACGGGTGATGCCGGGCGTGTTTAACTCCAGTTTGTCGGAAAAGGCAGCGGCAAGACGGAGATTTTCACGCCAGTTTGGAATAAGCCCGCTGCCGTCATCGCAGTTGGAAATAACCATCAGCTGGGCGTATTTTTGGCCGTTGGCCTCCAGTGTGGGTTTGACGATGACTTTACCGTCGCGCTCGATGGCGTCGCGGTGCAGGTCGAGCACCACCTTGATGGTCGGATACCGCGCCAGATAGTCCTTGACGGCGCGGTAACTGTTGGCGTAAGAGCCGTCGTACGAAGGGTAATCGTGCTGGCTGGTGTCCTGAATGACGCCGATGCCGTGTTCGCGCAGTGTTTGCGCCATAACCGCGCCCACCGCCACCATATTGTTATTGTTGTCGGTGCTGCGCCAGTTATACCGCGTATCATAAATCTCGGTGTCAAAGGGGCAAAAGCTTTCGGTGGCGTGGGTGTGATAGATTAAAACCTGGGGCTCCTGGGTGTTTTCCAGCGCAATGCCCGTCGGTTGCTTCAGCACATCCTTGATATCCTGCTCAGAAAAGGACGTGTCGTTGCGCAGCCAGAAATGGCTGATCGAAAAGGCCAGTCCTCCTTTTTTACCCGACATATCTTCGGCCAGCACCTTGCCCTGATATTTTTTTGGGATTTCAGGTTGTGCCGACGAAGCGGGAGAGGCGGCCGAAGGCACAGAGACCGAAGCCGGTTCATCGGCGGTTGGGGGGGCGACCGGCGCAGCCGAGGCGGAAGGTGCGGGAGATGTTACCGCAACAGGGGATTCCTCCGACGAAGGCGGTGGAGAGGACGCCGTGCCAAACCGCTCCTTGAGCTGATTGACGGCGCCTTCGGGCATGGTGAGCGCAGCGGAAAAAAACGCCGTACGCACCAGAAACGGCGAAATCACAGGAAGAACAACACTGAAAACGCCCCATAGGGCGAGAAGCACCACCGCTGCGATAACAGCCGCTTTCAAGCGGCGAAGCATTTTGTATTCCGTCTTTTTCACCTGCATGCCCTCCGTATAGTCATCAATCCATCTTATTCGCGGACTTTACGAAGTATGCAAAAATGGCGCGCGGTTCAGCTCATCAGTGTCGTGATATCCCGCTGGGTCAATTCGGGTTGGAGCGCCCGGTTTAAGGCCACTGCGATGATGCGTGCCCCCTGTGTGATAATCTGGTCAATATCGCGCGGCGTAACCATCATGGAAAGCGCGGCTTCGCTGCTGTTACAGGCGGGGCAAAGGTCGTTTAAGAGAGTGGCGGCGTCCACGACGGTTGGGATGCCCAACGAAAACACCGGCACACCCAGCGACTGGCTTGAAAGCTCCGCGCGTGAATTCAAAACGCCGGAGCCCGGCGAAATGCCGGAGGTTGAAAGCTGAATGGTTTTGCCCAGCCGCGAGGCCGAGCGTGCGGACAGCGCATCCACCGCGATAACGGCGGAAAACGGCAGCGTTTTAAGCGCGGAGGAGACAAGCCGCGCCGCCTCAAATCCGGTTTGGCCCATGACGCCCGGCGCCAGCGAGCAGACCTTGCGCAGGTCTTGCAGGCCGAGGCTTTCAAGCTGTTCCGGCGAAAAATGATAGGTGGCAATCACCTGCTGTGCCACGTCGGGGCCCAGTGAATCGGGCGTGATATCCCGGTTGCCCAGTCCCACCACCAATATGGGCCCTTCGGGAATCAGGTCCTGTAAAGCGTGGGCCAAAAGGTTGATAAACGCCTGCGAATTGGTAAGTTCGCCCTCGAAAGTCAGGTAGGTTCCTGCCGGGCGTCCAAGCCGTTTAACAGCCTGCGGCGTTTCGATGCAGACGGTTGTTATTTTGATGTCCTGGAGCACCTTTTCCGAAACGGAAACGCCGGATGGCAGTTTTCCGTCGCCGGTATCGGCTGCTTCGAGTGCAAGATCGGTACGAATGACTGAAGATTTTTGCATAAATAATTCTTCCCATCAAAAAAATTGTGAAAACAGTTGATTTTTTGCGTAAATAATGATAATATAACTTGTACTGTACTGCGATAGTAAGGAGGTGTAACAATGCCCAACATCAAATCCGCGAAAAAGAGAGTTAAGGTTATTGCAACAAAAACCCAGCTCAACAAGGCTCAGAAATCCCTTCTGAGATCTACTGTGAAGAAAGCGGAGCTTTCTCTCGCAGAGGGTGCCCAAAACAGCGCTGAGGTTGTTCGCAATGCCATTAAGCTTGTCGATCAGGCTGCCGCTAAGGGAATTATTCATAAGAATACTGCTTCCCGCAAAAAGTCTGCTCTGGCCAGCAAGCTGAATAAAATAGGCTAAACAAAAAACGAACGGTTTCACCGTTCGTTTTTAGTTTGCGCGGTTTTGGCGGTTTAATGCCAATGTGTGATCAAAATGGGATTTGCAATTTGCTGTTCTGGTGTTCCGGACACGATGCACCTGAAATAGCGTTCTATTCAAAAAAGGATGTTAATCAAGTGACAGGGGCTTAGCAATTTGCATAAAACAAATGCCGCTTATCGCGACATGGGAGAACCGCTGGCAAGGGTTCTCGCTGCAAACAGTCCAGTGGACTGTTTTGCGCCCGATCCTGCGCTTCTTACAGAATTAAGGCATTTGGGGCGCTGCCCGGACCGCTCGCGCAGCTTGGCTCCGCTTATCACAGCTGGCGGCATAAATGCCCGCCGTGCCTCCACAAGATCCCGTGCGCTTTTGTGCAACTTTTTCTTTGAAATGGATTTTTTAATAAGCTAAAAAAGGCTGCAATGCAGCCTTTTTTTATGGGGTTTAAGGGGCAAACCGCCCGGCGCCTGACCGTTTCGCCCGGTTTACAGCGCAGCAACGGCATTGGCAGCCAGCGCCAGCCAATCCCCGCCGGGGATGCTCTCAATCGCGCCGGCATCCACCGCAGCGGCGATCTCCGGCCGGATGGGAAGGCGCCCAAGCACACGGGTTTTGTGCTGTTCGGCAATTTCCACCAGCTTGCTTTCACCGAAGATTGAAAACTTTTTGCCGCAATCCGGACATTGGATATAGCTCATATTTTCAACAAGCCCGAGCACCGGAATGTTCATCATTTCCGCCATGCGCATCGCCTTTTCAACAATCATGGAAACAAGATCCTGCGGCGAGGTGACCACGATGATGCCATCCACCGGGATGGACTGAAAGACCGTCAGCGGCACGTCGCCGGTTCCGGGGGGCATATCGATGAACATATAGTCAATATCTTTCCAGAGCACGTCGCTCCAAAATTGCTTGACGGCGCTGGCAATAACCGGACCGCGCCAAACAACGGGGTCGGCGTCGTTTTCAAGCAGCAGGTTGACGCTTATCACGTCGATGCCGCCCGCCGAAGTCGCCGGGATGATAACGGTGCCGTCGGTGGAAGCCTTTTGGGTAATGCCAAAAGCCTTCGGTGCCGAAGGGCCGGTAACATCGGCATCTAACACGCCGACATGTGCGCCGCGGCGGTTCATTTCGCAGGCCATCAGCGCTGTAACAAGGCTTTTGCCCACGCCGCCCTTGCCGCTGACAACGGCGATAACCTTTTTAACGCGGCTTTGCGGATTAAGTGCCTCAAGAAGGCTCTGTGTATTCTGACGTTCGCCGCAGCTGGCCGAACAGCTGCCGCAATCGTGGTTGCATTCTGTGCTCATCAATCAAATCTCCTTTTAAATAATGTCCTGCATAACTATAGGATAATTTGGGGCGGCTGTCAAGTGTATTGCTTGACCGCTGTGTTATACTTATTATTAGTTATTGCCAGAAAAGAGGGGAATATGGTGCGGTTTGATATTCCGGAACAGATACAGACAGTGCTCTCCTGCCTGCGCGGGGCGGGTTTCCGTGCAGTGCCGGTGGGCGGTTGCGTGCGCGATTTGCTTCTGGGAACGCCGCCCAACGATTGGGACATCACCACTTCGGCCACGCCCGATGAAATGCTGACGGTTTTTAAAAGTTTTCGCACGTTGGAGATTGGTCAAAGCGGGGTAAAGCATGGCACGGTAACGGTAATCCTCGACCATGTGCCCATAGAGGTGACCACCTTTCGGCAGGACGGAATTTATTCCGACGGCCGGCGGCCGGACAACGTACAGTTTTCGCGTGCGCTGGAAGACGATCTGGCGCGCAGGGATTTTACCATCAACGCGCTGTGCCTGGAAGAAACGGGCGGCATCATCGACCTGTATGGCGGCAGACGGGATTTGCAGCAAAAGCTTATCCGGGCCATAGGCGTACCAGACCGCCGCTTTCAGGAGGACGCACTGCGTATTTTGCGCGCTCTGCGGTTTGCCGCCGTGCTGGGGTTTGAAATAGAGCCGCAGACAGCAGCCAGCATGCGGCGGCATATCGGGCTGCTTGCGGCGCTTTCCGCCGAGCGGGTGCGCGCGGAACTTGAAAAATTGCTCTGCGCGCCGGACTGTACGCGGGTTCTGCTTGAATATCAGGCGATATTTTTTGCCATTATACCCGAGCTGCGGCCAATGCCGGGCATGGCGCATTTATATACGCACGCCGTCCGCGCGGCGGGCGCAGCACCGGCACAAGTGCCGGTGCGCATGGCGCTGCTGCTGCATGACCTCGCCGGGCCGCTGTATGCCGATGGCCGGAGGCGTGCCGCCCAAAGTGCAAAGCTGGCTGAGGGTATTTTACGGCGCCTGAAGTTTGGGAACAACGCGCGCGCACAAATTTTATTTCTGGTGCAGCATTGTGGCCTGCCGCTGGGCGATATGGACAGAATTCAAATAAAAAGACTGCTTTCCAAACACGGCTTTGCGGCAATGCGAAATTTATTGGCGCTGCAAAGGGCTGATATCCTGGCGGGCGAAACCGATATAGCCGAAGAGCGGCTGGTGCATGTGCGGCAAGCGGAAGGTGTGGTGCAAAGCATCGCCGCACAACAGTTGCCGTTAACCCGGGGAGAGCTCGCTGTGTCGGGGCGTGCACTCATTGCTATGGGTGTGCAGCCGGGGCCGCAGATTGGTGTGTTGCTGGATCTGCTGCTGCAAAGGGTTCTGGAAGAAGAACTGCCAAACGAACCGGCGGCACTTTTGAATTATGCCGCAGATTGGCTTAATACTGGTTCAGGTTAAAAACGACGACAGCTTTACGGCTGTTTTTTCGCCATCCATCGTCAACGTCTTTAGTTGGCGTCAGCCCATCGGCATCCGCTTCCTTGGCCGACAAAAGGTATCTCGCATCGCGCAATCACCATCTGGCGAAGAAGCCAATTTAAAGAACGGCAGCGTGCATTTTAAAGCGCTGCCGTTCTTTTAAGATAACACATGCGGGGCCGACAAAGCGGCCCCGCATGTGTTGGGTGGAAGAGGAATATAGCGAATTTAGAAAATACCCTGAGCCATCATCGCATCGGCAACCTTTTGGAAACCAACGATGTTTGCGCCGGCCACCAGGTTATAACCCAGGCCGTAACGCTCAGCGCATTCAACGGAATTGTCATGGATTTGCTTCATGATGTGCTTGAGCTTGGCGTCAACCTCTTCAGCGGTCCAGTTGTAGCGCATGGAATTCTGGCTCATCTCCAGGCCGGAAACCGATACGCCGCCTGCGTTAACAGCCTTGCTGGGCGCTACAATAATATTCTTCTGCGCCATCAGGTACACGAGCGCTTCGTTGACGGTGGGCATATTGGCGACTTCAATATAGTACTTAATGCCGTTTTCAACGATCTTCTTGGCGGAGGTCATATCAACGTCGTTCTGCATGGCGCAAGGCATGATGATGTCGACCTTTTCACCCCAGGGCTTTTGGTTGGGAACGAATTTGCAGCCAAACTTATCGGCATAATCCTTAACTTTGTTGCGGTTGGATTCACGCATTTCCAGCATGTAGTTGATCTTTTCTTCGGTGATAATGCCGTCCGGATCATAGATATAGCCATCGGGGCCCGAGAGGGTCACAGCCTTGGCGCCAAGCTCTGCAAGCTTCTTGGCGACGCCCCAGCAAACATTGCCGAAGCCGGAAAGCGCGACAGTCTTGCCTTCAATGGTATCGTTTTCGTGCTTAAGCACTTCGTTGAGGTAGTAAACAGCGCCGAAGCCGGTCGCCTCGGGACGAATCAGCGAACCGCCGAAGGACATGCCCTTACCGGTGATGGTGCCGTTCTCAAATGCGCCGCGCAGTCTTCTGTACTGGCCGTAGAGATAACCGATTTCGCGTGCGCCAACGCCGAGGTCGCCGGCGGGGACGTCAATATCGGGACCGATATGGCGATAAAGCTCGCTCATGAAAGACTGGCAGAAACGCATGATTTCGCCGTCGGATTTACCGGTGGGGTCAAAGTCGGAGCCGCCCTTGGCGCCGCCCATCGGCAGAGAGGTTAAAGCATCTTTAAAGGTCTGCTCAAAGCCGAGGAACTTGATGATGCCGGAATAGACGTTGGGGGCAAAGCGCAAACCGCCCTTGTACGGGCCAATTGCGCCATTGAACTGGCAGCGATAGCCGGTGTTGGTCTGGGTCAGGCCCTTATCGTCTACCCAGGTCACGCGGAAAGAAATCATTCTCTCGGGCTCAACCATTCTGCCAAGCAGGTCGGCCTTTTCATATTCGGGGTGTGCGTCCACAACGGGGGACAGCGAGCTGAAAACTTCTTCAACACACTGTACGAACTCGGGTTCGTAATGATACTTTTTCTTGACTTTTTCAATGACACTTTCAACGTATGCGTTCATCCTAAAAATCCTCCCAATCAATAAATCACAATTCAATTAATTGCTATTGGCATTGACAGAAAACCTGCAAAATAGTTTTTGTCTACAAGCACATATTAGCACTTTCCTCAGCGTAATTCAAGACATTATTCTTGCAAAAAAATTTTTAAACGTAAAAAACAAGAGGCTATAAAGTTAAAAAATTAGTAAAAAACACAACAAAATATTTTAATTACCGCTTTGAAGCACTAAATTGCAAAAGCTAACGATATAAAATCCTGCAAAATTGCTATAGGAATGGATGACGCCAAAAATGAACAAAATGAATAAAAACTTGCGGAAGGAGTCTTTTTATCAAAAATAATTGGCAAAGACCCCTTGTTTTGAAAGGCGCCCTTGCCATTTAATGAAGGCGAAACAAATGCTCCTGCATCCGCGTTAAAAAATTCCTGAGGTTCGGCCGAAATGCTGTGCAGCGTTTAAGGTTGCGGCTGCCAGTTTTCCAGTGAAAAACAGTTTACAGCATTTCTCCACGTAGCTTGCGCAATTGTTTCAACGTCACAGTTTTGTGCTTCCGCCAGAACAGCGGCCGTGGCAGCCAGCATGGTGGAGTCGCACCGCCGCCCCCTGAACGGAACCGGCGCCATATAGGGGCAGTCGGTTTCAATTAAAAGCTGCGAAAGCGGTGCTGCGGCTGCGGCTGCGAATGGCTTTTTGGCGTTGGGGAAAGTGACGGCGCCAGTGAAGCCCAAATAAAGCCCCATGGCGGCATATTTCCGCGCCAGCTCGGCCGAACCGGAGAAGCAATGGACGACGCCGCGGGGACGAAATTCCTTTACAAGATCAAAAGTGTCCTGCGCCGCATCCCGGCTGTGGATGATCACGGGGTAATCCAGTTCGTGGGCCAGCTCCAGCTGGCGGCGGAAAGCCGATTGCTGCACTTCTCTGGGCGCATAATTATAATAGTAGTCCAACCCTATTTCGCCGATGGCAACCACCGCTGGCTCGCGGCAGAGCTGTTCGATTCTGAGCAGGGCGGCATCGTCAAGCTCGGCGGCTGAATGCGGGTGTACACCGGCTGAGGCGCGGAAAAAGAGGTGCCTTTTTGCCAGCGCCAGCGCCGCCTCGCTTGAGGGGATGTCGCTGGCAGAATTGAGCACCGCACCCACGCCACTTGGCCGTAAAGAGGCGATGACGGCCTCGCGGTCGTCATCAAAGCGCTTCTGGTCATAGTGTGCGTGTGAATCAAAGAAATATACCATTTATCGAATCCTCGCGCCACAGGGGACGGCGTTGTCAATGAACAGGACACGGGCGGCGTCGCCGATATCGGCCGCCAGAATCATGCCCTCGCTGACCACGCCGCGCAGCTTGGCGGGTTTTAAATTGGCGACAACCGCCACCTTTTTGCCGATGAGTGCCTCGGGTTCATACCAGGAGTGGATGCCGCTGACAACCTGGCGGGGCTTGCCCGAACCGTCGTCGAGCGTAAGCTGCAGGAGTTTATCAGACTTGGGCACCGGCACACAGCCGGTAATTTTAGCGACAACCAGCTTGACGTTCATAAAATCATCTATTGAGATGATGCCTTCAACCTTTGGCTCTTCCGCTTTTTTGTCGCCGCCGGTCTTTGCGGCAGGCGCAGCCTTTGCCGCTTTTTCAGCTGTGTGCTGCTCCAACAGCTCCAGCTCCTTTTTTAGGTCGATACGCGGGAAGAGATTATCCTTTTTATTGATGCAGTAGCCGGTGTTGGCATAATAGATCGCCTTTTCATAGGTGCGGTCTTCCTCGGGACAGCCCAGCTGCGCAAAGATTTTTTCGCAGCTGTTGGGCATGAACGGCACTAAAAGCGTTGCGCAGATGCGGATTGTTTCAAGCAGGTTGTAGATGACGGCTGCAAGACGGTCGGTTTCGTCCGGGTTTTTGCCCAGCGCCCACGGCATGGTTTCGTCGATATATTTATTGGCGCGGGAGATGACCTTGAATACCTCGGCCAGCGCCGATTGGAAAGTGAAGGTCTCCATGAGGTTGGAATATTGCTCCCGCACATTGTCGAGCATGGCGACAAGTTGCTCATCCGGGGTGACAAAGCGGCGGTCCTGCGGCAATGTCTGACCGAAATAGCGCTCGCCCATGGAAATGGTGCGCGAAACAAGGTTGCCCAAATCGTTGGCGAGATCGGCGTTGATTCGGGTGATCAGCGCCTCGTTTGAGAAAACGCCGTCCGAACCGAACGGGAATTCGCGCAGCAGGAAATATCGGATAGCGTCGACGCCATAACGCTCGCAAAGTACGACGGGGTCGACGACATTGCCCTTGGATTTGGACATCTTGCCACCTTCCAGCAACAGCCAGCCATGGCCGAACACCTTTTTGGGCAGCGGAAGTTCCAGCGCCATAAGCATGGCGGGCCAGATGATGGTGTGGAAGCGGGTGATTTCCTTGCCCACAAAATGAACATCGGCGGGCCAGTATTTTTCAAAGTCGTGATACTGACTGTTGCCATAGCCCAGCGCCGTGATATAGTTTGAGAGTGCGTCAACCCAGACATAGACGATGTGCCCGGGGTCAAATGTGACCGGGATTCCCCAGGTGAACGAAGTGCGTGAGACGCACAAATCCT
The DNA here is from genome assembly GCA_023457355.1 of Bacillota bacterium. GTDB lineage: Bacteria > Bacillota > Clostridia > Oscillospirales > Ruminococcaceae > Yanshouia. The sequence continues at coordinate 56,572 of JAEWLW010000072.1, read as the reverse complement.
CGAGGCCGGGTTTGATGAAGTTGTTCACCATCTCATTGAGGCGGGATACCGGTTCAATGAAGGTGGGGTTTTCCTCGTAATAATACTTCATCAGGCGGTCGGCATATTTGGAGAGGCGGAAAAAATAAGCCTCCTCCTCGGCGTCCCGGACTTCGCGCCCGCAGTCGGGGCATTTGCCGTCAACCAGCTGGCTTTCGGTCCAGAACGATTCGCAGGGGGTACAGTATTTGCCTTTGTAGGAGCCTTTGTAAATATCCCCGCGGTCATAAAGCTCTTTAAAAATATTCTGTACCGATTCAACATGGTAGTCGTCGGTGGTGCGGATGAAGCGGTCGTTTGAAATATTCATCAGTTCCCAAAGCTTTTTAATGCCGGCAACTACATTATCCACATATTTCTGAGGAGTGATGCCGGCAGCGGCGGCCTTTTCCTCAATTTTTTGGCCGTGCTCGTCGGTGCCGGTGAGGAACATCACGTCAAATCCGCGCATTCGCTTATATCTTGCCATCACATCGGTGGCAACCGTGCAATAGCTGTGGCCGATGTGCAGTTTGTCGGAAGGATAGTAAATGGGTGTTGTGATATAGAACGTCTTCTTTTTCATAACAATTCCTCCAATGGGATGTGGATTTGGCACATATTTAATAAGTATAGCACCAACATTAGTAAAAAACAACCACTGCGCAGGGGGATGAAGGCTGATTGTGCACATCGAACAGAATGGGGGATAAATCGCATCATTAAGCCGGTTGAAAACCTCGCTTAATATTGATTTTGGGCATCAAAAGCAGGGCAAATACCATGCCATCTCATAATTTCCACAATTATTTACAAGAAATATTTGATTTTATGTTGCAAATGCGAAAGATTTTATGTAAAATGAATACTAATGAACTATGCGTACTGTTATTCTTGACAATTGAGAGGGGATTTGTATGTCTAACCGGCTGTTTCAGGGCATCATCCATCAAATGCGAGATTCAATCGATCGCGTGATCGGTGTGATTGACGACACCGCCCATGTTGTCGCGTGTTCCGATTTGTCCAAGCTGGACAGCTCACGGGAATATCTTGCTCTCGACCTTGGAGAAGGTCGCACTTTTGTGCGCGACGGCTGTACCTATAAGCCGTTCGGCACCGGGCAGCGCCCCGATTTTGCGGTGTTCGTCGAGGGAACCGACGATATGGCGGCACGTTATGCCGGCATTCTGGCGGTTGCGGTTTCGGGCATTAAGCAGTATTATGATGAAAAGTATGACCGCGGCAACTTTATCAAGAACGTCATGCTGGACAACATTCTGCCGGGCGACGTCTACATTAAGGCGCGCGAACTGCACTTCAACACCGATGTTTCTCGCGTTGTATTTTTGGTGCGCATTGTTTCGGCTTCCGGCGTATCGGCGTTCGACGTTATTCAGAACCTGTTCCCGGACAAGCAGAAGGATTTTGTTTTCAGCATCTCTGAAAACGACATCGTCATTGTCAAGGAGATTAAACCCGGCATTGAGTCCAAGGACCTTGAGAAGCTGGCGCGCTCCATTGTCGATACGCTGGCGGGCGAGTTTTACACCCGCATCGTCGTCGGCATCGGCACCGTTGTGGTGGGTGTCAAAGATCTGGCCCGCTCCTTTAAAGAAGCGCAGGTATCCCTGGAAGTCGGCAAAGTATTCGACACCGAAAAGACCATTGTACGGTATGATAACCTTGGCATTGCGCGTCTGATTTATCAGCTGCCCACCACGCTGTGTGAGATGTTCCTCAGAGAGGTATTCATCAAGGGCTCTATCGACAGCCTTGATAAAGAGACGCTCTTTACCATTCAGAAGTTCTTTGAGAACAACCTGAATGTTTCCGAAACTTCAAGAAAGCTGTTTGTTCACCGCAACACGCTGGTGTATCGCCTGGAGAAAATCAAAAAGCTCACAGGCCTTGATTTGCGCGAGTTTGACCACGCCATTGTCTTTAAGGTGGCGCTGATGGTCAAGAAGTACCTCACCGCAAATCCGGTGAAATACTGATGTGTTATCATGATTGAATTTCAAAATGTTTGCAAAAGCTACGGCGGGCCGCAGCTGGCGTTGGACGATGTTACCTTTTCGGTGGAAAAGGGTGAATTTTTGTTTGTTGTAGGGGCCTCTGGCTCGGGCAAGAGCACTATGCTTAAGCTCATCACCCGGGAAGAGGCTGCTACCTCCGGCAGTGTTTATGTGGATGGTTGCGACGTAGGCAAGCTTCGCCGCAGCGAGCTGCCCTACTATCGCAGGGGCATCGGAGTTGTGTTTCAGGACTTCCGTCTTATCCCCCAGATGAACGTCTATGACAATGTGGCGTTTTCCATGCGGGTCACCAACGTGGCCACCCGCGACATCAAGCGCCGGGTGCCCTATGTTCTTGATCTGGTCGGGCTGTTACATAAAGCAAAACGATTTCCGGAACAGCTTTCGGGTGGCGAACAGCAGCGCGTCGCCCTGGCGCGCGCACTCGTCAATAATCCGTCGCTGATTATTGCGGACGAACCGACCGGCAACATTGACCCCGCCATGTCTTTTGAGATTGTGGAACTGTTAAGCGAAATTAACAAATGCGGGACAACAGTGATGATGGTGACACATGAACACAATTTAGTTAACAAATTCCGTCATCGCACCATGGTCATCAATGGTGGTCATCTTGTTGCCGACGGTCATTTGGGAGGCAGACGTGCGCGGCAGTAGTTTTCGTTATCTGATCAAAGAGGGCTTTCGTAATATTTATCAGAACAGAGCAATTTCGATTGCGGCCATCGGCGTGCTGGTGGCCTGTTTGCTTTTGGTGGGAATTTCGATGCTCTTTACCATCAATGTGAACAATATGGTGGGTTATTTTGAATCCCAAAATGAAATTATGGTGTTTTTGTCCGACGATGTCAGGGGTGACGAGCTGACCGACATCGACGCCGAAATTCGCAGCATCAGCAATGTGGCGTCGGTCACCTTCATCAGCCGCGAGGATGGCTTGAAGAACTGGATGGCGGAGCTGGGTGACGACGGCACGCTGCTGGAGTGGCTTATTGAGGATAATCCGCTGCAGAACGCTTATCGCATTGTTGTCAAAGATCTTTCCGAAATGGAAGAGACGATCGAGCTGATCGGCTACATAGACGGCGTGGATACCATCAGTGCCTCCAACGAGGTTGCGCAGGCTGTGACAGGCCTGAAGCGGGCGGTTTCCGCCGGCGGGCTGGCGGTTATCGTTTTGCTGGCAGCGGTGTCTTTGAGTATTGTTTCAAACACCATCAAGCTTACCGTGTTTAACCGCAGAAAAGAAATCAGTATCATGAAATATGTTGGCGCAACAGATGCCTTTATCAGGTTACCGTTTTTATCCGAAGGCATGCTGTTGGGCTTTATTTCGGCAACCATCGCTTTTTTTATGCTGTGGGGCGGCTATACTGCCTTCGGGTATTGGGTTAGCCAGAGCAGCTTCTATTGGGCATCGCTTATTGTGGGCCAGCTTGTTGCTTTTAACGCCGTCGCGCTGAAGCTTTACCTGTATTTCTTGGCGGCCGGCGTGGGCATTGGCGCAATAGGCAGCGTTTTCTTTGTTGGCAGATACATAAAAGTATAAATTATCTGAGGGTGCCGGCAGTATTTACCGCGTATGATTACAGTTTTTTTACATTCCTGTCATGTATTGTTTGTGGAGAGGTGGTATTGTGAACATAATAAGGCGGGCGCTGATAGGCCTGATGGCACTGTTGATGCTTGTATCGATATCGCCGGTTACCTTTGGCGCCGACGCGGACGATTATAAGGATCAGCTAAATTCGCTTTCTTCCAGGTATGATGAACTTGAAAAACAGCAGAAGGCGATTCAGTCCCAGATTGACAAAGCTAAAACGGAAAAGGACAAGCATCTGGCGCAAAAAAAGCAACTTGATAATCAGATATATGGTGTTCGCCAGCAGATTACGGTGCTTAATGATAAAATTTCTCTGCTGGAGCAGGGCATCAGCAAAAAGGAAGAGGAGCTGCAAACACAGCAGCAGCTGATACAGGATAATTTCGAACTGCTAAAAAAACGCCTTCGGGTGATGTACAAAACCGGCAACGCCAGCGTCCTGGGCCTTGTGCTTGGCGCGGAGGATTTTACCGAATTTCTCTCCCGCACACAGGTGACGGCCCGGGTGGCGCAGCATGACCGCGAGCTGATTGAGGACATGCACGACAAGCTTGCCCAGATTAAAGAGGTCAAAGAGGCTATCGAAGGCGACAAGGCCGATCTCGAAACCACTAAAAGCCAGCAGTCCGATAAGCAGAATCAGCTTGCGCAGCAGCTTTTGCAGACACAGGACCAGATTCAGGACATCGAAGCGCTTGAAAAGGACTATCTGTCCAACAAGACGCAGCTGGACCAGCAGATGAAGGAAGTGCAGGCCGAGGTCGACGCCATCTATGCGAAGATTCAATCCACCGGTACGTATGACGGCGGCATTATGCTGTGGCCGGTCGCGGGCTATAAAACCGTCACGTCGGATTACGGTTGGCGCTTTGGCGGCACCGATTTCCACACCGGCATCGATATTGCCCGCACCAATGCGGCGGGCCAGGGCATTTACGGCAAGCCGATTCTGGCGGCGGCCGACGGCACGATTGCGTTTACGCAAACAACCTATGTTCCTGGGCGCGGCTATGGCATCTACCTGATTATTGACCATGGCGGCGGCATTTCGACTCTTTATGGCCATACCTGCGGTTTGAATGTCAAGATGGGCCAGAAAGTCAAACGCGGGCAAACCATCGCCTATGTCGGTTCAACCGGCTGGTCCACGGGGCCCCATCTCCACTTCGAGGTGCGTGTCAACGGCAAGCATACCAACCCCTGGCCTTATCTGAAGTAGCCCTGCCTTTTAGTGCTGTCTTCACATTTAAACGGAAGCGGCATAATACCACCTGAGAAGGAGAGCCCAATGAACAGAAAAATTACGCTGGGCGGCGCCGTGACGCTGGCCATTATGTTCTCCACCGTCACGTTTATCATGACGATGATTTATGCCCAAAAAACCTTTGACAGCCGTGTTTTTAACATTAAAGAGCGGGAGACCATGTATGCAAAGCTTGCGGAGGTTGATCGCCTGATCCGGCAGAAATACTATAACCCCATCGATGAAAAGACGCTTGGCGAGAATCTTGTTCGCGGCTATATTGCGGGCATTGAGGATAAATACGGCATCTATCTGACTGCCGAGCAGTATGCTGAAACGCAGAGCGACTATGACGGCAGAATGGTGGATATCGGCATTGTCTGCTCGCCCGACCCCGGCGGCTATATTTTGATTGATAAGGTTTATGCCGATTCGCCGGCGGCGGTATCGGAGCTGGCGCGCGGGGATTTGATTATCAAGGTAGATGAACTGGCCGTGACGGCGGAAACTTATGAGGCGGCCGTTGATGCGCTAAAGGGTGAGCCGGGAACGACGGTGACGGTGCTGGTGCGCCGCGGCAGCCTTGAAAAAAGCTATACCATTACCCGCCGCAAGGTGGAGGTGCCCACCGCAGAAGGCCGTATGATCGGCAGCATCGGTTATATCCGCATCTCTCAGTTCAACGACAACACACCCGATCAGTTCTTCAAGGTGATGGGGCAGCTGATGGATGGCGGCGCACAGGCGCTTGTGTTTGATGTGCGCGGGAATCCGGGCGGAACCATTGATTCGGTGGGCAAAATTTTGGATAAACTGCTGCCGGAGGGACCGATTATTTCAGCAACCTATCGCAACAGCACGACGCCTCAGGTGCTGATCACCAGCGATGCCGAAGAGATTAAACTGCCGATGGCAGTGCTGATAAACTCGAAATCGGCTTCGGCGGCCGAACTGTTTGCGCAAGCGCTCAAAGACTATAACAAGGCCAGGGCCATTGGCGTGACCACCTATGGCAAAGGCTCTATGCAGGAAATACACAAGCTTTCGGACGGCTCTGCGCTCGACTTTACCGTCGCGCGGTATAATCCGCCCAAGTCACCCAATTTTGAAGGGATCGGCGTCAAGCCGGACTATGAAGTAAAGTTGCCGCCCGAATTGGAAAAGGAGCTTGAAAATCTTGATGAGAACAGCGACCTTCAGTTAAAGAAGGCTCTTGAGGTTGTTTCGGCTGTCATCAGGGACCAGGCCGAGCCGGGCACTGTCGTGGCCGACCCTGCCACCAACGCGCCGGAAACCGTCGGCAACAGCAGTGAAGGCGACGTTTATATTTATAACGGCGAGGATGACGACGTGGCGGATGATGCCTCAAGTGAGGACGGCGACGATGCCGAGACGGATGAGCATTCGACTTCCGAGTGATAAAATAAGCGGGGCGTGGCGATTAGCGCGCCCGATATAAGCCCGGATTGTTATGAAAGCGGTTGTGCTTGCACCACAGCCGCTTTTAGATATGAAAAGCAGGAATGAGGGCCATCAAAAGTGCATATAGATGGATATTAACATGGGCCAGAGCGCATGATATGGGTCTGGGGCGCGTCTGAATGGCCGCCCATGTTTGTGGATGACGATTCGTCTGGCGTCGCTGCCGTCTGCGCATAAAATCATTATTTTTCTTTTATCTTGTCGAATTCATAGTCATATGGGAAAATAGGCGCTTAAAATTCCAGGTTTTTTCAGGCAAAATTAAGCTTGACATCAGGGGATGGTTTTTACTATAATACTCCTAATGCAATCCTTTAGAAGGAGGATAACATCATGGCAAAGGAAAAGACTCCGGTCAGCGAAATGACCCGAGAGGAATACCAGTCGCTGCGCGATGAGCTGGAAAATTTAAAAACCGTTGAGCGCAACGAAATTTCGGAAAAGATCCGAATTGCCCGTGGTTTTGGCGATCTTTCTGAAAATAGCGAATATGATGAGGCTAAAAATGATCAGGCCCGTTTGGAAGCGCGTATCAGCCGTCTGGAAGAACAGCTTAAAAACGTCGTGATCGTCGAGACTGTCAACACCGATTCTGTCGCCATTGGCACCAAGGTGGTTCTGCTGGATATGGAGTTTGGCGATGAGACAGAATACCGTATTGGCAGCAGCGCTGTCGGCAACGGCGAAGATGTCATCACCGTCGATTCCCCCGTTGGGCGTGCCATCGTCAATAAGCGCGTCGGCGATGTCGTGGATATTGATACCCCCAGCAAGAAAACTTATCAAATGAAAATTGTCAGCATTAGCAAATAGAAAAATGCGGGTGTATACCCGCATTTTTTTAAAAGAAAGGAGCAGGAAAGTTCATGGCAGGCGCACTTTTTAAAAGCGTAAAATTGGAACAGCCATTTAAGCGGGAGGACCAAACCGCGTTCTTTGACGTTTTCTTATTGCAAATCGAAGCTTCTTTTTCAGGAGTGCAGTGTTGCTATTTCGATAATTTGAATATTTATTCATAGAAAGGAGCGGATTGTCGTTCCTTTTTTTAGTATAAAAAGCCGTGTTGTATGTCGTGAAAACGGCTGAAAATAAAAGCATAGGACGCGAATATAAAAACATTGAGCTACTTTACATTATGTTGCCGTTGGGTTATAATGCTAAGAAAGCACGAATGAAATTTATTGGTTTTATACATCTCATGCAGAGAATATGAATATAAAATCCCGCTTGATAGGAGGAGCCCCATGTCAATCTATAACGCAGACCGGGCGTGGCTGATGCTGGCCGACGGAACGGTATTTGAAGGCAGGTCGTTCGGCGCAAAAGGAACAGCCATTGGTGAGGTGGTTTTCACCACCGGTATGACCGGATGCCAGGAAACGCTAACCGACCCGAGTTATTACGGCCAGATCGCGGTGCAGACCTTCCCGCTGATCGGCAACTACGGCACCAACGACGACGACGTTGAGTCGGACGGTATTTATATGAAGGGCTATATCGTGCGCGAATGGTGCGATTCCCCTTCCAATTTCCGCGCAAAAGAGCGGATCGACCTTTTCCTGAAAAAGCACAATACCATTGGCCTGTTTGATATCGATACCCGAGCGCTCACCCGCCGCCTGCGTGAGCATGGCGTCATGAACGGCGTGATTACGACAGTGCCGATTGAAACGCTGGGCAAGGACAAGCTGCTGGACGAAATAGCAAAGTATGCGGTAACTGGGGCGGTCGATTCGGTGACAGCCGCCGCCAACAAAATTTACCCGGCGCACGGGCATAAAAAATACCGCGTCGCGCTGTTCGATTTCGGCTATAAGCGCAATATCCGCGAGAGCCTGCGTGCGCGCGGCTGCGATGTTGTAGTGGTTCCGGCGCGCACCAATGTCGCCCAGCTTAAAGCGCTGGGGCTGGATGGCATCGTGCTCTCCAACGGCCCGGGTGACCCGGAGGAGAATGTTGAGGTTATCGAAAACCTGCGCGATATTGTCGCGATGGGCCTGCCGGTGATGGGCGTTTGCCTGGGCCACCAGCTCATGGCGCTGGCCATGGGCGGCAAAACGGCAAAAATGGGCTACGGACACCGCGGCGGCAATCAGCCGGTTATCGACCTGGCGACCGACCGCACCTATGTCACAACCCAGAACCACGGCTATGAGGTGCTGGGTGATTCGCTTGATCCTGCAATCGCCAGGGTCAGCCATGTCAACGCCAACGACCGCACCTGCGAGGGCGTTATCTACCTTCAGGCGCCGGTGTTTACGGTGCAGTTCCACCCCGAGGCCTGCGCCGGGCCGGCCGATACCTCTTTTCTGTTTGATAACTTCGTTGCCATGATCGACGCCGCTAAGGAGGGCAAGTAATTATGCCGTTGCGCCAAGACATCAAAAAAGTTTTAATGATCGGCTCCGGCCCCATCGTCATCGGGCAGGCCGCCGAGTTTGACTACGCCGGTACGCAGGCCTGCCGCGCACTTAAGGAAGAAGGGCTTGAGGTGGTGCTCATCAACTCCAACCCCGCCACCATCATGACCGATAAGCGAATGGCCGACCGCATCTATATCGAGCCGCTGACCCTGGAGACGATCAAGCGCGTCATCGAAATGGAGAAGCCGGACAGCGTTCTCTCAACGCTGGGCGGCCAGACGGGGTTAACCCTTTCGATGCAGCTTGCCAAGGATGGTTTTTTGGATAGCCACAATGTCAAGCTGCTCGGTGCCAGGCCCGAAACCATCGACAAGGCGGAGGACCGCCAGCTTTTTAAAGACACCATGCAGTCGATTGGTCAGCCCTGCATCCCATCGAAGGTTGTCACAACCGTGGACGATGCGCTCAACTTTGCTGAGGAGATCGGTTACCCCGTTATCGTGCGCCCGGCGTTTACGCTCGGCGGCACCGGCGGCGGCATTGCAATAGACATTGCCGACCTGCGTGAGATCGCGGCCTCCGGCCTGCGCCATTCGCCGATTCATCAGATTTTGGTGGAACGCTGCGTTTCGGGCTGGAAAGAGATTGAGTTTGAGGTCATCCGCGACGCCAAGGGCAACCTTATCACCGTCTGCTCGATGGAGAATGTCGACCCGGTCGGCGTACACACCGGCGATTCGGTCGTCATCGCCCCGGCGGTGACGCTGGCCGACAAGGAATACCAGATGCTGCGCACCGCGTCGATTCAGATTGTCGATGCGCTCGGTGTTGAGGGTGGCTGTAATTGCCAGTTCGCCTTAAACCCCGATAGCTTTGAATATGCGGTTATCGAGGTCAATCCCCGTGTGTCGCGTTCCTCCGCGCTCGCCTCCAAGGCGACCGGCTACCCCATCGCCAAGGTGGCGACCAAAATTGCCATTGGCTACACGCTTGATGAGATCGTCAACGCGGTCACCGGTTGTACCTACGCCTGCTTTGAACCGGCGCTGGATTACATCGTCGTTAAATATCCGCGTTGGCCGTTTGATAAATTTGTCTATGGCGAGAAGAAGCTCGGCACTCAGATGAAGGCGACCGGCGAGGTCATGAGCATCGGCACCAGCTTTGAACAGGCCATGATGAAGGCGGCGCAGTCGGTTGAGCTCAAGCTTGATTCCATGCGCTCGCAGCTTTTGGCCGATGAGCCCGACGAACAGATTATGACCCGGGTGCAAACCTGCGACGACATGCGCCTGTTCGCCATCTACGAGGCGCTTTACCGCGGAATTGAGGGCGTTGAGGAAATCTTCCGTATCACCCGCATCGACCGCTGGTTCCTGTATAAATTTTTAAACCTTGCCCAGATGCAGCAGATTCTGGAGCAGGGCAAGCTGGATGAGGGCATCTATCTGCGCGCCAAAAAGTTCGGCTTTCTGGATAGCACGATTCAAAAGATGACCGGCGTTGACCCCGCGCCGTTCCACCGCTTTGCAAGCTATAAGATGGTTGATACCTGCGCGGCGGAATTCCCTGCCGAGACACCGTATTTCTACTCCACCTACGACGACCAGAACGAGGCGGCGGAATTTATCGAGCACCATGCCAGCGGCAGAAAAAAGGTTATTGTGTTCGGTTCCGGCCCCATCCGCATCGGGCAGGGCATTGAATTTGACTACTGCTCGGTGCATTGCGTCTGGGCGCTGAAAGAAGAGGGCTGTGAGGCGGTGATTGTCAACAATAACCCCGAGACGGTTTCCACCGACTTTGACACAAGCGACCGGCTTTACTTCGACCCGCTGACGCCTGAGAGCATCGACAGCATTCTGGAGACCGAAAAGCCCTACGGCGTCGTGGTGCAGTTTGGCGGTCAGACCGCCATCCGGCTGACAAGTCACCTGGCTAAAAAGGGTGTGCGCATTCTGGGAACCTGTGCCGATTCGGTGGATGCTGCGGAGGACCGCGAGCGCTTTGACAAGATTCTGGAAGCCTGCAATATTCCGCGGCCGAAGGGCCACACGGTCATGACGACCGAAGAGGCCATCAAGGCGGCGGAAGACCTCGGCTATCCCGTGCTGCTGCGCCCTTCTTACGTGTTGGGCGGGCAGAACATGGTCATCGCCCACAATGCTGGGCGGGTCACCGAATATATGGGCATTATCACCGCTACCATGCTTGAAAACCCGGTGCTGGTGGATAAGTATATGATGGGCACCGAGGTGGAGGTCGACGCCATCTGTGACGGCGAGGATTATCTCATCCCGGGTATCATGGAGCATGTCGAGCGCGCGGGCATCCATTCTGGCGATTCGATATCGGTTTATCCCTGCCGGACGCTCTCGCCCCGGATTAAAGATATCATCATCGATTATACGGCCAAGCTGGCGCGTGCCTTAAAGGTTATCGGCATGGTCAACATTCAGTATGTGGTTTATAATGACGAGGTTTACGTCATCGAGGTCAACCCCAGGTCCTCCCGTACCGTGCCCTATATCAGCAAGGTGACCGGCGTGCCGATGGTCGATCTCGCCACCAAGATTATGCTGGGGGCCAAGCTTAAGGATCTGGGCTTTGGCACCGGCCTCTACCCCGACGCGCCCTATGTGGCGGTTAAGGTACCGGTGTTCAGCTTTGAAAAGCTGCGCGGTGTCGACGTGCAACTCGGCCCGGAGATGAAATCCACCGGCGAGGTGCTGGGCATTGCCAAAACGTTCGAGGAAGCGCTGCTGAAGGGCCTTGTCGCCGCAGGCTACAAGCTTGAAGAGCGCGGCGGTGTCTTGATCTCGGTGCGCGATACTGATAAGCCCGAGATTACCAAGATTGCCGAAAAGTTTGAAAAGCTGGGCTTTGAGCTGTACGCAACACCGGGCACAGCGTTGGCGCTGAACAAAGAGATGGTTGCAACCAACTCGGTGCGCCCCATGCAGGAGGCTTCGCCCAATGTTATCGACCTGATTGATTCGGGTAAGATCCACTATGTTATTTCAACCTCCAAAGGGGGCTCGAACCCGAAAACCAGCCAGTCGGTTCAACTGCGTCGGCGTGCGGTTGATCATTCCATCGTCTGCCTGACGGCGCTTGACACCGCCAACGCGCTGGCTGACTGCCTGCTTTCCAAAAAACGGATGGCGGATATAGAGCTGGTAAGCATCACCGATCTTTAAAGCAAGGAAAAGCCAGACTGCCAACAAAATGGATTTCGTAAAGCGAAGCACCGGGGAAATAGTGTGAAAGAACGGCGGGAGCCGCTGCGGGCATCCATCCGCAGCGATCAGCGAAGCTGTTTAGCCGCGTATAAGCGGCCTGGCGGTGAGCCCCGCTTTTGCGTTGAGGCGGGCGCAGTGCGCCGGGTTGCTGGCCCTCAGGCGGCAAAACGCGCAAAATTGCCCGCTTTGCCAAGACTTTTTGACAAACTGAAAGCAGCGCCCCCTCCGCAACGGAGAGGGTGCTGCTTCTTCTGGCTTTTAAGTTTGGCTTACGGCGTATCAGGCCTGGGGCGGATAGGTTCCCTGCTGCGTTTAATTCTGTTTATGTATCGGTTTTATCTGGTTTTGGCCTTGTTCTCATATAATGGAACAGCATCTGTTGCGCAATGCCCGCATAGGGTGTTAACACCTCCGGAAATCCTTCGGAGAAAAGCTCCTTCATTGCGCGGCCGATCCACACATCGACCGGGAAGCATTCCAGCCGGTAAAAGCCGAACAGGAGCGCGCAATCGGCCACCTTGCAGCCAACGCCGACAATCTGCATCAGCATTTCACGCGCCTGGTCCAGTGGCAGTACAGATAGTGCGTCGAGCTGCACCGTGCCGCCGCACACCTTTTTTGCGGCATCGATGAGATACCGCGCACGAAAACCGCAGCGAAGCGGTGCAAGATCTTCAACCGTACAGCCTGCCAATGCTTCAGGTTGAGGGAACGCGTAAAGTCCATCGCCGATGGATGTGCCAAAATTTTTGCACAACCGTTCAATAATGCCGGAGATGCGCTTGATATTATTGTTTTGGCTGATGATAAAGCTGGCGAGGGCCTCCCAGCCGTCCTGCTTCAAAATGCGGATGCCACCCGCGCAAAGACAGGGGGCCACCAGCTGTTCGGTATTGCGAAACAGTCGCTTCAAGGCGCAATAGTCGGTTTCTATATCAAAATAATGCCGCCAAAAGGCTTCGTTGGCAGTGGATATAATTAATACTTCTTCACCCTGCTGCCGCATGTGTGCTGCGTGCTTGCCCGCGACGCCGGTAAAGGCGCCTGTTTCATCGCGCTGCCAGCGAAAGCTTTGCCCGCAATTAAGCGTTTGTTCCAGAGAGAACTCGGGTATACGCAGGGTGCAGTCGGTCTTTTCGGTGGGGCTTGTAGTCTGCAAATGGCTCACCTTTCCTTCAGGTGCTTTTATGCACCGTTATTAGTATAACATCCAGCGCAAAAAATGCAAGTTTTAGACAAAATGTGACTGAACACGACAAGGGGTATAAACTGCTGGTAACAAAGTTTTTTTGCACAAAATTATTTGACTTTTTATTCTAACAGCTAAAAGGCTTTATATTACAGGTGGAATTCCACAGTTTCAACAGAGTTTTCAACATACCCCACCGCCTGTGTGGAATGTTCAAAATTACTAAGGGTAAAAACAGGGCTTTGACGACCGCAAAATTTTTTTAAATAGTATATTAAATTTCACGACTGGTTAAAATAGGAATGAATACTGGCGAAAAACCACCAGAACACAGGCAGGCAGATAAAAATCCGCTTCTGTATCGGCCCGGTTCATAAAATCGGTAACAAACACCATATTTTGTACCTGATGCTTGTTTTAGTGACATAATCTGCTATAATATAAATTGTATCGTCATTGCTTAAACAAGCTGATTAATAGGAGAAATACATGCAGGATATAAGGGATTTATCGGACGAAATGGTGGTGGGGCGCAACCCTGTGATAGAGTTGCTCCGCTCAGGGCGACCGGTCAACAAAGTCTTGATGATTAAAACCGAAGGCGGCAGCCTTCAAAAGATAATGGCCATGGCAAAGGAACAGGGCGTTCCCGTTAAGGATGTCGCGCGCGAGAAGATAGAGTCGCTTTGCCCCGGCATGAACCATCAGGGTGTCGTGGCTTTTGCGGCGGCCTGTGATTACGCAACGGTGGAAGATATTTTTGAACGGGCCGGTGACGAGCCGGTTTTTGTGGTCATTGCCGACGGCATTGAAGACCCGCACAACCTTGGGGCGATCATTCGCTCCGCCGATGCGGCAGGGGCGCACGGGGTCATCGTCCCCAAGCGGCATGGCGCGGGGCTGACGGCTGCGGTGATGAAGGCTTCGGCCGGTGCCGCCCAGCATCTGCCGGTGGCGCGGGTTTCAAACCTTGCATTAACCGTTGAAGCGCTTAAAAAGAAGAATGTGTGGATATACGCCGCCGACATGGACGGCGAAAGCTGGTGCACGGTGGATTATTCCGGCGCGGTCGCGTTGGTAATAGGATCCGAAGGCGGCGGCGTTTCCCGCCTGCTGAAAGAACGCAGCGATGTGGTGGTCAGCCTGCCGATGTGCGGTCAGGTCAACTCACTGAACGCTTCGGTCGCGGCGGGCATCCTGCTGTATGAAATCACGCGGCAGAGAAAAGGAATCAAAGCAAAGTAGAAGGGGCGGGTAGGATGGCCAGTAACTACAATGTGGATGATATTTTGGCGGAAGTGCAGCGCAAGAAGGAATCGCTGAAAAAGGCATCGCTTTATTCGGCGACGGAGCCTGAGCGCCCAAAGGCGCCCGCGAAGTCCAGTCAGGGCAATACGGCGCCGTTTCAGCTCAAGGGGATGACCGGCGAATTTGATGCGCCTAAACGTGCGAAAAGCGGGTTTCAAAAACCGGTGGAAGACTCCCCGTTTGCAAAAAAAGCCGAGCCTGCACCAAAGCCGGCGGAACGTTCCGCCGTAGTGACGCGCACCGATTTACCGACCAACCGGGCGACGGCTGCCGGCACATTGAGCGACAAGACACGGGTTATTCCCGCTGTTCGCCCGCAGGAGGACGATGGCCTGCAACTGCGCAGGCAGGAAAAAGTACAGAAGTTTATGCAAAGCTCCTTTTCGACGATTGAAAAGGAGCAGCAGGCGGCTAAAATTGAGTCGGAGGGGCCGGCAGCAAGCGCTGAACCGGAAGGGCTGGAGGGCATCAGCCAGTATTTTGGGGGCCTTCGCCACAGCAAAACGATGGCGGCCCCGGTGCCTGAAAACGCAAAGAGCGCTGAAAACATCAAGCAAAAATCGCCTAAGAAGGTGAAGAAAACGCGCGAGGATGCTTCCCCCCCGCCGCGTGCCCGCACCAAAGCGCCTAAGGCGCCGTCGGTGGAGGAGGACGAAGAGGGCGAGTACCAGACCCCTGCCGACGTGCGGGACGTGCGCGCGGATATCCTGAGCATAAAGCGCGGCCTCTCAACCCGTTTGCTCATTACCGGCGGATGTGCGGTTCTGCTGCTTTATCTGGCGCTGTGCAACCTTTATCCCCTGCCGCTTTTGAACCCGATTTGTCCAGAGGTGGATATGCGCGTGTTCATGATGCTCAATCTGGTGGTGTTTGTTGTCAGTGCGCTGGCTGCCAACGCGGTTATTGGCGGGGGGCTGGTGTCGCTGTTTACGCTGAAGGCTGACCACGACACACCTGCAGCGCTTTGCACATTGGCTGTTATAGCGCACGGTGTCGCATTGATTATGAACCCGGATCAGATACACACCGGACAAAGCAATTTTTATTTTGTTGTTGCTGGATTGACGCTGTTTGCCAACACCATCGGCAAGCGTATGATGATCACCCGCATTGAGCGCAATTTTGCCGTCGTTTCGGTGGATGCGCAGCGCACGGGGGAATATCTTCTTTCGGGCGATAAGCTGGCGGATAAGCTGGCCGAGGGGCAGGGCTTTTCGGAGCCTGCAATCGCCTACCCTGTCAAGGTGGGCTTCCCGGAGAAGTTTTTAAAGCTCTCCTACAGCGACGATTATTCTGAAAATTTCAGCCGCTATATCGCGCCGATCTTTTTGTTGTTTGCCGTGGGGCTTTCGCTGGTATGCTGGCTGGTGTTTGAGCATTCGCTGCTGGAGGCGTTCACCATTTTTTGTGTTGTACTTTGCATGGCTTCGCCCCTGACGCCTACCATTGTCGGCAACCTGCCTTTGCTTCGGGCTGCGAAGCGCCTTTCGGGCGAGGGCGCCTTCATTTCGGGTTATGAAGCCGTGGAAACCTTCGAAGACATGAACTGTGTTGCGGTTGACTCCAGCGAATTGTACCCCGTCGGCGCTGTTGAAATGCATGGCATCAAAGCTTTTGCCCAGAGTCGTATTGATGAGGCTATTTTGGATGCAGCCAGCCTGATGTCACAGGTGGATGGCCTGTTGAAAAACATTTTTATGGAGATGATCGGCAACAAAAACGATATTCTCAAACCGGTTACCGACGTTGTTTACAAGGATGGCAAGGGCCTGAGCGCACAGGTGGGCGATAAGATGGTTCTGATCGGTAACCGCGCACTTATGAGTGCCCACGGCGTTGAAATGCCGTCACAGGACTATGAAAAAAAATATGTTAAGGGTGACCGGGAGATACTCTATCTCGCCAATTCGGGTGAGGTGACAGCGATGTTTGTGTTGAGCTACCGCCCCAACCCGGAGGTAGCCAAGTGGCTGCGGGTGTTGGCGAAGAAGGAGCTCAGCCTGATTGTGCACGCCACCGACCCCAACATTACCCCGCGCAAAATTGCGGCGGATTATCATTATCCGGAAGAGTTTATCCAGCTTGTCCCCTCCGACCTGCGTGAACGGTATCTGGCGCTGACCGCGCCCAGGGAGCGGGCCAAGGCCTATATGATGTCACTGCCTGGGGCCGCTGCCCGGTTGCGGGCACTGGCGGCCATCCACACCTTAAAACAGGCGATGGTGGTCGGCACCGTGTTGCAAATGGCCAGCTTGGTGCTGGGCTACGCGCTCGTGGCGTTCCTGGCCTTCACCGGCGCCGTATCGGCAATGGGCTTTGGGCAGCTGATTATCTTTCAGCTTTTCTGGGCTTTTGCCGTGGCGCTGATTCCCAACCTGAAAAAAATTTAAAGCTGTCGCGTAAGGAGCGGTTCCGTGCAGGGCCCGCTCCTTTGCTTCCGAGGGCTATATAACCGACGAACTTAAAAACCATCCCGCCGTTGCGCCCTGTTTTCTACCCTGCCGCGCCGTCCTCCTCGTCAGGCATCAATCTGCCTTGGTCGTGCGCTTGCAGCGCGAAAAATGGCTTCGCGACTGTCAGGCCGCTTTTCAGGTTAATCAACTCGAGCTGTTTAACGCTTAAACTTGCCCGATTCCTGTTTGGCATATAGCCGCGTTGTTGCCCTTGCCGGGCGTCCGCCCCTGCCTTCGCCGCTTTGCACTGTAAAAAATAAAGCGCGCCTTTTGCGGGCGGTCGGGCCAGCGGCAACGGCACCGGTTGCCACAAACGCTGAATAGGCCGTTTGAGCGGTTTAAAAAAGGCTGGCGTGCAGTTCCTTTGCGGGACTGTACGCCGGCCTGTATTTTTGGAAGGGGGCTATTTTCTGGATAACAGTGTCAGAGCGTTGAGCACAGCCAGAATGGTGACACCGACGTCTGCAAACACGGCCATCCACATGGTGGCAAGGCCCAGTGCGCCCAGCAGCAACACAGAAATTTTGATTGTAAGCGCAAATGCGATATTCTGGTTGGCTTTCGCCACCGTTTTACGCGCTATTTTAATTGCGCGGGGAATAGCGGTCAGCTGTTCGCTGACCAGCACCACGTCGGCGGCTTCTATCGCCGTGTCGGTGCCCAGGCCCATCGCAATGCCGACATCGGCACCAGCCAGCACCGGGGCATCGTTAATACCGTCGCCCACAAACAGGGTGGTGTGGTGGCTGCTGCGCAGTGTGGCAAGATGCCCGGATTTTTGCTCCGGCAAAAGCTGTGCGAACACATTGACAATGCCAAGCGGGTGGGCAACCTTTTCGGACGCTTCCAGCGCGTCGCCGGTCAGCATGGCGAAATCGGTGATGCCCATGCCGCGCAGCATCTCCAGCGCCTGTGCTGCTTCCTGGCGGGGAAGGTCGGTCAGGGTAAAGGCGCACGCCAGAACGTTGTCCACCGCCAAATAGATATTGGCGGGTGCAAGCGGTGCATAATCAACGCCGTTCCGGGCCATGAGGCGAAACGAGCCGCACAGGATACGCTTGCCCTCGCACATCAGCGAGACCCCCATGCCGCTGTGCTCGGTAAAGTCTGCTATCGGTAAAGCGGGCTGTTTTCCGGCGTAGGCCAGAACGGCCTTCGCGGCCGGGTGGTTGGAGCTTTGTTCGGCTGCGGCGGCAAAGGCGAGCAGCGTGCCGCGGTTAAATCCTTCGGCGAGTTTCATCTCCGAAACGGTGGGAATACCTTGCGTCAAAGTACCGGTTTTATCAAAAGCGATACAGTCGGTTTTAGCAAGCCGTTCAAGATAGCGGGTGCCCTTGACCAGAATGCCTGCGCGCGAAGCGGTGCCGATGCCCGCAAAGAAGGTCAGCGGTACCGAAATGACCAGTGCACAAGGGCAGGAGGCCACAAGAAACACCAGCGCGCGGGAAAGCCACATTCCGAAGGATCCATGGCCCAGCAGGGGCGGCAACACGGCCAGCAGCACGGCCAGTAATACCACGGCGGGCGTATAGATTTTGGCAAAGCGCGAAATCAGTTTTTCGGCAGTGCCTTTTTTGTCGGCGGCTTCACGTACCATCCGGATAATGCGCGAGGCGGCGGAATCGTCAAATGTTGTTGCTGTGCGGCAGGTGAGCAACCCGTCAAGATTCATGGCGCCCGAAGGCAGTTTTGTTCCGGGCTCCCCCTGAACCGGTATCGGTTCGCCGGTAATGGCCGAAAGATCAACATAACCGGCACCCGAGACAATTTCGCAGTCGATCGGAATGCGGTCACCCGCCCGAAGCTGTATCAGGCTGCCGACAGGCACCAGCTCGGCTGCAACCTGGCGGGTTTGGCCGTCGGAAGACAGAAGCAGCGCGGTGTCGGGCCGAATGTTGGTCAGTGCTTCAATGTCGCGCTGGCTTTTAGCGATCGCGCGCGCCTCCAGATAATTGCCCAGCCGGAATAGTGCCGTAACGGCAAACGCCTCGAACAGACTTTCCATCGGGTCGGCGGAGGTAGCGGCCAAACCGAACGACGCGATAACCGCAATGGTCATTAAGGTGAGCTCATCAAGCGCAAAAGATTTGAAAACAGCACCCAGACCCGCGATAAAAAGCGGATAACCGATGAGCAGTGTGCCGGTGCCGAGAATCCACGGGGCCCATGTGCCCCAGGCCGGCAAGAAGGCCGCGGCAGCCAATACAATGCCAACAATGGTCAGCGGGCGGGAAAAGGGCGCGGCGATCGCTTCGTCATGACTGTGGCCGCAGCCGCAGCCATCCCCGCAGCAGGCGCAGTGATCGGATGCCGGGCCGTTTTGGTGGTCATGATGGTGTTCATGTATTTCATCGTCCGTTTGGCACATATCGTCATGCCCGGCGCATGTGCCATCGCAGCATGCTATGGTGCCTGTGTGAGGATGTGCGCCATGATGACCAAGGGGCACAGCGCTATCCTTGTGAGGACCGTCCGTTTCCCGGTGTGTTTCATCATGTAAGTGCAGGGTTCGTTGGGCGGGGTCTTCGGGGTCGTCGCCCGGCGGATGATCCTGCCCGCCGCCGCAATCACCCTCGGGGGTGGCATTGGGGCTCGCGGCAGCTTTGGGCTGCGCGTGGCAGGCACATTTGTGGTTGTGGCAGTGGTCGGCGTGATGCTGATGGGTCATAATCAAATCTCCCTTACATGTTCTAAGCCCATTTTCAAAATTAAAGAGACATGTGCGTCGTCCAGGGAATAATAGCTGCTGCGCCCGTCGCGGCGGCATTTTACAACCCGGGCATTTTTAAGAATGCGCAGCTGGTGTGAGATGGCGGGCTGACTCATCTCAAGGGCAGCGCATATCTCATTGACACTGAGTTCATCATCCTGCAATGCGCAAATGATCCGTATGCGGGTTGAATCGGCAAAAATGGAAAAGATCTGGGTCAGCAGATCCAGCTCCCGTTCTGTGGGAATGGCAGTGGCAGGCGGATTATGAGAAGTGTTACAGGACATTCTTTCACCTCGCTACTAGTTTATTTATATATTAACATATGAACATATAAGCAGTCAAGCATATATTAAATTTCCTTGGAAAGATTTTTTCGCTGTGGGCAGACTATTCTTGGGGAGTGAAAATTATGAACAACAGGACCGGTACGCAACGAAAAACGATTTTGACAGGGGCATTAATAACCGGAACAGGCATTGGCGTTTTCAGCAATTGCATGGGGGTGTTTGTGCCGCCCGTTTGCCGTGATTTAGGATTCTCACGCGGCGGCTTTACTCTGACCGGCACCATATCCATACTTTCCTCCATGATGGTTCTTCTGCTGTTTGGCCGGCTGCTGCAAAGCGTGCCTATTCGACGAATTTTACTGGTTTGCGCCGTTATCTGCGCGTCTGTGCCACTGGGCTATTCCATCTGTGGAAAGCTGTGGCAGTTTTATGTGTTTGCTTTTATCAACGGTCTGGGGATAAACGGGCTGACAATGTTAACCGTCGGTGTTCTTATCGAAAAAAAACGGTGCCATAACAGGGGCATGGCGATGGGCGCTTCCTTTGCGGGGGTGGGCCTTTTTTCATCGGCCATGATTCCGGCGCTGCAGTTGACCATTGAGCGTTGCGGCTGGCGCTGGGCCTATCGGCTGCAAAGCGCGGTGGGCTTTGCGGTGCTGCTGCCCACCATCTTTTTTTTGGTGCGGGATACCAGCGCCGGAACGGGCTGCGAAAAGGAGACGGAAACCGGTGTCGACTGCGCCCAGGCTATCCGCACATCCGCTTTCTGGCTGCTGTTTGTGGGCCTGTTTTGCGCTAATTTTGTTAATTTGTCGCTTTATAATCACGCCATACCCTACCTACAGGATATTGGGTTTAACCCCATGTTTGCGGCGATGATATCGGCGGCGGCTACGTTGCTGATGGTGGCTTCAAAACCGGCCTATGGCATAATATTGGACAAATTCGGCCTCAGGGCCGGTGCGGTGCTGTTGGGCGCCGTGCTGTCTGCCGGTTCGGTCACGGCGCTGATGCTGGTGCCATATCAGCAAATCGGTTTTTTATATTCGGCGCTTCTGGCCGGCTGTGCGTGTGCCAACGCCATACCCGGCAATGTTTTTGCCGCAAAGATGTTCGGTCAAAAAGATTATCCCCGCATTGTGGCACGGCTGACGCTTGCGGCATCGGCGGGGTCCGCCAGCGGCGTAGCGCTGGCTGGTTTTTTGTTTGACCGCACCGCCAGCTACGCCCAAATGTGGCTGTTTTGCGCCATTTTAGGCCTGGTTGCAGGTGGATTTATGCTCGCTTCAACGGTGATAAAACGCAGATAAATTTACAATATTCGACATTAATTGTAACAAAATAAAGTGTCAAAAATGTGAAATATTCTAAATGTGAAGGCAAATACCACAAAAATATTGACAAAGCTTTTAGGGATAAAAAAGCCGGATTTCATTGACACATACTTTATATAGTGGTAGAATCAGATAGTCAAAACAATATATTGTGGAGGAGCTCCAATGATTACTTCTATTGTGAAGCGGGACGGCCGCATGGTACCCTTTGAGCTGGATAAGATTACGCAGGCGATCTATAAGGCTGCGCAGGCACTGGGCGGCAATGACCGCGATACGGCGCAGGCACTGGCCAATCAGGTGGTGGATTATCTGGAAACCAAGGGTAGCCAGACACCCACCGTCGAAGAAATTCAGGACGCCGTCGAGCACACGCTTATCGAAAACGGCCATGCACGCACTGCCAAGGAGTTCATTCTCTATCGTTCGGCGCGTACCCGCGTGAGAGAGATGAACACCCGCCTGATGAAGATTTATGAAGGGCTGACCTTCCGCGATGCGAAAGAAAACGACATCAAGCGCGAAAATGCGAACATCGACGGCGATACGGCCATGGGCACCATGCTCAAATATGGTTCGGAGGGCGCCAAGCAGTTTTATGAGATGTTCATCTTAAAGCCCGAACACTCCAAGGCGCATATTGCGGGCGATATACATATTCATGACCTGGATTTTCTGGCGCTGACCACCACCTGCTGCCAGATTGATTTAACCAAGCTGTTCGACGGCGGCTTTTCAACCGGGCACGGATTTTTACGTGAGCCCAATTCCATTCAGAGCTATTCGGCGCTGGCCTGCATTGCGATTCAGTCCAACCAGAACGACCAGCATGGCGGCCAGAGCGTGCCAAACTTCGATTATGATATGGCCAGGGGCGTGGCGAAAAGCTATCGCACTCTGTACCGCAACAATATGATCAAGGCGCTTGAGATGGCGGATATTGCCGATGCCGATAAACTGGTTCGCGACACGCTTGCCAAGGTGGAGGAGAAAACCGGCCTGTGGCCGGCCGTGGATGCCAATAATGGCTATGCCGAGGCTGAAAAGAAGTTTTTGGCGCCTGCGCTGGGCAATGAGACTTATGAGAAGGCCCACAAATTTGCCCGCAGGTTTGCGGACCAGGAAATAGAACGGAGCACCTATCAGGCCATGGAGGCACTGGTGCATAACCTGAACACCATGCACTCCCGCGCGGGTGCCCAGATTCCGTTCTCCTCGCTCAATTATGGCACCGATATTTCACCCGAAGGGCGCATCGTCACCCGCAACCTGCTGCTGGCGACCGAGGCGGGGCTGGGCAACGGCGAGACGGCTATTTTCCCGATTCACATCTTTAAAGTCAAAGAGGGCGTTAACTATAACCCCGGCGATCCCAACTATGATCTGTTTAAACTGGCGTGCAAGGTGTCGGCCGAGCGGCTTTTCCCGAACTTTTCGTTCATTGACGCGCCTTTCAATCTCAAATATTACAAGCCCGGCCGCCCTGAGACCGAGGTTGCCTACATGGGCTGTCGCACCCGCGTTGTGGGCAACGTTTACGACCCCACCCGCGAGATTGTTACCGGAAGAGGCAATTTAAGCTTTACATCCATCAATTTGCCGCGGCTGGCTATCAAAGCCAATCACAATCTGGACTTTTTCTTTGAGCAGTTGGAGCGCGAGCTGGATCTGGTTATTGAGCAGCTTACCGACCGTTTCCATATTCAGGCCGGTAAAAAGGTCAAAAACTACCCGTTCCTGATGGGGCAAGGTATCTGGCTGGATTCCGATAAGCTTGGCACCGAAGACACAGTCGGCGAGGTGCTTAAGCACGGAACGCTCACCGTCGGGTTTATCGGTTTGGCCGAGTGCCTGACGGCTCTGACCGGCAAGCACCACGGCGAATCCCAGGCGTCGCAGAATCTGGGCCTGGAGATTATCGGCTGCATGAGAAAGCGCATGGATGAGGAGAGCAAGAAGACCGGTATGAACTATACCGTTATCGCTACCCCTGCCGAGGGCCTCTCCGGCCGGTTTGTGCGGCTGGATAAAAAGCAGTACGGTGTACTTCCGGGCGTTACTGATAAAGAGTATTACACCAACTCGTTCCATATTCCGGTCAGCTTTCCTATTTCGGCTTATGATAAAATCCGGCTTGAGGCGCCTTATCACGGCCTGACCAACGCGGGGCACATCTCTTATATTGAGCTTGATGGCGACCCGGTAAAGAATCTGGACGCATTTGAGGCGGTTGTCCGTTATATGAAGGAATGCGGCGTTGGCTACGGTTCCATCAACCATCCGGTTGACCGCGATCCGGTGTGCGGCTATACCGGCATCATCGATGAGGTTTGCCCGCGCTGCGGACGGCATGAAGGCGAAGCTATTCCGGTAGAAAAGCTTAAGAAGCTTGGGGTATATAAACACTTGAATTCCACAACGTTAGGCTGCTGCGGCGACCTTGCAGAAGAGGCCGACCGGGTTCCCAACAGCATCACTGATCAAGGAGGAGAAACAAATGAAAAATAATACAACAGCGGTTGAAATGGTGGGCGCAGGCGTTGGGTTTGAGCGCATCCGCAGGATAACGGGTTATCTGGTCGGCACGCTGGACCGCTTTAATAACGCCAAGCACGCCGAGGTCAATGACCGTGTAAAGCATAGCCTTTCCGGCGGAATGGAGCGCCTGTGAGCGCAAATGAATTAACCGGCAGCATCAGACTCGCGGGCGTTGTCCGCGAGTCTATTGTCGACGGGCCGGGCATACGACTGACCGTCTTCGTGCAGGGGTGCCCGCATCACTGCACGGGTTGCCATAACCCCGATACACATGACCCGCTGGGCGGGTATACCTGTGCGCTGCAAAAAATTATTGACGCCTTCGACGCCGACCCGCTGTTGCGCGGCATTACCCTTTCCGGCGGGGAGCCGTTTGAGCAGGCGGCGGGGTTATTGCCTTTGGCGCGGGCCGTGCGGGGACGGGGCAAGGATGTGGTTGCGTTTTCTGGCTATACATTTGAAGAGCTTTTGGAAAAAGGTAAAAAAGAGCCGGCCGTTATTGAACTGCTCTCGCTTTGCTGCCTGCTGGTGGATGGCCGCTTTGTGCAGGCGCAGCGCGATTTATCGCTGCGGTTTCGCGGCAGCCGAAACCAGCGGTTAATAGATCCTGCCCAGTCGCTCCAATGCGGATTGGCAGTATGTTCCGACTTATAAAGGGATGATCCAGAACAATTTAAGCGCCGTTTCCTTTTTCAGGAGACGGCGCTTAGCGCATTGGTTTATCCAACATCAGTTTTTAAATTGTCCTCACTCTCTTAATAATCTATATAAACTGCGGTGGTATCAGGCGATGCCATCGGGTTAAGTTATGACAAATAGTTTGTTGGCGTAAAAGGAGATTTCAAAAGCGAATAATCGTTTTACAGACCCGAATTAATAACCGACGGCACCAACCTGAATAAGGGAAAACGGTTCTTCGGTGCACATTGGACTCACCTCCTTCAATAATATTTCCTTTCATCGTTTAGCTTTTCTGTATCTTTAATATAACACAACAAGTCAAAAGAGTCAACTATATTCAACAAAATAAATTATTTTTACATAAAATGCCCAAAACCCATAGCTCTTGACTTTCGTTAGCGTATAGCGTAAACTATACCTAGAAAATGAGAGGAGTTAAATAGATTATGAGCGAGCATTGCAACTGTGGTCACGACCATGAAGAAGATTGCGCTTGCGGCTGCGGCGATTCGGGCGAAGGCGTCATCACCCTTGTGGATGAGGATGGCGTTGAGCATGAGTTTGAAGTGGTGGATATGATGGAGGATGACGGCGTCCAGTATCTTGCCCTTGTTCCCGTGATTGAAGATCCCGATGAGCTGCTGTCCGACCCGGGCGAACTGGTAGTTCTCAAAGTTGTCGCTGAAGGCGTTGAAGAATTTTTAGAGGCCATTGAGGACGAGGCGGAGTTTAACCGTATTTCCGCTATGTTTATGGAGCGCCTGGGCGAAGATTACGATTTTATTGATGAAGAATAATTGCGGTTTACGGTCATAAGATAACATTACGATACCCTGCGATGTGCGACATCCTTTTCCATTTATAATCCGACAAGCATAAATTTGGGGCATTAAGTGTCTCCGGCAGACTAGTGCAGACCTCCCGCCATCCCCCTTGCGGGGATGTGCGGAAGAAGGGAGCGCGATGTCTGTGGGCGCTCACCCACCTGTCTAAGACGGGGTTTTATACGGGAAAGGAAACGGCATTGTGGGGTGTTGTTTTATGACGGCAACGCGTAGGGCCATAGCGCAATATCGCATTTTTGGAGGGCAGGGATGACATCGTGTCGTTGCTGCTCTTTTTGCGGGGGCAAGATATGGGACGTGAACAGCCTGATTACACGCTTTATTTGCCCTGATAACGCCGTATGATCCCAGCGGTTTTAGCGTTTTGAGGCGAATTATGAAAATCAAACTAGCCGTAATGCTAAAGAAATGTAACGATTATTCTCTTTTTTATAAAAGCAAGGCATAACCGGCACCTGTTCCGCTCAAAATAATGGCGGAGGTGCAAAAGATGTCTGATCGTTCCGAAAATAAATTTACAGGATTTTTAAGTGGTAAAGGCTTTTATGTTGTGCTGGCTTTCTGTCTCGCGGGTGCGGGAACCGCAGCTTATCTCGCGATGGAAACAGGCACAGGTGATGCGACCGTTCAACCCCCGGTACAGTCCAGTACGATAACGCGAGAGTATTCGGCAGCGGATGAATGGAACTTCCCTCAGCTAGAGGAGGCGGCAGGAAAGCAAGACGGCGTCAAAGTAGAATCCTCTCAGCCGTCCTCCTCTTCCTCAAAGGCGCAATCCTCATCGAGTCAGCCGGCCGAGCGTTCCACCGGCTCAGAACAGTCCGGCGTGCCGGCGTCATCAGCCAAATTGTCCTTGACCATGCCGATTGAGGGCGAAATATTTACGCCTTACTCCAACGGCGCATTGGTTAAAAGCGAAACGTTGGGTGACTGGCGCACGCATAACGGCATCGATATTGCGGGCGAGCAGGGCGCTGCCGTAAAAGCGGCGGCCAAGGGAAAAGTGACGGCCTTGCGCTCCGATGCGCTTTGGGGTTATGTGATCGAAATCACCCATTCAGACGGTGTGGTTTCAACTTACTGCGGCCTGGCCAAGCAACCATCCGTTAAGGAAGGCGATTCGGTTAAGCTGGGGCAGGTGGTCGGGCTGATCGGTTATATCCCTGCTGAAAGTCTGATGCCATCGCATCTGCATTTTGAGTGCAAACAGAACGGCAAGTTTATTGACCCCATGTCCCTGATGAGCAAAAAGTAAAATAAAACTGTGAAAAAGGGCCGCAACTGCGGCCCTTGAGACTGTCAAAGAAGTGGATTTCGTAAAGCTGAGCATCGGGGGCAAAGTGTGAAAGGGGGGCGGCGAGCTCCCACTTTCGCGTTGAGGCGCATATTAATGCGCCGGATTGCTCGCCCGCAGGCGATAAAACGGGCAAAATTGCCCGTTTTGCGAAGCTTGGCATAAAAAGGCTGAGCCGTACGAAGACTTTTTTGACAAGCAAAAAGGGCCGCAACTGCGGCCCTTTTTGCTTGGGCAGCCCGGGGGCCGAATTCCGGCCACCTATTATTATAGTCAAATCAAATGAAAACCGAGCCGTCTTGGCGGTCTGTTGCGCCTGACTGCGTTGACGCCCTGCCAGTCACAAAATAACGCCGTCTCACTTTTCTATTGGTTTGACTATAACATAGCATACGAACCTCTGATAAAGCGGTGCGTTGATTAGTGTGGTGTTTTGTCATTGCGGGACGAGAATGCCAAAGACGATGACGACGAATGGCGGGAGAAATGCTGCGTCAGGACAGCGTCCGAATTGGATATTCGTATAAAGTGTGTGCCAAAGGCCCCGACAAAAAGGCGAGTAAATGTCCATTTAGCGTTAATATTTGCGCGGCGACAGCACATATACTTTTGAGAGAACAAAAAAGGAGGCTGAAGCGTCGTGCAAAGACCAACTGCAAATGAATTTGATCATGCATCGCTTGAAGCGATGATGGAACGATACCGTGCAGAGCTGCTGCGTTATCAGCGGGCAACACCGCCGGGCAAGCCGACACTGGCCCAGAACCTGGAGTCGTCTGAAAGAAGCAGGCCGGTGCAGGCCGTTACATCGGCCAGTCAAACCGTGGTGCAACCCAAAGCGGAAAACCAGATGCGGCCGGTGCAGCAAAAAGCCGAGCTTAAGCCGCCGGCTGCGCAGGCGGTGTTTGAAAACAAGAAAATAGCGGTGCAACCCGAAGTTCGCCGAGAGCGGGTTGTGGTTGATACGCCCCCAATCATGCTTCCAACCCTGACACCCAGGTTGAATACCCTTGCGCCAATTGAAGAACAGACCATTCCTATCCGGCAGGCACCGGTTCAGGAAACGTTACCCCAGATGCTCGAAATATCACCGCCGGCTGCACCCGCACCGCCGGCTGTCCTCGCGCCGCCGTTGCCCGATATGCCGCAGCTTTCAGAGATGCGAGGCACCGTTGCTGAGGCGCCGTCCGCAAACAATGGGCAGCAGCCGCCACAGGTACCACCCCAGCAGCAAATTGAAAACACCGCGCAAAATGCGGCACCATTCATAGCGGTTGCCGATAAACGTCCTGAAATGGCCGGGGAGCCGTTAAAAAGCGACCAAGAAATCAACTCAATGCCGCAAAATTTTGCCGCACCGCCTGCGGCAGTCCCGCCACGCTTGCCCCAGGTCATGCCGGAGCAGGCACCGGCCCCGCCGGTTTCCATAAGAAAAGAGCGCGCTTTTGAACCGGTTAAAACAGAAGAGACCGGTTGCATTGCACACACCGAATTTGAAAAAGGAACCGGGGCCTATGGCGTTTTTCGTCCGTATGAGCGCATGGGCAAATACACGCTGGCGTCTTTTTTACAAACACCGGGCGAGGCGGTTCAAACACTGGTGCGCTTTGCTGCCGATATACCTGTGGGCGGTGCTGATGCCACAAGATGCCGCCGCAGCTTCACGGTCAAGTTCTTTTGCAGAGAGGGCGAGTATGACCTGTTCGGCATGCATCTGCCCGTTTCGGTGGCAGCCACCGAAAAAGCGCTGGATGAGTGCTGCGCCGCATCGCGCGCCAACCCCAAAACAGGTTTGCGCACCCGCGCGGCCTTCTGGGAGTTTCTTGTAACGCATCCCGAGGCGTTGCACGCGGCTATGTGGCTTTACTCCGACCTGGGCACCATCGGCAGCTATCGCACGATAGACGGTTACGGGCTGCCCTGTCTGTGGATTAACGCCAGAGGCGAGCGCCGGGCGGTGCGCCCGCGCTGGCTTTCGCGCCAGCGCCCGCAAACCCTTACACGCTTTGAGGCGGAGGAGCTGGCGGGTTCCGACCCCGACGCCGTGGCGCGCGACCTCGCCCAGAGCCTTCAGGCGGGGGAGCGCCCGCAGTATGAGTTGAGCATCCAGGTCATTGAGCCCGATCAGTTTGCCGCGCTGCCCTTTGACCCGTTTGATCCAACCGCCATCTGGCCGGCGGAGCAGTTTAAAATTCAGCGCATCGGGTTGCTGACGTTAGAAAGGCTGCCCGATGATGTGCAAATCGAGTTGGACCGCGCGCGGTTTCAGCCTGAAAATATTATTCCCGGCATTGAGCATGTGCCCGCTCCAGCCTTAAAACAGGGTGATGATTTTTCCCAGGTGCAGCAATATTTACGCTCGCTCGGCGAATTTTCACGCCACAGGCTGATTGATAACCTCAGCGAAGAGCTTCTGCGTGTGCCGCCGTTGCTGCTGGAACAGGTGCTTATCCTCTTTTCGCGCGCCGATTTGGAATTTGGTCAGGCGATGACATTAGCGCTTGGCGGGTGAGATATTGAATGCGGAAATTTTTATGTATTTCCATTCGCGCACGGGCAATATGCTGCCTGCTGATGGCCGGGCTGCTGTTGCATCTGGCGGTGACGCTGCCCGTATCAACTGCGGCGGGTGCAGAAGGCGTACCGCTGCCGATCATTATGTACCACAGCGTGCTTAAAGATAAATCACTGGCCGGTCCCTACACCGTCACGCCCGAAACGGTCGAACGTGATTTGGCCTATATCAAGGCGCACGGCTATACAACGATGTTTGTATCGGAGGTGGCCCAAGCGGTGCTAACCGGGCAGGCGCTGCCGGAGAAGCCCATCATCATCACGCTGGATGACGGTTACCTCAACAATTTAACCTATGTGCTGCCGCTTTTGGAAAAATATGATATGAAAGCGGTTGTTTCGGTAGTGGGCAACTATAGTGAATGCTACGCTCAAAAACCGGATCCGAACCCCGCCTATGCGTATTTGTGCTGGGAGGATATTGAGGAATTGACCGCAACGGGGCGTGTGGAGATAGGAAACCACACCTACGACATGCACCGGAAGGATAAAGGCCGCAAAGGCGCGAAGAAAAAGCTCGGCGAAAGTGACGCCGATTATTACGCGGCGCTGATGACTGACGTGGGAAAAACCCAGTCGCTGCTTGAAGAGTATTGCGGTATTGTGCCCACAACCTTTACCTATCCTTTCGGGTATATCAGCAAAGATTCAGTGCCGATTTTGCAGGAAATGGGATTCACCGCCATGCTGACCTGCTGTGAAAAAGTTAATGTCCTCACCGGCGATACCGGCGTATTGCAGGCGCTGGGACGTTTCAACAGGCCTTACGGCATTTCCACCGAGCGGTTTATGAAGCGGATCGGCGTGGAATAACTGACATTAATTCATGATCTTTTTGCTTTTTCTTAAAAAAGAGTTGTATTTAAAAAAGTAGACTTTTAATTTTAATATGCTATACTAAAAATTAACAAGAGAGGTTTTTCGGCTCGATTACCAACAAGGAGGAATATTGGAATGGGATTTGAAAAATTCGGTAAAATTCTCGGCAACATTGCTTCCACCACCGCAAAAAAGGCCGGCGAGCAGGTTCAAATTGCAAAGCTGGGCATTGACAGAGCCGGGCTTGAACGCCAGATAGAAGGGGTCTACGCAGCGATTGGACGGTATTGCTACAGCAAAGTCAAGGCCGGTGAAACTATGCCGGAAGAGCTGCTGGATTATTGCCGCGATATTGACGTGCTGGTCAAACAGATTGCCGACCTGGACCTCGAAATTGAGCAGCACAAGAACGAGCGCGATGCTGTGGAATATAGTGTTGCCACGGACTTTGCGGCGGATGACACCGCGCCGGTTGTTGAGGCCCAAGAGGTTAAAGAAGAAGTTGAGGAAACCGAGCCGGCACAACCCGCAGAAGAAAAAGAATAACCGCATCAAAAAGCAGGGCGGCACAAATCGTGCAGCCCTGCTTTTTTCTTTAAATGAATATGAACCGCCAATAAAACGGGCGTTATCTTGACGGAGCGTTTCCGCCATTCACCATCATCGTCTTTGGCGGGTGCCAGCCGCCCGAATCTCCTGAATCGGAGATTCGATAATATCTATTGTTGATTCAGGGGTGGTTGGTCAATAGCTTCAAACGGGCCGACGGTATATCCTTTATCCCGCATGGCGTCAATGAGCTGCGGTAAAATCTCAGCATTGGTTGCGCTGACAGAATGCAGCAGCATAATTTCACCGGGGTGCAGATACTTTATTATCTTCTCCAATGCGGCGGCGGGCGCCGGCTGGTTTTTAACGTCCCAGTCGCTGTAGGCAAAGCTCCAGAAGATGCTTTTGTAGCCCATCTGCTGCATCAGGGCAAGCGACTGTTCCGAAAATTTTCCCTCTGGAAAACGAAACAGCCGCATTTCATAGTTAAAATTATCCCGCACATAATCCTGCATCCATTTGGCGTCT
The DNA here is from genome assembly GCA_023457355.1 of Bacillota bacterium. Lineage (GTDB taxonomy): Bacteria > Bacillota > Clostridia > Oscillospirales > Ruminococcaceae > Yanshouia. Next base: position 25,470 of record JAEWLW010000072.1, on the reverse strand, counting down.
TCAAACGATTCTTCGATATTCAATTCCTCGCAATAAACCTTATGGCTGTCGGAATGGTTGCCCAATATGTGGCCTTCGTCAATCATGCGCTGAACCAGCTCGGGCTGGCTGCGAACATAATGCCCGGTCAAAAAAAAGATTGCCCGAACGCCCTTTTCTTTAAGCGCGTCGAGAATCGGTGCAGTATAGCCGTTTTCGTAGCCTTGGTCGAACGAAAGGGTGATGGTATTCTGAGTTTCAGGCGCAATAAAAAACGCATCATACATGCTGTATTGCTGCTGGAGACCTATACAGGCAGTAGATCGTCCCAGCGCATCCTGATGTGTTCCCGGCCCCCAAAGAACCGATTTATTGCTCAGAGTGCCGATTTGTAAAAAATCGGCACTCATTGCAAGCGCGGGCAATTCAGACGATGTGGCAGAACTGCCGCTTGAACCAGGGGGAATCGAGGAGCTTGGGATGGACGAGCTGCTGGGCGGCGTGGACGGCACAGGGTTGGGCACCATGCTGGAGCTGGGCGGAATGGATGAGCCCGTCAAATCGCGGGAGCATGCCGCGCAACCACTGGTTAGCAGCATTGCCGAAAGCAGCAACGCCACAGCCGCAAGAAAAAACAGATTCCGTTTCATTTTACCCCTCCGTTTGGGAACTTTAGCGGGAAAAATCTCGCTTATCAAATAGTTTTTCCTGTAAAACTTGTAATATAAATAGAAGCTTTTGGAAATATAGAAATGCGAACGTTTAATGCGGCCGGTTCTTTCGACTCAAAAGCCTAATCCATTTCACCCAAAGCGAACATCACGGCGGCCAGCGCCGCAATGGGTGCCGTTTCGCATCTTAAAATGCGCTTGCCGAGCGATGCGGCGCACACACCGCTATTTTGAGCCTGCGCGATTTCCTCCGGCGAAAAGCCGCCTTCACTGCCGATAAACAGCGCGACCGACGCGCCGCGTTTTGGCAGCTGCTGCCGCAGCGGTTCACACACTCCCTCATATAGTATCAAACGGCGGTCAAATTGCTGCGTTTCGCCAAGCGCCTGTGAAAAGGCGATAATGCCGCGAACAGGCGGCAAAATGCCCCGGCCGCACTGTTTTGCTGCCTCGTGTGCAATTTTCTGCAAACGCAGCACTTTTTTTGCGGCATCGTCCCCTTTAGGGCGCGAAATGCAACGCGAAGAGAGGAACAATACAATTTCGGCAGCGCCGAGCTCGACCGCTTTTTGTACCACCAGCTCCATTTTATCGCCTTTTGAGAGGGCCAGATAAAGGCTGACCTTTGTTTCGGGTTCGGCGGCGCAAACGGCGGCTTCGCCAAGGCGGACCGAAACGGCGTCGGGCGACAGGCTGGCAATTACGCCCTGCGCTTCACACCCCCTGCCGTCGCAGAGGGTGAGCGCCTCCCCCGCCGCCATGCGCAGCGACTTTGAAATGTGGCGGGCATCCTCGCCGGTGATAACCACCGTCTCAGCCAGGCCGTCAACGAAAAACCGCGGCATATTACACCACCACCGCCTTTTGGCAGGCGATGGCAGCCCAGCCGTTTTGCAGCGCCTTGTGCACGGGGGTCAGCCCCGCGGCAATCAGGCCCTGCTCCACCTCGGCGCAGCGGGTATCAATAATACCGGAGACGATGCAGACGCTCTTTTTGTGCATTAACGCGGGCAGGTCCTTTGCCAGGCGCAAAATAGCGTCGGCCACAATGTTGGCGCAGATGACGTCAAAAGCGCCCTCAATATCGGTTGCCAGATCCCCACACAGAATCTCAATATCGTCGCAGCCGTTGAGGGCAGCGTTCTCATTGGCAACCCGGACGGCCACCTCGTCGATATCGACGCCGACGGTGCGCCCGCTGCCCAGAAGTTTTGCGCAGATAGCTAAAATACCGCTGCCGCAACCGACGTCGAGCATGCTCATGCCCGGGTGCAGAACCTCTTCCAGCAGCGAGAGACACAGCCGGGTGGTTTCATGCGTGCCGGTGCCAAATGCCATGCCGGGGTCCAAACAAATGACCTTCTGCCCAGGCGCCGGGGTATATTGCTCCCATGAAGGGCAGATGGCAAGCTTATCTGAGAGCGCAATGGCGTGGTAATAGGTCTTCCATGCATTCGCCCAGTCCTCCTCGCGCACGCCGGCAGTGGCGGCACTAAAAGGGATGCCGCAGTGCTCCAACCGGCTGCCGATATAGGCAAGCGTTTCGGCAGGGGCTTGTCCCGGCGACAAATAAAGATGAATGATCGCCTTGCTGCGGTCTTTTTGAACCAGTGCTTCGTCAATCAAATCAATGTGGGCGATTTCCAGCGTTTTTTCTTCGAGGTCGGAGTAATCCTCCAGATAGATGCCGCCTCCCGCGGCCATCTGTGCGATGGCGCAGGCCTCTTCAGCCTGCGCCGTGGGAACGGTTATCGTCAGCTCGGTCCAATCCATGTTAAACTCCTTTTTGTGGCTTACCGCCCCGTCCCGCGATAGCGCCGGCGGTTGCGGTTGCGGATAATCATCAGCGCAATATAAATCAATATCAGGACAATCAGCAGAATGAAAATAAACTTAAACCAGAAGGTTCTTGTCACGCCCAGCAGCGTTTCCAACAGCAGCAGCGCGCGAGAGACATCGGCATCCTCGGCCGCGACCACGCCGACCACGCCGATCTGCTCATCGGCCAGAATTAAACGCACCTGCCCGATTAAATCCCCTTTTTTGATGGGGGCATTGACGTAGTCGGGCAAATCTAGGGTATACTGAATGCTGGAAGATTCGATCGCGTCAGGAATGAGCGCAGTAAAGTTATCCGCGCTCATGATGCGCAAAAAGTCTTTGCCCCAGGAAAGTTTCAACGGCACCTCGCCGAAGTTCTTGCCCTTTTCCAGCAGGGTTTTAACCCTGAAAGTATCAAACGCCCAGCCGTAAAGGCGGTTGGATTCCTCAAAGACCGAAAACAGCGAATTATCCTTGCCGGCTTCGTCCATGCCGGTGCTGGCCAGCACAACCAGCAGATAGCTGTACCCGTCGCGCTTGGCCAGCGAGACGGCATAGGAACCCAGCGTATTGTGGTAGCCGCTTTTGATGCCCGAGACAAAGCGGTTATAATAGGGCGAACTGCTCACCAGCATACGGTTGGTGCTGCTCCAGTTCAAATGCTCGTTGATATTGGTGGGGCCGCCGTCATAAGCAGTCACGGCAATCAGGTCTGAAAAGCCGGGCAGTGTCATGGCGTGTTTGGCCAGAAGCGCCATATCCTGGGCGGTGGTGTAGCTTTCGGGGTCGGGCAGTCCGTGCGGGCTGGTAAAATGGGTGTTGGTCATGCCCAGCTCGGCCGCGCGTTTGTTCATCAGCTCCACAAAATACGGAACCGAACCGTCGCCGATATAGTCGGCCAGCATCATGGCGGCCTCATTGGCGTCGCGCAGCATAACGGCATACATCAGTTTTTCAACCGATATTTCTTCGTTTTTATAAAGGCCTGCCAGCCGAATGCCCCCCAGCCTGACGTTCTGGCGGTACATCTCGTCCTGAATATAGCTCTTCATCGTTACCGTTTCCTGGGCGGGCGCTTTGACGTTTTCCAATGCGAGAACAACGGTCATCAGCTGCGCCAGCGAAGAAGGCTCCACTTTTTTATCGGAATCTTTCTCGTAGATGGTCATCTCGCTGTCCAGATTTATCAGATAAACCGCCTGTGCAGCCGGGTCAAAAGTGGGGTTGTAGGACGCTGCGGATATCTGCGTGCAAAGTGTTGCGAGGCAGAGGAGTGACGCGATGCAAAAAGTGGCAAACTTTTTCATGAAAATCTCCTCCAAATGTGATATGATGGTATGTACAAATTTATTATAGCAAAAGACAAGCTTTTTTTAAACCGATACGGGAGGTTTTTCTATGGCAAACGCAGAAAAAAACTTTGGCTTTGATACACTTGCGGTACGCGCCGGCTATCAGCCCGACAGCGACCAGCATTCGGTGGCACCGCCGCTCTATATGACCAATGCCTACGCGTTTGAGAGTGTGGAACACGCCAAACAGCTTTTTGAACTGAAAGCGGCAGGAAACATCTACACCCGCCTTTCAAACCCCACGGTGGATGTGCTTGAAAAGCGTGTGGCCGCGTTGGACGGCGGTGTTGCCGCCGTCGCGATGAGCTCCGGGCACGGCGTCATGTTCAGCACATTTTTAAATCTGGCACAGGCCGGGGACGAAATTGTTTCTTCCATCTGCATCTATGGCGGCGCCATCAATATGATGGGCGTCACGCTGGGCAATCTCGGCATCAGGACCAAATTTGTCGACCCCGCCCGTCTGGAGGAATGGGAAAGCGCTATCACCGATAAGACAAAAGCTTTTTTTGTCGAGGTGGTTGGCAACCCCAATGCAAATGTGGCGGATATTGAGGCTATTGCGGCGATCGCGCACCGGCACGGCATCCCGATGATCGTTGATTCAACCTTTACCACACCGGCGCTTTGCCGCCCGATTGCGCACGGCGCGGATATTGTCATCCATTCCGCAACCAAGTTTTTAAGCGGAAACGGCACAGTGATGTGCGGCATCGCGGTGGATGCCGGCACCTTCAAATTTGAGGGGAACCCGCGCTTTCCCCAGTACAATAACCCCGACGTCAGTTATCATGGCATGGTGTTCGCCAGGGATTTTGGCAACGTGGCGTTTGCCACCCGCCTGCGCGCGCTGATTTTGCGCGACATCGGCGCCTGCCTCTCGCCTTTTAACGCCTTCATGTGCTTAAACGGTATTGAGACACTATCGCTGCGCATGAGAAAACATTCCGATAATGCGCTGGCGGTTGCACAGCATCTGGCGCAGCATCCCGATATTGAATTTGTCAACTATCCCGCGCTGGAAGCCAGCCCCTATTGCGCGCTGGCGCAGAAATATCTGCCCAACGGTGCGGGCGGCGTGATGACCTTCGGCCTGAAGGGCACCCGCGAGACGGGCGCAAAGTTCATCGACGCGCTCCAATTATTGATGAATGTGGCGAATGTGGGCGATGCGCGCTCGATGGTTATTCACCCCGCCACCACAACCCACAGCCAGCTTTCGGACGAACAGCTTGTGCGCTCCGGCATTACCCCGCAGACAATTCGCCTTTCGGTCGGACTTGAGGATGTTGCGGACATTCTGGCCGATCTGGACACAGCGATTGCGGCTGCGAAAAAATAACGACACAGGTGTGATCAGACATGATTTATATCACGGGAGACACTCACGGCGATATTACCCGTTTTAAGCAGTTTAAGGCTGTGTTCCCAAAATACCGGCACCATCTTTTGGTGTGCGGCGATTTTGGGTTTGTATGGGACGGCTCGGAACAGGAGAAAAGGCGGCTGGCAAAGCTTGAGCGGCTTAACTGCAATATTCTGTTTGTTGAAGGGACGCACGACAATCTCGACCTTCTTTCAAACTATCCGCTGGAACAGTTCTGCGGCGGCAAGGTGCGCCGTATTGCTAAAAACGTGTATTGGATGCAGCGGGGCGAGCTGTATACGATAGAAGATAGAACCGTTTTTGCGATGGGTGGGGGCGAAAGCAGCGACGCTGATGAGCGTCAGGAGGGCGTCAACTGGTGGCGCGCCGAATTGCCTTCACTGGCCGAAATTGAATCGGCCCGCCAAACCATTGCGGCGGCTAAGGACGGCGTGGATATTGTGGTCACCCATCATAACCCGCGTCTGGAGTTGGGGCTGATTGATGAACAGCGGCAAACCGTCAACGCACTGGGCGTCTTTTTGGCTGATGTGGCACGAAATGTCCGATATCGGCACTGGTATTTCGGTATGGATCATGTGGACAAAACCATTTCACCGCGCATGACGGCGGTGTTTGAAAAGATGATCAGGTTCGAGCCTAAATAATGAAGCATAGCAAAAAACGCCGGGCGTCCGCCCGGCGTTTCAGCTTGTCGAAAAAGCGAAGGCGTTTTAGCGGCTCGCACAAGCCTCATACCGCTTGACGCGCCATCAGGGAACCCCTTGCGGGGGTTCCCCGCGCCAAAACAGTCCCCCGGACTGTTTTGGCTGCCTCTCCTGCGCTTTTTTGGCGAACGAAGCACGCAAGCTTTTTGAAAAAAGCTTGACCAAAAACTTTAATTTGTGCAATTTTTTAGTAAGAAAGAGTTCTTTGACAGCCTGAAACGCCGGGCGGACGCCCGGCGTTTCAGGCTGTCAATAAAGTGACTGGGCTTAGCAATCTGCATAAAACAAATGCCGCTTATTTTGCGCCCTCTACCAGCCCGAGCCAGACCCAGCTGCCAGGGTCATTACCTGTTTTCTTGATTTCCTGAATATCCAGCAAGAAGATACAGTTTTATAGAAATACTATTGTGCGTCTCCGCCAAACTGGGCGGATATCACATCGCTTTTGACGGTGCCACAGGCGATGCAGAAATTGCCGATATCGGAATTTTGCCGTCCACAGGTGCATTTCCACATATTCAAATCCCTTTTCAGTTCAGTGTATTGGGCGCGATGCCTTAAGTATTTGATGGTGCATCTGTTGGGAAAATACTGCCTGTCAATAAAGAATGGCGTATATCAAAACAAAGCAGGCATATAGAATGCACCACGCAACCGCATAGCCGTATCTGCGCCCGGCTTTGCCGGACCGAATAAAAAGGTAGACCGGTGTCACTAAGAAAATAGTCCAAATCCAAGCACCCAGGCGGCTATTTGTCTTTTTTAGTTCCCAAATATCCAATGCCCAGAAAAGGATGGTCACCGCGACGGTGGCCAGCATGACACCGATGCTGTTCACCTTTAGGAAGGACAAAACCATAGTAACACAGGTTGGCATAAGCGCCAGTAACCACGCAAACACATCGCCGACAGCCTGAAGCGGCGCCGGAGGCATCAGATGTGGCGACAGCGTGTTAAGAGCCGTTTGGCGCAGCGGAACCCAGTCGTTCATTCCTGCTTTCCACATCAGGGTTTCCCGGTCAAGCCCGCCCGCGTGCAGCAGCCCCGCAACCTCATGAGAAGAAACGGGCCCGAAACGCTGATTGCCCTTGTAGTAAAACCAGGCGGCATCATCTGAAAGCTGAGCGGAAAGCGCCGCACTTTTGGCGGCGCCGCAGGCGACACAAAAATTGCCGATATCGGCGTTTTGATATCCGCAAGTACATGTCCACATGTTGAAACCTCTTTTCTGAAAAATGATAGGCGGCCTTATATACGAATGGTATTCATTATATCATTAAAAGGTTAAATTTACCACTGGCTACCATGAGAATAGCCGCAGGATAAGCCATCCTGCGGCTGAAAAATTTTAAACAAACCTATTTTGCAAAGTAATGCACTGCGCCCAAAAACAGTTTCTGATCCTTGGCGCCGGGTACATTCTTGTGAACATTTTCACCGATACGTTCCGAGTGGGCCATCTTGGCAAAAATTCTGCCGTCCGGCGAGGTGATGCCCTCAATGGCGCAGTCTGAGAAGTTGGGGTTATATTCCGTGTCCAGTGTCGGCGCGCCTGAAAGGTCGACATACTGGGTGGCGATCTGCCCGTTTTCAGCCAGCTGTGCAATCAGCTCCGGCGTGGCCACAAAGCGCCCTTCGCCATGCGAAACCGGGATGGTGTGCAAATCGCCGACGGCATTATACATCATCCACGGCGAACGGTTGGAGCAGACACGGGTGCTCACCAGTTTGGACTGGTGACGGCCGATGCGGTTAAAGGTGAGCGTCGGGGCGTTTTCATCCGGCGCAATAATCTTGCCGAAAGGAACCAGCCCCAGCTTAACCAATGCCTGAAAACCGTTGCAAATGCCGATCATCAGGCCGTCGCGATTGGAGAGCAGGTCGTCAACCGCTTCGCTGATGCGCGGGTTTCGGAAAAAGGCGGTGATAAATTTGCCGGAGCCCTCCGGTTCGTCGCCGCCCGAAAAACCGCCCGGAATGGCCAGAATATTGCATTCGCGAATCAGATGCTCAAACGTTTTGGCGGAGTATTCAATATCCGCGGCCGAAAGATTTTGAACAATAAAGGTTTCGGTGACGGCACCCGCGCGTTCAAAGGCGCGTGCGGTGTCATATTCGCAGTTGGTGCCGGCAAAAACCGGCAGCAGCACGCGCGGCTTCGGCACGCTGACGGCGGGCGCGCGGCGCGCGGCGGCGGGCGTGTCCGCATAAGCAGGCACGACGGTTTTTGGCGTGGGCAGGCGGTAGGGGTATACCGGCGCGAGCTTGTCGGTATAGATGGCGAAAATCTCACTTAAATCAATACTGCCGTGGCTACAGCAAAGCGAAAATGCCGTGGTCGTTTCACCTATTTTGACGGCGCCTGCAGGCATTTCATCGCACTCCAGAATAATGGCGGACGGCTGGCGGCTAAACCAGAAATCATCTGAGAAGCCTTCGGCCAGCTTAAGGCCCAGCCGGTTGCCAAGCGCCATTTTGAACAGGCCCTCCATCACACCGCCCATGCCGCATACCCATGCGGCGCGCACCTTGCCTTGCGCAATCAGCGCCTCAAGTGCGTCGAGCATCTGGCGGACACTGTTTAAATCAGGCACGCCGTGGCTGTCGACAGCGGGCAGCATCAGGCCGATTTTAGAGCCGGCCTTTTTAAATTCCGGCGAGATGACACGCGAGGCTTTGGAGACCGACACCGCGAAGGAGATGAGCGTGGGCGGCACGTCGATATGCTCAAAGCTGCCGGACATCGAGTCCTTGCCGCCGATGGCGCCGCATTCCAGTGCCAACTGGGCGTCCAGCGCGCCGAGCAGTGCCGCCAGCGGCTTGCCCCAGCGGATGTCGTCTTTACGCAGCCGCTCAAAATATTCCTGGAACGAAAGCCAGCAGTGCTTTCTCGCTCCCCCCGCAGCGACCACCTTAGCGATAGATTCGCACACGGCGGTGACCGCGCCCGCGTAGGGGTTGCGCTTTGAAATGTAAGGGTCAAAGGCGTATGCCATCAAGGAAGCGGTGTCGGTTTCGCCCTGTAGGACAGGGATTTTTGCGGCCATGGCCTGAATCGGGGTCTCCTGATATTTTCCGCCGAAGGGGAACAGGATGGTGCCCGCGCCGATAGAGGCGTCAAACCGTTCAACCAAGCCCTTTTGCGAACAGATATTCAAATCCGCCGCCATACGGCGCAGACGTTCGGCAAACGAGAGATACTCCGTCGCGTGAACTTCGGCGGCGGGCGCGGCCACACGGGCGCAGACATGCTTTTGCGCGCCGTTGGTGTTCAAAAATGCGCGGGAAAGGCTGACGATGGTCTTGCCGCGCCAAGTCATGGTCATACGGCCGGTGTCGGTGACCTTGGCAACCGGCACGCCGCTTAAATTTTCAGTTTTGGCAATTTCCAAAAAACGTTCGACATGCTCAGGGGCGAGCACGACAGCCATGCGCTCCTGCGATTCGCTGATCGCGAGCTCGGTGCCGTCGAGGCCCTCATATTTCTTCGGTACGGCATCAAGATGGATGTCCAGGCTGTCGGCTAGTTCGCCAATGGCCACCGACACGCCGCCGGCACCAAAGTCGTTGCAGCGCTTGATCATTCTGGCGGCTTGCGCGTTTCTGAACAGGCGCTGAAGCTTGCGTTCCTCGGGGGCGTTACCCTTTTGCACCTCGGCCCCGCAGGTGCGCAGGCTTTCGGCGGAATGCGCCTTGGAGGAGCCGGTTGCGCCGCCGCAGCCGTCGCGCCCGGTCTTGCCGCCGAGCAGCAGCACGATGTCGCCGGGCTCCGGCCTGGTGCGAACCACATTTGCCGCCGGTGCGGCTGCAATAACCGCGCCGACCTCCATGCGCTTAGCCACATAGCCCGGGTGGTATATCTCATGCACAAGGCCGGTCGCAAGGCCGATCTGGTTGCCATAGGAAGAATAGCCCGCCGCCGCCTGCGTCACAATTTTGCGCTGCGGCAGCTTGCCGGGCATTGTCTCCGAGATGGGTTTTAAGGGGTTGGCCGCACCCGTGACGCGCATGGCCTGATAGACGTAGCTGCGGCCCGAGAGCGGGTCGCGGATGGCGCCGCCCAGGCAGGTGGCCGCACCGCCGAACGGTTCAATTTCGGTCGGATGGTTGTGTGTCTCGTTCTTAAACATCAGCAGCCAATCCTCGTCGTGGCCGTCGACATCCACCTTGATTTTGACCGAGCAGGCATTGATCTCCTCCGACTCGTCAAGGTCATTGAGCAGGCCGCGCTTTTTGAGCGCCTTGGCGCCGATGGTTGCCAGATCCATCAGCGTGATCGGGCGGTCGGCGCGCCCTAAGCTGACGCGCAGATCCAGATAGCGTTTAAAAGCATTTTTGACCGTGTCGGATTCAAAAGCGACATGGTCGAACTGCGTGGAAAAGGTCGTGTGGCGGCAGTGGTCCGACCAGTAGGTATCGATGAGCTTCAGTTCGGTGAAGGTGGGGTCGCGCTGCTCGCTTAAAAAATAGTCGCGGCAGCATCGCAGGTCGTCCAATTCCATGGCAAGGCCGTACTGCCGTACCATCTGGGCCAGTTCCTCGTCTGAGGCGCGGCAAAAGCCGTTGAGCACCGCAACATCGGGCGGAGCGGGGTAGTCGGCTTCCAACGTGGCGGGCAGCGCCAGCGAAGCCTCGCGGCTTTCCACCGGGTTGATAAGGTATTTTTTAACTGTCTCAAACTCCTCGTCCGAAAGGTTGCCCTCCAGAATAAACACGCGGGCGCAACGGATAAGGGGGCGCTCCTTCTGAGTCTGGAGCTGGATGCACTGTGCGGCGGAATCGGCGCGCTGGTCATACTGGCCGGGCAGATATTCCACGGCGAATACGCGCCCGGCGGCTGCGGGGAGGGTGTCGTGGGCGGTATCAACCTGCGGCTCGCCGAACACCGTCATGCGGGCGGCGGCAAAATCCTCCGGGGTGATATGCTCGGCGTCATAGCGGTTCAGAATGCGAACCGCCTTGAGGCTTGTCAGGCCCAGCGCGGCATGCAAATCGTTCAGCACACCCTGCGCTTCTACGGCAAAGGGCTGCTTTTTCTCGATAAATACCCGAAATACTGCCATAATGTCCACTCCTATTCTTATATTCATATTCCATTAAAAGTGAAATAGATTGGTGTGCAGATTTTATATCCTGCAAGGACGAGGGGAGCGGGCTGCCGCCCCGCCGATGATGCGGCCGCAGCAGAGCGGAAAACCTGCCGCGAAAACAACTGCTTTTAATGGAATATGCGGGCATTCTTAAAAGCTGCCAACCTGGGGAAGTTCTGCCGGAAGGTGGCGGATTTCCCGCTGTTCCCCGCTTTTAAGAAACGCCCTTGGTATTTATAGTCCAACAAACTCAATACTGGGCGCAGTCTTGGCGGCCTGTTTTGCGGCAGCCCGCCTGCGTCCTCAGCCTTGAGGGGCACAAATATTTTCGCCAATCCTGTACCTGTCTCCGAGTTATTTAACGATAGTCACGGCTTGTTAAAACGCCGGTGCAGGCTGCGCTATCCGATGCGGTAATCAGGACGTTAATGAAGTCGCCGATCAGAACGCCCGCCCGGTCTGGCACATCGACATATAAATAATTGTCGGTGTAGCCGCCGCCGGTGGCTTCCAGCAGAACGCGCGCTTTTTGACCGATTTGTGTGCGGGCAAACTGTGCGCCGCTTGCCGCGCACAACTCAGAAAGTTTGCGTGCCCGCTCTTTTTTTAACGGCGGGGCAATCTGCTCTGCCATTGCGGCGGCGGGGGTGCCGGCGCGGGGGGAATATTCAAAGACGTGTGCCCGCAAAAGGCCGATTTGTTCAACGGTGCGGCAGGTCTCGGCAAACTCTTCGCCGGTTTCGCCGGGAAAGCCGACGATGATATCGGTGGTGATTGACGGATTTGGGAACAGTTTCCGGATTCTTTCAACCGTGCCCAAAAATTCCTCAGCCGTATACCGGCGGTGCATACGCCGCAATGTCGCGTCGCAGCCCGACTGCAACGGGATGTGAAAATGGGGGCAGAGCGCGGGAATTTGCGAGAGCGCCCACCAGTCGGCCTCACTTAAAAGATCTGGCTCAACCGAGCCCAGGCGCAGCCTGAAATTTCCGTGCGCAGCGGCGGCGGATTGGACGGCTTCGGGCAGCGAAGCGCCTGAATCTGCCCCGTAGCGCGAAATATTGATGCCGGTGAGCACAATTTCGTGGTACCCTGCGTCGGCCAGGCGCTGTGTTTCAAGTGCAATCTGGTTGAGCGGGCGGGAACGCACGACACCACGTGCATAAGGAATGATGCAGTAGGAACAAAAGCGGTCGCAGCCGTCCTGAATTTTAAGGTAGGCTCGCTGAAAGCTGTCATCAAATTTTTCAGCGTTTAAAGGCTCAAAGGGCTCGTCCGGCGTATAAGAGGCGATATCCACCCGGCGCTGACGGCTTTTGAAATAATCCAGAACCAGCGCCACCAGCTGGCTGCGGTCTTTGGTGCCGGTAATAATGTCTGCTTCCAGCAGTGCGGCGGCATCGTCGGGCGAGGTCTGCGGCATGCAGCCAGTCAGCACCAACACGGCGTTAGGCAGCTCGCGGCGCAGCCTTCTGACCATCTGCCGGGTTTTGCGGTCGGCCAGAGATGTGACGGTGCAGGAATTGATTAGAACTAAATCGGCTTCGCCGTCCGTCTCGGCAAAAAAACCGTGCCGCGCAAAAAGCCCTTCCAGCGCCTGCGTTTCATATTGGTTCACCTTGCAGCCCAGCGAAATAAATCTAGCGCGCATCATTGCCTCCCAACCGCACAACGTACAAATAATTCGTACTTATTATATACAACATGACCACAAAAGGCAAGGCATTGTACAGTATTTGGCAATAAAAACAAAGGACTGAAAATGTGTCGGCCGCCTAAATATGCCCCAACGGGGGATTTGCGCCGCCTTAACAGTGGACTACCGCATAATTGCCCCGTTTTAGCGCATATAATCCAAACAGAAAAAGGTGCGTAAATAAGCCGTTTGGCAAGAGATGCGAGGTGCTTTACAAGTGCAAGTATTAATAAAAAGACAAAAAAAGGCAGGGGCGATTCTGTTGTGCATCGCCATGCTGCTGTTCACCCTGCCAATCGGCGCGATGTGTGCGCAGGAGGAAGACAGCATGCCTGCGGCGGCGATGGTCAACACCAATATTCCCTGCCGTTCGGCAATTTTGATTGAGCCTGAAAGCAGTAAAATCCTGTTTGAAAAAGACGCGGACACCCTTATGCCGCCGGCGTCCATTACTAAAATTATGACGTTGCTGCTGGTAATGGAAGCGATCGACTCCGGCAAAATCAGTCTGGACGACGTCGTGACCTGTTCGCCGCACGCCAGCTCAATGGGCGGTTCACAAATCTGGTTTGAGCCGGGTGAACAGATGACGGTGCATGAGCTGCTCAAAGCGACGGCCATTGCCAGCGCAAACGACGCGGCGGTGGCGCTTGGCGAACAGGTTTCAGGCAGCGAGGAGGCCTTTGTCAACCTGATGAACACCCGTGCGCAGGAGCTGGGCATGACCAACACAACTTTTAAGAACGCCACGGGGTTGGATGCGGAGGGGCACCTGACCACAGCCCGGGATATTGCCACCATGTCCGCCGAGCTGCTCAAACACCCGAAAATTACCGAATATACCACCATCTGGATGGATAGCCTGCGCAACGGCGAGACGCAGCTGGTTAACACCAACAAGCTGGTGCGCTTTTTTAAGGGCGCGACGGGATTAAAGACCGGGACGACCGACGGTGCCGGGTCCTGCCTGTCGGCTTCGGCTACGCGCGACGGGCTCTCGCTTATTGCGGTGGTGCTTGGCTCAGACACCAGCGACCAGCGCTTTGGCGCAGCGCGCGGCCTGCTGGAATATGGTTTTGCCAACTATGAGGCGAAGCCGATTCCCGACCCCGATCCGGCGCTTACGCCCATTAAGGTTCGGGGCGGCGTGCGTCAGGAAGTCAACCTGAAAAGCCGCGCACCAAAACAAATGCTGGTGGAAAAAGGCCGCGGTACCGCGCTGGCCCAGCAGCAAAATATCGTCGAAGATTTTGAGGCACCGGTCGCCGAGGGCACCCATGCGGGAACCATACGCGTGATGCTTGACGGGGTGATCATCTGTGAGTATGATGTGGTTACAGCTGAAGCGGTGGATAAAATGAACCTGCGCTCGGCGCTTGGACTGATTTGGGCGGAGCTGACACGCCTGCGTTAAGGGATTAAATACCACCGGTTCCAAAGGAAAGATCACATCTGTTTGCCCTGCCGGAATGGTTCGCGGGCGTGTTTTCAGACGTTATAAAGGTGTTTGCGCCCCAGTGTGAAATCTATTGCGCCTTTCAATGGGGATTCAGTATAAGATTGGGCCTGAATTTTAATAAGTTATCATAAAATTCATAGATTTGCGGTTGAAAACGGGCAAGATTTCGTGTAAAATAAACTTAAAATAACCAAGGTGAAATGATATAAAACGACATGGTCGTAAAAACGAGCAAGGGGTGACAGCAATGCCGGTTGAACTTGATTTTGAATTTCTCGAGCCCTTTGTGAGCCGCGAAGCGTTTGAAGCAATTGCGCCGGAAATTTTGGCGGCGCAGAAAACGTTGCAAAAAAGAACCGGAGCGGGCAGCGATTTTCTCGGTTGGCTGGATCCGTACGCCATCAACACCGATGATGATCTGCTGCGACTGACCCGCTGTGCCGAGCGGCTGCGCCAAACCAGCGATGCGGTGCTGGTGGTGGGCATCGGCGGTTCTTACCTCGGGGCGCGCGCCGTAATCGAATTTCTGATTTCCCCCCTTTACAACAGCCTGCCCAACGAAGCGCCTAAAGTCTGGTTTTTGGGCAACGATCTTTCGGCTTCACATATTGCGGAAGTGCTCAAACTCTGCAAGGGCAAGCGCATTTCGGTTATTGTCATTTCAAAATCCGGAACGACGACCGAGCCTGCGGTGGCTTTCCGCCTCATTAAACAGGAGATGCTCAAGCGCTATGGTTCGCTTGCGGCCTGCCGCATTGTTGCGATTACCGACAAGGCACGCGGCGCTTTGCGCACCATGGCCGACCGGGAAGGCTATGAGACCTTCGTGATTCCCGACGACGTCGGCGGACGATATTCCGTATTAACCCCTGTCGGGCTGCTGCCCGCAGCGGTGGCGGGCATTTCAGTCAGCCGCCTGCTGGAGGGTGCCGCCGATGCAAAGCGGGCCTGTGACAGTACCGACTTCTGGCAGAACCCCTGTCTTCAGTACGCGGCGGCCAGAAATATTCTATACCGTAAGGGCTGTGCGATTGAGCTGTTCTGTGGGTGGGATCCCTGCCTGGGCATGACGGCCGAATGGCTTAAACAGCTTTTTGGCGAAAGCGAAGGCAAGGACCACAAGGGGCTGTTCCCGGCCTCGGCAACCTATACCACCGACCTGCACTCACTGGGCCAGTTTGTTCAGGACGGCAGCCGGAACCTTTTTGAAACGGTGCTTTCGTTTAAGGCGGACGATGCTTCGCTGACGGTGCAAAGCGAAGCGGACGATTTGGACGGCCTGAACTATCTCGCCGGCAGAACGCTGGCCGAAATTCAGGAAAAAGCGCGCCGGGCGGTTGCCATGGCGCACCATCAGGGCGGCGTTGCCTCAATGATGTTATCTCTGGATGCCAGAACGCCCTATGAATATGGCTGGATGCTTTATTTCTTTGAATATGCATGTGGTGTCAGCGGCTATACTTTAAAGGTAAACCCGTTTAACCAGCCGGGTGTTGAGAATTACAAAAAAAATATGTTTGCGCTGCTGGGCAAGCCGGGTTATTAAAAAACCGGCTTGCTGGCTGTTACAAAAATAAACGTGGAAGCTGATCCTGAAGGATGGGCAACCGAAATCTGGGAGGAATACATCATGATTAAGCTTATCGTTGGAAACAAAGGCTCCGGAAAAACCAAGGCCATGATCCAGATGGCGAACGATGCAGTCAAGACCTCGAATGGAAACGTAGTCTGCGTAGAAAAGGGTATTCAGCTGACCTATAATCTCAACTATCAGGTTCGCCTGGTGGATGTTGAGCAATATGGCATCAGCGATTATGATGCGTTTTACGGTTTCCTTTGCGGTTTGATGGCCGGCAATTACGACATCACCGACATTTTCTGTGACGCAACCTTTAAAATTTGTGGCAAAAACCCGGAACGGTTTGCCGACATGGTAGATAAGCTGTACAAATTGACCTCCGCAAACGGATTGACACTCGTCTTTACAGTATCCTGTGAAGGGGATGAGCTTCCCGAAAGAATTCGTAAATACCAGATTTAAACAGTTTGTGTGGTTTTTGCGTCGGAAACAAAGGTTTTCGGCGCAAAAATTATTGACAAACAAAAATCCGGGCACTATAATAATCAGGTAACGCCCGCGTTACATCTCTATTTTTTGCGCCCTAATGGTGGGTGCAAAGCCAAAGATGAGGAGAGAACCATGCAGATTTCGATCAAACAGGTTTTGGACATCATCGGTGAAAAGCAGAATTTTGCGGGCGATATCGACCTTTCTTGGGTTATCAGACACGGCGAAAAGCTTTTTCCTGATGCACTGGCGGTCAGGGGAGAGGTCTTTAACCGTGCCGGCGTTGTAACGCTGCGCTACCAAATCAGCGGCAGGATGCCCTTTCGGTGCGATCGCTGTCTGATGCAGTCAGAGCGAAGCTTCCAGCAGACGTTCACCCACACCGTGGTGTCCGGCCTTGAGGATGAAGCGCTCGACGACGTTTTTTTAACCGCCCCGGATGGTGTTCTTGCGCTTGATGAGATCGCAGGTGCGGATCTTCAACTTTCCCTGCCGCAGGTGTTCCTTTGCAAAGAAGATTGCAAGGGGCTTTGTCCTGTCTGTGGGGCGGATCTCAACAAAACAAATTGCGGTTGCAAGACCGAATCGGGCGACAGCCGCATGGCCATTTTAAAAAATTTGCTGAAAGACTAGGAGGTGCTGTAAGATGGCGGTTCCAAAGAAAAAGGTATCTAAAGCGCGTAGAGATAAGAGACGCTCCAGCGTCTGGAAGCTGGATGCTCCTGCGCTTTCCAAGTGCACCCAGTGCGGCGAGCTGAAAATGCCGCATCGCGTGTGCCCCGTGTGCGGATTCTACAAGGGCAGAGAGATTGTCAAGGTAGAGGCGTAAGCGCTCACGCTTAAGAGAAAGATAGAGGGGGAAGCTGCTTTCCGCCTCTATTTTTTTGTATTGGGCGGTTGGGGGGGAGAACAAAAAGGGGGGACGGCATGGCGGTCACAATATCAGGGGTTGAAAAGCATTCCATCGCGCAGCGCCACGGCATCAAAAATGGTGACGTGCTGCTTAAAATCGGCACAGAAGAGATTTGCGACGTGCTCGATTACCGTTTTTATATGACAGCCCAAAAGCTGAACCTTTTGCTGATGCGCGGCGAGACCCCCTACACCGTCACCGTTAAAAAGGGCGAATATGACGACCTTGGGCTGACGTTTGAAACCTACCTGATGGACAAGCAGCGCCGCTGCCGCAATAACTGTATTTTTTGCTTTATTGACCAGAACCCCAAGGGTATGCGGGAGAGCATCTATTTTAAGGATGACGATGACCGCTTGTCGTTTCTGTTTGGCAATTATATCACGCTGACCAATCTGACCGACCATGATGTGGATCGCATTTTGCGCATGCACATCAGCCCGATTAATATTTCGGTGCACACAACCGACCCCGATCTGCGGGTGCGGATGATGCATAACCGCTTTGCAGGCAGCTCTTTGCAGCGGCTTTACCGCTTATGCCAGGGGAACATTAAAATCAACACGCAGCTTGTGCTGTGCCCGGGGTATAATGATGGTGCCGCCCTTGAGCGCACGCTTTCAGACCTTGACCCGCTGGTGCCTAAAATTCAGTCCATCGCCTGTGTTCCGGTGGGGCTGACCGCCTACCGGGAGGGGCTGACGCCGTTGCGCCCTTTTACGCAGGCGGAAGCGGCGCAGACAATCGACACCATTGAAAAATTTGCCGACCGATGGTTTGATCGCCACGGCTTGCGGGTGGGCTACCCCGCCGATGAATTTTTTTTGCTGGCCGGGCGCCCTATCCCGGAAGCGGACTATTATGGCGACTTTGCCAACCTTGAAAACGGCGTGGGTCTGATTGCCAACACCAAGCTGGAATTTTGCAGCTTGTTGCCGCTTTTGGTCCCCAGCGATACGCCTCGCCGGATTTCGGTGGCGACCGGCGTCGCCGCAGGCGAGTCGATCGCGAAGCTTTGTACAAAGGCCGAGGCATGTGCCCCGGCGTTAAAAGTGGAGGTGTTTCCGATACCCAACCGCTTTTTCGGCGGGCGTATCACCGTGACCGGGCTGGTCACGGGCAGTGACATCATCGCCGAACTCAAAGGCCGCCCTTTGGGCGATCTGCTCATCATCCCGTCCTGCATGCTCAGGCGGGAACAGGATAAATTTTTAGACGACACCACCCCTGCGGCGGTTTCCGAAGCATTGGGCATTCCGGTTCAGGTGGTGCAGGATGACGGCGCTTCACTGGCAGAAGCGCTTGTGGAATAGAAAGGAGGCGGGAGCCTATGTCAAAACCTGTTGTGGCGGTTGTCGGCCGCCCGAACGTCGGGAAATCGACCTTGTTTAACAAGCTGACAGGCAAGCGGCTCGCCATCGTGGAGGATACGCCCGGCGTGACCCGCGACCGCATATACGCGCCCTGTGAATGGCTGAACAGGGAATTCATGCTGGTGGATACCGGCGGCATCGAGCCGTTTTCGGATGATGTCATCCTCTCGCAGATGCGCAGGCAGGCACAGCTGGCTATCGACAGCGCGGAGGTTATCATTCTGGTGGTCGACCTGAAGAGCGGTGTGACCGCAACCGACCAGGAGGTTGCGTCGATGCTGCTTAAAAGCGCCAAGCCGATTGTGCTTTGCGTCAACAAATGCGACCGGGTGGGCGACCCGCCCCCTGATTTCTACGAGTTTTACAACCTGGGCCTTGGCGACCCCATTGCCGTTTCTTCGCTGCACGGCCACGGCACTGGCGACTTGTTGGATGAGGTGTGCGACCATATTGATTTTTCCAACCGGGAAAATGCCGAAGGCGACCGGATTGCGGTGGCGGTTATCGGCAAGCCCAACGTGGGTAAATCCTCCATCATCAACCACATTGCGGGCGAAGAACGGGTGATTGTTTCAAACATTGCGGGGACGACCCGCGACGCCACCGATACCGAGGTGGATAACGATTACGGCAAATATCTGTTTATTGACACCGCGGGCATCCGCCGTAAAAATAAGGTGACCGAATCAATTGAACATTATTCGGTTCTGCGCGCCTATATGGCGGTGGACCGTGCCGAAGTTTGCGTCATCATGATTGACGCGATGGAGGGGTTCACCGAACAGGATTCCAAAATTGCGGGTTATGCCCACGAGCAGGGAAAGGCCTGCATTGTGGCGGTAAACAAGTGGGACGCCATTGAAAAAGACGACAAGACGATGATCGAATACCAACGCAAGCTGGAAAGCGATTTTTCGTTCATGAGCTATGTGCCGTTTATCTTCATTTCAGCTAAGACCGGGCAGCGTATCGATAAGCTGTTTGAGCTGATCAACCGGGTTTCGGCCAACAACGCGCTGCGCGTCACAACAGGCGCGCTTAACGACCTGCTGGCCCATGCAACAGCTCGCGTGCAGCCGCCCTCCGACAAGGGCAAGCGGCTGAAGATCTACTATATTACGCAGCCGTCTACCCGGCCGCCCACCTTTGTATGCTTTGTCAATAAGAAGGAATTGTTCCATTTTTCGTATCAGCGCTATCTCGAAAACCAAATCCGTGAGTCGTTTGGGCTTTCGGGCACACCGGTGCGCATGATCGCCCGCGAGCGCGGAGAATAGCCCTGCTGCGCATCACGAGCGCGATGCGGTGGAATTAAGCCGTTCAACAAAAGGCCATTGCAATATAAGACGGTTATTGCGCCATAAATAGAGCCGATGCCATAAAAAGGTGGCGTCGGCTCCTTGTTTTTGCCTGTCGGGTTTGGTATTATAGCATGGGACTTTACAGTAGCGCTAAAATACGGCTTTATGGATGAGGTGGCATGATGGAAGAACGGAATTGTCCTAAATGTATGGCGCCGGTCGCGGCGGATGAAAAATTCTGTCACAACTGCGGGTTTGAAATTTCGTCGCCTCAAGCGCCGGCCAAAAGCGGGCAGACCGTTTCGGCGCGTGTGTTGTGGCTGGCGGCCGTCTTGATTATTGCCGGGTTGGTAATGGTCGGAACACTGATTGGCTATGTCGCTGTCTCGAGCTTCAACGCTGAAAATTGGGGGGCGCTTTTTACTGCGACGCCTGAGCCGGGGCCTGCGGCGTCGGCGTCAAGCAAGGCAGCGCGAAGCGAGAGCGCCTCCTTACGGGCGGAACCGGAAACGCTGCCTTTAACCGAGCTGCCGTCTACAGCGGATAACGACTATATCGTTCTGAGAAAAGCGCTTAATGCGCAGCGCAGCGGCGATAAAATTCAATTTGTGTGTGCGATGCAGAATGCCAGTGACGTTGTTTGCACCGGTGTGGGCGTCGAGGTGGATCTTTATGACGCGGCAGAGAATTTTGTCAGCTCAAGCAGCTCCTGGGTGTATCGAGATGTTCAGCCGGGCGAGGTATTTGCGCTGAGTTTTGCGGCCGGGAACGGACAAAATATCCGCTCGTATTGCCTGACGAAGATTGGCGGCAAGCCGGTGGAAGCGCAGCTCTCCCCCGAACCGGAAGCGCCGGAACAGCCTGTGGCCGCGGGGGACAAACCGGCAGAAGAAGCCGGTGAAGAGGAAGCCGTTCCCGCTCTTTCAGAAGCCGACTTTTCGCTGTCCTATGGGCTGACGCTGCTGGACGGCGTCGTCGAGAAAACGCAGGAAAATTACTTTGCGCGCCTGCAGGGCCGCATACGCAATGACAGCGGCATCAAATATAATGCCGTATACATTAACTTTGTGATCTATGACGCTGAGGATAATCAAATTTCGACAACAATTACCGCCACCAAGGATTTGGAGCCCGGCGTTATCTGGAAATTTTCCGCGCCGCTGCTGGTGCCTTTAGAGCAGGCGACTAAGTATAAAATCAGCAGCGTGAGCGTTTACTGAGAGGCGTGATAATCACCCACAAAGCACGGCCATTCTCATGGCTGGATATGGCCGGCTGAATTAACCGAATCTGCGGATATAATAGGGAGGGCGGCGATGGTGACCGTGAAAAAGCGCTATTGCCAATACTGCGGTAC
This sequence comes from Bacillota bacterium, assembly GCA_023457355.1. GTDB lineage: Bacteria > Bacillota > Clostridia > Oscillospirales > Ruminococcaceae > Yanshouia. The sequence goes on along the minus strand of JAEWLW010000072.1, from coordinate 4,296 downwards.
AGAGGTCAATTACAGGTGGTTTTGCGGAAATTATTAAATTGGAATTGCAGCAAAGAAGTGAAGCAACGTACCCGACAGCTGCGCACGTATATACTATTTTAAAAGCTGTATAATCAGGTGCCGACGCGCCTCGGTCGCGTGCAACGCTGCCGTTTACAGGAACGTTTTGCGTAAAGGCGCACAGATATACGTCGGGATTTTCGGAACTGCGACATTGTAAAACGAGCCTTAAAGGCATCCGCAAATTTTTACCCGTATAAAAACAGGGGGAGATAACGGTGGCATCTGTTCAATATTGCACTCAATGTGGCGTCAAGCTGCCGCAGAACGCGCGTTTTTGCCCGTGCTGTGGCGTGGCCGTTGCTGAAATTGAGGATGGTCAGCCGCCGCCCCATGCGGAAAACAACAGGACTTATGGGCGATATGCTGCGCCGCCGCTTTCGCGTGCACCGCTGGCTATTTCACCGCATAAACCGCATAATAGAAAGCGGTGGCTTCCGGTGATAGCGCTTGCGGCGGTTTTCCTGCTGCCGGTTGCTTTGGGGACAATTTTTCAAATATCCGGGACAAAGGTGCTGGCGTCGGACATTCAATCCGCCCGGGGAAAGCGGCAGCAAGAACTAAAACGTGGAATGTCGGCGCGGTATAAGGGCAAAGACCGACCGCTGGGGAGTGGGCTGATACTGGTTGATGATGCGGTGACTGTAAGAACAGAGGAAAATAATGATGATGTTTTTTATTTAGAGGGAGAAATCCGCAATGATAGTGGAAAAATGTATTGGACCATCATCTTATCTTGGGGTGTGTATGATGCGGCTGGTAAGCAATTAGCAACCGCAACAGCAATGCTGAGGTTGGACGATGGTGAAACCGGTAAGTTTTCTGCGCAGGTATCTGCGCCCTACGAGCAAGTGAGAAGCTATGCCATAGGTGATGTTATTGCGATGTGATAAAATTTCTAGTATCAAACAGGAGGGCCCTTTTTATGGCAAAATTATATATCCTGGGCGCGGGCGGTATGGGCACCGCGATGGCGGTTGCGATGGCGAATGTGGGGCACGAGGTGTGCCTCTGGGGCTGGAACAAGGAAGAAAACGACCGTATCCGGCAGGCGCGCGAGCACGTACAACTGCTCAAGGGCGTTAAGATACCCGAGGCGGTGCGCATTGTGGATAGCGTTGACGGTGTGGAGGCCGCAGAAGCGGTGCTTATTGCGACGCCGACCGTGGGTGTGCGCGGCGCGGCCAAACAGTTGATCGGCCGGATTGCACCTGACGTTCCGGTGGCCTGCACCTCCAAGGGACTGGAGCCCGGCACGCTGCTGCCGTTGCATGAGGTGGTGACGCAGGAGCTGCCCAAAAATGCTTTCGTTGCGTTGTCCGGCCCTTCCCACGCTGAAGAAATTTCGCGCGGTGTGCCCACAGTGCTGGTAGCGGCCAGCAAATCGTTGGAAGCGGCGCAGAAAATTCAGGACCTGACGGTGCAGACACACATCCGCATCTATACGAGTGATGACGTCGTCGGGGTGGAACTGGGTGGCGCGCTTAAAAATGTCATTGCATTTGCGGCGGGCATTGTGGACGGCATGGGCGGCGGCGACAACACCAAGGCGGCGCTGATGACCCGCGGTCTCACCGAAATTGCGCGCATGGGTGTTAAAATGGGCGCCAAGCGCGAGACCTTTGCCGGTTTATCGGGCGTGGGCGATCTGATTGTCACCTGCTGCTCGATGCATTCGCGCAACCGGCGCTGCGGCATTTATGTCGGCGAGGGCATGACGGTGCGCGAGGCCGTCGAAAAGGTGGGCATGACGGTTGAGGGCATTACGGCGGCGCTGTGCGCTTATGAGCTTTCACAAAAACTCAATGTGGACATGCCGATCACCGCCCAGGTTTACAGCCTGATTAAAGGCCGGACCACCGCCAAGCAGGCGTTGGAGCTGTTGCTGGACCGCCCGCCCAAGCACGAGGTGGACCACAACTGGCTGGAGGAAGATGCGGCGGAAAACGCGCCCTTAAAGTAATGTGATGTAAATCTGCCGTTTTCCCATCGTGCCGGGACATGGTGCGTTTTTCTCGGCAGATTGTATGCCGGCAGAAGCCAATTTCAAATCAAAGAGACGTGCCGTTATCGTCAGCTGAGCCGATAACGGCACGTCTCCTGGCATCCGGATAAAAATTATTGGCCAAATAAAACCTTTGCGACCTTGGTGTACATTTCATCGCGATAGCGAATCGTTTCCATGTCGCGCCCGTCGGAATAGTCATAAAAACCGGCGCCGTTTTTAACACCGAGGCGGTTCTGTTCAAAGTTTTCCTTTAGCTTGCTAAAGCTGTCGGTTTCCGTACCAAGGTCCGCAAACAGGTAGGAAGAAATGTTGTGAAAAATGTCCAGGCCGCCCAGATCGGCGACTTCAAATGGGCCGAAAACCGCATAGCGCGGGCCCAGGCCATATTTCATGACTTTGTCGATATCCTCTATGGAAGCGATGCCTTGCTCATAAATGTGCAGGCATTCCCGGAGAATGGCAAATTGAATCCGGTTGAGGGCAAAGCCCGGCGCATCATGGATTTTAACCGGCTTTTTGCCGAGAACCTCACAAAAAGTATACACCGCATCCGCTGTTTCAGGCGCGGTTTTTTCGCCAGAAATGACCTCCACCAATGGGATGATATGCGGGGGATTGATCCAGTGCATGCCGGCAAAACGCTCGGGATTTTCAATGACCTGCGCAATTTTAGTGATGCTTAGACCCGAGGTGTTGCTGACCAAAAGGGTGTCCGGTTTTACAATTTTAGAAATCTCCGCCCAGAACTTGTGCTTGACGTCAATTTTTTCTAAAATCGCTTCAATCAAAAAATCGACATCCTTAAAGCCGTCGGTTGTGGTGCCGCATTGAATGCGGGCCATCAGGGCGTCGGATTGGGCCTGTGTCAGGATTTGTTCCTTCACTTCTGTTTCCTGATTCAGGTGCATAAGTGTTTGCGCTTTTTCAATAGCATGCTCAAAAATGTCGTACAAATAAACGTCATACCCGTGCCGCGCAATAATCTGGGCCAATGAAAACCCCATGGTGCCCGCGCCGGCGATGCCTACCTTTTTAATTTCTGACATGGTTCTTTCCTCCTTTAAAAATAAACGCTTTAAAGGAAATTTTGATTTACAAATTTTCCCTATATTATTATTGTATAAAAACAATGAACAAAGTCAATAAAAACTATAAATATAATAGAATTGCACATGGATTAAGCCTTTTTTGAACGTGACACGGTTAACACAAAAAGCCACGCAGCTTCACCCTGTGAACGACAACTTGAACAAAAGGTCGGTTCAAAGCAAAAATAACCATAAAATTTATGGTGTGAGAGGCAATTGTGATGCAAGGGCCAAAACCGGGCAAAAAACTTTTTAAAAAGCAAAAAAATGCTTGCAAATGCCGTTTTGGTGTGATATTATATACCTTGCGTGACTGCTGAGATATGCGTTGATGCGGGAGGTGGCCGCCCTTTGAGGCGGGGAATTTCCGCGGAGTATGTCCGATTTTAAACCGGGCGACCCATCAAACCCAATACAGCGGGGCAACCTGCTTATATGTTTGTGTGAGGCTTCATTGCGCCTACCCGGCTAAACTGCGTCCTGCGGTTTAACCGGTTTTTTGCAGGCCAAAAGAGAAAACACACGGCACAGTGGATTGAAAAGGGCGTCTCTGATAACAAAAGTACGGGAGGCGATTAAAAATGGCAGTCAAAGAAAAAATCCGTATCCGTGTAAGAGGCTATGACCATCAGTTGGTCGATGCGGCCGCAGAGAAGATCGTTGAAACCGCAAAGCGCACCGGCGCCAAGGTTTCCGGTCCGATTCCGCTGCCCACCGACAAGGACGTTGTCACCATTCTGCGTGCGGTCCACAAGTACAAGGATTCCCGCGAGCAGTTTGAGATGAGAACCCACAAGCGTCTCATCGACATTCTCCGTCCCTCCAACAAGACGGTGGAAGCGCTTACCGGTCTCGAGCTCCCCGCGGGCGTCGAGATCGAAATCAAGCTCTAATTTTAATTGGAGCCTGACACACGCGTCGCAATTTTCAATTGCGCGCAAAGGTAATGTTGGCAAAGCCTTTTAAAGGCCGGTCAACCAATAACCAAAGGAGGAAAACCACAAATGCAAAAGGCAATCATCGGCAAAAAGCTCGGCATGACTCAGCTGTTCGATGAGAACGGCAGCTTCATTCCGGTCACTGTCATTGAGGCGGGTCCCTGCGTCGTCGTTCAGAAGAAGACGGCCGAAAACGACGGAT
>JAEWLW010000071.1 GCA_023457355.1 Bacillota bacterium | reverse complement strand
GGGTACAGGAGCTTTCCACGCCGATGAACCCCGACTGGACCCTCGAGCTCATGCGCTCCGACCCGAAGGCGCTCACGCACGCGCTCGAGGCGCTGCAGGAGACCAACGACCACTTCCTCGATGCGCTTATCGACAAGGGCATCGACGGCATCTTCATGACCACGAAGTTCTCCCGCTCGACGCTAATCACCCCCGAGGAGCACCGCGAGTTCGTCGTGCCCTACCTTGAGCACATGGCGAAAAAGCTCAAGGGCCGCACCTGGTTCTCCATGCTGCATGTCCACGGCGACGAGGGCCTCTACATGGACGACCTTATCGACCTCGACTACCAGGCGTTCAACTGGGAATGCTGCGGCACCGCCCCGAACCTGACGAGCGTCGCCGACATGCGCAGAAAGACCGACAAAGTCCTCATCACCGGTTTCGACCAGAACCACGACTTCTACGGCACGCCTGAGCAGGTCAAGCGCCGCCTGGCAACCCGCCTTGAGGACACGCTCGCGCAAAACGACGGCGGCGCGCTCATCTTTGGGCCTGGCTGCACGCTCCCGCTCGACGTCGACCGCTCGCTGTTCTCCCTCATCTACGAGGTGGTTCACGAGGCTGGACTGCGCTAACCCCGCATTCGCGCGCCAAGGACAAGCCCACACAAGCGAGCAGCAAGAAGGAAGCAGCCGTCATGAACGAAAGAACCTACAAAGCGTATGTGCAGATTCTCGAAGACGAGCTCATCGTCGCGACAGGCTGCACGGAGCCTATCGCCATCGCCTTTGCGTCGGCGAAGGCGGCACAGGTGCTCGGCAGCGAGCCCGAGCGCATATCGATTTCCGTCAGCGGGAACATTATCAAGAACGTCCATAGCGTCACCGTTCCGAACACGGGCGGCCAGCATGGAGTAAAGACCGCGGTTGCGGCCGGTATCGCCGCGGGCGACGCCGACAAGGGGCTCGACGTGCTCTCGGGCCTCAACGACGACGGGCGCGCCTACATGGCCCGTTATCTGGAAGAACACGAGATCCGAGTCGAATTTGCCGACACGAGCGAGCCTTTCTACATCGACGTGCGCGTGTTTGGCGACAACGGCGGGTCGGCGCGCGTCGTCATGGCGAAAAACCACACGAACGTGGTTCTCGCCGAACGCGACGGCGAGATTCTCCAGGACACGCGCACCGAAGACCCGAGCGATGGGGAAAACGTGCTGACCGAGCTTCTCAACGTTGCCGACATCCTCGAATTCGCCGACACCGTCGACTTGGCCGACGTGGAAGAGATGCTCAGTCGTCAGGCGGAATACAACTACGCCATCTCGTGCGAAGGGCTCAAAAACGACTGGGGCGGGCGCGTCGGCAAGCTCTACGCATCCGACGCCTACCCCGACGACCTGCTCACGCAGGCAAAGGCCGCAGCAGCAGCCGGCAGCGACGCGCGCATGGGCGGATGCCCCATGCCGGTCGTCATCGTATCGGGCAGCGGCAACCAGGGCATCACGGCCTCGGTCCCCATCGTGGTGTATGCCCGCGCGCTCGACATCCCGCGCGAGAAGATGCTTCGCGCGCTCGCCGTGTCCGACCTTATCAGCATCTATCAGAAATCGGGAATCGGATGCCTGTCCGCGTTCTGCGGAGCCGTGAGCGCAGGCACCGGCGCAGCATGCGGCATCGCCTATCTCCTCGGCGGGCGCATGGAGGAAATCGAGCACACGATCGTCAATTCGCTCGGAACGGTGTCGGGCATGGTCTGCGACGGCGCGAAGCCTTCCTGCGCCGCCAAGATCGCAATGGCCATCGAGTCGGGCGTGTTCGGGTATCGCCTGTTCAAGAATGGAAACGAGTTCTACGCGGGCGATGGAATCGTCACCATGGGCGTCGACGAGACCATCCGCAACGTGAGCCGCATGGCCCGCGAGGGCATGAGGGAGACCGATCGCGAGATCTTGAGCATCATGATCGACTCCGAATAACTGATAAATAGTTCGAGACCGCTGGGCTTGCAGGTTGCGGAAAGCGATTCGCGACCTGCAAGCCCAGGCGGCCCCAGCTGTAACAAAAGCGGAACAACAATGCAAAGCGCCCTCGGAAGGAGCCCGCTCAACACGGGAAAACAACCCTCCAAGGGCGCTTCGCTTTACTCAGTGAGCGACAGGAACTCGGCGACCTGGGCCTCAATCACCTCAAAGCTGCTCTCCCAGAACTCGCGCGTCGTCACGTCAACGCCGGCAACGGCCGTCGCACCCTCGACCGTATCGGTCGTCGTGGCGCTCAAGAACGCCTTGTAGCACTCGACAAACGACGGGCCCACTTCCTGATAGCGCGCATACAGCCCGTGCGCGAGCAGCAGGCCGAACGTGTAAGGGAAGTTGTAGTAGCTGAGCGTCGTCATGTAGTAGTGCACCTTGTTCACCCACATGTAGGGGTGAAGCGCGCCGGCGTCGAGAGCGGACCCGTACGCCTTCTTCTGGGCATCCTCCATCAAACGACAGAGATCCTCGGCGACGAGGTACTTCTCGGCGCGCTGTTCGAAGACGGACTTCTCGAAAAGAAACCTCGAGAAGATATCGCACACCGTCTGAGCGACATCCGAGAGCCTCGCGTCCAAAAGCGCAATGCGCTCCTCGGTCGTCTTCGCCTCCTCGATGGCGGCGCTCATGAGCACAAGCTCGTCGAAGTTCGAGGCCGTCTCGGCGACAGGCATGGTATAACACCTGTTCAGCGGTCGTTTCGTTTCAATCTGCTGCCCATGGAAGGCGTGCCCGAGCTCGTGTGCGATCGTGTCGACCGCGCGCAGCGTGCCATCGAAGTTGGTGAGCACGCGGCTTTGACGCTGGTTGGAGAGGTTCCGGCAGAAGGCGCCGCCGCTCTTTCCCGGACGCGGGTCGAAATCGATCCAGCGCTCGTCGAAAGCGCGCTCGATAAGCTCACCAAGCTCGGAAGAGAAGCTTCCCAAGTGCTTGACCAGGTACTCGCGCGCCGACTCGATAGTAAACGAGGGCGCATCCGACGATTCGCTCACGACCGGGGCGAAGAAATCCCACCACGGAAGTCCGCTTTCGTGCCCAAGGATCTCCGCTTTGCGCGTGAGGTAGGCTTGAAGCGTCGGCAAATGCTCCGACACGACCTCCCACAGCACATCGAGCGTCTCACTGCTCATCCGCGACTGAAAGAGCGCCATGTCGAGCGGGGAGGAGAACCCGCGCATCTCTGACTGCAGGATGACCTGCTCCTTAATGCCGTTAAGCGATGCGGCAACGCCCACCGAGATGGCTTTCGAGCACTCGATTTCGGCATCGAAGGCCTTCTTGCGCGTCTCCGCATCGGTCGAGCGGGCAAGGTTGCGCAGCTCGGTGAGCGTGAGTTCCTTCCCGTCGAGCCGCGCGGTCGCGAAACCGACCAAGCTCGAGCGCAGGTCAATCCACGCATCTCCCGCGCATCCCTGCATGCGAGCAAAGACGTCCTCCGCATCGGAGCTTCCCTGGTGAGCGCCCTCGAGCCTCATCTGCCCGATCACGAAGCGATAGTCATCAAGGAGAGAAGACACGGCAAAATCTTCCTCGGTGAGCTCAAGGCCAGCCACGCATCGGCGGACGAAAAGGCTCGGGCGCGCCATCTTCCCGTAGCCCTTGCGCAGGGCGGCCATCGCCGAGAGGGCCTGCTTGTCGCCTGCATCGACGGCGCTGCGCAGATAGGTGAACTCATGAAGGTCCTTGCCAATCAGCCACAGCTCCTCCTCGCGCTTAAGGAATTCGCAGAGCGCCTTAACGTCGAAGGTTCGCTCGCCGCGCTCAATCGGCGCAAGCGCCGCGATATATTCATCGATGAGCTGGGAAAACTTCTCGCAGTCTTTCACATACGCCTTGTCATCGAAGCCTTTGTAGAGCGCATCGAGGCTCCACTGGCGTGAGGTATCCGCATTCGAGTTGCAATTCGTTGAAGTCATCGGCTCATCCTCTCCTCGATTAGCGTCTTGAAGAAGTCGACCCCGAAGGGCAGGGCAGCGCAATCGATGTTCTCATCGATTCCATGAATGGTCGCGGTCTGCTCCGCCGAGAAGACCATCGGCGTGAAACGGATGCAGCACGGCGCCACTTCGGTGAAATGTTTGGTGTCGGTTCCGCCCGAGAGCAGGACCGCACGCGGCTCAGCTTCGGGATATACCGAAGAAATCGCACGTTCGACCTGGGCATATGCATACCCGCTCGTATCCGAGACGGAACTTGGCGGCGTGCTCTTGCCAAGCGTCACCTCGACATCGTGGCGCTTGGCAATTGCCTCGAGGGCCTCGCGGGCCGATTCCGCCGTCCGGCCAGGGGCCAGGCGCACGTCGCACACTGCCCACGCCTCGCGCGGGACGACATTGGGCACGCTCGATGCGCCCGCCATGGTGAACGCCACGGTGGTTCCCGACGCATCGAGAAGGTCGGGGCGCGCATCGCCGTCGAACAGGTTCGCGGCATCGACTTCGGCCATGAACGCACCCAAGCGCACAAGCGGCGTGTTTTTACCGACGTTCATAGCGTGGCCGCCCGGCCCGAAAGCACTGCACTTGAAGATAGCCTGGCCTTTCTCGGCCACGGCAACCTGCGCTATGAGTGAGCCGTCCTCGCCGCGGACGACGCAGGGACCCTCATCGACGAGCAGGTCGATGTCGACCTGCTGCTCTTTCAGGTAGCTCGGCACAAGGTCGTTGCCGCCGATTTCCTCGCAGTCGCTCGAGGCGACGTAAATATCGAAGGCAGGGGAAAAGCCCGCCTCGATAAGCTCCTCAAGAGCCTGCAGGATGCACAGGAGATTGCCCTTGATATCAAGCGCACCACGTCCCCAGACGCGACCTTCGGCGATTTCCCCGCCGAAAGGCTCATAGGTCCAAGGGCCCTCCGCATCGACAACGTCCTGGTGGCTCATAAGGAGCAGGGCAGGCTGTTTTTCCTCGTCAGCGCACGCAGAGCGCCAGCAGAAGAGCAGGCTCCCCCCATCGCTCCCAAACATTTTGAGCTCGCACCGTTCGAAAACGGCAGGGAACAGCTCTTCGAGAAGAGCGTGGAAATCCTCGAAGGACCGCGCATTGCCCGGCTCCTGGACCGTCCTCACGCGAATCATGCGCGCAAGTTTCTTGGCATAAACGCTCGCTCGCGCCGACCGCTCGTTACTTTCCATCATTCGATTGCCTCCTTCAGCAATACCGCTTCAACGAAAATAGTCTTAGCTACCGAAGAGGGTTGGCGCTATGCCGCAGGCTTCACGAACTTCTGAACGAGGGCGACCAACATGTTGGAAATCTTTTGGAGCGCCTGCACGGAGCAATGCTCAAAGGGCCCGTGGGCATACTCGCACCCTGCGCACAGGTTGGGGCAGGGAAGACCCATGTAGGAAAGGCGCGCGCCGTCGGTGCCGCCGCGCACGGCGATGATGAGCGGCTCGATGCCCGTGTCCTCCATCGCCTCGCGCGCAAGGTCGACAAGCTCCATGTGGGGCAGAATCTGCTCTTTCATGTTGTAATACTGATCGGTGATGGAAAGCTCGACGCATTCGCAGCCGTAGCGGGCGTTCATGAGCGCCGCCGCCTGCTCCATGATGCGCTTGCGCTCCTCGAAGCGCTCGCGATCGTGGTCACGGATGATGTAGTCGAGCGTAGCCGTCGCCACATCGCCCTCGATGGAGCCCAGGTGGAAGAATCCTTCGCGACCCTCGGTGGTCGCGGGAATCTCGGTCGCGGGAAGGAGCGCGGCGAATTCGCAAGCCAGAAGCGCGGCGTTGCGCATGCGGTTCTTCGCGGAGCCGGGATGGACCACCTTGCCCGTGATTTTCACGACAGCGCTCGCGGCATTGAAGTTCTCGTACTCGAGCTCGCCGAGCTCACCGCCGTCGACCGTGTAGGCAAGTTCGGCACCGAACTTCTCCACGTCGAAGAGATCGGCACCGCGACCCACCTCCTCATCAGGGGTGAAGCCGATGGAGAGCGGTCCATGGGGAGTGTCGGGGTTCTCGTGCAGGTACTCCACAAGCGACATAATCTCCGCCACGCCCGCCTTGTTGTCGGCACCGAGCAACGTGGTGCCGTCGGTTACGATAAGGTCGTCGCCGATATGCTTCGCAAGCGTAGGGAAGTGCTCCTCGTCGAGTACCATGCCGAGCTCTTCGTTGATGACGATGGGGCCGCCCTGGTAGTTCTCGACGATGCGGGGATTCACGCCCTCGCCGCTCGTCTCGGTTGCGGTGTCCATATGGGAGATGAAACCGATTGCCGGAGCGGTAGTACCTTCGGGAAGGTTGGCGGGGATGTGCCCCATCACATAGCAGTGCTCATCGACGCTCGCGTCTTCCACACCGAGAGCCCGCAGCTCCTCGACCAGCAGATTCGCAAGATCCCATTGGCATGCGGTGCTCGGGATGGCCTCTTGACCAGCGCAGGACTGGGTATTGATCCTCACATAGCGCAAAAAACGCTCTTCAACCGGTTCCATACGTCTCCTCTCATTCAAAGGCAGCCCTCACCTTTAAGAAGGGGGGCTGCCGGATATATCGATCGATTATTCGTACAGGAAGCAGGCCACTTTGTGCCCAGGCCGCGCCTCGACCAAGGCCGGATGCTCCGTCCTGCAACGCTCCGTGCAATGCGGGCACCTCGACGCGAGCGGGCAGCCCTTCATGTCCCCAATGGGGCTCGGAATATCGCCCGTGAGCGCGATAGTGTGCTTTTCCTCAAACGGGCTCGTGGGAGGAATTGCGGACAGGAGCGCCTGCGTGTAAGGATGGAGCGGCTCCTCGTAGATACCCTCGGCATCGCAGAGCTCGACCACCTGGCCAAGATACATGATGGCGATACGGTCGGAAATGTGCTTGATGACGCTCAGGTCATGCGAGATGAAGACGTATGTCAGACCGAGCTCGCGCTGAAGCCTTCCGAAGAGGTTGAGCACCTGTGCCTGGATGGACACGTCGAGCGCGGAAACCGGCTCGTCGCATACAAGCAGCTTAGGTCCGAGCGAAAGCGCGCGGGCGATGTTGATGCGCTGACGCTGGCCGCCCGAGAACTCGTGCGGGTAGCGGTGCATGTGCTGGGTGTCCAGGCCGACGAGCTCCATCAGCTTGCGGACGCGCGCCTCGCGCTTCTTCGGATCGGTCTCCGTCTTATGGATGATCATCGGCTCTTCGATAATCTTCGCGCAGGTCTTGCGCGGGTTGAGCGAAGAGTAGGGATCCTGGAAGATCATCTGCACGCTGCGGCGCTGGCGACGTGCACGGTCTTTCTTGAAATCGAGCGGCTCGCCTTCGAACGTGACGGTTCCGCTCGTCGGCTCATGGAGGCGGACAAGGCAGCGTCCGAGCGTCGACTTGCCGCAACCTGACTCGCCGATGATGCCGAGGGTCTCGCCCTTGTACACCTCGAGGTTCACGCGCGAGAGCGCATGCAGATATTGGGACTTCTCACCAATCTTGTCGGAGCGTATCTCGAAGTCCTTCGACAGGTCGCTGATCTTCAGAATGACATTCGGATCGGCAGGTGCTGCCGCATCGCCCGATTTCGGGACAGGCTTGGTTGCAGCCGTCTCCTCATTGGCGTTGATGCTCATTACTTGCCTCCTTTCACGCGCTCGAGATGCGCATCGAGCGTCTGCCTATGGCAGGCGACGAGGTGCCCCGGCTCGACTTCGATGAGCTCGGGAACTTCCTTGTTGCAGATGTCTTGCGCGTAGGGGCAGCGGTTGGCGAAGTTGCACGCCTTGCCCGTAAGTCGCAGATCAGGCGGTGTTCCGGGAATCGTAGAAAGGTCGGCTTTGCGCTCGGACGAAAGCGAGGGCATGGAATCGAGCAGGCCCCACGTATACGGGTGCATGGGCTTGGCATAGAGCGACTTCACGTCGGCTGCCTCGACCACCTTGCCCGCGTACATGACCATGGCGCGGTCGCACACATCCCACACCACGCCCAGGTTATGCGTGATGATCATAAGCCCGATGTTGTTCGTGCGCTGCAGCTCTTTAAGCAGGTGGAGCACCTGCGCCTGAACAGTAACGTCGAGGGCGGTCGTGGGCTCGTCGGCCAAGATCACCTTCGCGTTGCAGCAAAGCGCCATGGCGATGATGACGCGCTGGCACATGCCGCCCGAAAGCTCGAACGGGTAGGAATTGAAGCGCGCCTCAGGGTTCGGGATGTTCACCGAACGCAGCGCGGCGATCGCGACCTCGCGGGCTTCCGCCTTGCTCATGTTGCGATGGATGCGCAGGTTCTCGGTCATCTGCTGCCCGACTTTGAACACCGGGTCGAGCGAGGTCATGGGATCCTGGAAGATCATGCCGATATCGCGTCCGCGGTAGTCGCGCAGCTCCTTCTTCCCGAAGGAGAGCACGTCGCGGCCCTCAAACTCGATCGATCCTTCCTCGATGCGCGCGTTGGCCTCGAACAGTCGGATGAGGCTTTTCGCCATCATCGACTTGCCCGAACCGCTCTCGCCGACCACGCCGAGCGTTTCCCCTCGTGAAAGGGTGAACGAGACGCCGTCAACGGCGCGGGCTATGCCGCTCGCGAGATGAAAATAGGTCTTGAGGTTTTTCACATCGAGAAGCACCTCGGACTCGGGATTGGCGGCAGAACCGGCGTTTATTTCCTGTCCGTTAACTTCGTTTGCCATAAATCTCACCTACTTCTTCATCTTCGGATCGAGCACGTCGCGAATGCCGTCACCAAGCAGGTTGAACCCGATAACAGCCACGAAGATGAACAAGCCCGAAATGGTAGCGATATGCGGAGCGATTGCAAGGCAGGTCTGGCCTCCTCGCAGGATGTTTCCCCAGGACGGCGTCGGGATGAGGATGCCCAGGCCCAAAAAGCTCAGGCCGGCCTCGGCAATGATGGAGCCGCCGACGCAGAGCGTGGCGTAGACGACGACCTCGGACACCGTGCTCGGAAGGATGTGGAGCACCATAAGACGGAGGTTCGATGCGCCGAGCACGCGCTCGACGTTGCAGAACTCCTCGTTCTTCGCAACGATGACCTTGCTTCGAACCACGCGCGCGAACCGCGGCACATTGCCGATGCCGATCGCGAGGATGACGTTGAACACGCCCGATCCCAAGATAGTGACCAGAAGCAGGGACAGGAGGATGAACGGGAAGGCGAACAGGCCGTCCATGACGCGCATAATGATCGAGTCGACGATACCGCCCATGAAGCCGGCGACGAGGCCCAAGATGATGCCGATGACGCCGCCAAGCACCGTCGAGCCGATGGCGACGACGATACTCATGCGCGCACCGTAGACGATGCGGCTGAACAGGTCGCGGCCCAAATCGTCGGTGCCGAAGATATGGCCGTTCACGCCGGGCTCGAGATAGGTCTCGGTGATCGACGTGGCGTTCGGGTCGAACGGCGCGATGAACGGGGCGAAGATGCCGATCGCGAGCATCACGATAACGATGATGAGGCCGATGACCGCAGACTTGTTCCTGATGAACTTGCGCCATGCGCTGTTGGCTTTGCGCTCCTTCTGGATCATCGCCTCTTTGGCGGCCTCGGTGATGGCACCGTCAACGACTTCCATCTCGGCCCCAGAAGTCGCCGCAGCTGCCGATTTCTCTTTAAACATTGTTGGCCCCCTTCTTCGCCTCAGCAGCAACCTTGGGG
>JAEWLW010000070.1 GCA_023457355.1 Bacillota bacterium | reverse complement strand
CATGTTTATCGATAAAGGGGACATATAATGGACAAGGAATTATTACTGCTTGACAGCAAATTGGATTATCATCTGTTTCTCTATAAACAGCTCACGGAGCAGCTATCCTCCATTCAAAAATGTGCGGCTCAAGGCAGCATCGAAAGCTATGAGTCAATGCTGGCGGATGAAACGCTTCGGGATGCGCTGCTGCTGAAATTTATTCTTTTCCAGCGCACCATTAAAAAGGTTGGATTCTCAACAATGGCAAGCCGCTACAAGATGCGGTTGGAAAAATTTCCGTGGCTGGAAGCGGAATACTTTGACCAGAACTGCGTGGTGCATTATGATTGCGTGTGGTCGCTTCTGCAGGACATAAGGCCGCTGAAACGACAAATAGAGCGTATCAAAAAATATGATGACGCCCGGTATGAAGAGCATGGCGAGGATATTCACTGCAGCTTCTGCGGCAAGGGTCAGCAGGAGGTTGAACGCATCATTGCCGGTACCCATGAAGCAATCTGCAATGAGTGCGTCGGGCTCTGCTCCGAGATACTGGAGGAAATAACGGAAGATGAAAACGGGAAAAAATAGTTTAGGCAGTGCCATTTAGAACTGCCTTTTTTCTAAGCCATCCGCATTTCAAAACCGCTCTGCATTTGTTGCACCGCTTCCGTTAAATCATCATTCCAGTCCTTCCCTTGAGACATGAGTCGCTTCGATTCATAGCCCTGTTCCGCAAGCTGCTGGTTCAGCCGCTCGCTGGCCTTGTGCCCGGCTTCATCGTTGTCCAGACATAGCGACACTTGTCGGAGATGCGGATACTGCTCCAGCATCCACACCATCGCCTGACCGCCGATACCGCAGAGGGACACATAGCTGTGCCGCTGCCAGTCCTGCGGATGCAGGGTGATAAACGATAGTAGATCCACCGGCGCTTCAAAAACATACAGATGCTCACTTTCGCCAAGCCAGTGAAAGCTGTGGCGGGGATTGCAACCGTCTACATTCCCTTTGTACGCCTGCCCCAAGGTGTAAATTCCGCGCTTGTGGGCATGGCGGGCAACACCGTTTTCATCCAAGCCCACAAACACCGCGTTGTGGTATTCCTTTGTCCCATCCTGAGATTTTTCGCAGCTTTCGTAGAGAAGTTTCTGCTTTGCAAAGAAGCTGACCACCTCCCGGCCGATGCGCCGGGTTTTTACCAGATAGGCATAGACACGGCGCATATCCGTGTGGGCCGGTGGGAGCGCAAAGGGCTTTTTCGGTTCCTCTTTCTTTGCCTGCGCCGGTCTGTAGATCTCGCTCTGCTCACCGCCCAGCAGCAGGGTCACGGCTTCGGGGTAAGAGCAGCCGTAGAACTTCCGCACGAAATCAATGGCATAGCCGCCGCTCTCTGCGGAGTGGTCGTACCACTCGTTTCCCCGGACGGTGATGCTGTGGTCGGAGGCCAGCCGCTTATCCCGTCCGCTGGGCAGGAGCTTTTCCCCGCGCCGCTGGAGAAAGTCTGCCAGCTCCACATTGTTGGCACGGTATTTCTGTTCATCCGTAAAATGCACATACACACCCATAGAGCACCTCCTAACTATGGCGATTGCCGATTTGATGAAAAAATGCCGCCCTTTTTACAGGACGGCATTGCTTTGGGTACCGGTTTTTCTGAATAGGTATCCGCCCGGTTTTCTTTTTCTGCTTTTTCACGGGTATCCTCCAATCATTTTTAGAGTGACATGGTCTGTTCGTAGTCGTCCCGCGCATGGCCCTGCGCCTGCTTCTTCTCCCGGAGTTTGCGCAGGAGCTTGCGGTCGGCGCGCTGTCCGGGCGGTTTCAGAGGCGGCGCGTTGTCTGCAAACACACGGCTCATGTGATGCAGGAGCCGTGTGCCCGCCAGCAGGACGGAGGGGTCTTTGAACTCATCTATATGGTCAAGGAAAAACTGCGCGTAAACATTGCCCTGCGCCGCCGAGAGGGTAAACCACCGGACAGCGGCTTCCTTGTCCTTGGGAATGTCTTTTTCCATCAGGTACAGTTTTCCGAGAGTGTACTGCGCATATTGATTGCCCTGTTCAGCGGCAGCCGTCAGAAATTGCAGGGCGGCCGTAATGTCCTTTTGCACATCTTCTCCCATGAGGTAAACCTTGCCCAACCGGTATTGTGCGAACTGATTTCCCTGTGCGGCGGAGCGTTTCAGGTATTCCAATGCCTTGGACACATTCTTCGGAACATCCTCTCCCTTGAGATAGAGAATGCCGAGGGCATATTCGGCAAATGGATTCTTTCGGTCGGCGGCAAAGGTCAGCCAGCGGATTGCGGCTTCCACATCTTTGAGGACGCCCTCGCCGCCAAGGTACAGCTTGCCGAGCCGGTATGCGGCAAAATCGTTGTCCCACTCTGCCGACAGGGTATAGAGCCGTACTGCCTCGGAGATGTTTTTCGGAACGTGCTCTCCCTTTTCATAGAGCTTGCCGAGAAAATATGCGGCATAGGGGTTTTCAGCCTCCACCGCTTTCCTGAGATAGCCAAGGGCCTTTTCTACCTCTTGCGGTTGTATTTTTTCATCGGAGAGAATGAGCTTGGCAAGCTGGTAGCAGGCAAAGGGATTTCCCACCGTTGCCGCCTTTTCAAAGTATTCCTTTGCTTTTGTCTCATTCATTTCCGTGCCGACGCCGTTCAGAAGCATCCATCCCAGCCGGTACTGGAGCTTATCGTCGTGCCCTTTTTCCTCCAGAAAGACAAAGCCGAGAAAGGCTTCCTTGAAACGCCGGTCAGCTTCCACACTGTTTTTTTCGCAACCGATGCCGTCCCGCAGCATTTTAC
>JAEWLW010000069.1 GCA_023457355.1 Bacillota bacterium | reverse complement strand
GCCTGAAAAGGCTTTGAATTCATAAGTTTTTAATAGTATTTTTGTTAAAATTGTGATATAATGCTAAGATGTAAATGTATACAAACAGGAGGAAAAAATAAATGTCTCTGGTATCGTCTAAAAAGGTTGAAACCAACCGCGCGGAGCTCACCGTCGAAGTGAAGGGCGAGCAGTTTGCGCAAGCTGTTGAAGCCGCTTACCGCAAAAATTTGAAAAACATCAATGTCCCCGGCTTCCGCAAGGGCAAGGCGCCCCGCGCCATGGTTGAAAAGCTTTACGGCAAGGGCCTGTTCCTTGACGACGCGATGAACGCGCTGTACCCCGTCGCTTATTCCGAAGCTGTGGATGAGGCGGGAATTACGCCGGTCGACTCGGCCGAGGTTGAGGTGCTCAATGCTGACGAAGAAGGCTTTACCTTTAAGGCGACCGTCACCACAAGACCGGTTGCAACAATTGGCACGTATAAGGGCCTTGCGGCTGAAAAGACTGTTTCTCCTGTAACCGATGAGCAGATCGAGGAGCAAATTACGCAAATGCGCGAAAAATATGCCCGTGTCATTGCGGTTGAAGGACGTGCGGCTCAGGATGGCGACATCGCTGAGATCGACTTTGAGGGCTTTGCCGACGGTGTTCCCTTTGAGGGCGGCAAAGGCGAAAAATACCCGCTGACCCTGGGCTCCAACAGCTTCATCCCCGGCTTTGAAGAGCAGATTGTCGGCAAAAATGTCGGCGATGCATTTGATGTTGACGTCACGTTCCCCGAGGAGTATGGCGAGAGCACGCTGGCTGGCAAGCCCGCCGTGTTTAAGGTGAAGCTTCTTGGCCTGAAGGCGCGCGAGCTGCCCGAGGTGGACGATGAATTTGCCAAGGATATCAGTGAATTTGATACCATTGACGCTTATAAAGAAGATATCCGGAAGAAGCTGGCCGAATCGGCTGAAGCCAAGGCTGAGTCGGAGCTGGAAAACAAGCTGATTGAACAGGTCGTTGCCGATATGACCGTTGAGATTCCCGACTGCATGATCGAAAGCCGCATCAACGAGCTGGTGCAGGATTTTGGCATGAGAATGAGCCAGCAGGGCCTGAGCCTTCAGGACTTTTTGCACTACACCGGCGAAACCGAAGAGAAGTTCCGAGAGTCCTTCCGCGCTCAGGCTGAGAATCAGGTTAAAACCCGCCTGGCAATGGAAGCAGTTGCCGCGGCTGAGAGCATTGTGCCCGACGAAAAAGACATCGCGGATGAATATCAGAAGATTGCGGAGCAGTATCGTACCGACGTTGAGAAGGTTCGTGCGGCCATCAAAGAAAAAGATCTTGCAGCCGACATTGCATGCCGCAAGGCGCTTGAGGTGGTTACCGCCAGCGCTGTTGTAACCGTTGTTGCGCCGGAAGCGCCCAAGGCTGACGATAAGCCCAAAGCTAAGAAGGCTGCCGCCAAGAAGGCGGCCGACGAAGGTGAAGAGGCGCCCAAGCCGAAGAGAACCAGAAAGGCTAAGGCTGAAGCCGAAGCCGAGTAAGGCTTTCGCACCTCACAATTTTACAGCCAGGACGCCTGAAAACCTGCAAGCAAGCCAATATTCCGCTAAAAAGTTGACGCCTTGGCGGCTATTTTCCGCCCTGCTAAACGCCCGGCTGTCGGCGGGCGCCAGCCCGCTGGCCGCCTCGCCCTTGCAGGAGGAAAAATCTGCGTGTCAATCAGCCGCTTGAATGGAATATTTGTATAAACGGCGCCAGCCGTTTTGCCACCGGGTTTTCATGCGTTTTATGCTGTAGCTTTATACATATTAACAGGGGGTGTATTTATTATGGCACTGGTACCAACCGTTATAGAACAAACCAACCGCGGCGAACGCGCGTATGACATTTTTTCGCGCCTTTTAAACGACCGTATCATCATGCTTTGCGATGAGGTCAATGATACCACCGCAAGCCTTGTGGTTGCGCAGCTTTTGTTCCTTGAGGGGCAGGACCCCGACAAGGATATCCATCTGTATATCAATTCACCGGGCGGTTCTGTCACCGCCGGTCTGGCGATTTATGACACCATGAACTATATCAAGTGCGATGTTTCCACCATCTGCGTGGGGCTGGCCGCTTCGATGGGTGCGTTTTTGCTCTCTTCGGGCGCCAAGGGTAAGCGCATTGCGCTTCCGAATGCCGAGATCATGATTCATCAGCCCCTGGGCGGCGCCAAGGGTCAGGCGACCGATATCAAAATTCATGCCGAGTGGATCATCAAGATTAAGAACCGCCTCAACCGCATGATGAGCGAGCAGACCGGCCAGCCGCTGGAGGTTATCGAGCGCGATACCGAACGCGATAACTTTATGTCTGCCGCCGAGGCGCAGGCCTACGGCCTGATTGACAAAGTCATCGCGCGGCGTTAAAATGACGCCGTGGGCGGTTTTGCCCGCCCAATACCACTTTAGTTAGGAGAACGATATGGCAAGAGAAGATAACAAGCCGCTGCGCTGCTCTTTTTGCGGCAAGCCGCAGGATCAGGTCAGCCGCATGATAGCAGGCCCGGGGGTTTGCATCTGCAACGAGTGCATTGATCTGTGCGTCAGCGTTCTTGAAGAAGAAAACGGCATTATGCGCCGCAAGAAAAACCAAAAGCCCGAGGTGCAGCCGGTGCTTCTCAAACCTGCCGAAATTAAGGAAGGCCTGGATGAATACGTCATAGGCCAAAATGAGGCGAAGGTTGCGTTGTCGGTGGCGGTTTACAACCACTACAAACGCATCTACTTCGGTGGTGCGGGCAATGTAGAGCTGCAAAAGAGCAATATTCTTCTGCTGGGGCCCACAGGAACCGGCAAAACCCTGTTGGCCCAGACACTGGCCAAAATGCTGGGTGTGCCGTTTGCTATCGCTGATGCTACGACGCTCACCGAGGCCGGTTATGTCGGCGAGGATGTTGAGAATATTCTGCTGCGCCTGATTCAGGCGGCGGAATATGATGTTCAAAAGGCGCAGCATGGCATCATTTATATCGATGAGATCGACAAAATTTCACGCAAGAGCGAAAACCCCTCCATCACGCGCGATGTTTCGGGCGAGGGCGTACAGCAGGCGCTCCTGAAGATTTTGGAGGGCACTGTCGCCAACGTGCCGCCGCAGGGCGGCCGAAAGCATCCGCAGCAGGAATTTATCCAAATTGATACCGCCAACATTCTGTTCATCTGCGGCGGTGCATTCGAAGGCATTGATAAAATCATCGAGAAGCGCGTTGCCACAACCACGATGGGCTTTGGGGCCGATATCCGCTCAAAAGAGAAAGCGGACGACATGATGCAAAAGCTTATCCCGCAGGATCTGGTTCGTTTCGGCCTTATCCCGGAGCTGATTGGACGTCTGCCGGTTATCACGTCGCTGCACTCTCTTGATGAAGGAGCACTGGTGCGCATTTTGCTTGAGCCAAAAAACTCCATGATCAAGCAGTATCAGCGCCTGTTTGAGCTTGACAACATCACGCTGGAATTTGAATCCGACGCTTACCGCGAGATTGCGCGGCTTGCCATTGAACGCAAGATTGGCGCGCGCGGCCTGCGCGGTATTCTGGAGGATGTACTGGCCAAGCTGATGTTTGATACGCCGTCCGACCGCACGATTGAGCGCGTGGTCATCACAAAGGGTTGCATCAACAAAACCGGCGAACCTGCCATTTACAGGAATCCCGACCGGTTGTTGGCCGAAGAACCCGTTCAGCCGTTGCTGCCGGCCCCGAAAAAACCGCGGGCGCGCAATGCCGGAACAGCTTCATAATCCGGCGTTTTACAGACTACAGATTTAAATATTAATGGATAGGCCCTTCGAAGGAGACCCCGTATGCAACGAAGCGACGGCAGTTGGGAATCCAACGAAGGGTCTTTTTGTAATTTATAACACTTGAAATATTCACGAGTTATTTAGTATAATATCTTAACAGCTAAGTGGGCTGTTAAATTGAAACAAGAAAATAAGGAGGTGCCCACTTTGAAAGAGAAAAAAACAGTATTACAAAACCAGACGATGCCAGCCATTGCGTTGCGCGGATTGGTACTTTTTCCGAAGATGGTGCTTCATTTTGATATCGGCCGGGAAAAATCCATCCTTGCGTTGAATCATGCGATGGAGAACGACCGCAGAATTTTCCTCACCGCTCAGACGGATGTACAGGACGATAACCCTGGGCCAAAAGATTTGTACCAGGTCGGCGTTGTCGCACAGGTGCAACAGGTCATCCGTGTGCAGGGCAGCGGTTTGCGCGTCATGGCGGAGGGGCTTTATCGTGCCAAAATGCTGCGCGTTCGTCAGGAAGAACCGTATTTTATCGCTGATATTCGCGCGTTTCCGACGCGGCGCCTTTCCGCTGCTTCGCAGGATATGGCCAGCGCGCTGATTCGCACCGTGAAGAACCTGTTCCAGGAGTATTGCGAACTTTCGCCCAAGATGCCCAAAGAGCTGGTGCTCGGCGTCATGATGTCGGAGGACCCCGCGCTGCTTTCGGAGTACATCGCGGGCAACGTACCGTTCCCGGTCGAGGAAAAACAGGAGATTCTGGAGCAGTCGAACCTCTTGCGCCGGCTTGAGATTCTCGCCGAAATATTTGAAAATGAGAATGAGATTTTGCGGCTGGAGGCCGGCATCTATGAGAAAGTCAAGAGCCGGGTGGACCGCAACCAGAAGGATTATTACCTGCGTGAGCAGATGAAGGTTATCTCGGAGGAACTGGGGGAGGACGACTCGCCTGAAAACGAAATCAGCGCCTATCTCGATAAGATTGAGGCGTTGCAGCTTTCGGACGAAGTGCGTGAAAAGCTGACCAAAGAGGCCACACGCCTTGGCAAGATGCCGGGCAGCTCACAGGAAGCAGCAGTGATTCGCGGTTATCTCGACACCTGTCTGGAACTGCCGTGGAATACGCTTAAGCCGGTTAAGGCTGATATTGCGCAATCTAAAAAGGTTCTCGACCACGACCACTACGGCATGGAGAAAATTAAGGACCGCGTGCTGGAATCCATTGCGGTTCGGGCGCTGGCGCCGAATATCAAGGGGCAGATTCTTTGCCTGGTCGGCCCGCCCGGTGTTGGAAAGACCTCTATTGCCAAGTCCATTGCCAAAGCCACGGGACGCGATTATGTGCGCATCTCCCTGGGCGGTGTCAAGGATGAATCGGACATACGCGGGCACCGCAAGACCTACATAGGCTCCATGCCGGGCCGCATCATCGACGCGATGCGCCGTGCGGGCAGCCGAAACCCGCTAATGCTGCTTGACGAGGTTGATAAGCTTGGCGGAGACTATAAGGGGGACCCTTCTTCCGCGCTGCTCGAGGTGCTCGATGCCGAGCAGAACCACGCGTTCCGCGACCACTTTATTGAATTGCCGTTCGACCTTTCAGACGTGATGTTTATTGCAACCGCCAATAATGCGGATACCATACCCGCACCGCTTTATGACCGCATGGAGGTTATAGAGCTTTCAAGTTACACCCGTGAAGAAAAATTCCACATCGCTAAGAACTATCTGATACCCAAGCAGCGCGAGCGTCACGGTCTCACCGGCCGTCAGGCCAGAATTATCGACGAAGCGCTGTATGCCGTCATAGACAGCTACACCCGCGAATCAGGCGTAAGACGCTTGGAACGCAGCATCGCTTCGGTGTTCAGAAAATGCGCCAAACGCGTCGTTGCCAAGGAAGCCAAGCAGATTACGGTTACCCCTTCAAACCTTGGCGACCTTTTAGGCCCGAAAAAATATTACCCCGATGCGCTTGCCAGCCGCGATGAGGTCGGTGTGGTCAACGGCTTGGCCTGGACCTCGGTCGGCGGTGAAATGCTTCAGGTGGAGGTTGCCATTCTGGAAGGCAACGGCAAGCTGGAGCTGACCGGCAAGCTCGGCGATGTGATGAAGGAATCGGCCCATGCGGCGGTCAGCTATTTGCGTGCCCACGCTGATACCTACGGTATCAGCCGTACTTTCTATAAAGACAAGGATATTCACATCCACGTGCCGGAGGGCGCGGTGCCCAAGGACGGCCCTTCGGCCGGCATCACCATCTGCACTGCCCTGCTTTCGGCGCTGGCCGATATCCCCGTCAAATTTGACGTTGCCATGACCGGCGAAATTACTTTGCGCGGCAGGGTACTGCCGATTGGCGGCCTGCGTGAAAAGACGATGGCGGCGCTGCGCAACAACATCAAGACCGTCATTATCCCGGCCGACAATGAGCCGGATATCGCCGAGCTGGACAGCGCGGTGAAGAAGGCGATTCAATTTGTGCCGGCGCGCAGCATCAGCGATGTTCTGCCTGTGGCGCTCTCCGCCATGCCGGCGCCCATTGCGGCGCCTTCGGAAGAGGAATATGCGGTGAACCTGCTGACCGACGTCAAAGGCCCGCCGCGTCACCCCGTCACCTGCTGATCAATATTGTAAAACAAGGAGCGCTCTTTGCATGAATTACAACAAGGTTATCTTTGAACGCGCTTTTGGGATTTCTTCGCAGCTCATTGCATGCGATTGCCCGGAGCTTGTATTCACGGGGCGCTCCAATGCCGGAAAATCGTCGCTGCTCAATAGGCTTTTTAACCGCAAGGCACTGGCGCGCGTCAGTTCCATGCCCGGCAAAACCGCCACCATCAATTTCTATCGTCTGGACGACATCCGGTTTGTCGACCTGCCGGGCTATGGCTATGCCAAGGTTGCAAAGGATGAGCGGAGACGGTGGGATGAGCTGATCGGCGGCTATTTTGCGCAGGACCGTGACGTTGCGCTGGTGTTTTTGCTTTTGGATATGCGTCATGCCCCCTCAGCCGACGACCTTACCATGGCAAACTATCTTATCGAGCGTGAAATGCCGTTCATTATACTGCTGACCAAATCGGACAAGCTGAACAAAACCAAGCGGCAAGAACGCCTGAAAGCTTTTGTTGAGGAACTGCCCTGCGGTGAGGAGATTACCATGCTGCCTGTTTCTTCCGAGACGGGGGAGGGGATTGAAACCCTGCGCGACATTATTGAAGATGTCGTCGCTGACGCGGCGCCGGCGCAGGATGACGCTGGCGACGGCCGGCCAAACTATTGATGCTCTTCTGCATTTTTGCAGCGGAATATATTTTAATACGGACATCGCACTGAAGTCCCCAAATTTTCAATGGCATATCCGTATAATTCATGACATGGAGGAATGACAATGTTTGTATCCGAATGCCTTAACGTCAATGAAGCCGGACATTTGACTATCGGGTCGATGGACACGGTGGAGCTTGCGCGTACCTTTGGTACACCGCTTTATGTATATGACGAGGCCACTGTGCGCAAAACGCTGCGCCAGTATAACGATTCCATCAAAAAACACTACGACGGAAAGGGCATCGTGGCCTACGCCAGCAAGGCATTCGCGTGCAAAGAGATGTACCGTATCGCCGACGACGAGGGATGCGGCATCGACGTTGTTTCTCCCGGGGAGCTTTACACCGCGTTAAGCGTTGGTTTTCCTGTGGATAAGATTTTCTACCACGGCAACAACAAGACGGTGGAGGAGCTTGTTTTTGCGGTTGAGCACAATGTTGGGCGCATCGTGGTTGATAACCTTACCGAGCTTGAGCGCCTTTCGGAAATTGCCGTTTCTCAGAACAAGGTCGTGTCGATTCACATCCGCGTCAAGCCCGGCATCGACGCACACACCCATGACTTTGTTCGCACCGGTCAGATCGACTCCAAGTTTGGCTTCGCGCTGGAAACAGGAGAGGCGCTTGAGGCGGTGCGTTATATCTTACAGCACAAAGGCGTCGTTTTGAAAGGTTTGCATTGCCACATCGGTTCGCAGATTTTTGATATCGACCCCTTTGAACTGGCGGCTGAGGTCATGATTGGCTTTATGGCGCAGATTAAGGCGGAAACCGGCCTCGTTCTCACCGAGTTGAACCTCGGCGGTGGTTTTGGCATCAAATATGTGCCTGAAAATGATCCGGCGCCGTATATGGATTATATGGAGAAGGTCTCAAAGACGGTGCACAGGGTTTGCACCGAAAAGGGACTGGATATTCCCTTCATCGCGATTGAACCGGGCCGTTCGGTGGTAGGTCCGGCCGGCACCACGCTGTATACCGTAGGCGGCGTCAAGCGCATTCCCAATGTGCGCACCTATGTTTCGGTGGATGGCGGCATGACTGACAACCCCCGCTACATCCTGTACCAGTCCAAGTACGACGTCGTGCTGGCCAACCGCGCCGCCGACCCCAAGGACAGTGTGGTAACCATTGCGGGACGCTGCTGCGAGAGTGGCGACCTTGTCGGCGAGGGCATGGCGATTCAGGCCCCCAAGGTTGGCGACATCATCGCAGTACTGGCAACCGGCGCCTATAACTATTCGATGGCCTCCAACTATAACCGCGTGCCCAGAGCCGCTGCGGTGATGGTGCGCGACGGTCAGGCCCGCGAGATTATCCGCCGCGAAAGCATGGAGGATTTGATTCGAAACGACCTTTAATTGTGTTTATTTTGGCAAAGGGTATTGCTTTTACATTGTAAAGTGGTAAAATATAATTGTATCATTTTGCATTGCTGTAATATTATGCCAACAAACTTTTGGAGGTAATTATATGAATCCACGCCTGAAGGAAATGAACGTCGAGTTTCTTTTTGAAGCAATTTTGCGCCTGAAGGATATCGAGGAATGCTACAATTTTTTTGACGACCTTTGTACCGTTCAGGAACTCAAGGCGCTGACACAGCGTCTTCAGGTGGCGGCCATGCTCTCCGAGGGCAAGGTGTACAGCGATATTGTGGTAAAAACGGGCGCTTCAACCGCAACCATCAGCCGTGTGAACCGCTCGCTGAATTATGGCAGCGACGGCTATAAGATCATTTTTGAAAGGCTGGAGAAGGATGGCCTCCTATAATGCGTTTGCACCGTTTTACGACAGGTTTATAAAACCTGTGGACTACAAAAAACGCGCCGCCTATTTCGACAGCATCATAGCACCAAACATCGGGGAGCAGAAATTGCTCCTCGATTTGGCGTGTGGCACCGGGAGCCTGGCCATTGCGCTTTGGACGCTGGGGTATGAGGTTATCGCGGCCGACGCGTCACCCGGAATGCTGTCCATCGCGCAGCAGAAGGCATTTGAGGCCGAGGCGCAAATTCTGTTTTTGAACCAGCGCATGGAAGCGTTGGACCTCTATGGCACGATAGACGCCTGCGTCTGTGCGCTTGATTCGTTGAACCATCTGACCGACCCGCGCGCCCTGCGCCGCGCACTGGCACGTGTTTCGCTCTTTTTAGCACCTGAGGGCATTTTTGTATTTGATATGAACACGCCTTATAAGCACCGCCGGCTATTGGGCGATAACTGCTATGTTTATGAAGAAGGGGACACGGTGTGCGTCTGGCGCAACAAAACCGATGAAACGCTGTTGACCGAAATTGCACTGGATTTTTTCACCCGGCAGGCCGACGGGCGCTATACGCGCACCGGCGAAAGCTTTTGCGAACGCGGTTATACGGTTGAGCAGGTCACGGACATGCTGACCGGCTGTGGACTGACATTGACGGCGCTTTATGCAGACGACAGTTTTGACGCGCCGGATGCTGCCGCTGAACGCTATATTTTTGTGACAAAGAAGGGGAACTAAACTTATGGGAAAGCTGCTTCGTGCCATCACAACCGACGGCGCCATTTTGGCGACGGTGCTCGATTCCACCGATATGTGCAACCGTGCCGAGCAGATCCATCAAAGCTCCGCAACGGTTACGGCGGCTATCGGACGGCTGATGACCGCAGCTTCGATGATGGGCGCCGCGCTTAAAAACGACACCGACACCATCACACTGCGCATATCCGGCAAGGGCCCGGCCGGGGCGGTTATCGCCGTCGCCGATGCTTTTGGCAACGCGCGCGTTTCGGTGGGGAATCCGGTGGTGGAACTGCCGCTCAACGATAAGGGCAAGCTGGATGTCGGCGGCGCCATCGGCACCGACGGCTTTCTTTCGGTCATCCGCGATTCCGGCACGGGCGAACCCCAGACCGGCTATTCGCCGATTGTGACCGGTGAGATCGGGGACGACCTGACCTATTTCTTTGCCAATTCCGAGCAGGTGCCCACGGTCTGCGCGCTGGGTGTTCTGGTGGCGCCAAACCTTTCGGTGCAGGCGGCGGGCGGTTATCTGTTGCAGCTGCTGCCCGGGGCAGGCGAGGACACTATTGAGCAACTGGAAAAGACGCTGCCTGCCGTGCCGGCAGTTTCCGCCATGGTCGACGACGGCCTTTCCGGGCGGGATATTCTGGACCGTGCGCTGGCCGGGTTTGAGTACGAAATCATCGAGGAGCGCGCCGTAGTCTACCGCTGTGACTGCTCGCGGGAGCGTGTGGAACGGGTGCTGCTGAGCCTTGGCCGGGACGAGCTGCAGCGCTTGGCGACAGAGCAGGAAACCACCCATGTGGAGTGCCACTTTTGCGAAAAAAACTATGCCTTTACGTCCCGGCAGTTGCTGGATATGGCTAAATAGCGCATTGGAATGCATTTTTTCGCCCCTATTTTACAAGATGAAAATTTTGCCGCAAAAAAGTGATTATTCCTGCAAAAAGGGGTTGACATATTCGTGCTTTTGCGATAAAATAATCATCGTCGCCGAAACGCGAAGGTTGTGGGAGCATAGCTCAGCTGGGAGAGCATCTGCCTTACAAGCAGAGGGTCACAGGTTCGAGCCCTGTTGTTCCCACCACATGAGGCCTGGTAGTTCAGCCGGTTAGAACGCTAGCCTGTCACGCTAGAGGTCGTGGGTTCGAGTCCCATCCAGGTCGCCAATTTCTCTATCCACTATGGCGGAGCAGATAACATTCTGCGGGTAGAGCCCGGTAACGGGTCGCCGGTTTTGCCTTTGTAGCTCAGTTGGTAGAGCAGAGGACTGAAAATCCTCGTGTCGTTGGTTCGATTCCGACCGAAGGCACCATCCGCGGGTTTAGCTCATCT
>JAEWLW010000068.1 GCA_023457355.1 Bacillota bacterium | reverse complement strand
TAGACGATGCCGCCCTCAGTCTGTCGATAAAGTCATTGTGTTTAGTGATATGCACAAACTGGATGCCGCCTAAGCGGCATTGGGGAACCCCTTGCGGAGGGCACACAAAAACAGGCTCCCGGACTGTTTTTGCAGCCCCTGCTGCGCGTATATGACGACGCAATACGTTCGTCCGGACCGCTCGCGGCAGCTTGGCGCCACCAAGACCCTGCACGCTTTTGATTACGACAGTTTGGGACGCGTTATGCGTTTTTTACGCATAACAAGCACGGCTTAGCTGGGCTTATTTCCAATTAAGCGCCTAAGCGGTTTAATTGAAAATGCAGACCAAAAAGCTTGACCAAAACTTTTGATTTGTGCAACATTTAAGTGTTCGTTTTTTGACAAGCTGCGGGGCGCCATCTCGCACAAAACGGCGCCCTGTTCGTCATTTGTGGGATAATTCCCGTATTTTTCGCTCGAAGTCGTTTAACATAATAGTCTTCAGTGTCCACAGGCTTTCTGAAAGGTCGACATAATAGCGGTGCGGATACTCAAAGCGCTTGATTTCATCCCACATTCTGCCCAGCTCAACTTTGCAGAAATCCTGAATCTCTTTTAAGCTCGGGGACTGATACAGCCGTTTTCCCTTTTCGTAGATCGGCTCAAGCAGGCTGACAGCCTGAAAATCCTCCAGCGTCTTCTTTTTCCAGATGGCATTGGGGTCAAAGATGGTCAGGGGTTTTGTGTCGTCAATCTCCTCTTCAAAGAGGGTGATGTAATCGGCTGAGGCCTTGCCGCTCTTGCGGTCATAGAGGCGATAAAGCTTTTTAAAGCCCGGCGTGGTCACCTTTTCAGGGCTCTCGCTGATCTTGATGCGGGGCGCGAGCTTGTCCCCCTCCTGCACGGCAACCAGCTTGTAAACGCCGCCAAACACCGGTTCGGAGCGGCCGGTGATGAGATTCTCGCCCACGCCGAAAAGATCGACCTTGGCGTCCTGCAAAATCAGGTCGCGGATGATGTATTCATCCAGCGAGTTGGAAGCAACAATTTTGCAGTCCTCAAAACCCGCGGCATCCAGCATGACACGCACCTTTTTAGAGAGATACGCAATATCGCCCGAGTCAATTCGAACACCCTTGGGGCGATAGCCCATTGGCAGCAGCACTTCATTAAAGACGCGGATTGCGTTGGGCATACCGGCGTGCAGCACGTCGTAGGTGTCGATCAGCAGTGTGCAATTGTCGGGGTAAATTTCGGCATAGGCCTTAAAAGCGGAATATTCGTCGGGGAAAAGCTGTACCCAGCTGTGCGCCATGGTGCCGACGGCGGGAATGTTGTAATACTGGTCGGCAATAACGCAGGCCGTGGACGTGCATCCGCCGATATACGCGGCCCTGGCGCCCAGCATGGCCGCGTCATAGCTCTGGGCGCGGCGGGAGCCGAATTCCATGATGGCCCTGCCCTGTGCCACGCGGTTCATACGCGTAGATTTTGTGGCGATCAGCGACTGGAAGTTGATGGTGAGCAGCACCATTGTTTCAACCAGCTGGGCCTGAATGACCGGGCCCTTGACGACCACGAGGGGCTCACCGGGGAAAATCGGCGTGCCTTCTTTGATGGCCCACAGGTCGCAAACAAACTCAAAATTTTCCAAATAGCCTAAAAACGCCTCGGAAAAGGTGTTTTTACTGCGCAAAAATGCGATATCCTCCTTAGAGAACTGGAGATTGTCGATATACTGCATCAGCTGTTCCAGTCCGGCCGCTATGGCATAGCCGCCCCCATCGGGAATCTTGCGAAAGAACATGTCAAATACGACCTCAGTATCCTGCATGTCCTTGAGCAGATAACCGTTGGCCATCGTCAGCTCATAGAAATCGGTCAGCATCGTCAGGTTGCGCTCGTTTTTAATGTCGATCATCGCAGGTGCGTCCTCATTTCAAAGGTTTATTTAAGGCGTCTCTTAAAAGTTAAAAACAGCGGAAAATTCGCTGTAAAAGCATCGGCACAGGGCTAAAACGCAGGCATACTGCCATATTCCGGGCATTCTCAACGCGTGATGCGTCTTTTCAGCAGTATTCCATCAAACCGGCAACTTTTAAAAATGCCCCTGATGTACTTAAACCGGTTTGCCGCGCCAATCCAAAAGCGCGCGTCAGGGTTTAACGACGACGGTTACAGGTTGCTCCAGCGTGCCAACCAGCGCGCCGCTTTGCGCATCCACCGCGCAGATATGGGCTATGGCTTTATAATCCCCCACAGCAAGCGCTTCATCCAGCGCAGCCTTTTTGATCATTTGGCCCGGCAGAAGAGAACCGGTGTGCAAAACCACCTCGCCGGAATCTTCCAAAACAAGCTTCAGCACCATAAGGTACTGGTTTTGGGGCGGATTTTTTAACAGCAGCGCCGCCTCTTTGGAGGCAGTAGAAAAGACCAGCTCCTTTTTAATTTCATATGAGAACTGATCAGGGGGGTTTTGTTTTTTGTTTTTTGTAAATAAACCGGCAACAGCTTTTACCGCTCTGGTATCTATATCGGCCGCGTGCGAAAAATCGGCCGACGCCAGCGCACTTTTTACCGTTACATCAGGAGAAAAGCGTGAAGCCAACAGCACAGCCACAGCGCCCATGCAAAGAAATATTAAAATCAAAAGTATGCCGATGATACGGTTGCCCCGTTTTCTCTCCCGACGTAAATCCATTTTACGCGCCTTACCTTTTTCTATTTCACATTTTTAGTCGATTATACACCTTTTACGCTGTCATGACAACCCATTATTATCCTTGATGAATTATATAAATGGCAATTATGAACAATTTATAAAATCATGCGCCGTTCTTGACAGACGTAACAGGTGTTACTATAATTAGATAGACAATCTAATCAAATTTGGAGGGCGGTATTTTGACCGATGAATTCATGACAAAGCTTAATGAAACGCTGGTAACAGCCTATCGTTCCATCTTGAAAATTGAAGATGAATTCATCAAGCGCGCCGGTACACCCAACGTTACTTCCAGCGAGATGCATCTGCTTGAAACTATCGGAAAAACCAGGGGCAGGGGCCGCACCGTTAAAGAAATTGCCGCCGACCTTCGCATCACACAACCGTCGGTCACCGCCGCAGTCAACCGTCTGGTGCAAAAGGGCTGTGTCGAACGCCGCCGCTCCACCGAAGACGGGCGCGTGGTCTATATTCACCTCACACGTTTAGGGCACAAAACCTACGCCGTTTTTCTCCGTTTTCACGAGAACATGGTGCGCGCGGTGGCAAAGGACTTAAACGATGCGGAAAAGGAACATCTCCTCAAAGGGATGATTCGCCTGAACACGTTTTTTGAAAAACAGTTCATAGACGAAGTGACCGGGACCGGTGTACAAAACGATCTTTCAACGAAGGAGTAGGCTTTATGAGCTTTTCAATTCTCTCAACCGGCCGGGCGGTGCCCAAGCGCATCCTGACCAATTCCGAGCTGTGCGGCTTTGTAGACACCACCGATGAATGGATCTACACCCGCACCGGTATTAAGCAGCGGCACATCTGCATGGAAGAGTCGCTGACCGACATCGCGGTGGCCGCTGCCGAAAAAGCGATGTCGCGTGCAAACCTGACAGCTAAAGATATCGACCTGATTCTTTGCGCAACCATCAGCGGCGACTATATCACACCTTCTCTCTCCTGCACGGTGCAAAGCCGAATCGGGGCCGACTGCCCCGCCATCGACGTCGTCGCCGCCTGCTCGGGCTTTTTATATGCACTGGATGTTGCCGACGGCTATTTTGCAAGGAAAAAAGTGCGCCACGTGCTGGTCGTCGCAGCCGAGGCCATGAGCCGCCTGCTCGACTGGCGCGACCGCTCCACCTGCGTTTTGTTCGGCGACGGCGCGGGCGCCGTCGTTCTGGGTGAGGGTGACGGTTTGCGCTCTTTATCGCTGATCGCCAAAGGCGACGCCGAGGTGCTTAACGTGCCCGGTGTTCGGGGCAATCTGCCCGACCGCATTCCGGATGATTCAGAGCCCTATGTCTCAATGAACGGCCAGGGCGTGTTCAAATTCGCGGTTAACGCCATGTGCAGCGGCCTGCGCAACACCATTGCCGATGCGGGCCTTCAGGAATCGGAGATCACATGGGTACTGCCGCATCAGGCCAACCTGCGCATCATCGACTTTGCCAAATCCAAGCTTTCAATCCCCCCAGAGCGCTTTTGCATCAACATCGAGCGCTATGGCAATACTTCTGCTGCCTGCATTCCGTTGCTGCTTGACGAGCTAAACGAGGCCGGAACGCTCAAAAAGGGCGACCTGCTGGCCATGTGCGCATTCGGGGCAGGGCTGACAAGCGCCTCGGCCGTACTGCGCTGGGACTGTGAATAGCGAAGGCTGTTCATCGCGCTTTTAAGACGGCGCGTTTAACATAAATTCAAAACGAATTTTTTATTAAAGGAGAATATGATCATGAACGAGAATTTTGAAAAGGTAGCCAAGGTCCTTGCGGAGTATAAGGAAATCGACCCCTCGGAAATTACAATAGACACCACCTTTGAAGACCTCGGCTTTGATTCGCTTGACATTGTTGAAATTGTCATGAACCTCGAAGAGACTTTTGAGCTGGAGCTTGAGATGAACGAGAGCCTTGTCGATGTTAAGAGCCTGATCGCTTACATCGAATCCCTGCAGGCGTAAGACTATGATCAAAACGCCGCTTTGTGAGCTGCTTGGTATTGATGCCCCCATCATTCAGGGCGGCATGGCATGGATTGCCGACGCCGAACTGGCCGCCGCCGTCTCAAACGCGGGCGGGCTGGGGTTGATTTCGGCCATGAACGCCGACGCCGAGTGGCTCAGAAACCAAATCAGAAAAGCCAAAACCCTCACCGATAAGCCGTTTGGTGTCAATATCATGCTCATGAGCCCATTTGCTGATCAGGTGGCGCAGGTTGTTATTGAAGAAGGGGTCAGGGTTGTGACCACGGGCGCCGGCACGCCCGCCAAATATATGCCGATGTGGCGCCAAGCCGGCATTGCCGTGCTGCCCGTCGTCGCTTCGGTTGCTTTTGCCAGACTGGCCGAACGCAGCGGCGCAACCGCTGTTATTGCCGAGGGCTGTGAATCGGGCGGGCACATCGGCGAGCTGACCACCATGGCGCTTGTGCCACAGGTCTGCGACGCGGTAAAAATTCCGGTTATTGCGGCCGGCGGGATCGGCGACGGGCGCGGCGTCGCCGCCGCCCTGATGCTGGGCGCCATCGGCGTACAGGTCGGCACCCGCTTTTTAACCGCTTATGAATGCAATGTACACGCCGTTTATAAAGAGCGCGTGCTCAAAGCCAAGGATATCGATACCGTCGCCACCGGCAAGCGCTTAGGGCACCCTGTGCGCTGCCTTAAAACCCCCTTCTCCCGCCAGCTGATGAAGCTGGAAGCCGACGCGAATGTTTCGGTTGAGGCGCTGGAGGCCAAGGGCGTCGGCGCACTGCGTCGCGCCGTGCAGGAGGGCGACCTGGGGGGCGGCACTTTCATGGCCGGTCAGATCGCCGGCATGATGAAAAAGGAACAGAGCTGTGCCGGCATTATCACCGAAATGATGGATGAAGCTGCAACGCTTTTGGGAGGTGCGGGAAAATGGGTAAAATAGCGTTCCTGTTCGCCGGCCAGGGCGCGCAATATACCGGCATGGGTCAGTCCCTTTATGGGGCCAGCCCCGCCGCCCGCCGCATTTTTGATCTGGCCGACGCCATTCGCCCCGGCACCTCTAGGCAGTGCTTTGAAGGCACTGCCGAAGATTTATCCGTCACCTTAAACACCCAGCCCTGTCTGTTTTGCGTCGATCTCGCCGCTGCCGAGGCTGTCCGTGAAGCGGGCATTGCGCCCGATGGCATGGCGGGCTTCTCGCTTGGCGAGGTTGCCGCGCTGACCTACGCGGGCGGTTTTTCAACCGAAGCGGGCATTAAACTGGTGTGCGAGCGCGCCGCGCTGATGCATGAGGCTTCCGAAGCCAGCAAAAGCGGTATGGTCGCCATCTTAAAACTTGCACCCGAAAAGGTCGCAGAGGTCTGCGCCCAGGTGGGCGACAGCTACCCCATCAACTTTAACTGCCCCGGTCAGATCGTAGCGGCAACGCTGCGTGACCGTTCAGATGAACTGATCGCTGCCGTAAAGCAAGCGGGCGGTCGGGCGTTAGCGCTGCCGGTAAGCGGCGGATTCCACTCCCCCTTCATGCAGTCTGCTTATGAGGGCCTCCAAAAGGCGCTGGAGCATTATGCTTTTGCGCAGCCCTTGGTGCCGGTGTATGCCAACTCCACCGCATCGCCATATAGCACCCCGGATAAGCAGCTGCTGGCGGAACAGTTGATCCGTCCCGTTTACTGGCAGAAAACGCTCGAAACCATGGCTGCCGACGGCTACGACACCTTCGTTGAGGTGGGCGCGGGCAAAACCCTGTCGGGCTTTGTGAAGAAAACCCTGCCGAATGCCACCATTGTAAATGTTCAGGACGCCGAATCTCTTGCCGCCGCACTGGCGACCTTGAGAGGAGAATGAACCATGCTTGAGAATAAAACCGCAATTGTTACCGGCGGGTCGCGCGGCATTGGCCGCGCGATTGCGCTGGCGCTGGCCGCACAAAATGCCAAAGTGGCTATTTTGTACGCGGGCAACGAAGCCGCCGCACAGGCCGCTGTTGAAGAGGCGCAGAAAAACGGCCACATCATGACCGCCGTGCGCTGCGACGTTTCGGACAGTGCCGCAACCAAAGCTGCCGTTGATACCCTGCTTAAAGAATGGGGCCAGGTCGATATCCTCGTCAACTGCGCGGGCATCACCCGCGACGGGCTGATTATGCGCATGAAGGATGAAGATTTTGATGCCGTCCTCAACACAAACCTTAAGGGCGCGTTTTTGATGACCCGCCAGTGCGCCACCCCTATGATGAAGCGCCGGTTTGGCCGCATCATCAACATCGCCTCGGTCGCGGGACTTTCCGGAAATGCCGGTCAGGCCAATTATGCCGCCGCAAAAGCCGGTATGATCGGGCTGACCAAATCTGTCGCCCGCGAGCTGGCCGGCCGGGGTGTGACCTGCAACGCCATCGCCCCCGGCTTTATAGAAACCGACATGACCGCCGCGCTCTCTGAAAAAGTGCTGGCGACATCGCTCGAAAACGTGCCGATGAACCGGATGGGAACGCCGGAAGAGGTCGCCTCGCTTGCCGTTTATCTTTGCAGCGAGGGCGCCGCTTACATCACCGGCGAGGTCATCCGCATAGACGGCGGCATGTGCATGTGACAACCGTCGCTTTTTAGGGCTTAAAACGAGGTAAAACGACACTATGTTCAACTTTAACAATCACAAGCTCACCTTGGGCAAGTATACTGCGCCCATCCCGATTGTACAGGGCGGCATGGGGGTAGGCATCTCGATGTCCCGCCTCGCCTCCGCCGTGGCAAACGAAGGCGGCGTGGGGGTGCTTTCGGCAGCGGGAATCGCCATGCTGCGTAAGCCCGCCGAGCGCAACCGTGAGCGCGCCGTTCAGGAAGGCATTTCGGAAGAAATTGCTGATGCACGCGCCAAAATGACGGCCGATGAGAACGGCGGGCTGCTGGGTATCAACATCATGAACGTGATGACCGACTTTGCGCAGATGGTCAAGACCTCGGCTGAAGCCGGCATTGACGTCATTTTTTCGGGCGCGGGGCTGCCGCTGGATCTGCCGAAGTTTTCTCCGTCCGATATCGCGCTGGTGCCCATTGTGTCCTCCGCCAAAGCGGCCAAAATGATCTCGCGCTGGTGGGAACAGAAATACGCCCGTGTGCCCGATGCCTTTGTGCTGGAAGGCCCGCTGGCCGGCGGGCACCTCGGGTTTTCGGAGGAACAGATCTCAGATCCGGCCTTTAAACTGGAGGCGCTGATTCCGCAGCTGCGCAGTGCGCTGGACGCGTTGGAGCAAAAAGCCGGGCGCGCCATTCCGCTTATTGCGGGCGGCGGTATCTTTTCCGGCGCGGATATCCACGATATCCTTTCCCGCGGTGTGGCCGCCGTTCAGATGGCAACCCGCTTTGTCGCCACCGAGGAGTGCGACGCCTCCCCCGCCTTTAAACAGGCGTATGTCAATTGCCAGAAAGAGGATATCGTCATCATCAAAAGCCCGGTCGGTCTGCCGGGGCGCGCCATTAAAAATGACTTTTTACAGCGTGCGCAGGATAACCAAACCTGCCCTAAAAGCTGCCCGTGGCACTGCATTTCGTCCTGCACGGTCGAAAATGCCCCTTATTGTATTTCTGCGGCGCTGCTCTCGGCCTGCAAGGGCAAACTGGAACAGGGCTTTGCCTTTATCGGTGCCAACGGTTATAGAATTGAAGGCATCACCACAGTGCACCGCCTTATCGAAACGCTGCACAAAGAGTTTACCGCCGCAGCAAAAACCGGCGTGTAGAAGGAGGAATTTTATGAAACGAGTTGTGATCACCGGACTTGGCGCCGTCACCCCAGTGGGTAACGACGTTGAAACCTTTTGGCGGAATATTTCCGCCGGTGTGAGCGGAATCGACCTTATCACGCACTTCGATACCACAGATTATAAAGCGAAGGTCGCCGCTGAGGTCAAGAACTTTGATGTGACACCCTATGTGGACAAAATGGCGGCCAAGCGTCTGGACCTTTTTTCCCAGTACGCTATTGCGGCCGCACAGCAGGCAATGGACGACAGCGCGCTCACCTGCGACCCCGAGCAGCTCGGCGTTTACTTCGGCTCCGGAATCGGCGGC
Source organism: Bacillota bacterium (assembly GCA_023457355.1). GTDB lineage: Bacteria > Bacillota > Clostridia > Oscillospirales > Ruminococcaceae > Yanshouia. The sequence continues at coordinate 79,669 of JAEWLW010000068.1, read as the reverse complement.
CTGAACACGATGGTGCGCGAACAGGAACGGCTTTTAAAAAGCGGTCCGGGACGCGTTTCCGCCATGCTGATCCCCATGATGATCTCAAATTTAGCCGCGGGCAACGTCGCCATCCGCTTTAATGCGCAGGGCCCCTGCCTGCCGGTTGTCACGGCCTGCGCCACCGGCAGCAACGCCATCGGCGAGGCTTATCGCGCCATTGCCGACGGCTATGCCGACGCGATTATTGCAGGCGGCACCGAAGCTTCCATCACGCCCCTGGCCGTGGCAGGCTTCACCAATTGCATGGCGCTGACCCTGAACAGTGACCCCGCCACCGCCTGTCGCCCCTTTGATAAAAACCGCGATGGCTTTGTCATGGGTGAAGGCGCGGGTGCACTCATTCTTGAGGAATATGAACACGCCAAGGCCAGAGGGGCCAAAATCTATGCCGAGGTCTGCGGATACGGCCACACCTGTGACGCATACCACGTCACCGCGCCCGACCCTGAGGCAAAGGGCGCCAGCCGCGCTATTAAGGTGGCGGTCTCTCAAGCACAGCTAAGCGATGCCGACTGCGTTTATATCAACGCACACGGCACCAGCACGCCCTTAAACGACAAGAGCGAAACGCTGGCCATCAAACTGGCATTGGGCGAAGAAACAGCTAAAAAAGTTGCTATCAGCTCCACCAAGTCGATGACCGGGCACATGCTCGGCGCGGCGGGCGCCATTGAAGCCATCGCGGCGGTTCTGGCCCTGCACAACGGGGTGATTCCGCCCACCGTCGGTTACACCGAGCCCGACCCCGAGTGTGACCTTGACTACGTGCCCAACACCGCGCGCAAGGCCGACGTCACACTGGCCGTTTCAACCTCGCTGGGCTTCGGCGGTCACAATGCCTGCCTGGCCTTTCGCAAGGTCGAGGGGTGAGCAACCATGAACCGTGAAGCGATTAAGGGGCTTTTACCCCACCGTGAGCCGATGCTGCTGGTGGATGAAGCCGAATGCGACGAACAGCGGCGCGCCGTCGGGCGCTATACCGTGCGGGGCGACGAGTGGTTTTTGCAGGGGCATTTCCCGGGGAATCCGGTTGTTCCCGGCGTGGTGCTCTGTGAGATTATGGCACAGACCTGCTGTGTGCTTTTTGCAGAGGATGTTGTGGGCAAAACGCCGTATTACACCGGTTTGGACAAAGTCAAGTTCCGCCGCAAGGTGTTGCCCGGCGACACCATCGAAATGGTTTGTGAAATCACCAAGCAAAAAGGTCCCTTCTACTTTATCAGCGGCAAGGGCACCGTCAACGGTGAGCTGGCAATATCCGCCGACTTTTCTTTCGCCTTGATGAATTAAAGAACAGCAATATAAAACGGTCCGTGTAGAAATGCCATGGCATTTTCTACACGGACCGTTTTTTACGTGTGGTAAGGTGACTTCTGTTGCATCGAGTGATATACTGTACACAGGCGCGGCCGATTAATAAAGTCAGGGTGGCAATCACTGCGAACAGTCCGGTGCACAAGTACGCCCCACATGAAAGCGGGGGCTGACGGCCCCCGCTTTTTTACACAATTCCTCCGTTGCTGTGCCTTAAAAAGTACTTTTGTCAGTAAGTCGGTTCAAGGTGCGAAATGGTTATCATTTCGTCCCTTACCCCAATCATTTAATGCGCAAACTGGCTTTGGTAGAGCTTTTTATAAAAGCCGCCGGCAGCCAAGAGCGCCTCGTGGTTGCCGCGCTCGATAATCTCGCCGTCCTTGACAACCAGAATGGCATCGGCGTCCTTAATGGTTGACAGGCGATGTGCAATAACAAACGACGTACGGCCCTGCATCAGGGTTGTCATGGCGTTTTGAATCAACTGTTCGGTACGGGTATCCACCGAGCTGGTCGCTTCGTCGAGAATCAGGATATCGGGGTCGGCTAAAAGCGCCCGCGCAATGGTCAGCAGCTGACGCTGGCCCTGCGAAATGTTGGTCGCATCCTCGCCCAACTCAAAATCATAACCTCCCGGCAGCTGACGGATAAACCGGTGCGCGCAGGCGGCCTTAGCCGCCGCGACCACCTCATCGTCGGTTGCGTTCAGTCGGCCATATCGGATGTTCTCCCTGATGCTGCCCTTGAACAGCCATGTGTCCTGCAGCACCATGCCAAAATGGCTGCGCAAATGAGCGCGGGTCATATCCTGAATATCAATCCCGTCAATGGTGATATTGCCCTGCTGCGGCTCATAAAAGCGCATCAACAGGTTGACAAGCGTCGTCTTTCCCGAACCGGTCGGGCCGACGATGGCCACCCGCTGGCCGTTTTTGGCCCAGGTTGAAATATCCTTAAGCACCGGCTCGTCGCCATAGCCGAAGGTCAGGCTTTCAATGCGCACTTCACCCTTGGCGTTGGCGATCGTTTTGGGCAGCGCGGGGTCGGGAACCTCCTCCGGTTCATCGAGCAGCTCGAAAACACGTTCGGCAGCCGCCACAGCCGACTGCAAGATGTTTGCAATATTGGCCACCATCGAAACCGGTTGCGAAAACTGGCGGATATATTGAATCATCGCCTGAATATCGCCCACCAAAAGTTTACCCGCGGTGATCATATAGCCGCCGGCAACCGCGACCACCACATAACCCAGATTGGTGATAAAAACGATAACCGGCATCATGATACCGGAGCAAAACTGTGCTTTCCAGGCGTAATCATACAGGGTGTTATTGAGCTGTGCAAAATTTTGCTGTGCCACCTTCTCCCTGCCAAAGGCCTTGACAACCTCGTGGCCGTTGTAGGTCTCTTCAATATAGCCGTTCAGGTCGCCCAGCGACTTTTGCTGCCCTTTAAAGAACTTTTGCGAAAACTTAATGAGCACACCGGATAAAATCACCCCAAGCGGCATGGCGCCCAGCCCCGCCAGCGTGAGCCACGGGCTGATGGACAGCATGACAATAAATATCATAACGATGCTCAACAGGGAGTTGAGCGCCTGATTCAGGCTTTGTTGGAGCGAGTTTGCAATGGTGTCGATATCGTTGGTGACGCGCGAGAGTGTATCACCGAAAGGATGCTTGTCAAAATAGGAAAGCGGCAGGCGTGAAAGTTTATCGTCAGCCCGCTTGCGCAGGTCATACATCGCCCGCTGGGTCAGCCCTGCAAGAAGATACTGCACCGCATAGTTTGCCACGGAGGAGGCGAGGTACATGGCCGCGATGATGGCCAAAATACGGCCGATCAGCATCATGGAGACACCCGCGCCCGTACCGGCGAGCGCGGCCTGCGTACCGCGGGCAATCTCATTTACCGCGCCGGAAAGCGCCTTTGGCACCAGCGCATTAACGGCGGTAGCCACTATATTCAGCATCAGAACAGCCAAAAGCGACAGGGTGTAAGGCTTTAGAAAACCGGCCAGCCGCATAAAGCTGCCCTTGAAATTTTTGGCCCGCGCCGTGGACATCATCGCGCCCCTGCCCGGTCCATGCCGTCCTCCCCCAAACAGCTTCTGGTTTTGGTTTTTGTTGTTTGTCTCACTCATCCTCAATTTCCTCCGCCGAAAGCTGCGATTTAACAATTTCGCGATAGACGGCACAGCTTTTGTACAGTTCCTTATGGGTGCCCAGCCCAACCTGCTCGCCGCCATCCAGCACGAGAATCTGGTCGGCGTTCATCACGGTGGAAACACGCTGTGCCACAATCAGCACCGTTGTGTTACGCATATCCTTTTGCAGTGCGGCGCGCAGTTTTGCGTCGGTTTCAAAGTCCAGCGCCGAAAAGCTGTCGTCGAACAAATAGATGCTCGGTTTGCGCACAATGGCTCTTGCAATGGCAAGGCGCTGTTTTTGCCCGCCTGAGAGGTTTGTTCCGCCCTGCGCTATAAGCGCCTGATAGCCCTCGGCACGCTCGTCAACAAATTCGCGAGCCTGAGCGGTCTCAACGGCGGCTTTCAACGTTTCATCGGCGGCTTCCGGGCATCCAAAGCGCAGATTCTCGGCAATGTTGCCGGAAAACAACACTGCTTTTTGTGGCACGTAGCCAAGCTTCTGCCGCAAATCCTGCTGAGCATAGCCCCTGACGTCAATGCCATCGACACAGACACACCCTTCGGTGACGTCGTAAAAGCGCTCCACCAGCTTTAGCAGCGTGCTTTTTCCGCTGCCGGTACTGCCAATAATTGCCGTTGTCTTCCCGGGCTCTGCCGTAAAGCTGATGTGAGATAACGCCGCATCCTGTGCGCCGGGGTAACGAAAGCTCACATCCTTAAAGGCGAGCTGCCCTTTTCCCGGCGCCGTCTGGCATCGGTCGGGGTCGTTGATTTCCGGCTCGGTATCGAGCACCTCGGTGATGCGCTTGACCGATGACATTGCGCGTGGCAGCATCACAAAAACCATCGAAATCATCATGATCGACATCAGTATCTGGGTGATATACTGAACCATTGCCATAATGTCGCCAACAAGTATGGTGCCCTGCACCGCCTTGATGGCGCCAAACCAGACAATGGCCACTGTGGCCGCCGCCATAACCACATTGGCCGCGGGGAACAGCAGCGCCATGGTGCGGTTCATTTTAATGGAAGCTTCGGTCAAATCGCGACTTGCGCGGTCAAAGCGCCGTTTCTCATAGTCTTCATTGTCAAAAGCCCGGATAACGCGAACACCGGTCAGTTTTTCGCGCATAACCAGCGTGACCCTGTCCAGCCTTTGCTGCATGGCGGTTGAAAGCGGCATCCCCCGGCGGGCGATTGCGGTAACCATTAAAAAAAGCGCCGGCAGCATCAGCAGCAAAACAATGGAAAGGGTCGGGCTTTTAAGATAAGCCAGTGTGACGCCGCCTAAAATCATAATGGGTGCGCGCAGCACCAGACGCAGCAGAACATAGATGTAGTTTTGCACCTGGGTGACGTCATTTGTCGACCGTGTAATCAGCGAGGCTGTGCCAAAATGGTCCGTCTCAGGCAACGAAAAGCTTTCAATTTTTTCAAAGATCTGCCGACGGAGGTCCCGGCTGACACCGGCTGAAATTTTGGCGCTGAAGTAGCTGTTTAATAACGTGCCGCTGACGCTGACAACAGCCAGCAGCAGCATAATGCCACCCAGCCGCAGAACGAGCACGGTGTCATTGTAATAAAGCCCCTGGTTAATTAGCTCAGCCAGCAAAAAGGGCAGCCCCAGCTCGGTGAGTGCTGCCAGCACCATCGCTATGACGGCATAGGTACATTCCAAATAAAAAGACTTCAGGTGCGAATAAATATTATTCATAAAATGTATCTCCGCTGTTATCCCTTTCTTTTTGCAGATTCGCTTCAATCTTATGCAAAATTCGCAAAAGATCTTCCAGCTCCTTCTGATCCAGATTGCCTATCAACTGGTCAAACAACAGCTTATGGCGATTAATCTGTTTTATTCTAAACTCGCGGCATTTGTCGGTTATCTCAACCAGATATCGACGTCCGTCGCGGGAATCAATACGGCATTGTACCAGTCCCTGCGCCTCCAAATCCCTCAAAACAGGGGTGAGCGAAGGCCGCGTAATCCCCATACGCTTGCTGATTTCGGCAGGGTGCAATGCCTGGTGTTCAGACTTTTCAATTGTCCAGAGCACGCCAAATTCGCCCGGTGTCAACCCATTATGGCGCCGCACCTGCATAAAGTGGCGGGATATTCTGAAAAAGATGTGGTAAAGGTACGAGCGCTTTTCCTGCATGCTATTATCCTCATTCCTCTTCATTCGGCCAGGGTGTTTCTTAAAAGACAAAAACGGCGGAAAATTCGCTGAGAACGCCCCGGCGCAAAGTGAAAAGCGCAGCAATACGGGATGCATTCCGAGCATTTTCAACGCCGTGATACGCCTTGTCAATAGAGTTCCCCAAAGTTGAGATTTTAAGAAGCGCCCTTGTTAAATTAGTTAGTTATACAAATTATATTATCGCTTTTGCGCCGGACAGTTCTTTCTGTATTGGTGAATCTTTTGTGAACATTTAGCCTTGGCTAATTGGACGAACAAGGGGCATCGGTTACGCCGTAACGCACCCGCTGCCCCACTGTATAATTTTATTTTATATGGCCGTGATGGCCTGTGCAGACAAGCGGGCAAACGCCGCCGCATTCTCCATAAAAAGCTCGACCAACACCGGGTCAAACTGGATCCCCGCATATTTTAGAAGCTCGTCACAGGCAAACGCATGCGAATAAGGCCTTCTATATGCTCTGGCACTGGTCATGGCGTCATAGGCGTCACATATGGCAACAACCCTGGCGATCAGCGGAATTTCCTGAGCACAAATCCCAAAGGGATACCCTTCCCCGTTCCACCACTCATGGTGGTAAACCGCTGCGTTGCGCGCAGGCGCAATGAGGTATGCCGGAATGCCTGAGACAACTCCTTCCAGTGCCTGGTCGAACAGGTGCCCGGCCAATAGTGTGTGTGCCTGCATGGTCTTTGTTTCTTCCGTTGTCAGTTTGCCGGGCTTTGAGAGTAGCTCAGGCGGAATACAGGCTTTTCCGATATCGTGGTAAAAAGCGGCATGTCCAAAAAGGCCATATGGCGCGGGTTCAAAATCCTTTAAAGTATTTTCGGCAATTTTCTTACCCATCGCATCGGCGAGAACACCGACTTTGGCCATATGTTTAACCTGATCATAAGGCAGCAGTCCCACAATTTCTTTAACTCTTTTGCCTGTGTGCCGGGTTGGCGGCATCTTTATTCCCCCTTTTGTAACAGGACTCTTCCATATCGACGACAGCGCCTGTCGCTCAACCCTTGTAAGAGATGCCGCAGTCCGCGACATCCTCAATATAACGGGTAGATGCCGTTACAATCCAGCATACCGCAGGAGAATAAATTCGAATCGTCGTCAGGGCGTCTCTATGGTCAGGTTACAGTGCGATCAAGCACAGGGCCGATAAGTCCCGGCATGAAGCCGCGTTTGCCGAGAAACAGAACACTTTTCAATTTTGGGCGGCCGCCTGCGATAAAGCGGCAATTTGCGATGCACCCAAAAGCTGTGCGGCGTCAAGCAGCAAAACCATTCGTTCCCGCTTGCTGTGTTCGTCCATCAGCCGTCCTATTCCTTTCAAATAATCATTGGCCGATATGCGGCCCAATTTGGGCGGCGGTGAAATCCGTTCGCCGGCAATATCGCGTACCTCATCCACCATATCCACGATAAAACCAAAAGCGCCTGCACGGATTTGGACGACGATGATGCAGGTATGTTCATTATAAGGTGCTTCTGGATGTCCCAGACGCAGGCGTATGTCAATAACCGGGAGCACATCCCCGCGCAGGTTGATAACCCCTTTGACATACGCCGGTGCATTCGGCACAGGTGTTATCTCCTGTATATTAACAATTTGCACCACATCTGCCGCGGAAATAGCCATCATCTGTCCGCCGGTGAAGAATGTCAGATATCGTGCCGCATTCGTATGATCTTGAGCGCGCGTTGAATCTATCGCCCATGTGTTTTGCATTGAAAGTCCCCCTTTTACGGTTGCCGCTGTAAGAACCTGTATTCACAAATGAGAAATGCCGGATGGGCATATGCATTTTATGTTAACGGTCGTTTTGAACTGTGAATGCAGCTTCTAAGGCTCGGTTTAATACTTCGCCGACACTGTGACGCTGTTGGCCGAGGACCGTGCCTCGGCGATATCCGCTATCTGCTCTCCCTGTGATGCACGAAACGGACGCACCGATTTTAATCGGAACTTTCCAACCTCCTGCGTCAGCGCCTGCGCCTGCGCGGCCAGCTCTTCGCTGGAGGCCGAGCTTTCCTCGGCGGTAGCCGCATTGGTCTGCACCACCGACGAGACCTGCGACAATCCCTGCGTGATCTGTTCAATCTCCTGTGCCTGAGCCAAAGAAGCCTCTTGGATCTCCTGTGTGGAATCCTCCACCATTTTTGCTTTTTCAGCGACATCCTGAAGAATTCGGGCTGCTTCATCGGCCAGCTTTCCGCCCTCTGATACGGCGCGTGTGGAGTGCTGTATCAGTTCGGCGGTCTGCTTTGCGGCCGCTGCCGATTTGCCCGCAAGGCTGCGCACCTCGTCAGCCACCACGGCAAATCCCTTTCCGGCCGCACCCGCACGGGCGGATTCAACAGCGGCGTTCAGAGCCAGAATATTTGTCTGGAAGGCAATATCTTCAATCACCTTGGTAATGCTGGATATCTTTTCAGATGCCTCCCCGATTTCTTTCATGGCAGCGTTCAGCTTCTGCATATGGGTGTTGCTTTTATTAACGCCGGCACCGGCCTGCCCAACATAGCCCGAAGCCTTTTTGACGTTTTCAACGTTGTTTTCAGCCTGCTGCGCAATGGAAGAAACGGAAGCATTGAGCTCTTCAAGCGCCGAGGCCTGCTCGGTCGCGCCGGAAGCCAACGCCTGCGCACCCGAAGAAACCTGCCCGGCACCGCTGTTCACCTGCTCTGCCGCCGCGCTGATCAATAGCAATGTGTGATTGAGGTCGCTTCTGATTTTTTCCAGGGAAAGACCCAGCACGTCCTGTTCCGACCGCAGCGGAACGGATATTGTAAAATCGCCTTCGCTGATGCTCTGTGCCGCCTGTACCTGCTGACGAATACTTTCCAGCATCCCCCTCAACGCATCGGCAAGTTGTCCAAGCTCGTCTTTAGACTGGATGCCCGTCAAATTAACATCGACATGGCCCAGCGCAATCCGGTTGGCGGCCCCTACCATCTGTTCAATGGGTCTGCTGATAATGCGCGAAATTTTTAAGCCTAACATAATGGATACCACAAGTGCGATAATGATCGCCACACTGAGCGTTGCTGTCAGCGTAAAAGCCAGCCCATCATTCGAAGCACTGGTTTCGCCTGCGGAAACCATGCGTCTGTTAATCAGAATATCAAAATCATCAAATATCGCTTGCACATCGTCCGCCGCCTTTAGCTGTGCATTCCATGTGGCAGTACTGTTGCCGGCCTTTGCCGCTTGTAGGCTCTCGGCAATGGCCGGCACATAACGGTTATTATAAAGCTGTTCCACCTCATCGAGCAAGGCCAGTGTGTCCGGAACGTCCGTGGCATTTCGATAGGCTGCCAGATTTTCCAGAAGACTCTTTTGCTCAGTAAGAAAATTCTGTTCGATTTGGGCAAGCTCCTGCGCATTACCCGCATAAATGACCAGTTCCCTGGCGTTAACACGATATTGATGGATGCTGTCAAACGCCTGCATCAAATTTTGCACTGGGACCATCTGTGTTTGATACAGATAGGTATCCGCACTGTTGATTTTCAGCATACCGGCCATGCCGATACCGCCAATGATAAACACAATCAGGGTCAAGCTTAAAAAACCGGTTAGCAGCTTGCGGGAAATACTGTAGTCTTTAAATCTTCTCATACAAACCCCTCTGATATATAATTTTTTTATGCGTTCACGGTCAGAGTTGCCTGTACATCCAACGCTTTTCCAGAAATATGTGCCCGCTGAGTGGTATGATAGGGCTATCCGAAAGCCTGGCGTTTTAGCTGCGTCTGCCCGGCGCTTTTTATAATCACTTAAAATGAATAAATATTCCCGCGCTGATAACAATAAAAATCAACTGTATCTATTGATTCGCGGTATATGCAATACCACGCCAAAAAGCTGAAAACCCTTAAAAAATCAGCATTTTTTTGCCATTTGGACGGAACAGTTGACGGCTAAATGGCGGTTAAATTGGCGGTGTACATATTGTTGAACCGGTCGATGGCGGCCTTCTTCTGTTCCATTAGTGAATGCGCATAAATATTAAGTGTGATAGAAACATTGGAATGCCCCAATATTTCACTTAACGTTTTGATATCCACCCCCAGTTCCAACGCACGGGTGGCAAAAGTGTGCCGGATGGCATGGAATTTCCGGTCGGGAACCTCTGTGGCCTTTAATATCTTTTTATACACTTTCTGGCAATACCGTGGATCGAGCGGCTCGCTTTTATCCGAAAAAACATAGTTGTTCTGATCCCCTGCATCCTGCTTGTACTGCGTGATCAAAATAAGCATAAACTTTGGCAGAGGAATTTTTCTGATCGATTTATAACTTTTAGGGGTACCTACCAGCAGTTTTGAACGATTCTTAGAATTTTCAAAGTCCGTAACGCGCGCCACAGTTCTGCTGATGGACATAGTTCCTGCCTCTATGTCGATATCGCTCCATTTCAAGGCGCAGAGCTCCCCCAGACGAATGCCGGTATAAAAGCAAAGCAATATGCCCAGCGCCGGTTTGTCGTCAAATTGGCGTGCGGTTTGCTCAATCATCCGCTGCTCTTTCATGGAAAACACCTGCACTTCTTTAGCGGATGTTTTAGGCAACTTGATAAGCTGTAGCAACGAGAGAATATTGGGGTCATCTTTAAGGATATCTTTTAACGCTAATTTAAAAATGGAGAAGATTTTCTTTTTGGATGATTCCGCCAGTGTATCATCGCCTCTTATAAACTGCATAAAGTAAGAGATTGTAGACTGCGTCAGCAATTCATTGCCGGAACGATTGAAAAAGGGTATCACATGTTTGTGCATACAATGATAATAACTTTCATAGGTGGATGGTTTAATCCGGTGGATGACAACTTCATCCAGCCATGTTTTAAATAATAAAGCGGCGGCCTCCTTACTGCTCTCCGGCTTTTTGGGGTTACCGAGGCTTTTTTGTTCCAGACATGTTCGCATTTTCTCCTTTGCTTCCTTATAGGTCTTACCATATAAGTACTGATATTTTCCGTCAGGCTTTGTGATACGGCCCTCCCATCGGCCATCTTTGCGCTTATAAATGTTTTCTCCTCGTCTCGCCATATAATTCTGTCTCCCTTCTGATATTGCAAATGACGTTTTAAATGACGGCGAATTTGCCAACACAAGCTAAAATCAGCTTGAATTTCTATACTAAATTGGCACATCTACTAATTATCACCATTTTTGCGACTAATTGATAGATACCGTTGACAAATAACTCTTCATTGCTATATAATAATTTTGTCATATTTTACACAAACTTGTCGAGCGTGGTATTGCATATACCGCGCTTTTTTTATTATTTTACAGGTAAATAAAAGATAATTAAACAAGCATAATTTCCCATTTTAATGTCTTTAATCGCGCAAAAAAAGGCTCATTGCCGTAGGTTACAGACAATGAGCCTTTTACGCTATTAAAATTTGCAGGGTAAATGCTTACTTAACCAGCTGTTACACACTAATAATTCAATTGACCGATCGGTTCAAAATTATCCAGTGAATAAGCGGTTATACGCGACGGAGAAACAGTGTAAAGCGTTTTGCCAATATAGATGCCGCGCGAAATGGCGTTGCTCAAATTGGCGCGCATAAAGCCGGTATCGGAATTCGCACCCTCATTGGGCAGGGTGCCGACAACCTCAAAGCCGTCGTCCTTAATTTTTACTACCAGATAACCGGCGAAGCTGACCTGTTGCGAACCGGACCAGGGATTGTCAGCCGTGGCGCCCTGCACCGTATAAATGGTAGCCGGAAACCCGATCAGCTGTTGCTCCGGATAGTACATAATCGCCTTATGGTTTTGCAGTGCTTCTGACGTGCTGCCTGTATTTCCAAGCCGATAACTGGCTTTTTCCTTTGGATTCGCCGGATCGCTGACGTCAAAAAGCGAGAGCTTCAGGCCGTCCTGCACCACGCCGCCATACTGGGTTACAACCGTGTTCACACCAAACCCCAGCAGCGTGTTTTCGTTAATGGGATGCAAATATTCCGAAAAGCCGGGCAACTTTAACTGTCCCTTTACCACAGGCTTGGTGGGATCTTGAAGATCAATGACAAACAGCGGGTCGGTTTGGCGGTAGGTTACAACATAAGCTGTATCCCCAACATAACGCACCGAATAAATGCGCTCCCCCACAGCCAGGCCTTTCACCGAACCAACAGGCTGCAACAACCCATTGAGCACATAGAGGTTGTTGGTCTGCTTATGGTCATTGTCATACGATGTGGTGGCGATACGCAAATTGCCGCCGTGTTCATCCAGCGAGAACTGATTGTCTATGTATCCCGCAACCTTGCCGCTTGCAAGATACTTCAGCCCGCCGTTGGTCACGGAAAACCGTGTGATGCCGGTGGCGCGTTCGTACCAGCGCTGATAGTCAGAATCCGGAATGGTGGTAGCCAGGTACAAGCTGTTCTGGCTCATCATAATCTGATCCGCCATGCCCAGCACAGCCTTGGTATCCGCCGCCTGTGTGGACACATTAAGCGCCGTTACAACCGCATAGTTTAAATCTTCAAGGTAGGGCGGAATGACAATATCATCCGCGGGCAATACGCCAATTTTCTCTCCGATTCCGGCCACCGGCAAATAGTCATATACCGGGTCGGCCGCGGTTGAAACATCGCCGCCCACCGTCTTGTTTGTGACCAGATAAAGCGTATCCTGTGTTAGGCGGGAAGAAACATAGTTGCCGTCCTGCCGGTAGCGGCTCAGTTCCTTTGGCTTTTTGTGGTCGCTGATGTCATAGGTGACCGCCTCGGTCAGCGAAACCATTTTGGCATGACGGGCGGGATAGCTTCGATAATATTCCGGCACAATCACGTCGCTGGAGGCACTGGACGCAGTGCTCTGACCATTGGCAGCCCCGCTTTGACCCAAATAATCGGACAGTGTTTCGTCAAGAGGCCCAATCAGTGTCTGCGCCTCTTCGGATGGCACCGACTGAACCACAACCAAATGATCACCGGCCAGATAGAGCTCGGCATTGGCATATTCCGGCAGCGAAATAGTCGAAAGCAACTTTAAACCGTTCGCGGTGGAAATGGCAATCTGTGCGCCGCCTGTTGTCTGGTCAAAACGGTACTGATAAATATAAGTGCCGTCGGTCTTGACAATATCCGATTCGTCGACGCCCTCAACCTGAATATTGGTCTGGTAAACGCCGCCGCCACCGCCAACCGCAGCGTCGGCTTGCGCCATCGGCATCTCGGTTATCGTGGTCGGGCCTTCAAGCACAACGCGGCCGCCGTTTTCGTCGTTGGCCACCCCGTAGCCATACTGCGCGCCCTGACTGTTATTCCACACTGTGGTCAGGGCATCATAAACCTGTGCATAGCTTTTAGCGAGCGGCTGCTCAACCTCCGGCTCACTCATGGCTGCCTCGGCAGCCATCATCACCGCCCCGGATGCCTCTGCGTCCCGCGTCAGCGCGGCCTTTGGCATTTCTGCCTGAGGAACCGCCGAAAGCGTTTTGTTCTGCCTGGCATTATACCACCCAAAAACAACGATCGCGATACAAGCCGCATAGGATAAATATTTAAAAAGAATCGTCTTACTGTGCTTTTTCGGCTGAATTTCCAGCACCGCAGCCTCTTGATCTTCCGAAGCGTCAAGCGCTTCCAGCTTGTGCATGAGATTCTCAGCTTTCAAGGAATCGGGCAGTTGGAACCGCTCGCTGTCACGCAATAAAAGCGCTCTGAGCCATTGCTGATCTTCCTGCATGTCTTCTGTGTTTCTGTCCTGTTCATGGTCGCTCATTTACGGCAGTTCCCCCCTTTATCATAGCGTTGGGTTATTCCAAAATTCGCCGCAGCTTTTTTAGTGTCCTGTGCAGCTTGCTGCTGACGGTGCCATGCGGCAGCTCCATCATTTCCGATACCTCCCGGGTGGTGTAGCCCTGCACAGTGGCCAGCATAACAATCTGCCTTTCTTCTTCAGAAAGGGTTTCCATCGCGTCCCAGATCGAAATCTTGTCGGACTGCGATATATTATCCGGCGTGCTGGGCTCTTCCAGGATATCGTCAATGTCGATGTTTTTGCGTTCCTTTATGTAGCCGGCGATGTGACGTTTGCACCGCACCGACAGGATTGTCATCATCCAGCGTTTGAAGCTGCTTTCATCCCGGAGATTTTTAATCCCCTTATAGGCTTCCACAAAGGTTTCGCTCACGGCATCCTCGGCGTCCTGTTGGTTGCCGAGGGTGTAAAGCGCAACTTTATAAAGCTCAGGTGCAATCATGTCATACACCTGGGCAAAGCACTCCTTATTCCCTTCTTTTGCCAACCGGACAATTTCTGCGTCGATCACTCTAGCTGCACACCACCAATCTCAGCGGTTCGCCTATTATGTGCGATAACGAGCCGTTATTATTGCATTGCTGCGAACAAAATTCTATCTTTTGCCTTTGCGTCCAGATACATGCGCAATTTAAGACCGAATCTTTCAAAAAATTAAGTGAGTTTCCCTTCGTATAAAAGAAATCTCACCTTGATGTCCATTCCATTTTAACCGTTATTATCAAATTCGTCAACCTGTGCATTCAGGAAATGCCGAAGCGTTGCAAAAAGCACCGCCATATCGCTTTTAATGGTGAATTGTGCAACGTAGGCCACATTAAGCGCCATTTTTCGCGGTAGTAATAGCTCTTTGTATACCCGCTCACTGTCCGCGGCATCGAGATATTTTGTCTCGTCGCAAAATTTCAGCGACGCCTGCGACGTCAGTCCTGCCGGCAGCAGCAGTGTGGACAGCATGGTCTCATCATAGCAGGCCACAAAGCAGTCAATCTCCGGTCTGGGGCCGACAAAGCTCATATCGCCTTTTAAAATATTGAAGAGCTGGGGCAGCTCATCAATCCGATGGCGGCGCAGAAATTTGCCCAGCGCGGTGATTCGGTTATCGTTGTGGACCGTAATGCAAGTCTGCGGTGTTTTCTGGGGCGCCATTGTGCGAAATTTGTAGATGGTAAACCGCTTTAAATTTTGCGTGATGCGCTGCTGCCGAAACAGTACCCCGCCGTTCCCCTCAGCCATTATCATAACTGCGATAATCACCATAGGTACTGCAAGCAGCAGCAACAGCAACAAAGCCAAAAGAATATCCATACTGCGCTTGATTGCCAGCTGACCCTGCTTTTTGCGCAATGCCTGGTAAAACGGCAGAACCCGTTCATTTTGCATTGCGCAGGGCAGCTTTGCAAATGGCGGCAGTAACATGGCGGATCTCCCTTCTGCTCATGCGCGGATAAAGCGCCTGCGGTTCTCCCTTAAGCTTGACCAATAGCTTAGGCGGAAACAGCAGACTCTTCATGGAATCTGCAAACCATTTTAAAAGGGTCTTGAACCCTTTTTGCCGCGTGCCAACAACAGATTTTTCATGTCTTTTCCTGCTTCCCACCGCACAGTTCCTCCAAAAGCGTTTGATAATATCCTGCGACCACCTCATAGCGGTACTTTTGCTCGATTGCCCGCCTGCCGCGCATGCCAATAATCTGCCGCTGCCGCTTTGGCAGGGCCAGCATTCTAAGTATCGCCTCTTGTGTTTGTATCTTGTCCGAAGCGGGCACAGTTATCCCGCATTTTGCATAAGAAACAGGGTGATATTTGCAGGGCGCCGACAGAATAACAGGAAGCCCCGCAGCCATATAATCGTAAAGCTTGTTCATGGCGACGCCATACCGGTAAACCGATAGATTGCGCATGCCCAGCCACAGCAGGTCGGCCTGTTGCAGCAGCATCTGCACCTGTGGATGTGCCACCGCAGGCAAAAAAATGACATTATCCGTTTTGATCCGAAAAAGTTCATCCTTCTCCGCGCCTGCACCCACACAGACAAAGCCGACATCGGGCAGCTGGGCCGCGACGGCCAGCAGCTCGTCCACCGCGTTGGCGCGCGCAATGCCGCCGGCGTACATGACGACAGCCGAATAGCGCGCCTTGAGCGCCTGCAATGCCTGCAGGTGCCCCTGTGGCGGCGTATCCTGCAACTCATCGGCAAAGGCGTTGGGAATATAGGCAAGGCGGCTGGGTGCCATTTTGCGGTCCTTAAAATAGCAGTCGAGCCGCGGCAGCAGCGAAACCACCGCGTCGCTTTGCTCAAAGGCACAACGCGCCAGATGGTCGATGAGCTGCATCAGCGGGTGACGATGCGAAAAACCATATAATTCGATGAGAGACAGCGGCCAGATATCATGCAGTTCAAAGACCAGCACCGCGCCGGTTCGCCTTGCAAGCGATTTGGCGGCGGAAAAATCGAACGGATGGGTGGAGGAAACAATGACGACGTCGGGCCTGAACATTTTTGCCAACCGCCCCTGATGGCGCCATATGCCGGCGGCAAATTGCATGGCATTAAACGCCCGCTTTGCCCCGTTGCCCGCGTAGGGCGGCGTATTCAGCACGCAATAAGGAATGCCCTGCACATCCATGCGCACAAGGTCGTTTTTAATGCTAAAATTCCGTTTTCTCAGATGTGAAAAACTCGCCGTTAAAATGGCCGCATGTGCCCCCAGACGCGCAAGCGCCGCCGCAAGGTAATAAGGGCGGTACTCCATCCCCATATCGGGGGAACCCGCATATTGATTGACAATCAGAATGTTGATGGTTGCCTTCTCCCTTTCTGCTCAAGCGCGTCAAAAAACTGCAACAGCCGTTCTTCGTCCGCTTGGAAGCTGAACTTTTGGCGTGCGGCTGCCCTGTCTATCTCAACCGGGTGCGCGATAATCCGCCGGATGGCGGATACGGCTTCGTCGTCGCTATCGGCAGCAACAAAATGCACCCCCGCTGTCGATGCCATTTCCCGCCAGTGCAAAAAATCACTGGCGACCACCGGCAGGCCCGCGCACAGGTATTCAAACAGCTTTATCGGCTCACTCTCCCGGTAAGAAGGCGTATCGGCCAGCAGCAAAAGCCCCACGCTGCATTTGGCATATAACTCGGCGACACCCTGCCGCCCCAGAACGCCAAGGTACTGCACGCAGGTATATTCGGGCATGGCTTCCGCTTTATGCCGCACCGCTTCGTTCTCAAACGCGCCTGCCAGCATCAGCTTTACACCCGCCGCATGGCAGCAGCGAACCATGCGGAAAAGCCCGCGCTGTTCTGTGAGGGCGCCCGCGTAGCAGACGGTATTGGCCACCCGCGCCACACTGCCCAGCGCCGCGTCAAAAAGGGTGCAGTCCTCCTGCGTGGGGCGGTTTTGCACCACACAAATGCGGTCGTTGAGCCCCGCCAGCGTTTGGGCAATGCCCCCGGTGGCGGCAAGAACCCCATCTGCCAGCGGCAGATATTTTTGCAACAGCTTGTGGCCCCAGCGCGCGGCGGCGCCGTTGAGCAACGAGGGAATCCAGGGCTTCGTGCGCAGCTGTGCGGGCAGATCTTCATGCGCGTCATAAGCTGTAACAATCACCATGCGCTGTAAATCCGCCAGCAGCGGCAACAGCTCGGGGTCGTGCAGCACGCAGATATCCGCGCGGCTTTGCAACAGGGCATCAGCCGCGGCACGGCGTGCGCCCATCATGCGCCAAAGCCGTCCGCCAGGCAGTACCACCCTGCAAAACCGAATGCCGTTTTCATCCGTTCCAGCGAAATGTGAATTGATAATTTCTACCCGCCAGCCGGCTTTGGCCAGTGTTTTGGCCTCTTTGTGATAGATGCGCACATCGTCATGCGGGTGCGCCGTCGTCACCATCGCGATGCGGTGGTTCATCTGCTGTTCCCTCCTTTGATCGGCCGGTTATACACCCGCGCTTTAATGGCCTGATACTCAATGGCCGCCAGCGCCGCAAACAGGATAAAATAGCGGTCATAAAGCAACCCAAAGCGGTTGGAAACCAGGCTGTTGACCATGCATACCGCCAGTATCATCCCAAGCGGCAGGCCGGTGTACGGCCGTTTAAAAACGATTAAAAGGCAACTGGTCCCCGTTGAGAAAACGAGAAAAAGCAAGGCAGCCAGCTTGATGATGCCGCCGTCCAACAAATCTGCCAGCAGCATATTGTGCGCCGAAAGCGCGCCCAACCGCGCCTGCCTGTCAGGGTAAACGGCATCCAACGGGTCGGTAATTTGGTCGTACAACAGGATATTTTCCCCGCCGCCCCGGCCAAAAATGAGCGCCGGTACGGAATAATCTGATAAAGCTTCTATTGCAATACCCCAGATGACCCTGCGTTTTTCCAAGATGGAACTGCCGCGGATGGTTTCGTACCGTTCGGCCAATTGTGTCTCAACAGCGGGGGCCTGCGCAATGCTGCGCGCCTGACCCCCGGGGGCATTGATTTGCGCCAGCCCGTGCCGAAACAGTGTTGTTTCGGCCAAGGTGAGCACGGCCATCAATAAGATGCAGCCTAAAACCACGCCCGTTCTTCGTCTGCCAAACAATTGTACGCCCGCAACAAGCAGCGCTGTGCCAAGCACTAAGAGCACAACAGGCAGCATAATAATCACCCTGCGTGAGCCGGACAAAACCGCCAGCGACACAATGACCGGCAATACCACCACCAGCGCCGTCCAGACCTTTCGGCTTTTGACGGCGATGGCGCCGAACACAAGCGCAGTCAGGCCCGTCAGCAGCTGTGTGGCATACATGTTATAATCGCGCCGCATTGAGAAGCGCGCCGTGTAATAAAGCGGCATCTTAAGGGGCAGCAAATAGTACGCCAGCGTATAAAACGAGACCACAACCGCTGAAAATCCCACCGTCAGCAGCACAAGCCTGCTCAAACCCGGCATGTCCCGCAGGGCGCACAACGACGCAAACAACAGCATTAAAACCGCCACGACGCGATATTTTTGCCAGGCAAGCGCAAAATCGCCAAAAATAAAAAAGTTGACGGCATCCGCCGACAGATAAACCGCCATCGAAATCAGCACGGCGCTCTTTGTCCGTACTAAAAAAATCAGGAGTTGTCCGACAAACCGCCTGATGCCCAAAATAAATACCATCACCAGCAAAATGGCGCCGATCTCCGGCGCATAGCCAAAGTTGACGCCGGCCAACCCCGTGCTTAAGAAAAATATGTTTGCCAGTGTTACCGCCAGCAAAATTCCATCTATGTCCATCCCGCACCTCCAGCCAAACGCTACATTCTAGTATTCGATGGAAAAAACCGCTTATACGTCTTGACTAGCGCGCAAATAAAAGATATAATAGTTTTTGCTGCTTCACCCGAAATTGCATGCAATGCAATGATGCTTCCGTGGCTCAGTTGGTAGAGCAGCGCATTCGTAATGCGCGGGTCGCCGGTTCGAGTCCGGCCGGGAGCTCCAAAAATTCCGTTTAAGCATTTGCTTAAGCGGAATTTTTTATAGGGGCTTTGTCCCCTCTTGACGTCGGTTTTCGCCGCCTTCGGCTCTAAAATCCTCCTGTTACCCCCATAGATGAAAGCGGTCGATGGCTTTCGCCCGACCGCTAAAACGACCGCATGAACCTTGGGCAGAGCTAAAGATAAAGAATATCTGAAAAATCTTTTTTACAGCCCTTTCCCAAAAAGACATAGCATTTCCTGACGGAAGTGTTATGTCTTTTCTATACTGAGAATCATGGTATCATGGGCTTAAATTTAATCGTTCACAGAACGGTAAACAGGAATTTGTTGCACAACTTAAATGACGGAAGAGTATATAATGCGCATCGGTTTAAAATAATGAATCAAATGATATTTTCGTTTTGGAGGAACGCATGTTGGAACATTCGGAAGCAAATAGTTTTATTGTGATCAATGGGGATATTGAGGCGGTGTGGGATGCTCTCACAAATGAGGATAAACTTACGAAATGGTATGCGCCGGGCTCACCTTGGAAAATTCCAAAGCTACAGGCTGGGGGAAAAATATTTTTTACGTTAATGCCTAACGCTCATAATAATCTCACAGAGAAGCTTCCTATGTCTCTAACCATTCAAAAAGTAATTTATTGCCGAGAATTTTCGTTTAATATTAATTCACACGAAATGTCCATCTCTTTTATTTTAGAGAAGCAGAAAAGTGGTGTTAAAGTTTCAACAAATATGGAAGGATATGATATGTCATTAGCTAATTTGAAAGCTTTAGTTGAAGGAAAAGAAATTCCTTATATTTAAAATTAATAAATTGGGGCTATTATTAAATGCCAATTTGTTTAGGCAATGGAGCAGCCCAGAGCGTATTTGTTGGGGAAAATTTTTCCCTTATAATTCCAGAAAGACAAGCGTTTCCCTGACGGAGGTGTTATGTCTTTTCCTATACTGAGAAGCGTGGTATCATGGGCTTAAATTTAATCGTTCACAGACGATACAGCTTGTCAAAAAACGAACATTTTAGAAAATGTTGCCCAAATCAAAAGTTTTGGTCAAGCTTTTTCAAAAGCTTTCAGGGTCTTGGTGGCGCCACAGCGGGCAACCATGCCCGCCCGCTGTGATAAGCCGAGCCAAGCTGCCGTGAGCGCACCTATATGCGAGCGGTCCGGACAGCGCGCCAAAGTACCCTAATTCTGTAAGAAGCGTAGGAGCGGTCGCAAAAACAGTCCAGTAAACTGTTTTTGCAGGGAGAACCCTCGCCGGGGGTTTTCCCATGTTGCGATAAGCGGCATTTGTTTTATGCTAATTGCTAAGCCCTGTCACTTTATTGACAGCCTGAATCGTTCACAGAGCGATAAACAGGAATTTTTCAGGCATTTATAGGTTTATAAAGGAGGTGGATAAAATGAAGCTATCGCTGGAAAAAGAAATGGAAACTTTATTAATTCCTTTATACGGACGGGCGCAAATGAGCCAAAAAGGCCTATTTAAGGACCGTGATGCAGAACATGCAATTGCACAAATCAGCTACGATTTTTCAAGACTTCATATTCAAAACAAAACGCAGATGATGCTTTCGATCCGCGGATCACAGATTGATAACTATACGATGGAATATCTCAAAAAATATCCCGACAGTACAGTCGTCTACCTTGGCTGCGGGTTGGATGCCAGAGCAAGACGGTTAAATGCTCCTTTTAAATTATGGTATGATCTTGATTTCCCTCAGGTCATCGCAATTAAAAAACAGCTTTATGAAGAAACGGCTGATTACAGGTATATCCCGTCGTCGGTAACGGACTGGGGCTGGATGGATAAAATTGAACGCAGCGGTAAGCCTGTCCTTGTAATTGCGGGGGGCCTGCTTATGTACCTGCATGAACAGGACATAAAATTACTGCTTATCAAAATGCGTGACAAGTTCAAAGATGTGACCTTCATTTTTGATGCGTACTCGACGCTTACAGCAAAACAGGCAAAAAGACATCCTTCCCTGAAAAAAACGGGAGCAACAATCCACTGGGGACTTGACTCACCCGCGACCATTGAGTCCTTTGGCAGCGGCATTTTCCATATAAAAACCATTTATTTGACAAACGGTGGCGCGATACAGAACTTGCCTTTGGGGTATCGTATGATGTTCAGGCTGGCAGGCAGCTTCAAGACCGCGAAAGAGGCGCATCGAATATTTGTGATGAAGCTTGTTGCGCCTTTAAAATGAAAGTACAAGGCAGATCAATTCCAATTTGTTGAGGCAATGGAGCAGCCCAGAGCGTTCGTAGGGAAAAATTTCCCTCACAACTCCAGAAAAGACATAACATTTCCCGAACGGAAGTGTTATGCCTTTTTCTATACGGAAAAGTATGGTATTATGAGGGTATCAAATGATACTATGCCGATAAATTGTTTTGCGGAAGGTTGTATCGGAATGAAACAAGATTCATTGGTCCGCATCATTGCCGACCAAACACAAAGGGCGTTATGGGAAGTACAAAATGTGATCGACTGTGTACCCGATGTATATTGGAACAGGGAATACTGTAATATGCCCATGTGGAAGCATATATATCATACGCTTCATTCATTGGACCTGTGGCTTATGAACCCCAGAGATTGCGGCTTTAGAGAACCGCCTTTCCATGAGAAGGATTTGAATAATCTTGATATTATGTCGCAAAAGCAGCTTTCGCGCGATGAAATAAACACTTACTTTAATCAGGTGCGTGAGAAAACAGTTCATTATATCAGCGGCCTGTATGATAAAGATTTGCTGCTAAAGCCGGAGAATTGCGAATATACGCGGTTTACGCTGTTATTGGCACAGCACAGGCACTTGCATACGCATATGGGTATGATCATGGGCTTTATTATCGATGGCACAGGCAAATGGCCGCGTGTTATCGGTTTAGAGGGTGAAATCCCAAACGGCGAATATAATAAATACTTCTGAGGCTGAGGTGATAAAATGAAAAATTTTTTAGGCACATTTTTTATCTGTCTGATTCTGTGCTTTGTCTTCACTTTCTTTTTTGCCGGATTACTGATGGATAACATTGGGGCGATCATATTTTTGGCAGCGCTGCTGCTGGCAATTTTGATCACCCTTTTTATGCACTTGGATGCCAGGATTGAAGCGCTGGAAAAGAAAACGGCGCATTTGCAAGTTGAAAACCAATCGCCGCCCGAAGAATAATCCGAATGCTAAAAGGCATATCTTCCGTTCAAAGAAGATATGCCTTTTATTTTATGGCGTTATTGCGCGCCCGCTCAGGAGAGCATTTTCTCAGAATTGCGTCAATGTCCTTCAGTTCTTCACCGGAAAATCATTTTAGAAAGCGTGTAAGCAATCAGAACGATACCCGGAATAGTGACCGCCAGCCTTGTGAGCACAAATTTTGCCCCAATGACTGATATTCAAACAGGAACAGCCCACGTTGCTGTTGTGCCAATACCGGCTTTCCAACATTGCCTTACCCGCACGCAAAACCCGCAAAAAGCCAACTGCGAAGCAATCTCTTTATAGGCTTTGTCCTTGCGTTCATTGAAAACAACTTTGTTTTGTTTAAACAAATGGTTGCCGTTCGTGTCGATGGAAACAATGTGTGGGCTTGGCAAGCCCAGCACGTCTCAGGCATGCCAAGGTCGCGCTATTCAGCCTGCCCAATCTCCTCAACCTGCGTAGCCGCTAAAGTACTTGGAAATCAAGGCAGGATTAGCGAGGTTATTTTGTGACTCCCAGCGACGACAACGCGGCGAGGCGCAAAATAGACCGCAAAGATAACTCCGTTTTTTAAGTAGCGCGGCTATAATACACAATCCAATTAATGGCGTTAAAGTCAAAAAATACACGCGTGGCCTTTGTGGCAGAAAAAATCCCGCCGGCAGCGGTAAAACGCATGCGCGGCGGAATAAGTTCTTTAAAGACGATCAGTTGTTATAGAATTTATCATGAATCGCAATAACAGCACGTTCAGCATCCTTCAGTGCGATGAGCACCGAAATTTTGATCTCGCTGGTGGAAACCATATCGATGTTAATATCGGCCTGCGCCAGCGCGTCGAACAGCTTGCTGGCAACCCCGGGATTCGATTCCATGCCGGCGCCTACAATGGAGACCTTCGCGGTTTCGGTATCGCAAAGCACATCTTTGATGCCGATGAGGTGCTTGTTGGCATGGAGCACCTGAACCGCGCGTTCGGCGTTATCCTTGGCGACGGTAAAGGTTATATCCTTGTTGCCGTTGCGGCCCACCGCCTGCAAAATGATATCGACGTTGATTTTTTCCTTTGCCAGCATTGAGAAAATCTTAAAGGCAAAGCCGGGTTGATCCTTAACGTCTAAAATTGAAATTTTTGCTATGTTTGTATCTTTGGCGACACCGCTGATAATCATCTTTTCCATGTCGGCTTCCTCCTTAATAATCGTGCCCGGTTTGTCTTCCATGCTTGAAAGGACCTCAAGATCCACATTATAGCGCTTTGCCATTTCAACCGAACGGTTATGCAGCACCTGCGCGCCCAGCGACGCCAGTTCGAGCATCTCGTCATAACTGATGGATTTGAGCTTCACCGCATTTTTGACAAGGCGCGGGTCAGCGGTAAAAACGCCTTCAACGTCTGTGTAAATCTGGCACTTCTTGGCATTGAGTGCCGCGGCAAGCGCAACGGCGCTGGTATCGGAACCGCCGCGACCCAGCGTGGTGACGTCGTCATAGCGGTTGATGCCCTGGAAGCCCGCCACGATGACGATGGTGCGCTTTGCCAGCTCGTTTTCGACGCGTTCCTTGTTGATTTTACGGATGCGCGCGTTCGAATAGTTGGAGTCGGTGACAAAGCCGGCCTGCCAGCCTAAAAAGGATTTCACCGGCAGCCCGCGTTTTTCAATCGCCATGGCCAGCAGCGCAATGGAAATCTGTTCGCCTGCCGCAAGCAGCACATCCATCTCGCGCTTAGAGGCTTTGGGGTTGATCTCGTTCGCCTTGTCGACCAACACATCGGTAAATTTGCCCTGCGCTGAAACCACCGCGACAACGTTGTGGCCGGCGGCGTAGGTGCGTGTAATGATGTCTGCAACATGCTCAATACGCGCGGCGTCGGCCACTGAAGTGCCACCAAACTTTTGTACTATGAGATCCAACTTCTTTTCCTCCTGTTTATAGTCTACAACAGTATATGACTGATTTTAATCATCGGGCAATGCGATGCTTTCCACGCAGATTGCGCCGGTGTTATCCGCATCCAGCATCAGCAGCTTCCAGTTTTTATAGCCTTCGGTATCCAAGCGGGGACGCAGCCTGGAGTAAAAAATGTTTTCTTTTTCACCGGGCACCATCGCCATCAGCGTCGAGCCCGCGCCGCTGATATAGGTGCAGTAGGCGCCCTCTTCCTGCATCATCTTCATGGCGCGCTCCGCGCCGGAGATGAGCGGCAGGCGGTAGTCCTGATGCAGTCGGTCGCCCGCGGCACAGCGCAGATTATGATAGCTGCCGGTCGCCAGCGAGGCGCTCATCAGCGCGGCGCGGGAGAGGTTATACACCGCGTCCTTGTGGCTGATGCGCTTCGGGAGGACGCTTCTGGCCAGCGAGGTTTTCAGCTCGGTATCCGGAATGAGCGCGGCGAATTTGATGCCGACGTGCAGCTCCTGCCGGACAAAATGCACGCGTTCACTGTCGAAAACCGACGCCACAAAGCCGCCGAGCAGCGCCGGGGTGGTGTTGTCGGGGTGCCCCTCAATCGACGCGGCCAGATTGATAATTTCCTGCCGGGAAAACGGAAACTTCATCATGTGGTTCGCCGCCAGCAGCCCGCCGATAATACACGCCGAGCTGCTGCCCAGCCCGCGCGAAAGCGGAATGTTATTGATCTGACCCAGGCGGACACCGTAAAACGGCCTTCCGCACAGCTCATACAGCGATTTGATCGTCGTATAGATCAAGTTCGTCTCATCGCAGGGAACGTCCACCTGATCGAGCGACCGGATGGACAGTCCTTCATATTCCTCAAGGTGCAGCTCGTTATAAAGCGTGACCGCCAACCCGAGCGAATCGAATCCGGAACCAACATTGGCGGAGGTTGCCGGAACCTTTACGGTAATCAATGCGGTTCCTCCTTAATAATCCAATACGCGAATCGCCGAAAGAATGGAGACATTTTGTTGTGCGGCCTGAGCGGTCAGGGCCTCCGCCATTTCGCCCGAAAGCGCCGGCGTGATGAATGCGGCCTCGCCGTCATTGGAATAACTTTCAATCTTCTGTGCGCAGCCAAAAAGCGCTGCTGCTGCGGCTTCGTCCTTTGCCGCGACGCGCAGCATCAGCGGCGTGACATCGCTGCGGTAATCCATCAGAGTGTTATGCGCGGCATCCGCCCAGCCAAGCGTCGGGATGTTGCCGCCCGCTCTGGCCGCGTCGACAATGTCGGAGATAACAGCTGCCGCCGTAGGCGATTTACCCGCACCGCGCCCGTAAAACAGCACGTCGCCAAGATCCGAGCCGCGCACCAAAACGGCGTTAAAAACATCCGTGACGTTACCAAGCTGGCTGGTCTTTGAAACCAGCGCCGGGGAAACCATCGCCATCAGGCCCTTTTCAGTCGTTTTAACCCGTCCGATCAGCTTGATGGCATAGCCTGCCTTTGATGCGGCGCTGACGTCGTTGGGCATAATGTTGGTGATGCCCACCGTGTGCACCTCATCGGGATAAATGTGCTTGCCATAAACCAGGGATGCCAGAATGCAGATTTTACGGCATGCATCCTTGCCTTCAACGTCGGCGGCAGGGTTTTGCTCGGCATAGCCGTTCTTCTGCGCCAATTTCAGCGCATCCTCAAAGGACATATTATCCTCATTCATCCGTGTCATGATAAAGTTGGTGGTACCGTTCAAGATACCCGCCACCTCGGTGATGTCATCGCTGCCAAGGCACTGGTACAGTGGATGCAGCACCGGAATGCCGCCGCCGACACTCGCTTCAAAGAGGTAATTGACGTTCTTCTCCTTCGCGATGGCCAGAAGCTCCGCACCGTGGGTGGCCACCAGCTCTTTGTTGGAGGTGACGACATGTTTGCCGGCCAGCAAACTGCGCTTAGAAAAATCATAGGCGGGCTTTAAGCCGCCTATTGTCTCAACGACAATGCCAACCTCGGGATCGTTTAAAACCTTTTCAAAATCCGTGATGCCTTTTTCCGCATACGGCGTTCCCGCAAGGCTTTTAATGTCGACAATATATTTAATATCCAGATCTTTTCCGGCTTTACTGATGATGCGCGAACGGTTTTTATAAAAAACCTCCGCCACGCCGGAACCAACTACACCGTAGCCGATAATTGCGATTTTCATACACTCTCTTCCTCCTAAAATTGCGAAATCAAACGCGCCTAAAGCGCGCCTGACGGATATTTGCATCCGATAAAAGACAAAATACCCGCTTTAATGGCCGGTGAGCTTGCGGGCCTCAACAACGCCCTCCAGTTTTTTGATGGCCGTAACCAGCTCCATGTCGTTGGTGCAGGTGGCATCCAGCGAGACGGAAACCGACACCGCCGCCAAACCGTCCACCGGAATATTCTGATTGATGGTCAGAATATTGACGCCGTTGCGGTAAAGTTCGGCAATCAGGCCGGAAAGCATACCCGGCTTATCGCGCAGCAGCACATAGACGCTGACCACCTTGCCAGACATCTCCCGGACATAAGGGAAAACCGCGTCGCGATATTTATAGATCGCGCTGCGCGAAATGCCGGCCATTTTGGCCGCGTGAGAAATATTGTTGGTTTCACCGTTTTCCAGCAGCTGCTTTGCATATACTACCTTTGAAAACACTTCAGGGAGCATATCTGTTTCAACAACCAAATATTTTGGGGGTGTCCACATGGTTTTGATCACTCCTTTCAATATATAGTCAATTAACTCCCGCCCCTGCAGCCTGCCTTCGTCGTCCGCCCCTTGCAGCACAAAATAGGCACTCAAATTCGGGCCGTTTTTCAAGTTAATCAACTATAGAACCTGCATTTCAATAACCGGCAATGCCGGGCACAAACACCCGCGGCCAAAAGAGCCTACCAGCGCCCTTTATTCCGCCTACGGGAAACGTCTGTACTTAGATTAGGAACACTATAGCATTGACCTTTATTTATTGCAATTTTAATTTTCGGTGATTTTCAGCCTAATTTGTATATTTCAGTTTATTTTTTGAAATTATAACTTCAATAATCCTATTTGCTCTTATTACCTCAAAATTATATCAATTTTTGCTGTATTTTTTTCATTCAAAAGATAGATTATGTCAAAATACCACAACATTCAAATAACATTTTTATGCATTTAACAGGGTTCTTTCTTGTCAATTGCCTTTTCATCGCACTGCGGCTATTTTATATGATCAACCAAGGTGGTGGCAAATATGGAACAACAAAATAAACTTTCCTTTATTATTCGTGTCCTTTACTGCGCCATTGTTGCGGCGCTGTGCTTTCTGGGGGTCCGTTTCCTGCTCCCGTGGTTTTGGCCGTTTCTCCTGAGTTTGACGCTGGCCTATCTGTTTAAACATTTGGCGAACAGGTTCCGTGCACGCTCAAAGCTGGCCCTGGCTGCTGTCGGCGTTTTGTTTTATGCAACCGTAATTTTGCTGTTCTGGTTTCTGGCAGCGCTGATTATCGGCAAGCTGGCCGATCTGGCGACGGATTTCCCCTTATATTACACCCAAATCCTGCTGCCCAAGGCGCAGCGGGCGGGTGACCGTCTGCTGTGGCTCATCCAACAGCTGGCACCGGCATCGGTCATCTCGCTCGAAGGGTTGTTTATGCTGATTTCCAGAGCCACCGAGGAACTGGTGACGGGTATTTCAAGCTCGCTGATTGCCATGCTCACCAATTTTTTAAAGGGCCTGCCTCTTTTCATCGTCGGTTTTGTTTTTATGATTATCTCTTCGTTCGCTATCGCAATGGACTACCAACGTGTGACGCTGTTTTTACTGCAACAGCTTCCCCACCGAATGCGCCCGATGATGCTGGATATCAAAAACTTCCTCGTCTCCTGCCTGTTGCGTCTGGCACGTGCCTACGCCATCATCATGTTTATCACGTTCTGCGAGCTGTCTGTCGGGCTCTGGGCGCTGCGCATCGACCGCTTCTGGAAAATTGCCGCCGTCATCGCCCTGCTGGACATCATGCCGCTGCTCGGTTCCGGCGCTATCTTGATCCCGTGGGGTATTTTTGAGCTTGCCAACGGCCGCGGGCCTCTGGGCGCCGGATTGCTGGTGCTCTATGCGGTCATCACCGTGATGCGTAACATCATTGAACCGCACGTGGTGGGCGATTCGCTGGGGCTGCACCCCGTTATCACGCTGACCGCCATGTTTTTCGGGCTGTGCACCTTCGGTTTGCCCGGTATGCTGGCCGCACCCGTCTCGGCGCTGCTCATCCGGTTTTTAAATTCAAACGGGAAAATCAAGCTTTATCGCACAGAATAAGCTAAAGCGGCCCGCCTGCGTTTATTGCACAGGCAGACCGCTTTAATAATGGCTTTATTTAAAATCCTCCAGCGCCTCGGTTAAAATGGCAAAACGCTCAGTGGTTGCCCAGTCGGCCCGAAATCCGGTCAGCTCAGACAGTGCATCCAACGCCAGCGTCGGGTTCAGGTTAATTTCAACACCGGCGCGGCAGCGCAATGTCAGCAGCAGGCCGTCGGGCAGGTCTTCAACCGAAAGCACGCGAAGCATCGGTTTGATATCCACCGTCTTCATGCCTTTTTTGCTGCGTTTTTGCATGGGTATTTCGTCCAGTGCCGCAAAGCGCGCCAGCGCCTGCTGTCCCTCATCGGCAACACAGCGCAGGTGCACATGATAATCCGCCCACATAATCTCCTTGGGCGCCATAACCGGCTCCCCCGCTGCGACGGCGTGCAACCCCTCGGGCAGCGCGGCGTTCAAGCGCGAAACGATTTCTTCGCCGGGAACCTCTTCCAGCAAGCGAACGTCCATTGATTCACAAAGGCCGGTGGTGCCAAGCGAGAGCGGCAGCGCAAACGTGATGTATAAATGCGGGTGAAAACCCTGCGTATACCACACAGGCAGCCCGCTGCGCGAAAAGGCACGGGTCATGGCGCGCATAAGGTCCAGGTGGGAGATGTAAATGGCGCGGCCCGACTTTCCAAAAAAGATACGCACCGTTTTTATATACATTTGCAGACTCCTCCCGTCAGGCGTTGCGCACCGCAGCCGTTGCACCCGGCAAAGCAGCTGGGTGTCGTGGTGGCCTGCATCGCCTTTTGATGTTCCCGGATGAAGAATGCCTTGGTCACGCCGTAGTCGAGATGATCCCACGGAAATATCTCATCATAGCTGCGGCGGCGGCACGCATAAAAATCGGGGTTCAGGCCGGCTTCCTCAAACGCCTCCTGCCAGGCCAGCGGCTTAAAGTGCTCATCCCAGCCGTCAAGACGGCTGCCGCGAAGGAACGCGCCCTCCACGACCCGACACAGCCTGCGGTCGCCGCGGGCCAGCGCCGCTTCCGCCACGCTGGTGGCCGAGTCGTGATAGCTGACCGAGATTTTGCGCGACCGCACGCAGGAAAGCAGGTATTTCTGCTTTTCGCGCAGCGCATCCATCGAATCCTGCGGCTCGAACTCAAACGGCGTATAAGGCTTGGGCACAAAACAGGCCACGCTGATATTGACGCTCACCGATTTGCCCTTGGGGCGTTCCGGCATGCTGTAGTAAAGATCAACCACTTTTTGCGCGAGATCGGCGATACCCTTGATATCGTCGAGCGTCTCGGTGGGCAGGCCCATCATAAAGTAGAGCTTAACCGCCATGTAACCGCCTAAAAAAGCGGTGCGGCAGGTATCCATAACATTTTGCTCAGTGATATTCTTGTTGATGACGTCGCGCAGGCGCTGCGTGCCCGCCTCCGGCGCGAAGGTCAGGCCGGATTTTCGCACCCGCGTGACCTTTTCCATCAGCGACGCCGAAAAATTGTCGATGCGCAGGCTGGGCAGCGAGAGATTGACATGCTTCTCCTCCGTCCAGTCCAGCAGCGAATCGAGCAGCGGCTCGAGCCCGCAATAGTCGCTCGTCGAAAGGGACGAGAGGCCAATCTCGTCATAGCCGGTGGATTCAATCAGGTTTTTGGCGTCCCTGGCCACCGTCTCAGCCGATTTTTCGCGGATGGGGCGATATAAAAAGCCCGCCTGGCAGAAACGGCAGCCGCGGTTGCAGCCGCGGAACAGCTCCACCACCGCACGGTCGTGCACAATATCCAGAAACGGCACGATAAAGTTATCCGGATAGTAAACGCTGTCCAGATCGGTGACAACCCGCTTTGAAATCACGGCCGGCGCGCCCTCGCGCGGGGTAACGGCATGAATGGTTCCGTCGGCATTATAGGTCACGTCGTAAAGCGACGGCACATAAATGCCCGGTATCTGTGCCGCGCGCCGCAGTATTTCAGGCTTTGCCCAGCCTTCCCTTTTCGCCTGAATGCACAGGTCGAACAGCTCGTCTGAGACTTCTTCCCCTTCGCCCAGCGAGACAAGATCAATAAAGTCCGCCAGCGGCTCGGGATTGGAAGCGCAGGGCCCGCCCACCACCACCAGCGGGAACGGGTCGGTTCTGTCGCAGGCGCGAATTGCCAGACCGGCCAAATCCAAGAGGTTTAAAACCTCGGTGTAGCACATTTCATATTGCAGTGTGAAGCCGATGAGGTCAAAATCCCTGACGGGGTCCAGGCTCTCAAGTGCGAACAGCGGCACGCCCATCTCCTGCATGGCGGTCTGCATGTCGGCGTCGGGCGAGAACACCCGCTCGCACCAGACATCGTCCCGGCGGTTGGCGTGGCCGTATAATATTTTCATGCCGAGGTGGCTCATGCCAACCTCGTATAAATCCGGAAAGCAAAACGCATAGCGCAGCATACCGGGCGTTAAGGTTTTGACCACTGCGCCCATCTCGCCCGCCGTGTAGCGGGCAGGCTTTTGCACCTGCGAAAGCAGCAGGTCGAGCTGATCTAACGTCATGAGAATCTCCTCTTCTTCAGAACCTGTATTCAACAATGAGAAATGCCGGGTTGGCATACGCATTTTGTGTTGGGCGAGGCAAAAAGCGCAGGAATATGGATGTATTCCGAGCATCTATAACACGGCACAGCGCAAATGCGTCGTCAATACGGTCGTTTTAATCGGTGAATACAGGTTCTTAATCATCTGTTTTATTTATAGCGGCTGCACAGCCCAATCATTTAAATACCGGTTATACCGCTTAAGCAACGGAACCGGAAGGACTAAAAATGCGTTAAGAAAGCTGATTTCTTAACGCATTTTGTTTAAGTCAACATCAGCGACTGCACCAGCGTCTCATCGGGGTCCACAATGGCTGTGGAAAAATTCTCGTATATCACCATGCCCGGCTTGCCCCCGGGCTGCTTCTTGACATTTTTAATGGCGGTATAATCCACCGGCACCTTGGCGGAACTGCGCGCCTTGGAGTTGACGGCCGCGATAATGGCGGCCTCGGTCAGCGTGCGGTTGGGCACCTCCTGCCCTTCGGAAGCCACAACCGTATGAGAGCCCGCAATCTTCTGCGTGTGGAACCAGATATCGGTCTTACGGCTGTCCTTTAACGTCAGCCGCTCGTTTTGCAGGTTATTGCGGCCCGAAAGAATTAAAAAGCCGTCCGACGAACGGTATTGCAGCGGCAGCAGTTTTTGCTCCCGTTGCTTTTTGCCGCCCGAAGCCGCTTTGAGATAGCCGCCCTCGCTCAGCTCGGCGCGAATGGCCGCAAGCTCGGCCTCAGTCCGCGCGCGGGTCATCAGATCATAGACGGTGTCGAGGTAAGCGAGCTCCTGCTCGCCCTGCCCGATCAATTCTTTGAGCATCTTCTCAGCGGTGTCGGCGCGGCGGTACTCCTTGTAATAACGCTGCACATTCTGGACGGGCGTCAGGCGGATATCCAGCGGAATGGTCACTTCCCCGCCCGTCTCGTCAAAATAATCCGGCACGGTGATGCGGTTCATGCCCTTTTCCAGCTGATACATATTCGCGGACAGCAAATCGCCAAAGCGGCGCAGCTGGTCGCGGTTTTTGCAGTCGAGCAGCTCCTGCTTCTGGGCCGCGAGCTTGCGCTCAATGCGCTCAATCCGCGCGGTGATCAGGCGCGAAAAATCGCTCATCTTCTGCTTCATACGGTCTGCGGCGTCTTTCTCGCCGTAAAACGCATCCAGCATGGTGGAAATCTCATCAAAGCGCTGCACCTGCATGGCGCTGCCATATTGCATAATGGGCATGAAGGAAAAATCCTTCGGCGCGCCGTCCGGCGTCAGCACAGTGGTCGGTTCGGTTTGGCCCTCTTTAAGCATGAAGCAAAGCCTTTCCAGCTCGGCGGCCAACGCGTCATACTGCGTGTTCGAAAGTTCACTTTTATTGGTTGAAATACCGCCCAGCGCACGGTGCACCAACTCTCTGGCCAGCAGCGGCGAAGCGCCCGAGAGCGTCTCCTGCAAGAGCTTGGCCGTATCGATATCCCGCGGGGAAGCTTTTAACGCGTTGAGAACCGCCTGCACGCCGTCGGTTAGCAGGTCCACCCGCTCCTGCGGCGGCGGATTCTCATAACGCAAACCGGGTAAAATCTGGCGCAGCGAGGAGCGGTCGGCTCCAACCCGCTTCATCGAATCGATAATGCGGCCGTCCGGCCCGATTAAAATCACATTGGAATAGCGGCCCATCAGTTCGGCCGCCAGTGTTACGATGACGGTATCCCCAAGGTCGTTAACCGTTTCAAAATCAAAAAACAGCACCCGTTCAAAGCCGGGCTGCCGAAGGGCGACAAGCTTGGCATTGCCCACCCATTTGCGCAGCAGCATGCAGAACATCGGTGGCTGCTTTGGGTTCTCAACCGAAATACCGGTAAAATGCGCACGGGCAGACGCCGCGTGGGCACACAGCAACAACCGGCGGTTTTCCTGCCGGGCGCGGATAGCGAGAATCAGTTCTTCCTTGACGGGCTGATAAATCTTGTCCACCCGGCTGCCAATCAGCGTCTGTGAAAGCTCCGCCTTTAAGAGCGAGAGCATCATACCGTCGAGCGCCACGGGCTCACTTCCCCTCTTCTATGACCGTAATCAGCTTATTGATCAGGCAGCGCAGCCGCGCGGCCTTTTCAGGGTCGGTAGGTTCCACCCCACGTTCCTGGCGTTTGAGCGAAGACACCGTGCGCCACAGGTAGGCGCGAGCCTCTTCCGACAGGTCACAGGCCAGTTCCCCCGCATAACAGTATAGGTCATATTCGCTGAGCTTACACCGCCAGCCGGTGTAAGTGACGCGCATAACGGTATAGGCGTGTTCACCGGATACGCTGGCCTTTTCGGCCGAGATGCAATAACCGTTCGTGCAAAGCCAGTGGCGCAGAAATGGCGCCTTAGTCATGGGCTGGAGTAAAAACTGCTTGTTGGCCAGGCTTTTCCATGTACAGCGCTCTAAAATGGACGCAATCATCTCGCCGCCCATGCCGGCAATGACAATGTCGTCCACCTCATCGGGTGCCAATGGAAAAAGCCCGTCGCCAAGGCGGCAGGCTATTTTATCTGTTAAACCCTGTCGTTCAATTTCATTGCGCGCTTTATCCAGCGGCTTCTCATTGATATCACAGGCGATGCCGCTGTCTATTTGGCCGTCGCGCATCAAGGCGCAAATCAAATAACCATGGTCGCAGCCAACATCGGCCAGCCTTGAGCCGCTGCGCACCATTGACGCAATGCTGCGCAAACGTGGATCAAGTATTTCAACCGCACTCAAATTTGTAATCCTCTCTTTTCCGGATAATCTGACACCGGTTCCCGATGCCGCCCAACTAAAAGAAACAAGCCCCACTGATGGCGAGCCGTTGGACATTAAGGCGCATAATAACCGTTTTGCGGTTATTATACCACAAGCGACACCACTTTGCCAGCCATAGAAATACAATTCTCGACGGATGCCAAAAAATGCACCGCAGGATCATACGATCCTGCGGTGCACAAACAACCAGATTTTAGGCTTACGCTTGTTCTTTTAATTTTGCAAAGCACTCGCTGCAGTACACCGGGCGGTCTTCACGAGGTCTGAAAGGAACCTTGGCTTCTTTGCCGCATGCAGCGCATGTTGCAATGAACATTTCCCTTTCCGGTCTGGAAGCATTTTTACGGGCATCGCGGCATTTTTTGCATCTTTGGGGTTCATTGACGAAGCCATGCTCCGCGTAGAACTCCTGCTCTCCAGCAGTAAACACAAAATCAGCGCCACACTCTTTGCATTTTAAGGTCTTGTCTTCGTACATTTCTTTTACCTCGCTTATGGATTGGATTTACCCGCAGCATTCCGGAGACCAGGGGATCGCCAGTGCACCTAAGGGTATTATTTTATGTAGCCGAATGGCATACATTCTGGGAAAAGAAGATACTTGCCGCCAAATGATGCGGCCATTACAACCTGCGCAGTTTGCGTCTGGCTCTTTGGAGTGCATTATCCACTGCCTTTGTGGTGCTCTGGAGCAGCTGGGCAATCTCCTGATAAGAATACCCGGCCAGATAATAGCGAATAACCTGATGCTCAAAATCGGATAGGCAGGTTTCCACCCTTTGCAGCCACTGGCCAAATTGCTCGCGGCTGATAACAATTTCCTGCGGATCCTCTTCCTGCGTGGTGTTCCAAAAACTTTCTTCAAATGGCGAATAACTGTCAAGACTGACCGTCTGCAGCTTCTGACTGGCCTTAGCCACGGAGGAGCGGAGACGATTGGTAATACAAACATATGCAAACGTTTCAAACGATGTTCCAACCTTGTGGTCGTAAGCGCGAATCGCATATAAAAGGCCAATGACGCCCTCCTGAACAAGGTCGTCCGTTTCCAGGCCCTTTTTTCTGAAGGCATTGGCGCGGCTGCGCACCAAAGGCAGGTAGCGTTCAAGCAGCCTGTGCTCTCCGGCCGTCTTCGATCGGGCAGCTTGTACAAGATCGTCCTGCTCCAAATCCACCGCCATATTGCCTCCAAATTATTTCCTTCAATAGTCCTAATGTTATACTGGTTTTCAAATTTTGTCAATAGATTTATTGTGCAATGCGCTACATTTCTTTGAACGCAATAGCTATTTTTTTGTTTTTTGTCGCTTAAATATGATAAAATTACAGTCTTTGATAAAAAACGACAATTTTATGTGACTCCGGCGTCTTTTTTACGGGCCCGAAATGGTGATAACATTGGCCCTGCCCCGGCGGGGGCCGGTGTTCAAATCTACCCGCCCAGTGTGACGTCCTGCTGGTCATACCATGCCAGCG
The DNA here is from genome assembly GCA_023457355.1 of Bacillota bacterium. Taxonomy (GTDB): domain Bacteria; phylum Bacillota; class Clostridia; order Oscillospirales; family Ruminococcaceae; genus Yanshouia. The sequence goes on along the minus strand of JAEWLW010000068.1, from coordinate 44,396 downwards.
CCTGTTCAAGATGTGCTATTTTAAAATCCGGCCACATTTCATCAAGCGTGTAGATATCCGCATAGACGCTTTGCACCGGCAGCAGCCCAGAAAGCCGTTTTCTCCCGCCCCAGCGGATGACAAGATCAATGCGCGAAATCTCTTTGGAACGCAGACTTTGCGTGATGGTATTGCGATTATTCGACGCGGTATGCATGTTCCCCATGTCCCACTCCCAGCCATAGTTCACCAAAAAATTGACTTTCGTTATGCCGGTGCCAAAGGGAATTCTCTGTTTGGCATAGGGCAAAAGCGCCGGCGGAAACATAGGGGATTCCGTGTTGCCCACCACGAGTAAATCGGCGTTTTCCTGTTTAATCAGCTGTACCGCCTCCACACAGGCGTCAGAAAAAGCATCCACCTCCACATGGGGCCTTTTACAATTATCGGTGGTAAAGCCATAATAAGTAAGCTCCTTAACCCCATACTGCTGCGCGGCCTTAAGGCACGCCACCCCCGGATGCAGTCCGTAGCTGTACCCCTCGTGCTTGTGCATCCCGGCGCTTTTTGCCCAGCGCCTGTTGCCGTCAGGGATCAGTGCAATATGATCTGGAATTCTCATGCCGACACCCCTTTCCTTTTGCCTCTATTATTGGCCCGCTCTATGCATATAAACGCCGCGCATTCAATAAATTTAATTGATGGTCATCGTGCAGGCAGCAAAATTTAAGCGCCTCCCTTTGGGCCGAATCCGTTTTGGGTCAAAAATTCAATCATGATAATGGGGAGAGTAATATGAGCAGCCATCCGAATAATTTCTATGAATTTGAGAATCAGCCCCTGCCCTACTCTTATGATGCAATGGAGCCTTTTATTGACGCCAGAACCATGCAGATTCACCACGACAGGCATTTGCAGGGTTACGTCGATAATTTAAACAAAGCGTTGAAAGGATATCCGGAGCTGCAAAAACTGCCGCTGGAGGCACTTGTATCACCGCCGGAGGCACTGCCCCCCGCCAACAGAACGGCTATCAAGAACAATGCTGGCGGTGTGTATAACCATCGCTTCTATTTTAACGGCCTGACCCCTGCTGCCAACGCCAAGGCGCCTTCCGGCATGCTGCTTGATGACATCATCAGAACCTATGGCAGCTATGACGCCTTTAAAGCCGCTTTTAAGGCTGCGGCTCTGTCGGTGTTCGGTTCCGGTTATGCCTGGCTGGTGGTCGACGGCAGCGGCGACCTCAAAATTATAACCACCGCCAACCAGGATACGCCGCTGCCCTATAATCTTTGCCCTATTCTGAACATCGACGTTTGGGAACACGCCTATTATCTCAAGCATTATAACATGCGTGCCAATTATATTGACGATTGGTTTAATGTTGTCGACTGGGACCGCGCCAATAAAAATTTTATAGCCTGTTTTAACGCCTTTTAACCCGATAAGTCAGCAGCGGCGTTTCTACGGCGGTGTTAATTTGTCGCGATTGCGTGAATGCCTGTGTTAATAACCTGGATATCAAAATTTTGTCCGTAAGGCTGCCACATCGTGCATATTTCATCCCTGTTGCCGAATAATAAGGCCGAGGTGATTGATTTATGACGCTAAGTCAAAAGGAAACCATGCTTCTTGAAGATTTAAAATCTCAGGAAAAACTTTGTGTTGAAAAGTATACGCAATATTCGTCCGAGGCCTGCGACAACCAGCTCAAAAGCCTGTTCTCACAAATTGGCCAGACCGAACAGGGACATCTGAACACCATTGAACAGATTATGGGCGGTACCGTACCCAATATGAACAGCGGCAGCGGTCAGAGCGGCTCCGGCCAACAGCAGTGGAGCGGCGGCTCTTCCTCTTACAGCAACAACCCAACCGGCAAGCAGCGCGACCAATTCTTCTGCGCCGATATCCTGTCGACGGAAAAGCATGTCTCTTCGGTTTATGACACCTGCATTTTTGAGTTTAAAGACGAGCAAATCCGAAATGCACTCAACCATATCCAAAAGGAAGAGCAGCAACACGGCAAACAAATCTATGACTTCATGTCAGCCAACGGCATGTACTCATAATTCTTACGCCCGCAAAGCCTCACACGGCGGCGCGGGCGTTTTCCTTTGGCGGCAACATAAAGCGCCAAACTGCAATGCGCGTGTGCATTTTCTGCCAATCAGCAGACACCATCGAAATCCTCCGGCCATATGATGGTATCGAGGTGATTTTGAAATGCTTAACTATGTTATTCAGCCGGGCGATACCCTTTATAAAATTTCGCAAATGTATGGCGTGACGGTTCAGGAAATTATTAATGCGAATCCCAATGTCAACCCCTATAATCTCTATGTAGGACAAATCATTCAGGTGCCCGCCCGCCCGTTCGAGCTGGTGCAACAGTTCCAGCGCTCTATTGAGAATATGCCGCCCCAGATCAACATCCCCCTGCGTCCCGGACGTTAAAAAATAATACATATGCCAAACAGATCCATTTATGTGCGACTTGGTCAGGTACAAAGAGGCCCGACGCTATAAAACGGCGTCCGGCCTCTTCTTCAATTCTATTGGGATCGTATGCTTACGCCTGTTTGACGCGCCTGCAAAATGGTGCTACAATCCAAAAAGCGGCCAGCTGTTAGCCCAGTCGACGAAAGGGGGATCCTGTTGATGAACTACAACGTTGTGTTTCATGTGGACGAAACCGGCAAATGGGAATTGACTTTAAAAAACGTTTCAAATCTGCTGCAACAGATCGATGCCAGAACAGCGCATGTGGAGGTTGTGGCCAACGCCGAGGCGGTAACCGGTTATGTGCTGCCGCAAAGCCCTTTTGCCGCCGCCCTGCACCGGTTGAACGCACAGGGCGTCACATTTGTGGCATGTAACAATGCCCTAAAAGCGCTTGGCATTGCGCCAGGTTCCCTGATGCCTTTTACAAAAGTGGTGCCCGCCGGTGTACTTGAGCTTATTGAGCGGCAGGCCAAAGGGTATGCTTATATCAAGCCGTAACCGCGGCGGCAGAGCACCGCATGTAAACCGCGCAGATATAAACACATAAAAAAACCGCAGGAACAAGCCGTTCCTGCGGTTTTTTTGTTGAGAAAAATTATCTCTTTGAGAACTGGGGGGCGCGGCGTGCGGCTTTGAGGCCATACTTTTTACGCTCTTTCATTCTCGGGTCGCGGGTGAGAAGGCCGGCCTTCTTAAGGATGGGGCGCATCTCATCAGAAACCTGTAGCAGCGCGCGGGAAAGCCCGTGGCGGATGGCGCCTGCCTGGCCGGATACGCCGCCGCCTGCGACGGTGCAGATGATATCATACTTGCCGAGGGTATCGGTCAGAGCCATGGGCTGACGGACAATCAGCTTGAGGGTATCAAGGCCGAAATAATCGTCAATGTCTCTGCCATTGATGGTGATGCTGCCACTGCCGGGATAAACTCTGACGCGGGCAACGGAGCTCTTTCTGCGGCCTGTGCCGTAGAGATAAGGCTTGCTATCGTACATAACTTTCAGTCTCCTCTCTTATTCGTTCCAGGCCTTCGGCTGCTGGGCTTCCTGGCTGTGGTTGGCATCGCGGTAAATGCGCACGCGGGTGAGTGCTTTTCTGCCGAGTGTGTTGTCCGGCAGCATGCCCTTGACAGCCACCATCATGGCTTTCTCGGGGTTGTTCTTCATCAGCGTGGCGTAGTTGACTTCTTTAAGACCGCCGACCCAACCGCTGTGGTGGCGATAATATTTGTCCTGCAGCTTGTTGCCGGTCAGAACAGCCTGGGCGGCGTTGATAACCACAACATGGTCGCCGCAATCAACATTGGGCGTAAAAATCGGCTTATGCTTGCCGCGCAGAATGCTGGCAACGGTAGCGGCGGTGCGGCCCAGGGACTTGCCTGCGGCGTCAATGACATACCACTCGCGCTTAATGCCATCTGCCTTCGGAAGAAAGGTTGACATAAGGTGTTTACCTCCTCAAAATTTTGCTTATCTTTTTACAGTGCTTTACCAGTATATCATGTCCGCAAAAACTGTCAAGCCATTATTTTAATTTATGAGCCCACTCTTGCACATTTTCTCTCGTTTTCTCTCTGATTCTCTTCAATTTGCGCGCGTCATTTTATTTTTATAAAAAATCAAAAAAGCTGCGTCATTCCGCATGCGGCAGGCACTTTTTATCACGCAACCGCCTGTGTACACCCAAAATGCAGCCATAAACCTACGAACGCAACACGTCATTTTAACGGTTATTTGCTTTCGCAAACCGCCAGAATATAGCCCGGAATATTTTCATACAGGCGATAGTCAAAGCCCGCCGGGCCATCGGCAGACCCATCCCCGCGCAGCATAAAAGCTGCGTTAAACATCTCGGCAGCGCTGCTGCCGGTGGCTTTCAGCCAGCTTTCTTTTAAGGCCCACAGGCGGATCATGTCGCTGCGCAGGTCACGGCTTCCCTTTAAATACTGTTGCTCAGCCGCGGTGCAAACGCGCGACACCGCCCGCGGAGAAACCGCCACAATCTTTTGTATATCCACACCGACGTCCCCTTTGGCAATGGCACAGGCCGCGTATTCTCCGCTGTGCGACAAACTGAAACAAAGGGCGCCGTCGGCCAGATATGGCTTGCCCGTTTTAGTATAGCGAATATCGGCTTCCCGCAGGCCATATTGATAAAGGCCGTATTTAAGCAGCAGCCCTGCAGTCAGCGAAGCCGCACGCAGATGCTCGTTGCGGATGCCTTGCGCCCTTTTTTGCCTTTCCGGCAGGCTTAAGGCTATGGCGCGCGCCAGCAGGGCAGAATCGTATTCAATATGGCAACATAAAAGCATCGCTTATCTCTCCTTTTATCCTTAAACGGCATCCTGCATAGAATGATATAGTGTCAGTATTAAAGCATGTGCGGGGGTGGATGAATGGCTCAGGAACAAAACTACGGCCCCGGCTCGGTTAATTACGCGACCAATATGACCATGGCCGCCATTATCATCGGCCTCACCATCACTGAAAACATGTCCGCCAACGACCAGAACATCGTGGCCAACCTGATGTTTGCCGCCGCCCAGGCCATTTCTACCCGCGCGTCGCTTATAGGCGGGCAGGGCGGCACCAACGTCCCTTCCATTTTGAACGTTCAATAAATAAGCGGTGTTAAACGTCATATTTCGATTGACATACCATACAATAAATGGTAGTATAGGCGAATCAGAAGCCGTGTGCTTCGGGCCGTTAAAGGCAGCGTTTAATCGCGGGGCAGTAACCTTACATAGACGAAGGTTGCTGTCTTTTTTATACTGGGCCCACACCGGGGCGATGGGGTGATTTTTATGATGGATGATCGGCAAAAAGAAAAATTGTGCCTGCGCGTCTCCGCGGTGAGCATCGTCGGCAATGTGTTGCTGGCCATCGCCAAGCTGGCGGCCGGTATCCTTGCGCATTCCGCGGCGATGGTCTCGGACGCCGTGCATTCCGCCTCAGACATTATCAGCACGGTTGTGGTCATTTTGGGGGTGCGCCTCTCTGCACGGCAGGAGGATGCCGAGCATCCCTACGGGCATGAGCGTATGGAGTCGGCCGCCGCGGTGGCGCTGGCCGGTTTACTGATGGCGACGGGTCTTTACATCGGATTCGGCGGCGTCAGAACCATCCTCAGCGGTCTTTCGGGCAGCTTTGTTGTGCCGGGCTACCTGGCGCTGGCGGCGGCGGTTCTGTCCATCGCCGTCAAGGAGTTGATGTACCACTACACCCGCGCGGCCGCTAAAAAAGCCGATTCGGCCTCGCTGATGGCGGACGCCTGGCACCACCGTTCGGATGCGCTTTCTTCGGTTGGCTCGCTGATCGGCATCGGCGGTGCACTGCTGGGATTTCCGATCATGGACCCCATCGCCTGCGTCGTCATCTCGCTGGTCATCGTCAAGGTCGCCTTCAGCATTGCGCGGCAGGCCTTCGACCAGATGCTCGACCGCGCCTGTGAACCCGCACTGCAAAAAGAGATGCACAATGTGGTGCTGGCGCAGCAGGGCGTCATCCGGCTTGACAGCCTGACCACCCGAAAGTTCGGCTCCAAAATTTATGTGGATGTCTGCATTGCGGCGGATGGGGCTTTAAGCGTCAAGGAAGGGCACGACATTGCGCAGGCTGTGCACGAGCAAATTGAACGGCATTTCCCGTCGGTAAAGCATTGCATGGTACACGTCAATCCCTATATAGCCAAAGATAAGCAACCGTAACAGCGCCGCGCAAAGCTGCGGGGGTATCAGTGCGCATCTTGCTAAAAAATTGCACAAATTAAAGTTTTTGGTCAAGCTTTTTTCAAAAAGCTTGCGTGCCTCATTCGTCAAAAAGCGCAGGAGAGGGCGCAAAAACAGTCCGCCGGACTGTTTTTGCGGGGAGAACCCTCGCCGGGGGTTCTCCCCATGTCGCGTTAAGCGGCATCAGCTTTGCGCAAATTAACCACACGGCCAACCTTTTTCGACAGGCTGATGGGTATAATAGCCGTTCACGGCTATTATACCCTCTTTTTTTACTCCTGACCATTCTCATTATAGCCCAGACACCGGCGAAGTTGCTTTTTCTGCGCCGGTTTGAAAGGCCGCATCTTTTTTATGAGCCGGGCGGCTTGTTCTTTTTTTCCGACGCTGTGTGTGATAGAATGGAGTGTATAATTGGTGAAATTTTTGGCTGATGCGGGCAACAATACGCCCTGATTTATACACTAATTTACCGGATAACGATTTAAAAAACGAAAGGAGACGGGCAACGGTTGGATAATATCATCACCATAAAAGGCCTCTCCAAAATATACCGCGTCGGGGCCGAAAAGGTCAAGGCGCTCAGCAATATCAACCTCGCCATCGGCAAGGGCGAAATCTGCTGTATTCTCGGCACCTCCGGCTCGGGAAAATCCACGCTGCTAAACCAGCTGGCCGGGCTTGAAAAGCCCACCGCGGGCAGCGTTTACATCGGCAGGGCCAATATTTCCCGCCTGACGGAAGACCAGCTCGCGGGCTTTCGGCAAAAGTACATCGGCTTTGTGTTCCAGTCCTATAACCTGATTCCCTCGATGACCGCCACCGAAAACGTGGCCATGCCGCTTCTGTTCCGCGGCGTTGCGCGCGACATACGCGACCGCGAAGCGTTGCAGCTGCTGAAAAAAGTGGGGCTGGGCAACCGGGCCCGGCACAAACCCTCGGAGATGTCGGGCGGCCAGCAGCAGCGCGTGGGCATCGCCCGGGCCTTTGTGGCAAAGCCCAAGATCGTCTTCGCCGACGAGCCGACCGGCAACCTTGACAGCCGCACCACGCTGGAGGTTATGCGCCTGCTGATTGAGATGGCGCACGACAACGGCATCACCTTTGTGCTGGTCACCCACGATAACGAGCTGGCGCGCTATGCCGACCGCATCATCACCATCCGCGACGGCGTGATCATCAGCGACGAAACCAATCCTCATCCGGCCTATCTCGACCCCATGCCGGAGGGTGAATCGGCAACAAAAACACTGCCGAGCCCCGACACAGCACCGCAAACGGCGCTGCTCCCGGCCGCGGAAAGCGCCGACGCCGGCCCACCCGAGAGCACGGCACAGCCGTCAGACAGCCCACACACCGACCCGACTGCGCAGCCGCCCTCGCAAAACATGGAAGCCGGAACTGGCGAAGAGCCGGAAGAACCGGTCGCAGCAAAAACGGCGGCGGACAAAACCGATGAATAACAGCAAGGAGAGAATGCACTTGAAAAGGATAAAAAGATTGTTTTGTTTGATGGTTGTGGCGGTGATGGTTGTCTCCATGCTGCCCGCGACGGTGTTTGCGGCAACCAGACAGGCGGTTATGGTGTCAAACGGCGGGCTGGAAGTAGAGGGTTACCCGAATGCGGCTTTACCGATTGGTAATGGCTACACAATTTCCACCGTCAAAAATATAGATGGCTCCATAGCGCTGAATATTTCAGGCCCATCAAGCTCCAGCAGCCCCAAATATGACGGTGTGACATTCTACACCATTTCCAGTACCAGCAGCAGAGATTACGTTACCTGGAACAGCCTCACTATTTCGATCAGCGACGACAGCAACGATTGGGTAAACGCAGATGACAGTTCCAAAACCTGTACCTTCAATGTCGTGGATGCCGACGAAGATGATACGACTTCCAGTTCAAACAACATTACAATGCTGAGTATTTCAAAAACAAGTATTAAGAAAAACACCGAATTTAATGTTACATTCCAGATTGTCGATTATAGTATCGACGCCAACCTCGTTAACGACAGCGAGGAGCCTTATCTCACCGGTTTTAGCTCCAGCGGCGCCTTCATCCTACTGGACAGCGATCTCGAGGTCGAAGTTATTAATCATCCAAGTGGCAAATATGCCTTTAAGGTCACCTTGCCGCTCCGCTACACCGGTTCCGGCAGTTCCCTTTCCTTTACGATGGCCTACAGGAATGCTGCGGATACACTTCGAACCATCGACTGCACCGCCACCATCCCCCGCACCGTGGCCTATGTCGACGACGATGACGATGATGACGATGATGATGAAGACGACTCCGACTCCCCCATTCCCTACATCATCGTGGACAGCTACTCCTACGGTGGCACCAGCGTGACGGCGGGCGACGAATTCACCTTAAAACTCAAGCTGCGCAACACCAGCACCACAAATTCCCTTGTTAATATCGTCATGAACGTCTCACCCATGGGTGTATTCTCAATGGCCAGCTCCTCAAATACGATGTACATCAACCAGCTTCAGGCCGGCAGCATGATCGAGCGCGAGGTTACGCTAAAAGCCGGGATGACCAAAGTAACCGACGACGAAGACGCCAACTCCATCGATATCAAGTTTACATACCAGTACGCCGGAACCGACGTCAAAAGGCTGGAAACGGGCAGTTCCAGCGAGAGCATCACCCTGCCCGTCGATTTCCCAGACCGGTTTGAGCTGGGCGTCCCCGAACAGGACGACACCGCCTACATCGGCGAGGATTATTACATCTCGGTGCCGATGGTCAATAAGGGCCGCAGCGGGGTTTATAACCTCACCGCCTTTGTCCGCGGCGACGGCCTTAAAAACCCGGGCCAGACCCAGTATATCGGCAATTTGAACGCCGGTACCGAATCGAGCGCCGACTTCTCGCTGCAATATCTCGAACCCGGCGACTACAGCGGCGAAATTGTCGTCACCTATGAGGACGCAAACATGAACCCCAAGGAAATGGTCTCAGCTTTTAATGTCACCGTTGAGGATTTATGGGGCGGAGAGCCGATGGAGCCGCAATTCCCCGGCGGCCTGGACCCCATGGAGCCCGCCGAACCGACGAACGCCGAGCCGGAAAACGACCCCGTGCGGCCCGTAAAAATTGTTGTCGGCCTCATTGTCTGCGCCATGAGCGCCTACGTGACCATTCAAAAAGCCAAGGCCAAGAGGAGTATCTATTTAGATGAAGACCTTTGATATCATCCAGATGTGCCTGCGCAATCTGATAAGGCGCAAATACCGCACGCTGCTCACGCTTGTCGGCGTGGTGGCAGGCACCTGCGCCGTTGTTCTGATGATTGCGGTGGGCCTTGGCATGAAGGCCAGTCAGGAAGCGCAGCTGGCGCAGATGGGTGATTTAACGATCATCGAGGTTTACAGTTACGGCAAGACCGATAAATCCGGCAACAAGGTGGTCATGGACGACGCCATGGTTGAAAAAATCCGCACAATGCCCGGCGTTCTGACCGCCACGCCGCTGTACCGCCCCCAAAATTTAAGCGCCCAGCTTTTTGCGGGAAAAAACGAACGCTATATGGCCTATTTTTATAACGTTATCGGCGTTTACCCCGACGCGCTGCCCCTTTTGGGCTATGAGCTGCTTGAAGGCAGCTGGGAAGAGGCTTTTTCAGCGCCCTATTCCATCGTCATAGGGCAGTACGCCTCCTATAGCCTTCAGGATACCCGAAAAACACGCGGCAACAACCGTGTGGACCCCTACCCCGACCGGAACGGCAACATTGCCGAGCCCTTTGTCAACATGCTGGAAAGCAAGCTGCTGATCCGCTTGCAGCAGGAAAACGAAAACGCCAAGAAGATTGAATACAAGCCCACCGCCACCGCCGTGATGAAAGAGGATTGGCAGCGCGGCTATGAAACCTCGCGCGGCATGTTTATGTCGATAGCCGACCTGAAAAAGATGGAGGCCGACTACATAAAAGCGAACAATATCAAGGTGGACAAAAACAACAACAACGGCTACGAAGAAACCAAGGTCAAGGTTATGAATATCAACGATGTTGACGCAGTGCAGACCGCCATCGACGATATGGGCTTTGATACCTGGTCCATGGAGAGCATCCGCAAGCCGATGGTGGAGCAGACCAAAAAGATTCAGATTTTCCTGGGGATGATCGCCGGCGTTTCGCTTTTTGTCGCGTCGCTGGGCATCATCAACACCATGCTGATGAGCGTCTACGAGCGCACCCGCGAGATCGGCGTCATGAAGGTTGTCGGCTGCCACGTGCGGGATATCCGCGCCCTGTTCCTCATGGAAGCCGGCTGCATCGGTCTGCTTGGCGGCATTGTGGGCGTTACGTTCAGCGCCTCCATCGCTTATCTGGTCAACTACATGGGCCTGAGCATCAATTTTGGCACCAGCTTTTTCGGGGATGCCGGCGGCGGCGCCCAGATGTTTATTATCACGCCGTGGCTCGTTGTGCTGGCGCTGGTGTTCTCAACCTTTATCGGCATTCTCTCCGGTTATTACCCGGCCAACCGCGCCGTTAAAATCTCGGCGCTGACAGCCATCAAGCAAGATTAGGTTCCGTCATTTTAGCGGCACGGTTCCCTTCATGTTTGCGTATGGCTTCAAAAAAACCTGTTGCGGACAGATGTTTCCGCAACAGGTTTTTTTAATACAGGGGGTTCTAATCAGACCAGCAGAAAAGCCATGCAGAATTGGCCGCCAAGCCGTGTTGGTTTTCTATAGGTTCGACTATATTTAACCACCGGCCGATGAAACCGCCAGATTGCGTATCTCAACATGTTGGTCCCAGTCCCAGAGGCTCTGGTACCGCACCGAGGCACGCAGCGCCTTGTCTGCCGCCTCGCTAAACTCGCCATAGTTGGGAACGCTCATCTGTGCCCCCAGGCTCTTAACATGGTCAAGGCCCTTTTGCTCCTGCTGCAAAACCAGATCGTCGTTTGTCGCAATGGCATAGGCCGTCGCTTCGGTCAGCACCGCCTGCTCAGCGGCGCTCAGCGACTCCTTCGCCTGCTGCGACAGCACCAGCCAGTTAATCCGCGCGCGGTGAAAGCTTTTGCAAACCGAAAATACGGCATTCTCCTTCGGTGCGCGCACCTGATCCAATTCCAGCGTATCACATTCCATAACCGAGTTATCGCGATTACGGCCAAAATTAAGCAGCAGATATTCGCTGCTTCGCTCCTTCACGGTGGTGCCAAGCGCCTTTAGCACCTCTGCCAGCACGGGATCCTCCAGAATATTGACGGTGCTGTCCTGGTATTGATCAATCGTATCGAACATTTTATCGCGCGATGAAAGAATCACGCTGTTCCCGTTATAGAAGGCGCCTATGGGCATGGCGTCCATCAGGCTGAGGTTGGTTTCCCGTATAATATCGTAAAAGCTTTTGGAATTAAGCGTCAAGGTCAGGTGCTTATAATCGTAAAAATAAAACGGCGAGATATAGGAATTAAAATTGCCGTTTGCACGTGCAAGCTCCGACGTCGGACCAAAAATCAGCTCACAGCCGTTGTCGAGCGATTCGAGCAGATCATCGCTATCCACCACCTTGATCGCCAGCCGCCCGTTGGAAATCTGCCGCACCTTTTTCGCAAAGCAATCAACACCGGCCTGCCCCTGAGAGGAAATATCCGTTTTCACCGCAAGTGTCAGCGTGCGGGTTTCACCGCGAATTTCTGTGCGCTGAGCCCCGCCGCACCCGCAAAGCAAGCACAGCGCCAACACCACGCTGAAAAAGGCCGCCCGTTTTTTCATGATTTCTCCTGTTGCTGCCCGGCTGCCGGCTGCACCTGGTCCTCCTTCTGGGCGGTATCCGCAGACGCATCGTCCGGCTCCGGCGGAATGTAGGTGCGGTTTGGCAGCGAGGCGAGCTCCTGAATTCTGACGGCGGTATGCGCCGCCGCAATGTTGTTGATGAACAGCAGCTCATTGATGTTAAAATCATTGAGCACATCGTAAAAGCTCTTTTCAAGATAGCGCTGGTCGATGACCACGACCGTCTCATAGTGATTGACCAGGAACGGAATAAACGCATTTCCGAACGATTCTTTCACCACGGCAATACGCCTGTCGTTTTTAATCTCGGTATTGATCACTGTCACAGGGAAATCACCGTGCATAAACACCGAATAAGAGTTGTAACTTTTGGCGTATTCGCCATAAAGCGGAATCCTGATCGCGGTATCGGGCGAACCTTTGCGATACTGATAGCATTTGTAAGCCGTGGGCATGATATAGTAATCCACATGGTCGGGGTTGCCGGCCATTTTGGAATTCTGCGTCTGGGAATAAAGCGTTCCCAAAAAGTTGTCGAGCGTCCGCTTCTCCATGCCCGCCATCGGAACCGGTTCAAAACCTGCCGCTCTGGCAAACTCGGCATACGCATAGTATGCACCCAGTGTGCTCCAATGATGATCGGTACGGTAATACAAATATTCATCCCTGTGCTGTGAAAGCGTCTCGTAGACATTCACCGAGGTAATCGCCGGGTTCAGCGAGGACGCGATATTCTCCAGTTTGGGCTTCTGCGGCGTCGTGACACCCTGATAGCGCGCCGGCAAATTAAATTCGATGGAGGAAGGCACAACAAGGTTATAAATTTTTATGTGGTCGCCCAGGACATTCTGGTAAGTATTGAGCACCTGCGCATACCATTGCCCCATTCGGTCGCTGCCGCCAAAAATAGTAAATCCGCTGTCCTTATAGATGAAGATTGCGCCCATTCGAACGCCCTCTTCAACGGAATCAACCGCGCCGGCCGCATCTACCGGCAGCGAAAGCGGCAAATTGGCCTGCACGGCCGAAGACGCCGCGGGCGGCGTGCTCTCTGCGGCCGGTACAGTCTGCACTTCCTGCGGGCCTTGCGGGCTTTGGGCACTTTCCACGCTATCTGTGCCGCTTTCGGGGACTGAGGCCGCCTGCGGCTGTACGTCTTGCGCGCCCTCCGGCAAAGACGGCGCCGGGGGCGGCGCAGCGGGCAGCAAAGAATCCGCCGGTAACAAAGGCATATTGGCATCTATGATCGAATCCTGCTCCGACCCATCGTAAAGCAGGACGTCGTTAAAATGAAAGCCTCTGTGTTCCCGGATGGCTCCGGCCATGCGCACAAGCGCCTCGCGCGCCGGAAATGTATCGGCAAAATAGGCTGAAAGCTGTCTGGTGTACTGCCCGTGAACGAAAGAGGAAACCGAAAACGAAGGCAGCGGAGCCAGCTCCCGCTTTTCAATTTCCGATACGGTCGGGCGGTCGCCATATAAAACGGATAAAATCCCCACGACCACAAGGACCGTGGTGATAAGCAGCGCATTGAGCGCCGGCATAATCGGGAATCCGCGTTTTTCATTCTTCTTATCCATCAGGCGATACTCCTACGCGCACAAATTAAAATCTGAAATACATAAAGGGGTTATAGCTCTGCCCCACAAGCAAAGCCGTACCCGTTATCAACAATATGAGATTAAACACCGGCCGCACCCAGCCCAGACGGCTTTGCCGCATCTGCGGGACGCGCTCCCAAATGCACTCAAGCAGTACGGTCACGGGCAGGCTGAACAGGATGGACAGGCAAAGCCATATGCCGTTGCTGGTAACATCCAGCCAAACCGAAAGATCAAACAGCGGCGCACCGTGCAGCCCGAGCATCTTGCCCATATATAAAAACGCTTCGGGCAGACTGGTGAAGTTAAACAGCACCCAGCCGAACAGCATCAAAACCACAAAATAAAGGTGCGCAATAAAACGCGGCAGGCGGTCCAAAAGCCTGAGCAGGAACAGACGCTCAAGCAAAATCAACACGCCATAATAGCCGCCCCAAAGCATAAAATTCCAGGACGCGCCGTGCCAAAGGCCGGTGGCCAGCCAGGTTATCAACAGGTTAAAGACCATATGCCGACGGTTGCCGCCAAGCGGTATGTAGAGATAATCCCTGAAAAAGCGCCCCAGAGATACGTGCCACCTGCGCCAGAATTCCGTGGCTGAGCGCGATATGTACGGGTAACGGAAATTCTCAGGATGACGAAAGCCGAACATGTGCCCCAACCCGATGGCCATATCCGAATAGCCCGAAAAATCATAGTAAATCTGCAAGGCATAAAGCACAATGCCAAACCACGCCCCCAATACCGACAGCGACGCGATATTCCCCCCGAGATAGGGGATGGCCAGCTTGCCCGCCGTATTGGCAACAAGTGTCTTTTTGGTCAGGCCGATTAAAAAGCGGTTGATGCCGGAAGAAAACTCCGCCCAGCTTTCGTGGCGCTCTTCAATGCGCTCGCTGATTTCATTATAGCGCACGATCGGCCCCGCAACCAACTGATGATAAAGCGACACAAACAGCAAAAACTTTCCGAAATTATGCTGGGGCTCGGCGTCGCCGCGATAAACATCTATCGTGTAGGAAATGGTTTGAAAGGTGTAAAAAGAAATGCCGATCGGCAGCGCGAACGACGGCGGCGTAAACGCGGTGCCAAACAGATTGTTGACCGTTACAACAATCAATCCGCTGTATTTAAAGCTGGCCAAAAGCGACAGATTAATAATAAGTGAAGAAACCACCGCCAGCCTGGCCCCGATTTTTTCACGCTGCTGCTCGATAATCAGCCCGTGAAGATAATCCACCGTTGCGGAAAACAGCAAAAGGACGATCCAGATTGGTTCGCCCCATGCATAGAAAAAAAGCGAAAACAACACCAAAACCATATTTCGGTAGGTGCGGTTTTTGGAAATATAATATAAAACCAGATTTACGGGCAAAAAAAGATACAGGAAAATAAGATCAGCAAAAACCATGTAGGATGTTTCCCCTCATACGCATTTCTTCAGGCAGCAGAACAATGATGTTTAAGCGTAAGGCCGCCAAAGGTTCGCGGCAGCATACATCGAAGCAGGCGCCATCTTCACCGCCAATAAAGCCAGACGCAAAGCAATTGCCAAGGGCAAATCCACTAAAACAGCACTGGCAACATAAAAATAAGCCCTTTACCCGGCAGCAAAAACGCAGCGCCGACCCCTTGCCGGGCATGACCTGATCCGCCGTATCCCGCAACTCAAAACGCTAAATTATGCGGGCAAGCACCAACTTTTCTGCGGGGCATAAACCGCTGCGCATTGTGCATTGGAATTATTATACCACTTCGCGCTTTGCGCTTATGGTATAAATTGCGCATCAAAAGACGGTTGCCCCGTTAAGGGGGCCAGCCGTTGCGTATCCACCCGGTACAATAGCAGCTTTGCGGTTATTATACCGCAAATTACCGTAAAAAGGAACAGTTTTTATACATAATTTAAACACAATTGAATTTTCCAAGGAATTTATTTGCAAACACGGTTTTGCTGAGTTAGAATAGTGCTATTGCAAATGCAAAAAAGGAGGCGTCCTGTTTTGTTGATGGCTTCGCAGAAAAAGGGTATTTTAAGTTTGGTTATTTGCGCTTCTCTCTGGAGCACAGGCGGACTGTTTATAAAGCTTATAAGTTGGAACGCCCTGGTGCTGGCCAGCTTTCGCGGCGCCATTGCCGCGGCTGTTTTGTGGCTGGTACTGTGCAAATCAGGCTACCCCCGCCCGCTCATAAACCGGCAGACGCTGCTCACCGGCTTTTTCCTCAGCGGCGCCTGCGTGCTGTTTGTGGTGGCCAACAAGCTGACAACCGCCGCCAACGCCATTGTGCTGCAATCGGCAAACCCCGTTTTTGTGCTGCTGTTCTGTGCGTTGTTCAAGCATGAGCGCATCTCAAGGCGGGACACTCTGGTCGTGGCCATTGTGATGGGCGGCGTAGCCCTGTTCTTCCTGGATGAACTTTCGCCCGGCGGACTGCTGGGCAACATTCTGGCGCTGCTTTCGGCTGTAATGTTGGCTTCCGCCTTCGTCTTTGCCTGCGGTTCCGGTTCAATGCACGAAAGCATCAGCGGCGTTTTGCTGGGGCATCTGTTCAGCGCGCTGATAGGGCTGCCGTTCGTGTTTATTTTTCCGCCGCAATTCTCCGCCGCCTCGGTGGGCGCCATCCTGTTCTTGGGTGTGTTTCAGCTTGGTATTCCTTATTCGCTGTTCGCAGTGGGCACCCGTTACTGCCCGCCTATTGCCGTCTCGCTCATCTGCATGCTGGAGCCGATTTTCAACCCTGTTTGGGTCGCTGTGTTTCTGCACGAAATACCGGGGCTGGCGGCTATATCGGGCGGCGTCATCGTCATCGCCACGCTGGCCTTCTGGTGCGTGGGCAACGCCAGGCAGCAGGAAGCCACATCGCGCTAAACACCGACAGCTTTCAGCCTTTATATGCCACGCCGCGGCCCTGAAAAAGCCCGCAGCGTATTTTTATAGGCATTCGTAATGCCACCGGCTGTCAATAAAATGACAGGGGCTTAGCAATTTGCACCCCCGGTGCGGGTTCTCCCTGCAAAAACAGTTCACTGGACTGTTTTTGCGCCCGCTCCTGCGCTTCTTACAGAATTAGGGTACTTTGGCCCGCACCGCTCGCATATAGGTGCGCTCACGGCAGCTTGGCTCCGCTTATCACAGCGGGCGGCATGGTTGCCCGCTGTGGCGCCACCAAGACCCTGTAAGCCTTTGAAAAAGCTTGACCAAAACTTTTGATATGTACAACATTTTCTAAAATGTTGGTTTTTTGACAGGCTGAGGCATTCGTAATGCCAGTAAGCGCTGATTCATCCGCAGAAATCTTTCCGGTGCTGTCCGAGCACGGCTGTCAACAGAACGGAACAAGGCCCGTTTCAGTGCCTTACGCCGCCGGAAAGATCACCCGGCATCTCTGCGAAAAGTGTATCCCAATGGCCGGGCCGATTGCCGGGGCCGTCTATTCTATGCGCAAACCGGTGCATGGCAGTTCTGATAAGCTGCCATGCACCGGTTTGACGCAATCGCATATTGTCTTATGTTCAGTCGAGCGCTTACTGGTAATATTCCACACCGTCAAGGCTGACGCGCGCAAAAATCAGCGGCCTTTTGGCGGGCGGTTCACCCTCAATTTTAAACGCAGCCAGCAGCCGCTCTTCGGCCTGTGCCAGTGCGGCCGGCCGGTCGGTATAAAGGGTGGCGAGCGGCGTGCCCGCTTCAACCCACTGGCCGGTTTTAGCATGCAGCACAATGCCCGCGGCAAAATCGACCACGCTCTCCTTTGTTTCGCGTCCCGCACCCAGCAATACCGAGGCATTGCCGATCTCCTCGGTATTCATCGCCGCGACATAGCCCGTATTGCAGGCGCGCAGGATGTGTGTGACAGCCGCCTTTTTAAACAGCGTTGTGTCCTTTAGCACCGCGCTGTCGCCCCCCTGTGCTTCCACCATGGCACACAGGGTTTCAAAAGCTTTTCCGCCGTCCAGCGCCTCCTGTGCCAGCGCGCGGCAATGGGCAATATTCCCCTTGCCGCCTAAGTACAGCATATTAGCCGCAAGCTCCAGCGACACCGCCGCCAGATCCTGCGGGCCGCGGCCGCGCAGTGTATCCACTGCTTCAATAACCTCCAGCGCGTTACCGACGGCAAATCCCAGCGGGCAATCCATGTCGGTGATCAGCGCGGCGGTCTTCCGGCCGGTGTGTTCGCCGATGGACACCATCGCCTCGGCCAGCGCCACCGAATCGGCAACGGTTTTCATAAACGCGCCGCTGCCGGTTTTAACGTCAAGCACAATGCCGTCTGCCCCCGACGCCAGTTTTTTGCTCATGATCGAGGCGGCGATCAGCGAGGTATTCTCAACCGTTGCGGTCACGTCGCGCAGTGCGTAAAGTTTTTTATCGGCAGGGGCGAGATTTCCGGTTTGTCCCACCACCGCAACACCGGTTTTGCGCACCACGTCAAAAAAGCGCTCGGGAGAAAGTGCCGTACAAAAACCCGGGATCGCTTCAAGCTTATCAATGGTGCCGCCGGTATGGCCCAGCCCGCGCCCCGACATTTTCGCCACCCGGACCCCGCATGCCGCCACAATCGGCGTTGCAACCAGCGTGGTCTTATCGCCCACGCCGCCGGTGGAGTGCTTATCCACTTTAAAGCCTTCGATCGGCGAAAGGTCAACCATATCGCCTGAATGCGCCATCAAATCGGTGAGGTCGGCGGTTTCGCGCCGGTTCATCTTCTGAAAATAGACCGCCATCATCAATGCCGCGGTCTGATAGTCCGGTATCGTGCCCTCGGTGACACCCCGCACAAAATAGGCCAGCTCCTCACGGCTCAGCTCCCCGCCGTCGCGCTTTTTGTGAATGAGGTCGTACATTCTCATAATCAATCCCCCAGTCAGATTTCTATTCGTTCCATTGACAGTATACCGCACCCGAAATATTTTTTCCAGATGCCACGCCAAAAGACGCCTTTTAAAAATCGCCCCCTTTTAATTGCGGCTTATTTTTGCTATACTGATAGCAACATTTCATCAAAAGGAGCTTAAAGCACATGAGCGATACCTTTGCAGGGTTGTTTGAGGTTGTTCAGGCGCGCAAGGCGCAGCCGCAGGAAGGCTCTTACACCTGTTATTTATTTGAAAAGGGCACCGATAAAATTTTAAAGAAAATCGGTGAGGAGGCGTCCGAGGTGATTATCGCTGCCAAAAACGGCGACAACACCGAGACTTCAAACGAAATATGCGACCTGCTGTATCATCTGCTGGTGCTGATGGCGCAGCAAAATATTCCTTTGGAACAAGTGCTGGGCATTTTGGAACAGCGCCGGGAAAAAATAGGCAACCTTAAAACCTTTCACACCAGCGACCATAACAGTTGACGCCATCCGAATTCGAAAAAGAGGCGGCTCTTCGCCCCCTCTCTTTCACACATTTCCCTCGGTGCCAGCCTTACCAATCGCTTTCGACAAGCTGAAGCGGCGCACCTTTTGTGCGCCGCTTTTAAGCGTCCGGCTGAAGTTCTTTATTACACTTATGGTGGTTCATTAAATGTTTGTGACAATATTTCAAGCGTCTGCGCCGAAGGTAAAAATGTATTTTTACCTTCGTTGTATTCTCCCTGTACCGGCAAAACCTCTGCCACAAGCGCGCGCGACAGCATGTGCGTCAGCGCGCGTCGGCGCGATTCAAAATCGCCAACCGCCAGGTTGGAAGAGCCGCTGTTAACCGATGTTTCAAATGCCCTGACCAGCAGCGATTCTGTCATCAGCGGCATACGTTGCAGCAGCATTTGTTCGGTAAGGTCCCCCACCATCTTCAACCTGTCCTGTTCGCCTGCGGCATAACCCCGGTAATTGATAAGGAGGGCCGCCCGGCGTCCGTCGATAATTTGCCTGCCCTGCGGCAGTGCCGACAAACCGTTCTCAGTCGAAAGCGACGCGTCCAGCGTAAAATCAATGGCCCCAACCACATCCCCCAGCTTTAAAAGACTATCGGCGGTCAGATCCATCCAGCGATCACTTTTAACCGAGAGGGCATTTTCCAGTGCGGCCTCGGCGCGGCCTGCGCCTTCACGCTTCCAGACATTGGCCGCCGCGTCAAATCTGCCCGCGTCCTCCACCATCGTTTCAGGCGGAATAACCGCAATTTTAACCGTGTTGGACGGCGGGTCTATCCGGCAAAGCAAAATACAATTGGGTTTTTCCTTTGTATTTTCCCGAAGGGCCACTGTAATGGTAATGGCATCGCTGCTCTGCGGATAATAACTCTCGGGCTGAGAATGAATGGCCATCCGGTCGCCCGCAAAACGAAACAATGCAAACGAGAACGGGATGGCCAGCACCAGCAATCCTATAAAAAATGCGATGAAGAACTGCGTTATTGCGGAATGCCCCTGTTTCATACTTATCCCCCCTGACCTGTATTAGGTTGGCACAAAACAAGGTAAAATATGCAAAATACCGATTCCCGGCATCGGGCGTCTGCATTCACAATAAGTGGATGCGCCACCTTGAAGCCGCCGTCAGAAAAAACGATACCGCAACAATAAAAGGATGGTAGATCCGGGTCGCTTTTTTAAGCCTTAATGCCGTTACCAAAAAGAACGCGCACGCACATACATAAAGGCCACCACGCCAACATCCGTCTTTTTCGTCGTTCTTCACACCCTCTGTTGAGGATAAAATGCATACAAAGTTCTCAAAAACGCGCCTGTGAAAGAAACCGGGCGAGGTTCCTCCCGGGGGAACTCCGCCCAATCACCCCAGCGCTTAATTCACCTGTGAACTGCTACTCATAAAGTGCAACAACAACGTCGCGACAGAAAATATCCTGCGCTGCTATCAGGTCCTTGAGCGCGTCGGGGCCCATATAGACCATCGACAGGCCGGCGGTCTCATGATCAGCAATGCATTGTTCATCTTCCATGGTCTTTTTAAAAGCATCAACATAAAAATCAATCACTTCCTGGGGGGTTCCGGCAGGCGCGACAAGCGCACGCGCGGTGCCATACCATGTATCGGTCAGCCCAAGCTCTTTCATAGTGGGGATATCGGGATATTTATCAATTCTGCTGCCGGTAAAAACGGCCAGCATACGCAGCTCGGCATTATCTCCGGAAATCAGCGAAGCAACGTCGCCAACCTTCGGCACCGAAAAATCAACCTCGCCCTGTCTGAGCGCCAACAACTGGTCGGCAGTGCCGCCATAGGGAACAGCCTTGTATGCAAACCCGGCAGATTTTGCAAAAAGCTGGGCCCCGGTATGATTGGAAGCCATATTGCCGTTGGTGGAGCACTTAAGCTGGCCCGCTTTGCAGGCGTCGATTAAATCCTGCAGCGTGTTATAGGAACTATCCTTCTTCACAACAACAACCGACGGCTCCGAAAGATGATTGCAGATTGGCTCAACACTTTCAATGGTAAAGGCCGAATCCGGCTCAAGCGCCAGTGTCGTGAAGGTCGGCAGATTAATAAATCCAATGGTATAGCCGTCCGGCTTTGCAGCAACCAGGGCCGTATAACCAATTTTCCCGTCTGCGCCCTCAAGGTTTTCCACCACAAGCGTCTGCCCGACATATTTTTCAGCGTTTGCCAGCAACAGACGCGCACCGGTGTCGGTACCGGAACCGGCTTTGTAAGCGACGATGACTTTAACATCCTTCGTAGGCGACCACGCCGCGGCCGGTACCGCAGCAGATGAAGGCGCCGCGTCGAATGTGCCGCCGGGTGCGGCACTGGGCATGGTGCTGGAAGTGGTTCCTCCACAACCGGCAACCGCCAAAAGCATCCAGGCAGTGAGCACAACTGATAATACCTTTTTCATTATAATTACATCCCTCTCTCATTTTTTAACGCTTTGCCGAGCAGACGGGCAAGCATTGCAAAACCGGACTTAAGGGTATCACAGCAATTTATTAGCGATAATGATGATCTTGATATTTTTACATGGAAATAAAAGCTCTTAAAATTTTTATGCACAATAAGCCAGAGTCAATTTAGTGTTTTTTTGAGTTCTAAAGTGAATACTTTTATATTCACTTCTTTTTTAAAAAGAAAATTGTAGTGCATAAGAAAACAATCAATTTTTATATTACCCATCGCCTGAAACGAAATACCAGCTGCGTTTTGATGGAAGTAACAAAAATGCGATGACCGCTTTAAAACAAACGGTCATCGCACCTGTGATTTATTGTTGGGATGTTGTTTCGCACTGATAACTCAGTGCAGGTAGAAACCACCTATCAGAGCGCCAAGCCCTGAAAGCATGATCATCAATGCAAGTACCAACGCAACCGCCCTTTTCACAAGCCCACCTCTTATCCTGTATTTTGATCTACAGTAACAATACTAACAAATTGGCCCATTTAAGTCAATTGGTCCGCAAAGCGGTAAAATGCGCTTTATCGGGCAAAATATCATTGCGCATAAATACTCGGTATTTTCGCAGGCCATCTTTACTTCCATTCTAAACAGGGACGTTTCTTAAAAATCAAAAGCAGCGGAAATTCGCAGGAGCGTCAGCATCAGGCGAAAAGCACAGGAATGCTGCATGTATTTTGAGCATCTCAACGCCGTAATGCGCCTTGTCAGTAACATTTTCGAAAGTTGGGGATTTTAAGAATGCCAAAATGAATTAATTTTTTGACTTACTGGAAATAATCGAGTAAAATAAAGGTGCTAATATTAGCAAGGGAGGTAATAAAATGTCTGTTATGGTCGTTACAAAGGATAATTTCAAAAGCGAAGTGATGGAATCCGATATTCCGGTGCTACTCGACTTTTGGGCGCCCTGGTGTGGCCCCTGCCGCATGGTGTCTCCTCTCGTTGATGAAATTTCCGAAGAAATTTCCCATGCCAAAGTTGGCAAGGTGAACGTCGACGAGCAACCGGAACTGGCAGCACAATTCAAGATAATGAGCATACCGACGTTGGTCGTTATGAAAGACGGAAAAATTGCATCTACCAGCGTTGGTGCAAAGCCTAAAGCCGAAATTCTGAATATGCTGAAATAGAGCGGTGGCGATCAGGCGGATGGCAAAGCTTTCCGCCTGATCAATCTCTAAAAACGGCGCTTTGGATGTAAACCCGGTATAAAAGAGTGGGGAGATTGTGTTGTGAGAGAGTTTTTTCCTTTGAGCGCAAAGGCCTATGACCTGAAATCACTGTTGATTGTCATACTCATCTATATTGGTGCGTCCGTCGCAGCCGGTATTGTACTGGGTTTTTTAAGTTGGATTCCACTTTTAGGGAGAATTATTGGTATCGTCTCTCAACTAATTGATCTCTATTGCCTGGCGGGAATTGTCGTAGCTGTTCTGATCCATTTTAAAATTTAGATTCAACTTTTTTGACAGAAATCCAGAATTATTGTGCCTTTGTTATTTGAATGGGTAATAGCCGCAAACGGCTATTATCCGCCATAATGCGCAACGGCCTGCCGCTTAACGCGGCTTGCTACCTTTTGATGCGCAATTAATTATACCACTGCGCGCTTTGCGCTTGTGATATGATAAAACTAAAAGCACGGATTTAAAGCTGCGTGAATGGGGTGAAAAATATGAAAATTAAAAGATCAATAAAAAAGCTCTCGTTCGCTATTCCAGCAAAAATGATTGCATGTATCTTTCTGGTGATGGTTTTGATGGTCTCGGTTTTGGCGGTCACATTAACGAATATGACAACCGGGCTCGTTGAAAAGCAGGTTGGTTATTTAGCCAGTAAAAACGCCTCTGTTGCCGATGAATATTTACAGACCATGCAAAACACCTCGGACGCCTTATCTAAAGAATTTACACGGTATATGTTTTTGGATAATGCCAACGCCGAAATGCTGATAAAAAAGGCGCTGCATTCGGCGCTTGATGACCCGCGTATTTTCTCCGCCTATTTTGCGGCGGAGCCCAATAAATATTTTCCGAACACACCGGCCGGCTTATCCTATTACGTTTATCGTAACGGCGATAAAAGCCTGCTGGATGTCGCCAACGACTACGCCATTTATCGCGACGGCGACTACTACGCAGTAACTAAAGAAACACTCAAGCCCCATATCACCGAGCCGTATTCATACGAGCTCTCCAATGGAGAAACGGTGTGGTTAATCACCATCAGCAACCCTATTGTAGACTATAACGGGAATTTTGTCGGTGTTGCCAACTGCGATATCGTCACCGACACCTTAAACAGTCTGCCGTATGATACCAACAACTATAAGACCGCGTACAGCTTCATCCTGACCAACAACAGCAACCACGTCACCCACACAGCCGATCATTCACTGTTCGGCACCCAGTTTGAGTCCGAGAGTGCGGATATACTGAATGCGGTTGCCACTGGTCAGACACATGTACATTATACGGAAAACCGTGTGTTTGGCGGCCGTGCCATTGAGATTTTTGAACCCATCCACATTGGCGGGCTCGATCAGAACTGGTCCAGCGTATTTGTGGTCAACCGTTCGGAAGCGCTGACCGCAACGTATCAGGTTATTTTCCTGATTATTGCCATTGCGACAGCGGGCATTGTGGTTCTCGCAATTTTATCGGCATTTATATTGCGAAGCTCGCTCAAGCCGGTAGCGGGGATCGTCCATTTCTCTCAGGAGCTGGGCAAGGGCAACTTGGCGGCTGAGCTGAATATTAAGGAAGATAACGAACTTGGGGATATCGCTTTAAGCCTCAAGCACACCGCCGCAACGCTGCAAAGCTACATTGGGGAAATCTCGCGCATATTGGGTGAAATTTCGCGATGTAATTTGGATATTGAACCGCATATCGATTTTTCCGGCGACTTTGTGCCGATTAGTGCGGCAATAACCGACATTGTCGCTTCCATGAACCAGACCATGCAACATATTCAGGTCGCTTCCGAGCAGGTATCTTCCGGCGCCAACCAAATTTCAAGCGGTGCACAGGCCATGTCTCAAGGCGCAACCGAGCAGGCCTCCACCATTGAGCAGCTCTCCGCCTCCATCAACGAGGTTTCAAAGGGTATTGGGCATAACGCGGCGCAGGTGCATGAAGCTGCAAGCCATGTTGACGAAGCGGTTTCCGGCATTAAAGAAAGCAATGCCTATATGGAAAAGATGCTTCAGTCGATGGATTCTATCAATCAGTCCTCCAACCAGATCGGTAAAATCATCAAGGTTATTGAGGATATCGCATTCCAGACAAATATTCTGGCGCTTAACGCGGCAGTTGAGGCCGCGCGGGCAGGCGAAGCGGGCAAAGGCTTTGCCGTTGTTGCTGATGAAGTACGTAATCTGGCCAGCAAGTCTGCCGAAGCTGCAAAACAGACCAACACCCTGATCAACAGCTCTATCAGCCAGGTGAGCCAGGGTTCTAAAATCGCGCAGGAGACGGCCAAGTCCTTAAAGGCCGTCGCTGAAAAATCCCTGCTTGTCAAAACCAACATTGAAGAAATAGACCGTTCTTCCGCCGAACAGGCTGTGGCAATTTCTCAGATTACGCTGGGTGTGGATCAGGTTTCAGTTGTGGTTCAGACCAATTCCGCAACCGCGGAGCAAAGCGCCGCAGCCAGCCAGGAGCTGTTTGATCAATCCGAAAAACTACATAAAGAAATCGGCAAATTTAAACTGCGCACCGAAGGTATTGCGCCAATGCCCCTTCCCGACCATGCTCCGGTTGTCCAAATCGCTGACGATTCATCAAAATATTAATTCCTGTTTCCGATCATTTAAAACGCTGCTCCCAAAACCAGACAGATTTAAAGCTGTCGTGGTTTTTGGGGCAGCGTTTATAGTCTTAAAACAGCTTGGGAACTGGAACGGGTTTGGCGAGGGTATTGTGTGTCGTGCAAGGTGGCGCCCGTCAAGAACAACAATACACTGAGGCGTAAAACAAGCCGCAAAAACGATCTGATTTTTATGTTGTATGGCTATAATATCAGGGGTTTCAGGGAAACCGCCATCGAACGGCTTTCCGCCCGGTTAATTGCCCGTTGCAAGATGGGC
The DNA here is from genome assembly GCA_023457355.1 of Bacillota bacterium. GTDB lineage: Bacteria > Bacillota > Clostridia > Oscillospirales > Ruminococcaceae > Yanshouia. The sequence continues at coordinate 18,865 of JAEWLW010000068.1, read as the reverse complement.
TGTCAAAAATCTGCTTGAGCATCCGGGCTTTAGGGCAATTTTTCCGTATCACCTTGATCGAAAAAAAAGGCGCGCCACTCCTCCAAAAACAGTGTATCCTTTAAAAAAACATAATTAAATTCCCGCTGCACCTGCATGGCTTCCAGATGCAGCTTTTTTAGTACGCCGCTTGCTAATTCGGCCCGCACCACCGGCTCATACAAAAACGCGATGCCGATTTTATCACAAACTAACCGCTTGATAACGGAAAAATCGCTGACAACAGTTATTTGTGCCAGGCTGTCAAACGAATAGTTCTGTTGTTTTAAAAGCTGCTCAAAAATCGCGCGGGTCCCCGAACCCGGTTCCCGAACGATGATATTCTGTGCCATAATGTCGTCAATTGTCAACATGCGGTCGGCCAACGAATGTTCTGCGGCGCACACGCCGATAAAGGTCTCATTTTTAAAAAGCCGGTGGCCGTATTTGGATTTATCGAAAAAGCCCTCCACCACTGCAAAATCAAGTTCACCGCGCTCAAGCAGTTTAAGCAATGTATCCGTATTATCCACCAGCAGGCTGAGCCGGCATTCAGGATTTTTTCTCAGGTAGGTGCTGATCATCTGCCCGATGACAAATTCACCCACTGTCTTGGTGGCACCAAGCCGCATGACGGGCTTCTGGCCACGGCTTTGGCGCATGCGCTCCTGTATGCGCTGGCTGTTGTACGCCATTGAGCGGGCAAAATCGCGCAGGTGCTCTCCCGACGGGGTTAACAACAGTGTTTTACCCACGTAAGAAAATAATTTGCAGTCATATTCCGCTTCAAGATAACGTATATGCTGTGTCACGGTGGGCTGTGTGACATTTAATATTTGCGCCGTGCGTGTATAGTTCATAACCCGGCAAAGTGTTAAGAAAGTTTCAATTCTGAAATCCAACATATGAATCACCAATAGTTTTTTGTATGTTCATACCGCTATTAACAATTTCACTTTATAGTAACTGCAAAGCGGCTACAGCTTGTCAAAAAATCCATTTCAAAGAAAGAGTTGCACAAACTAAAGGGGTTGGTCGAGCTTTTTCAAAAGCGCGCAGGGTCTTGGTGGAGCCACAGCGAGTATTTATGCCGTCCGCTGTGATAAGCGGAGCCAAGCTGCCGCGCGCGCACCTATATGCGAACGGTATGCCCTAAAGTGCCCGAATTCTGTAAGAAGCGCAGAAGCGGGCGCCAAAACAGTCCACTGGACTGTTTTGGCGGCGAGAACCCTCGCCGGAGGTTCTCCCATGGCGCGATAAGCGGCATTTGTTTTATGCAAATCGCTAAGCCCCTGTCACTTTATCGACAGCCTGTAACCGTAAAGCGGTCATGATACCCCTTGATGCGCAACGGCTCGCCCCTTGCGGGGCAACCGCCTTTTGATGCGCAATTATATCATTCACTACGTTCATGATATCATAACCGCATTGCGGTCATGATACCCCTTGATGCGCAACGGCTCGCCCCTTGCGGGGCAACCGCCTTTTGATGCGCAATTATATCATTCACTACGTTCATGATATAATAACTTAACGCCATAATCAAGTCTTACATCAACCTCAAAGAACACCCCATGTGCGAAGCATCGCTTCTTAAAAACGTGTCGCACCGTTTTGGGAACAAAGGAGCCGAACCAATGCAACAACATTGGGTTCACGCAGCATAAGCAATGTGAAAAAGTAGCTGCCCGCCCCCAAGACACCCAACAAAATACAAGCCAGTAAGGCGGATTGAATGGACAATCTGCTCACCGGTACCACGCAGCAGGCGCAAACCAGACTTGCGGCGGCCACCGCTTTTGTGTTTGGCAGTACGCGCCTGCCCTGCAACACGGCTGATGAGAGCGCCGCCCCTAAGAAATAGGAAGCCGCACTCGCCAACGCAATCCCCCCCACACCGAACAGGCCGGACAGCACCCAGCTGAGTGAGACGTTTAAGGCAATGGACCACAACCCTATTTTCAACGGCAATCGGGTGTCGCCGGTCGCATAAAGCCCGCGCAAAAAAACCGTTTGCAGCGAGAGGCCGACCAGCCCGGCCGCATAGCCCGAAAATGCCTGTGCGGTGGCGGTAAGCGCCCGGGCGTCAAAGCTGCCGCGCGCATAAACCAGCCGGACCAGATAGGGCGACGCCGCAGCAGCCACAATACTGACCGGCAACAGCAAAATAATTAACAGCTCGGCCGCGCGGCAAAGCGATTGCAGCAGCCCCGCCTGGTCGCTGTGCGCCGATTTTTCGGAAAAGTGCGAAAAAGTCACCGCACCCACGTTGCTGACCAGCAGCGCCGCTGCAAAGCCCTGCAAGACCTGTGCATAGCTCAAAGCTGAAACGGCGCCTTCTTGCAGGCGCGACGCGATAGCCTTGTCCACGATGTGCGAAAACTCCGCAGCGGCGTAGCTGAGCACAAGCGGAAAGGCCGCTCTCATCAGCTTTTGGTTTTCTCCCATGCTGCCTTCGATAATATTAGGGGACGCCGCAAAAAGGCTTTTTCGGGCTTCCCAGCACAGGTACAGTGTTTCCAGCAGCAGGGCCGCCAGCATACCGGTTACCAGCGCTCCTGCGCCCAAGCGGCCTGAAAACAGCCAAACCGCCGCCATAACCGCCACGCTGCGCACCAGCCCACGCCCCTGTGCCGGGAGAAAGTGCTTTTGCGCCTGCAACATTGCGGTTAAAAGCGCCGCCGCGCAGTAAAAAACAATCACCGGCGATAACAGCCGCAGCAGGTGTGTCAGCTCCTGCTTGCGCGTCGATGAAAATCCAAAACCGAGAAATTGAGCCGCTCCCCCTGCAAAAAAAGCAAAACAGGCCGCTGCGGCCGCCGTAATAAGGCTGAAAACCAACAGGGATTTCACCGCAAAGGAATCCGCATTGCCGCGCCCCCGCTGTGCCACACGCAGATCATAGGCGGTTAAAAACACGATTGCCAGCGGCGAAAAAAAGATAGCCGAGAGGTCGGCGAAAAAATCGGATGCAATAAAAAACACGTCGGTGGTACCACCGGCGCCGTAATACGCGGCGATGACGGCCTGCTTAATAAACCCCACCGCTTTCACCAGCAGCGTAAAGGCGGACAGCAATAACACCTGCCCGCCCGCCGTTTGAAACGCCGCCCGTCTTCCCATATTATTTATGCCTTTCTTACCCTTTTAGAAATTCCTCTGCCATTTCGGCGGATGAAAAATCCGGCAGCGGCAGCTTAACCACCCTGCCTTCTTTTTGGCTCTTATAGATGGCCAACACCAGTTCAAGCGCGTCCCTGCCCTCTCTGGCATCCACAAGCGGCGCCCTGTTTTGGCTGATGGCGGTCAACATATTCTTATAGAGCCGAATATGGCCGTTGCCATAAACCGTCTGGATACGCTCCGTGATATTGGGCACCGGCAGGCCGCTGGCAAACTGCCAGTGCTCAATGCGCCCGGCAGACCGCCCCCCCAGCTTGACCGTTCCCTTTTCACCAAAAATACAAAGCGTCTCTTCCAGATTTTCCGGGAAAATATTCGTACTGCCCTCAATGGTCGCCACCGTGCCATTTTCAAACGTCAGAACCGCCAAACCGACGTCCTCCGTTTCAATATAAGGGTGCAGCCTGTTGCGGCAAACGCCATAAACACAACGGACATTGCAACCCATCAGCCAGCGCAGCAGATCAATGCCATGAATGCACTGGTTCATCAACGCACCGCCGTCACTGTCCCAGCGCCCGCGCCAGGCCGCCTGCTGGTAATAGGGGATGCCCCGGTTCCAGCGAACGGTGATGGCCGCGTGCGAAATTTTGCCAAAGCAGTTTTCCTGCACAGCCTGGTGTAAAGCCTGTGAGGCATTGTTAAACCGGTTTTGATGACAAACCGCAACCCGAACCCCTGCGCGCCCGGCCGTTTTTATAATGCGGTCGGCGTCAAAAAGGGACATCGCCATCGGCTTTTCGAGAATGACATGCGCACCCGCCGCAATACAATCAAGCGCAATCTGCGCGTGCATCCCCGAATCGGTTGAAACGGCGACAAGCTGCGGCGAAATCTCCGCCAACATCTGCCGGTAATCGGTATATTGGGCGGGGCAAGGCAAGGGCATCGGCGCCCTTTCGGCCAACAGCCTGTGCATGGCCTCCGGCAAAAGGTCGCAGACGGCAGCCACGTCCAGTCCACATTCCTGGGCCGCCGCAAGATGATTTCTGGCAATTCTGCCGCATCCTATGATTGCATATTTCATAGTTTTTCCTCACAGCGGCGCAATATTCCCAGCTGCCGCAATCTCCTTCATCGCATTCTTGATATCAAATACCATCGGTGCGCAACGCGCAACGCGGGAATAATCCACCGCGGTGTGCGCCGTTGCAATAATCACAAGGTCGCTCTCCCGCAGCAGCGCTTCGGTCAGGGCGGGCGCGCTGTGCCATGTTCTTTCACCGTCGTTGCAGCTTTGCACATACGGGTCGTAGTAAGTAAGGATCGCCCGCTCTTTTTCCAACAAAGCCAGCAACCGCAAAGCCGGGCTCTCGCGGCAATCGCCAACATCCTGTTTGAATGCAACGCCAAGCATTAAAATGCTGGCGCCGTTGATTGATTTTCGCACGCTGCCCAGCATGGCGGCTATCCGGCCCAGGCAATAGTTCGGCATCCGGTCGTTAACGGCGGTGGCACAGTCTATGAGCGTCGTATGAAAGCCATATTCCCGCGCCTTCCACGAAAGATAGCACGGATCCACCGGAATGCAGTGCCCCCCCGGCCCCAGCCCCGGATAAAAGGCCTGAAAGCCATAGGGTTTGGTGTTGGCGGCTTCGATAACGTCCCAGACATTGAGATTCATCTCGTGGCAGAGCATCGCCAGCTCATTGATGAGCGCGATATTCACACTTCGGTAGGTGTTTTCCAGCAGCTTTTCCATCTCTGCCACAGCGGGGGAGGAAACAATGTGCACCGGCTGCTTTAATACCGTGCCATAAGCTGCCGCGATAACCTCGGCGGCATCCTCCCCGATGCCGCTGACCACCTTGGGCGTGTTTTGCAGCGAATAGCGCAGGTTGCCCACATCCACCCGCTCGGGCGAAAACCCCAGGTAGAAATCCTCCCCGCAAACAAGCCCCGAGCCCTCTTCCAGCGCGGGACGCAGCAGCTCTTCAGTCGTGCCGGGGTAAGTCGTTGACTCCAGAACAATCACCGTACCCCGGTGCAGCTGCGGCGCCAGCGCCTGGGCACAGCCGCGCAAAAAGCTTAAATCCGGCTGGCGGAACCGGTCCAGCGGCGTCGGTACGCAGATGGCGATAAAATCCACGGCGGCAAGGGCGGAAAAATCGTCGGTGGCGCTGAGCAGTCCGCTTTTGACCAGCGGGCCCAGTGTTTCACACACCACCTCGCCGATGTAATTTTCGCCCCTGTTGACGGCATCCACCTTATGGCGCTGCACATCAAACCCTATGGTGCGAAAGCCTGCGTGCGCTTTTTCCACCGCCAGCGGCAGGCCGACGTAGCCTAACCCTATCACCCCCATCACAAGGGAACGGTCTGCAATTTTTTGCAGCAGTTGTTGCTTCATGCTATCCATCCTTCTGGCATCGGCCTGTTTGTCTATAGTTAAACAACTCGGAAACAGGTACAGGATTGACGAGAATATTTTACGCCCCGCAAGGCGGAGGGCGCAGGCGGGCTGCCGCACGCCAAGGACAACAACGCGGCGCGGCGCAAAATAGGCCGCAAAGACTGTGCCCATTATTGCGTTGTCTGACTATGTATATTCTATGTGGCCAAAGGACGGGCTGATGCTAAAATTAAACGGCTTTATACGGGTTTCGGTTAATATGGCGGAGCGGCTTTTTCGTCAGCCGAAAAAGCGGATACCCGCGGGCCTGCGTCCGCCGAAGACGAGGTTGAAAAGCGGCGAAAAAGCCCCATAAGGCCTTTGCGGATTTTTATCAAAATCAGAATGATGCCCGTTATTCCATAAAACGCCGCCCGGCAGGCTGATGTACCTGCCCGGGCGGCGTTTAAAAGGGTGGGCTTAAATATTTTTAAAGATATCATAATTTCGGCAGCGTCACAACAAAGGTGGTGCCGCTTTTGGCATTACTTTGCGCGGTTATGCTACCCCTGTGTGCGGCGACAATGCTTTGGGCAATAGCCAGCCCCAACCCGTATCCGCCCCTTTCTCGCGCACGTGAAGCATCCGCGCGATAAAACCGTTCAAACACATGCTTGAGCCTATCCGGTGCGATTGGCTCGCCGGTGTTGTTGACCTTCAGGCGAATCTTATCCTGCGCGGCTTCAAGCTGAACAAAAACCTTACCCTTCTCGCCTGCATATTTGCAGGCGTTATCCAACAAAATGGCAACCACCTGCCGCAGCTGCCCCGCATCTCCCTGCACGGTGATATCGGCGGTAATATCACTCTCCAGCCCGACACCCCGTTCAAAGGCCATCGACTCAAAGGGCAGCACGCTGCTCCACACCAAATCGCTGAAATCGAGCTTTGTGTGGGGCACCGGCGTGGAAACGGCGTCTGATTTAGCCAAAAACAGCAGATCATCCACCAGCTTTTTCATGCGTTGGGCCTCGGCTTGGGTGTTCTCAATCCATTTGTGCTGCTGCGCAATGGTATCGTTCTGATGCGAGAGCAAAATGCCGATATTCGCCAGAATGACCGTCAGCGGTGTTTTAAGCTCGTGCGAAGCATCGGCCACAAACCGGCGCTGCTGCTCCCAGGCCTGTTCCACCGGGCGCAGGACCCAACGCGAGAGATAAAGGCTGACAGCCAGGAACGCCGCAAAGCCGCCCAGCAGTGCCGCCAGCGAAGTCAGCATCAGCTTTAGCAGCGATTGCAGCTCACGGGTGCGGTCGACAAACGCCAGCCGTGTGCCCGCAGGGCTTTGCTCAATGCGGTAACGCAACAGCATATCGCTGATGACACCCTCTCTATCCCCCTGTGCAAGCGCCGATTCCACCGCCTGCTGCACCAGCTCCTGCGAGACCTCGACATTATTGGCGGTCATCGACAAAATTTTGCCGCTTTGGTCAAGGGTAACCCCAAACACCGGGGACCAGGAAAAACCTTCCTCGGGGGGCTTGAACCACCGATCGGAAAGCTCGAATTTAGGCGGCGATGCCCAGGCGCGTTCCAGCGCCCGCTTGCTCTCCGCCACGCTGTTCTGGTAGCCCGAGATGCAGGAAATCGCTACAACACCAAACAGCACCGCCGTCACAAGCGCCATGTTTATAAGCACAAATTTCTTTCGCAACTTTTTAATCATTGGGCGCTCCCTCCAGGCGATACCCCACCTTGCGCACCGTACCGATGGTGACCCTGGTGCCTAAAAAGAAGAACTTTTTGCGCAAAAAGGATATGTATGCCTCCACATTGTTGTCCTCGGCCTCGGACTGTGCGCCCCAAACCTTTAAAATCAGTTCCTCTTTGGGAACAATCTGGTTGCTGTTGGACATCAGAATCCGCAGCACTTCAAACTCTTTAAAACCGAGATGTACCGACTTAGCCCCACGCGACAGCGTGTAAGAGGAGAGGGACAAGGTTAAATCGCTAAAGGAGAGCTCCTCCAGCTGAACATCGCCCTGCCTGCGTGAAAGCGCGCGAACTCTGGCCAGCAGCTCCTCGGGGGAAAAGGGCTTGGTCATGTAGTCGTCCGCGCCACAGTCCAAACCGGTGACCTTGTCCCCGATCTCATCACGCGCGGTCAGCATCAGCACCGGTGTGGCATATTTGGCCTGCCGCAGTTCGCGCACGACCTCAAACCCTGTTTTCTTCGGCAGCATCACATCCAGTATAATGACGTCGTAAAGACCGCTTTTGGCATATTCCAACCCGTCCTCGCCGTCGAAAACCATTTCAACACCATATTTCTGCTCGGCCAATATCTGGCCCAACGCCTCGGCCAGGCGCTGCTCGTCCTCAATAATCAGTATCCGCATCATATGGAGCCTCCCCCCGTTTAATCACTTCTAATAATACGTTTAATGTCTTACGCCTGCAAGTATTGTATTTTGAAAAGCTGAAATTAATCTGAAATGACTTTTTCAGACTATTTTAAGTTAAACACGATATTCTTTAGGCACAGCAAGCGACAGGCACGCCGCGCTGAGGCAACCAATAAAAAGATTAGGGAGGACACCACGATGGGCGCATTGATGAAATTTGAGCGCACTGAAAAGAAATATCTGCTCACACCCGACCAGTTCAACGCTTTAAGACGGATGCTGGCGAACAAAATGGCGATTGATCAATACGGTGAGCACACCATTTCAAATATTTATTACGATACCGCTGATTATCGCCTGATCCGCGCTTCGATAGAAAAGCCGGATTACAAAGAAAAGCTGCGGGTGCGCAGCTATAAAACACCGCAGGCCAGCGACAACGTGTTTGTGGAGCTAAAGAAAAAGTGCGGCGGCGTTGTTTACAAGCGCCGCGAGGCGGTGACACTGGCCGAAAGCAACGCATTTTTGTTAGACGGCGTCATGCCGCAAAAGCAAAGCCAGGTCATAGACGAAATCGGCTGGTTTTGCAACTTCTACCGTCCGGAGCCCAAAGTATTTCTGGCTTATGACCGCATCGCGCTTTATGGCAACGAAGATCCTGGCCTGCGCATCACATTTGATAAAAACATCCGCTGGCGGCAAATGGCCCTCGACCTCTCGATGGGCGACTGGGGCATTCCGGTTTGCGACGGCAAGTGCATCGTCATGGAAGTGAAGCTCCTTTCGGGTATGCCGATGTGGCTGTGCCGCGCGATGACCGCCCTGAATATTTATCCGTGCTCCTTTTCAAAGTACGGAACCGTCTACCAGCAGCATTTATTCTATAATATGCCCATGAAAGGGGAAGATCATTGTGCTTGAGCGCATATTAACCACCAACTCGACGGGTGCCACAACCCTGCACAGCCTGTTGGCCTGTACCGTCGCCTCCATTCTTCTCGGTATCGGCGTGGCTTGTATCTACATGTTTAAAAACGAATATAACCGCAATTTTGTCATCACACTGGCCCTGCTGCCCGCCATGGTGCAGGTGGTCATCTCGCTGGTCAACGGCAATCTGGGAACCGGCGTGGCTGTTCTGGGCGCCTTTTCGCTCGTCCGGTTCCGTTCGGTGCCGGGCAGCGCGCGGGAAATCTCCAGCATCTTTTTTGCCATGGCCATCGGCCTCGCCACAGCGATGGGTTATATTCTTTACGCCTTCATTTTTCTGGTTTTGATCGGCGCGATGACCGTTTTACTGACTGTGACCCGCTTTGGCGACAGCCGCTCACAGGAAAAGGAGCTGCGGATCACCATTCCTGAAGATTTGGACTACACCGGCATTTTTGACGACCTTTTCGCCACCTACACCCGGTACACCGACCTGATAAGGGTTAAAACCACCAACATGGGCAGCCTTTATGAACTGCGTTACCGCGTCGTTTTAAAGGATGAAAACGCCGAAAAACACCTTTTGGATAAGCTGCGCTGCCGCAACGGCAACCTCACCATCCTTTGCGGCAAAGTCGCCGACAGCAGGGATGCGCTTTAAAAAGAAAGGATATGCACATGAAAAATAAGCTGATTCACTTATTAGCGCTTGCCGTAGCGCTGGCCATGGTTTTTACCGGCTGCGGAAACAATAACGCCGCCAGCAGCAGCGTCGCAGACAGCTCGTCCGCTTCCGTAACGGTTGTATCAAGCGGCGAAAAGCGCGGCAGCTATGCCGATGCGGATTTTCTGGAAAGCTACGACGCCTCTTCGGCGACAACCATCGCCCTGGCCGGCAACGGCGCCACGATCAGCGGCAACGGCGCCAAAATTGATGACGGTACGGTGACCATATCCGACGCCGGAACCTATATCCTCTCCGGGGTGCTGTCCGACGGGCAACTGCTGGTGGACGCAGCAGAAACCGATACCGTCCATCTGGTGTTAAACGGCGCCGCGCTGACCAACACCGCCGGTGCGCCGCTGTATATAGCGCAATGTGAAAAGCTGATTCTGACATTGGCACAGGGCAGCGAAAACAGCCTGACCGATACCGAAAACTATACCTTTGAAGCCGGTGCGGATGAGCCGGACGCCGCACTGTTTTCCAAAAGCGATCTGGCCATCAATGGCAGCGGCACGCTCACCGTCAGCGCTAACTATAAAAACGGCATCGCCTCCAAGGATAATCTGGTGATCACCAATGGCGATATCACCGTTACAGCGGTCAACGACGCGATACGCGGCAAAGATTCCGTCACCATTGCAGACGGCAGCTTGAACCTCGCTTCGGGCGGTGACGGCATCAAATCCAATAACGACACCGATACAGCGCTCGGCTTTGTCATCATTGATGGCGGCAGCTTTGTCATCAGCGCAGAAAGTGACGGAATTCAGGCGGAAACCGCGCTGATTATCGCCGACGGCACCTTTGAGGTCACCTGCGGCGGCGGCAGCACCGTCAGCGCTGTGCAGAGCGACGGCAGCATGCCCGGCACGCAGCAGCAGACCGCCGCTGAGGAGGGCACCGTCAGCCAGAAGGGCCTCAAGGGCGGCGGCAGCGTTGAAGTAACCGGAGGCACCTTTACACTCAACTGTGTAGACGACGCGCTGCACACCAATGGGGATATGACCATTTTCGGCGGTATTTTTAACATCGCTTCAGATGACGACGGCCTGCATGCCGACGACGAGCTGCTGATAACAGGCGGCAATATCGACATCACCCAATGCTATGAAGGGCTTGAGGGCAACAACGTTACGATATCCGGCGGCGCCGTTCAGCTGACAGCGCGCGATGACGGCATCAATTCTGCGGGCGGCAACGACGGCGCCTCAACCGAAACTTTCCGCGGGCCGGGTGGTGGCAACGCCAATTGCAATATCACCATTACCGGCGGCACCGTTACCGTCAATGCCATGGGTGACGGGCTTGACGCAAACGGCAGCCTGGTTATCGAGGGCGGCCTTGTCATCGTCAACGGCCCGACCAACAGCGGCAACGGTGCGCTGGACTATGACGGCAGCGGCACCATCACAGGCGGTACGCTGATTGCCGCGGGCAGTACCGGCATGGTGCAGGTCCCCGGCAGCGATTCCACCCAGCCGGTGTTAAGCGTCATCTTCGCGGAAATGCAAACGGGCGGCGCAGTTTTCAACCTAGCCGACAAAAATGGCAACCTGATCCTCTCCTTTGCGCCCGCCAAGCAGTTCCAAAATATCGTCATCAGCTCGTCACAGCTGAAGGTCGGGGAGGTCTATACCCTTTACAGCGGTACGGCCGGCAGCGAGACCCGCACAAACGGCTTCGCTGAAGCGGTTGATGCGCTTGGAAGCGCGCTTTGTGCCGTGACGCTTTCCGACATGGTTACTACCATCTCCAGTGACGGCTCCGCCATAACCGGCGGCATGGGCATGGGTGGCGGCCGCGGCGGTATGGGCCGCCAGAGCGGCGAAATGCCCCAGCGTTCCGGCATAACCGATGGCGCCACCACCCAAAACCGAACGTCCAACTCATAAATTAAAAAGCAACTTTATGACTTTTCACTTTTTATTTTCTCCTTTTAATGTCAAACGGAACTTTACCACATTGTTAAAGTTCCGTTTGGCTCTTTATGGCCGGATATACGCGCCTGATTCGCTACACACCCACCGTATTGGCCCGATAATGGGGTACCACCTGCTGTAATATTTCTTTCATATAATCGTTAGACCCCGTTTCAACCGCCTGTTGCAGCAGCTTTAACCCTTCCTGCAGCGTCTGTGCAGCTATTTCGGGCTGATACTCCACAAAAATTTTGCTGTGCGGCGTCTGTGCCAACCTGTTTTCAGCAATCAGCAGCGATTCGTACAGCTTTTCGCCGGGGCGCAACCCCTCTTCCACAATGGCAATATCCGCATATGGCCGTTTGCCCATCAGGGTGATGAGCGTTTCCGCAAGTTTTAAAATATTGACGGGGCTGCCCATATCCAGCACAAATACCTGCGCGGGCTTTGCCATCACAGCCGCATGCAATACAAGCTGCGCCGCTTCAGTTGCCGTCATAAAATAGCGCACCGCGCGCTTGTCTGTCAGCGTCAGCGGGCCGCCGCGTGCAATTTGGCGCTGAAAGAGCGGCAGCACCGATCCACTGGTTCCCAGCACGTTGCCGAACCGCACAGCGGCAAATACCGTTGCGCTGCCCTGCACAACCTGAAGCATCAGTTCGCAAAAGCGTTTGGTCGCCCCCATCACACTGGCAGGGGCCACCGCCTTATCGGTGGAGATCAGGATAAAGCGTTCCGCGCCGCAATGCTCAGCCGCACGCATGACATTATAGGTTCCGAATACGTTATTTTTAATCGCCTCGGAGGGGTTTGCCTCCATCAGCGGCACATGTTTGTGCGCCGCCGCATGCAGCACAATATGCGGCCGATAACGGGCAAACAGTGTTTCAAGTTTTTGAGCATCGCGAATCGACGCAATTTCAATATTGCAGGTCAATACATTTTTATAGACATGTTGCAGCTCCTGCCACAACTCGTAGGCGTTATTTTCGTAGATATCAAGAATGATCAACCGGCTGATGCCCAGCCCTGCAATCTGCCGGCACAGCTCGGAACCGATTGAACCCCCGCCCCCGGTTATCAAAACCGTTTTACGGCGAAATGCGTCAGCCAACTGCCTGACCGACAGCTCGGGCATCACACTTTCCCGCCCCATCAACAGGCTTGGCGAAGGTTGTTCTGCCGTCATGCTTTTGAGCACACCGCTTTGGATAATTAACCGCCGAACCGCCTCTGCGCCATCTTTGCCCCGTCTGCTCTTACCCTTCATTTGCGGCGTCCTCCTTCAATCTCAGCATTCCAATTTTATTTCTATTCGCCGCCATACAATAAAATCACTTTTTATCCGTCCCAATCGGTGTTATAATGGGCCAAAAGGGGGTTGTTTAATGGGAAATCTCGCCAAACTGCCAAACATTGGCAGTGTTGTTGAACAGCAGCTGTTCGAAATCGGCATAACCACATATCAGGCGTTGAAGCAGGTCGGCAGCCGACAGGCCTGGCTGCATATCAAGGCCATTGATGACTCCGCCTGTTTACACCGTCTGTATGCACTCGAAGGCGCTATACAGGGTGTAAAGAAGACATTGCTGCCGCTTGACGTCAAAGCCGATTTAAAAGCATTTTACGACGCACACAAATAATCTGAAAATTAAAATCATGCCGCACATGCGACCATATATTTATATTGCCGTGCAAAATTTTACCTGCCCAACGATTAAATAGGGCAGGCGCTCATGGAGGCCAGATGGCGATGCTGCTGATCAGAAAAATAAACACCGGCGAATATCCTGCCGCCCTGTCTTTAGTCTGGTCTGTCTTTCTGCAATTTGAAGCGCCAGATTATCCGGCGCGTGGAAGTGGCGCCTTTAAGGCGGCCATTACCGACCGTGCGTATCTGAGCACGCTGGAAATGTGGGGCGCTTATTTGGAAAACAGTCTCATAGGCGTGATCGCACTGAGAAGCCACGGCAGCCACATCGCCCTGTTTTTTGTCGATGGCGCCTACCATCAAAGAGGCGTGGGCCGTGCGCTCTTTAACACGGCACTGCAAAACAGCAGCGCCAAGAAAATAACCGTCAATTCATCACACTACGCGATTGACATTTACCGCCATCTGGGCTTTGTCCCGCTTGGCCCTGAGCAAAGCGCGGCGGGATTGCGTTATATGCCCATGACCTATACCAGACCAACATAGCATAAAGGGCCCACCCGTGTTTTGGTAACGGCCGACTGGCACGCGCTATTAATTAGCCACGATAAAAGTAAAAGGACGGGCGCCAAAGACGCCTGTCCTTTTACTTTAACGCTATGTTTATTTCATCAGTTCACAAACAGCGTTTGAAAATCTGACCGGATCTTCAACCGGCAGCCCCTCGATCAGCAATGCCTGATCGTACAGTAGCTGCGCATAGGTGGACAGTTTGTCTTTATCATCCGGCCACAGCGACACCAGCTTTTCAAACACCGGGTGTCCGCCGTTGATTTCCAGCACGCGCTCAGCCTTCACCTTTTGGTTGCCGGGAATATCATTGAGCACTTTCTCCATTTCAATTGAAACGGCGCCCTTGGCCGATAGGCATACCGGATGGCTCTTTAACCGCGAGGACAGGCACACCTGCGCCACCTTGTCGGCCAAAGATTCCTTCATGAAATCAAACAGAGCCTTGTTATCCTGTTCCTTCTTTTCCTGCTCCGCTTTTTCTTCTTCACTTTCAAGGCCCAGGTCACCGGACGAAATGGAACGCAGCTCCTTTTCCTGGACGCTGTGCAGCATCTGCATCAAAAACTCATCTACATGCTCGGTCAGGCACAAAAGGTCATATCCCTTGTCCTTGAGCAACTCGGCCTGCGGCAGCTTCGAAAGTTTCTCAAAGCTGTCACCCGCCGCATAATAAACATATTTTTGCCCTTCCGGCATCAACTCGATATATTCCTTGAAAGTCACCAGCTTGCCGTCGGATGCTCTGCGGAACATAATCAGCTCTTCAAGCTGCTCGCGGTTTGCGCCAAATGCCTGATAGATGCCGAATTTAACGGTCAGGCCGAAGGTGTTCCAGAATTTCTCATAGTCTTCGCGGTTCTTATCGCGCATGTCGACCAGTTCATTTTTGATGCGTTTTTCCAGAGCATTGCGAATCAGCGTAAGCTGGCGGTCATGCTGCAACAACTCGCGGGAAATATTCAGCGAAAGATCTTCGCTATCCACAAGGCCCTTGACAAAACCAAAATATTCAGGCAACAGGTCGGAACAGCGCTCCATAATCAGCACGCCGCTGGAATAAAGCTGCAAACCGCGCTCAAACTCTTTTGAATAGTAGTTATAATCCGCCTTTGCGGGAATATAAAGCAGCGCCTGATATTCGGTGGTTCCTTCCGCCTTCTGGTGGATGACACGCAGCGGATCGGTGTAATCATAAAACTTTTCTTTATAAAAGGACTTGTACGCTTCTTCAGTGACATCCTTTTTACTTTTCTTCCAGATGGGTACCATGCTGTTGAGCGTTGTTGTTTCAAGAACCGTCTCCATCTCGTGCGAATTTTCCGGCGCATCGGCTTTGGGGCGGTTTGTTTCCATATCCATGCGAATCGGATAGCGGATATAGTCGGAATATTTTTTGACAATGGATGAAATGCGGTATTGCTCTAAAAATTCGGAATAATGCTCATTCTCAGTATCCGGTTTGATATGCAACGTAATTTCGGTTCCGGCATCCGCTTTTTCAGCCGCGGTAATGGTGTAGCCATCCCCGCCCTCAGACTCCCAGCAGCAGGCCTTATCCGCGCCAAAGGCACGGCTGACAACGGTGACCTTATCCGCAACCATAAATGCCGAGTAAAAACCGACGCCAAACTGGCCGATAATGTCGATTTCCTCGTTGAGTTCATTTTGCTTTACAAACTCACCCGATCCGCTGTGTGCGATGGTGCCGAGGTTTTGTTCAAGCTCCTCCTGGGTCATACCGATGCCGTTATCGCAGATCGTGATCTGGCGCGCATCCTGATCCAGTTTTAAGGTAATCACAAAATCGGACCGGCTTTTCCCAACCGACTGATCGGTCAGCGAGCGGAAATAAAGCTTATCAATGGCATCGCTGGCATTGGATATAAGCTCTCTCAAAAAAATCTCTTTGTTCGTGTAAATTGAATTCACCATCAGGTCCAAAATGCGTTTGGATTCTGTCTTAAATTGCTTTTTAGACACAGCTAAGCCTCCTGTTGCGTCATTTTTTAGCACTCATTGTATTTGAGTGCTAATATAATATACAACATCTGACAATAAAAATCAAGAGGAATTTCTTTAAGAAATAATGAAGCGGCGCCAAATCAGCGTCGCTTCACTGCGTTTGAATCTTTGAATTAATCTTTCTTGGCCGGCTTCATATAAAATGCACCAACAAGCGAGATGACCACAAAAACAACGATATAGTACACGACGGCCATCCGGTGTGCAAAGCAAGCGGCCACCACCATAAAAATACAGCCGCAAATAGCCAGAATCGGTGAAATAATCCGCTTGCCGAACGACAGCGCACGGTCCTTGGTGATAAACCAGAAGATCGGAATATAAGCCGCATACAGCGTTACGATCGGCAGCTCCGATGTATCAAAGCAAAAGGGCCCGAACCAGGGCGCAGTCAGGTTTGCGCCATAAAAATACATCAGCCAGAAACCTGCAAAAAACAGGCCGATAATGCTGGAATTGGTAGGCATATTGGAAATGGGATCCACCTGCTTAAAGACTTCCGGTGCCGGGCCTTCACCGCGTGCTGCCAACGCGTAAAAGCCACGGGTGCAGCCCATCATCAATCCGTTGAGCGTGCCAAGGCAGGAAATAACGATAATGATGAAAAGTGCACTGGCGCCAACATTGGAAAACACCGCCTGAAATGCCAGCTTGGCACCGGTCTCACCGCCGGCCATCATCACCTCGTTGCTGACACCGCCGGCCAGGCCAATGTAATAGCAGATATAAACAGCGGCAACAATAAGCGTGCCGAAAATTAGAGCCAAAGGCAGGTTCTTTTTTGCGTCCTTAAGCTCCGCGTTGATAGAAGTTGCGACAATCCAGCCCTCGTAAGCAAACGAGGTGGCAACCACCGCCGTAAAAAGGGCATTTCCGGTGCTCACGGGCGTAACGACCGTCGTGAAATTCTGCACGGTCATGCCATTGCTCAGGCCGACAATCGTGCCGACCACAGCCATTAATACCAGCGGAATCAACTTGATAATTGTGGTGGAAACCTGGAATTTGCCCGCCAAAACGGGAGACAGTGCGTTCATGGCAAATGCCGCGACCAAAAAGAACATGCTGATAACCATGCACTGCGGACCCACAATGTCAAAGCCAATGATCACGCATAAATATCTGGCGCTTACCCAAGCCAGAACGCTGGTCAGTGAAGGGTAATAAATTGTCGCCATGAACCAACCCAGCATGTAACCGTACCGCTTGCCGCAGGCGACCTCTGCATAGTCGACGACGCCGCTGACAAACGCATGCTTTGTTGCCATAATTGAAAACGCATAGGCACACACCACCATAATGGCGCCGCCAATAATCCATGCTAAAATGCCCAGGGGCAAGTTGCCACCGGTTGCCAACAGAATTTTCTCCGCTTTGAAAAATACGCCGCTGCCGATAACAATGCCAACTACCATCGCAATAGCTGTTGGCAGGCCGTATTTTACAGCCAATTTGTGATTCTCCATAAGTTATCCTCCTATATATTCCAGCTGATTATGCATCTTTTAAAGTTTATCTCAAAGGCCGTTAACAGTCAAGCAATAAAAAAGACAAATATTGTTGTGTTTTCTATCTATTATGTTAGTATTTCCCCATTGTACACACGGTTTTTCTCTTTTGGGACACTCAAATGATGACAATATCTTCAAAATAAGCCTGGCTTTATTTGTCGGAATCGTTGGTTGCATCCAATCAGGGCTATTTTCCACCGTGGCCGACCGCTGCCCACCGTCATTAAGAGCCCCGCGCCGCAGGTCTCTTTTTTACTGCAACGCAGGGTTTGCAACCATCACGGATACGTTTCCGCATCTATACAAACCGAACGATGCTTCGCCGGTTTCGCGGCAAATAACTATCGCCATATTATGGCTCAACACAATTGGCAGGAGCGCCGACAATAAATGGCCATACCGCCCACTCACGGGAACAGGCCCGCACCCGGACCCATTTCAAGCATATCGCCGCCATACGCAGGTAGGGCACCAGTTTTTTAGCGCGTGAGATGCCTGCAACAATACGGATGTTGCCTAAGACCTCCGCTTGTACAGCCAAAATAAACCACATCAATTTGGGCTGGCCTTCCGTTGTCCGCGGCATGCGGGCAGGCCGCCATCTTTGGCTTCGTAAGCAGAGTTCACTGCGCTTGCTGAAGTGGCATCTCTGTAAACACCGAATCTGGTCTTCCATAATATCCTCTTGAAGCTGATTTTTAATGTATTCTTCTGTCACCTTTTTGTTTCGTCCTACTGTGTGTATCTAAAGATTCCTTTTCTCCCGGCAGAGTCGGTGGTTTATTCTCGCTAAAGCTGACAAGAAAAAAGATCAGTCGAAAGACTGATCTTTTTTGGCAGGGGTAGAAGGACTCGAACCCTCGACACGCGGTTTTGGAGACCGCTGCTCTACCAACTGAGCTATGCCCCTATATTTTATCCATTTATGTATCATAAGCGCGTACTTATATTAAGCAATTGGTGGGCCTTCAGGGACTCGAACCCCGGACCAACCGGTTATGAGCCGGCCGCTCTGACCAACTGAGCTAAAGGCCCCTGTAGTACAATATGCTGCCAGATTAAAACTGACAGCATATTGTAGTTGGCTCCCCAAGTTGGACTCGAACCAACGACCCTGCGGTTAACAGCCGCATGCTCTACCGACTGAGCTATTGAGGAATATCTACAGGATTAAACATTACTCTAACCCTGTATAAGGTATCGGCGCCGACCTATCTTCCCGGGACGTCTCCATCCAAGTATTTTCGGCACTGATGAGCTTAACGACCGTGTTCGGAATGGGAACGGGTGGATCCTCATCGTCATTAACACCGATTCGATACCAAGCTGTCACTTAGTATCATGGTGACCCGTGGGGGATTCGAACCCCCGTTGCCGGCGTGAGAGGCCGGAGTCTTAGGCCACTTGACCAACGGGCCATATGCTCGCTGATAAGGACAGCGATTTATCAAAACGTTTTTCAACGATTTTGAGCAACTTGCTGTGTGGCCGAAAATCAGCCACACAGGCCGTCTTGGTGCACCTTCACGGACTCGAACCGGGGGCCCGCTGATTAAGAGTCAGCTGCTCTACCAACTGAGCTAAAGGTGCAAAT
>JAEWLW010000067.1 GCA_023457355.1 Bacillota bacterium | reverse complement strand
CGATGGTGGTGCAGGCGTTGATCGCCACTTCAACGGCCTGCTGCTGTGCCACAAGCGGCTCCACATAAGCCGCGATGGCCAGCGCCAGCGCCGCCAGATCGGCATAAGCCCATTCGGTGCATTCCTCGCCGGTGGCGTTCCATTTCAACGTTGTTTCCACCCCGGCGGCGGTCGCAATCTGATATCGTGCCAGCGCCGAGGTTAGCAGGCTTTGCTTTTCTGCGGTGACGCTGTACTGCTTGCCGTCGGTGTATGTAAGCGGGTGGGCCTCAAGGTGCTCAGCAAGCTGCGTTTTGCTGGCAGCAATCTTGGCGGTCTTGTAGTCCGCCAGCGTGACGGGTTCCGGCCCCGCTACAAGCGATTTCAGCGCGTTCAGTTGTTGCTCCACGGTGGGCACCGGCGTCAACGGTGCGTCCTCCCGCGTGAACACGCCGTCGTTCCAGTCGTCGCCGATGACGACCGGGTATTGCCCGCAGTCCCACATCAGCGTGTTATCCGGCAGCACAAAGCCCAGTGCCGCCTCCTGTGTGATCTCGATGATATTGCTGACCTTGCCGCCGGTCATCGAGCCTTCGGCAAGGGTTATGATCGCCTGTTTCATTCTTAATACCCCCATCTGATTATCACAAGGCCGGAACCGCCTTTTCCACTACCAGCAGAACCATCGCGACCGGCGCCGCCTCCGCCTCCGCCCGTATTAGCCGTTCCCGCTCCGCCATTGCCAGTACCTCCGCCGCCACTGCCACCTGCGCCACCTGAACTGCCACCGCCGCCACCACCGCCAGCATACAGTGTGTTGGAGATTTCACCAAAAGCACGCGTGGTAATGCCCTGCCCCGCGCCGCCATAGCTGACATAGTTACCATAACTGGAACCGTTGCCGTTTCCGTTCGAGCCGTTGGAACCACCGGTGCAACCGATGCCTGTATTGTTACCGCCACCTCCTGAGCCACCTGCGCCACCGTCTCTTACGCCTTTAGTCGATACGCTGCCATCTGCGGCAATCCCACCGCCTTTACCACCCGCAGCGGTCAGCAATGTACCCATTATCGTCGTGCCGCCCGGTTTTCCATACCCTGTTGTTCCGCCGCTGTTGCCGGTGGCCCCGGCACCTATCGTCACAGTGAGCGACGTCCCAGTCGCAAGAGTTACAGACAATAAGGTCGCAGTATATCCTGACCCTGCACCGCCTGCGCCCATATCTTCATTACTGTAGCCGCAGCCGCTTCCTCCCCCGCCCACGGCAAAAACATCGTAATTTCCATCGCCATTAATAGTCAGCGTGCCACTGCTTTTGAGATACATAATGCCTTGCGCCTCATTGCCTGAAATGGTGTAGCTGCCTGTGAATGTTGGTACCTCAAAAGCGCAATAGCACAGCCGCGCCACGCCGCCTACGCCGACCCACGCCTTTTTGACCTTGCGGGCCTTGCCGCTAACGCCGACAAATACGTTTTTAGCCTTGCGAGCCTTGCCGCCCACACCGATATAAATCGTCTTAGCCATGCCGTCACCGCCTATTCATATTGCAGGTAGATGTGGCCGGTTGTCAGCGCCGTGCTGCCTGCCGTCATCGCGCCGGTGCCCGCGTAGATGTTGCGCACCTGCGCGGTGCCTAACGCCGCCTGTGCGCTCGCATTCGCCAGCACCTGCCCGGCCAGTGTGCCCGCCGTCACCTGGCTGGCCGCGTGTGTGTGCGAGGCGTTCGCCTTGCCGTTGGCCGTGGTCTGTGCCGCAGCAGCAGCATCAGCGGCATCGTCCGCCGCCGCTTGCGCAGCGGCTGCATCGGTTACGGCGGTATTGGCGGTGCCCTGTGCTGTTGCAGCCGCATCCTGCACGTTGGTTAACGCTGTGTTGGCCTCCGCGATTCTGCTATTAAAATTGTCGCGACTGACGCCCTCATCCGCCGCAAACTGTGTGATAAAATCAGCCAATCCATTCCCCTCTTTCTAATGTGTTCCAGTCAAATCCGCGCGGATCCAACGCGTCAAAATCCAACCCCTGTGCATCCAGCTCGTACCAGATCAGATATTTATACGCAATCTGAACCAGCAGGCTGGCCGGGACCGTCTCGTAAAGCGTCGCGTACAGTGGCCGCAGATCCGCGATCCTTGCCGTGCCGCGGTACACCACCGACACAACCGAATAGGCAAGCCCGATCTCCACCGGTACGCCCATGTAGGTCTCAATGATACTCCGCAGCGTCTCAAGATTGATCGGCGGCTTGGTCATCAGGCGTGCCTTGAGCGCCTCGCGCCGGGACTTCAGCGTACCAGAAAGCGGCGTTGAAACGCCCAGAACCGCCTCCCAGCGGGAGAGCCCGGCGGCGTTGGCCGTTGAGATGGCCGCGTTTACAACCATCGTACCGATCGCCGCGTTTGTGGCGTCCAGCGCCGGATTCACCGCCCCGGCCAGCGCCGCAAATTCCGTCACACCTTGCAGGCGTTCCGGCAGGCGGGCTAAAAAATTGGCGGGTGTATCGTAAAACATCAGCCCACCTCCGTGACGGTGATGGCCCCGACTACCGGTACCTGATAATTTGTAAAGGACTTCTCCAACACAATATTCGCCGAAGCGCCGTTCAATGTCACGCTGTCAACGTCCAGAATCGCATCGTGCGCGCCCAGAATAGCAGCCACCAGCTTGGCGTAGAACACGACACCCGCGTCAAACGCGATGTTCTCGATGTAGCCGGTGATCGCTGCCTCGACCAGCGGCTGTATCACCGCCATGCCGGCACCCGATTTCAGCACCAGCGACGCCGCGACATCCACGGTCAGATCGGCGCAGGTCGCCACCGTGACGGTGTGCCCAATGGGAGCCAGCCCATCGCCCGCCGCGCCGTACAGCGCCTGCACTTCGTTCACCAGCGTTTCGCTTGCGCGGTTGCCGTTTTCGTCACCGATCATGAGGCCAACATTGCCCGCGCCCATGCTATCCGCCGCGCCGAAGACGACACACGCCCCGACGCCGTTGATAGCCAGCGTCTTCTCGCGGTAATCGGCCTTGTTGCCGCCGAACGGTGTCTGCCGCACCGAGCGGTAGAACCGCGCCCGCAGGTCATCGTCGGTTTCCTCATCCCGTGCGACAATCAGCGGTTCGGCGGCCAGTACCGCCGCCCCCAGCCTCTGGATGTTATCCAGCGGCAAAATCGCGCCCGAATAGCAATTACCCTGCGTACCCGCCTGCTCGCAGCTGGCCTTGTAGCTGCCGGGGACGATCTCTTCGGTAACGGTAAAAGTCAGCTCCTGAATGGCAAACCGCGCGCCGATAGGCACCGCGAAGGCTGCGTCCGCGCTGTCGGTGCAGTCGATCTGCCGGGTGGCATAAGTCGCTGCCTCGCGCATCAGACCAAAGTCTCCAACAACGCGGTCGAGCCATTCGCCTGTCGCCGTGTCTCCAAACAACAGGTCGGTCAAATATCCAAGCATAAAGTTCTGCCCCGCCAGCGCGTAAGCTGTCGGCGCCAACGCGTCGTAAATGATGCTACCCTCGCGCTTGTCAATGTCGTCCGGCACCCGGGAGAGCATGGCTTGCAGAATCGCATCAAATTCAAAGCTTTCAGCCAACCGTAACACTCCTTTCCACCGTGACGTTGCCGAAGGCCGTAATTACCGTGAACGAAATATTGGCCTCGTCCTCCGAGAAGGTCACGATGAAATCCTGGATGCCCTCAATCCGGTCGTCCTCGGCCAAGGCTTCGGAGAAGCGCCGTTCCATGTCCGCCTCCAGATAACCGCGCGACTTGCCGAACAGTTCCTCCAGTTCCATGCCGTAGTCCCCCGAATAGATTAAATGGCGCCACCGCTCGGTATTAATCATCAGGTCGATGGCCTGACTCACGGCGTTCTTGCCGTCAGCTTTACCCTCCAGCCTTTCGTTAATAAGGCGGTAGGTTAAACTGGGCTTTAGACCCGATAGCGCTTTGCCGTAGGTTTTAAGTACCGACAAACTGATTCCCCCTTATTTCCGCCGTTTTAAGGCAGCAGTTTTGTGCAAGTAAAAACGGCCCAGATGCGCCTTTTCCCGCCGGCTTGGGAAAAGAGTCCGTCTTTGCCGCTTTCTTACAGCTACACATTACTACACTTTGACAGTGGCTTTCTATGGCGAGTTGTCCAGATATTCAAATACAGGCCATAAACAGGTTGATCAGCGCTTTGAATTCGTTGGCAGAAGGTCGTTTTATCCTGCGGCATCATCGTTAAAAATAAAAGTGCGGTGCATACAAAAAGCCTTCTCCCTTTGTGCTGGGAACTTCCTGATGCTTACCGCACTTTTATATCCAGACTTTAGCACAGATTCACAGTGGCTTTCTATGGCGAATTACAGCCGACAGCTAAAAAAGCAAAAACCGGTACAGCCCAGTCAAGGCCGCACCGGTTTTAACAGTATCATGCTGCATCATAAATTCCCCTGAAAATGCTTTCAGGCTAACGGATCCGGGAGAAAGCCAATACCAATGGCCCCGGGGCCCGAATGTGCCCCGACAATAATCCCCAGTTCGCTAGTATAAATTGTACCGGAAAATCCGGTTTCCTTTTTCAAATAGCCGATTGCATAGTCCGCGTCATCCTGAAATTCAGCATTTTGAAGCGTAATAATCATCTTATTAATATCTGTGATACGGGTGACGGCTATATCAATCATAGCTTTGAGCGAATTTTTTCTCCCGATGGCCGCCTTTATCGGGCGAACAACCCCCTCGACAAATTCGCAAACCGGCTTAATCTGCACAAGCTTGCCGACAAAAGCAGCCGCACCGCCAATTCTGCCCCCCGCAGCCATATATTTAAGGCTATTTACAACAAAAAGCGTATTGACTTGTGTTACCAGCTCTTTAGCACGCGCGACAACCTGTTGGAAATTCTCACCGTTCTCAATCATCCTGGAAATTGCAATCTCCAACGCAGCCTGTCCGCAGGCGCAGGTATTGGAATCGATCACCTCAACCTTTGCATCCTGGTTTTTTTCCATAAAGAGGTTTTTAGCTAAAACAGCCGTCTGAAAGCTGGATGATAACTTGGCGGAAATTGTCGATACAATATATTCTTTAACCCCTTTGGCGTACTGTGCTTCAAAAACAGTCAGCCAGTCGTTGATATTGGGCGCGGACGTTTTTGGCAGAATATTGGGGTATTCGGTCATATGCCGGTAGAACGCTGTCAAGTCTCCGTCAACATTTTCACGAAAGTAACCGGGTGAATCAAATCTAAAATAAAAAGGCACCTCGCTGATAGCGTACGTTTGAATAAAATCGCGCGGCAACCCCCCGGAAGAATCCACAACCTGGCATATCATATTGATCATCCTCCGCATTCTGTCAAAAATTCCTGCCTTTTTCGGCCCCAAACAGCGTCACTTTGTCGGTCTTTTATCCGATTATACTTCAAATGTAAAAATATTACAAGGAATTTAGTGCTTTTGCTTGTTCATACCATCAGGCCTTTCAGCCGCCTTGTGTTAACCCAAACGGCAAAAAGGGCCAGCAGTTCATAAAAGACAGATAACCGCAGAAATCAGCTTATTTAAGCCAAATTCTGCGGTTATCTTCTGGTGACCCGTACGGGATTCGAACCCGTGTTACCGCCGTGAAAGGGCGGTGTCTTAGGCCGCTTGACCAACGGGCCAGATTTATAAAAGCCCCTAATGGCTAAGGGCTTTTATAAATTGGTAGCGGCTATAGGATTTGAACCTATGACACTTCGGGTATGAACCGAATGCTCTAGCCAACTGAGCTAAGCCGCCGTGTACAGCGTTATCAATTGTATCAGAGCCATCATGATCTGTCAAGGCAAAATCCGCAATTTACAAAGAAAATTTTACACGAAATTGCATGCAAGACCTTTTTGTGATTTTTCACTTATTTTAGAAACTTATACGGGTTCGGCCGATAAGATTTCCACCGGATCGGCGACGATGCGGCTATGCGCAGGGATAATTAACATGTCGTCATCCCATTGGCCGTTGATCAGATTTTTAAGCAGGGAAAGATCCGCCACATACTCTTTAATTCCGGGTTTTAACAGCCATTCTGCCGGGCTGTTCAACGCACTGCCAACCACACAGGGTACGCCGTGGCGGGGCAAACATTTTGGGCACTGGGGTGTCATCTGCCAACAAGGGGCATCCTCATTTTCAGAAAAGACTTTGTGGTAGCGTGCGGTGCTGCCTAAAAGCAAATGCGGGCAGTTATGTACGCGTGCAATCACCATCGGCCGGTCGGCGGAGCAAAGCCCCTGTGCCGCGCATTCTCCCATCGCCAGCACAATATAGTCGGCGTGTGCTTCGGCGTTGATTTTTTGCTGAATCAGCTCCAGCGGGCTTTCTGAAGAGATCAAGTCAAGCACCACTTCGTGCGGGGAGAGCGCGGCAAGTGCATAAAGCTCGCGGCGCAGTGATTGGCATCCCAGTACCTTGATATTCATAGGAACACTCCTTTTTTTGATAGAGAAGCGCAAACAAAACTGCGCCTCCTGTGATTTTGTCTTTAAAAAGTGTATAATATAGAACAGCGCAAATCAATGGAAGGTTACCCCTATTCTGGGGCTTTTGACCCCTTGGCAAAACATACCTTTCTGCGCTGGAAGCCGCATACTCAAGCCATTCCCTGTTTTTCACATCAACGGAAAAGGCTGCATATTACACAACTTTTGAATGGAGAAGCCTATGACTGAAAACACAAACGAATCTCTGCGCCAGCGGGCGCTGCTTATCGCGCTGGATACGGGCGAATATGACGTTGAAGCCTCACTGGAAGAGCTTTCCGAACTGGCCGACACAGCGGGTGCCGATACCGTAGGATCGCTCATCCAAAAGCGCGAAGCGCCCGATGCCGCCACCTGTATCGGCTCCGGCAGGCTGGCCGAGGCGGCACTCCATGTTCAAAACCAGCAGGTGGATCTTGTCATTTTCGACTGCGAGTTGTCGGGCAGCCAGCTGGCCAATATTTCGGATGCGCTTGATTGCCGCGTCATTGACCGCACCATGCTGATTCTGGATATTTTCGCCCAGCGCGCCCACTCGGCCGAGGGGCGGCTTCAGGTTGAACTGGCACAGCAAAAATACCGCCTGCCGCGCCTTATGGGGCAGGGCAAAGGTCTTTCACGCCTCGGCGGCGGCATCGGTACCCGGGGCCCGGGCGAAACCAAGCTCGAAAGCGACCGCCGCCATATTCGCCGCCGCATCGCCACGCTTGAAAAAGCACTGGAAGAGGTCGGCCGCCGCCGCGGCCTGCTGCGCGAACGCCGCCGAAAAGACGATGTTACCTCGGTTGCCATTGTCGGCTACACCAACGTGGGCAAATCCACGCTGTTAAACAGGCTGACCAACGCGGGCGTGCTGGCTGAGAATATGCTTTTTGCCACGCTGGATCCCACTTCGCGTGCGCTCTTGCTGCCGGATGGACGGCAAGTCATGCTGATTGACACCGTCGGTCTTGTGCGCCGCCTGCCACACATGCTGGTGGATGCTTTCCGCTCAACGCTTGAAGAGGCTGCCTTCGCAGATCTCATTTTAAATATTTGCGACATTTCCGCACCCGACGCCGCCGATCAGATTGCCGTAACACAATCGCTGTTATCCGAAATTGGCGCAGACAAAGTTCCTGTATTAAATGTGCTTAATAAATGTGACTTAATTGCACAAACGCCAATTTCGCTTAATGACAATACTTGCCTGATCTCAGCCAAAACCGGCTTTGGGCTTGATGTGTTGCTAAACCGCATCGCACAGCTGCTCACTCCTTCGCACACCCGCATGACCTTGCTGTTGCCCTATAGCGAGGGCAACCTTTTAGGCGAGCTGCGCGCGCGGGGAACCGTCTTCTCAGAGCAGTATTTAAACGACGGTATTTTACTGGACGCGATGGTCGAAATCAAGTCGCTTTACCGCTTTAAAGGCTATATGCCCAAAGACGCAGGCATCTGATCTAACCCGTTTATTATAAGCATAGATTATTGCGCAAATCATTTCCATTTACTTGAATGCTTATGATTGTTATGGTACAATGGGCTGGAAATATAGACGGTATTATACTAAAAAATTCATATGACAGCAGGAGGTAAAAGAAAGAATGAGAAAAATTGGGATCACCGAAACGGTTCTCAGAGACGCGCAACAATCTCTGATTGCAACAAGAATGCCGTTTTCCGACTTTGAAAAAATCCTCTCCACCATCAATAAGGTCGGCTACTACTCTATTGAATGCTGGGGTGGCGCCACCTTTGACACCTGTCTTCGTTACCTCAACGAAGATCCGTGGGAGAGACTTCGTAAAATTCGCAAAGCTGTTCCCGATACCAAACTGCAAATGCTGCTTCGCGGCCAGAACCTTTTAGGCTACAAGCCTTACCCCGACGACGTGGTTGAAAAGTTTGTCGAGCGCTCTGTCAAAAACGGCATCGACATCATCCGTATTTTTGACGCGCTCAATGACCCCCGCAACCTTGAGATTGCCATTAAGGCTACCAAAAAATATGGCGCCATCGCATCCGGCACCATCTGCTTCACCATCAGCCCGGTGCACACCCTTGAAAAGTATGTTGAACTGGGCAACCAGCTGCGCGACATGGGCTGCGATACCATCTGTATCAAGGATATGTCCGGCATTATGGGCCCCCAGGAGGCTTATGACCTCGTCAAGGCGCTCAAGGAGAACATTGATCTCCCCATCGTCATTCACACCCACTCCACGACCGGCATTGCGCCGCTCACCCTTTTAAAAGCGGTTGAAGCCGGTGCGGATGTTATTGATACCGCCATCTCCAGCATGTCGGGTGGCACCAGCCAGTACGCGACCGAGAGCATGGCTTACGCGCTGCGTCAGCTTGGCTACCAAATTGATATCGACGACATGATGGCTAAAAAGGTCAACGACCACTTTACTCCTGTGCAAAAACAGGCGATCGAGACCGGCCTGCTCGACCCTTACGTTATGGGCACCAAGACGGATGCGCTCATTTATCAGGTTCCGGGCGGCATGCTCTCGAACCTTATCGCGCAGCTTAAGCAGCAGAACGCGCTGGATAAGTTTGACGATGCTCTGGCCGAAATTCCGCGCGTCAAGGCCGACCTCGGCCACCCGCCGCTGGTTACCCCAACCAGCCAGATCACCGGCGTTCAGGCCGTCATGAACGTGCTGGCCGGCGAGCGTTACAAAATGGTCTCCAACGAGGTGCGCGCCTACCTGCGCGGCGAATACGGCCGTGCCCCCGGCGAAGTCAACCCCGAAGTTATCAAGAAGGTGTTGGGGGACGTCAAGCCCTCTACCGCCCGTTTTGCCGATAACCTTGCCCCTGCGTTTGAATCTACCAAAAAAGAGCTTGGCGCAAAGGCCAGGTGCGATGAAGACGTTCTGTCTTATCTGGTGTTCCCGCAGCTGGCCGAGAAGTATTTTGAATACCGCGACAACCCCACCGAGGCCGCCGCTGTTGTAGCTGCCGTCACTGCCGCCATTGCCGCTGACAAGAAACCCGCTGCTGTCAAGTACAGCGTGCGGAGAATCGACTAGTCAGGGGGGTGGGTGTGTTATGATGAGTAGCTCTGCTATTTTTGGTATTCTCATTCTCTTCGGTGCTGTTCTGCTTTTGATTCTTTTCATGCTCTATAAGCGCGAAAAAGAATACAAAATCGCGATGGAAAAGTATGAACGCGACATGGAAGCCTATAACAGGGCTGTCGCGCTTTATGGCGATCCCTCCTTTGCGGCACCTGCTGCCGCGGCGCCCGCCGCTTCGGCTTCTCCCGCTGCGGCGGTTCCTGCGCCCGCCGCGCCCAGTAGTGGTGGCGAGGTGCTGCTCTCCGGCGTGGATGACCGCACTGCGGCCATGATTATTGCTATTCTCTGCAACGAGCTGGGCCAAAACCCCGCTGCGCTGCGTTTTAAATCCATTACCGCACTGTAATAGGGAGGTTGAACGTCCATGAAATATGTTGTTACCCTCAACGGAAAAGATTATCAAGTAGAAGTTGCCCAAGGCTCGGCTGAGGTTCTTTCGGTTTCAGCGGCCGGTGCCGCTGTTCCCGCTGCGTCTGCTCCGGCTCCTGCTCATGCGGCGGCTGCGCCTGCTGTGGCAGCGCCCGCATCGGCCCCCGCCCCCGCCGCGCCTGCCGCCCCGGCAACCGGTAAAGCGGTCAATGCGCCTATGCCCGGCACCGTTTTGAAGATGTTGGTCAAGCAAGGCGACAAGGTTACGAACGGCCAGGTGCTGCTGGTGCTTGAGGCCATGAAGATGGAAAATGAAATCTTCGCCCCCTGCGACGGCACCGTAACCTCTGTCGCGGTTCGGGAGGGCTCTTCGGTCAATTCCGGGGATGCCATGATCACCATCGGCTAATTAAATCGACTAAACGAATCAAGGCGGGTGCGCAGAAATCTCTGCGCACCCGCTCAGTTTGTCAAAAAACACATACCATAGAAACAACTGCATAAATTAGAAGTTTTGGTCAAGCTTTTTCAAAAGCGCGCAGGGCTTGGGGCAGCGCCCCAAACGCGTGCTCTTATCCTGTAAGAAGCGCAGGAGAGGGCGGAAAAACAGTCCAGTGAACTGTTTTTGCGGGGAGAACCCTCGCCGGGGGTTCTCCCCTGTCGCGTTAAGCGGCATCAGCTTTGTTCAAATTAACAGCACGTCCAACCTTTTTATACCAAGCTTCGCAAAACGGGCAAAATTGCCCGTTTTGTCGCCTGCGGGCGAGCAATCCGGCGCATTAATATGCGCCTCAACGCAAAAGTAGGGGCTCGCCGCCAGGCCGCTTACGCGGCTAAACGGCTTCGCTGGTCGCTGCGGGCGGCATGGATGCCCGCAGCGGCTCCCGCCGCTCTTTCACACTATTCCCCCGGTGCTTAAGCTTTACGAAATCCCACTTCTTTGACAGGCTGAAAGCGGGTGCGCAGAGATCTCTGCGCACCCGCTTGCTGTTAAACCAATAGAAGATGATACCCGGGCTTATGTTCGAATAGAAAAAACGACACTGCAAAGGCGCAGCAAGGAAAAAAGCGCGGGAATACTGGATGTATTCGGAGTATTTTGCCGCAGAAGGTACACCTTTGCAGTAGAATGACACAAAGCTTTGATTTAAAAAACGCCCTAATCAAAGCTGATAAAACGCGTCCCCTGATAGGTTAAAACGCCCTTATCATTCTTCTTGACTGTATTAAAAACCCAGGGGCTGACCTCAAACTTAAGTGTCCTTTTATCGCATAAAAAAGCCAAAACGTACTGTGTTCTTGCCCCATACGGTGGAAGTCTTCTGGCCGGGGGTATACCGGGTCGCATACTTATCCAGCAGCACTGCCTGCTGCTTTGTTTTTTTGCCCATATAGTTGGCGGCAAAACGGCGAAACAGCAGGGTGTAACCCACTGCCACAATCATCACTATAATCACATTTTCGATATTTATCGTCGGCATGCCCACACACTCCCTTTATACGGCGTTTAACACATTTTATCGGCATGGGCAAATGATTCCGCCCGGGCAATTTAAAGCAAATGTACATCCACTGAACCGAATCCCACAGCACAAATGCCTTAGCCCAATAAAGCTCAGCCGAAGCAGCCCATCAGACTGCCCCGGCTGCCGTATTTGTTAACAGGATGCAATGCGGTCCGTTACGGGGCGACCCCGCTATTCTTCCTCGCGCACGACGGCGATCGAAAGCTCATCCAGCGCTTTGGTATCGACATGGGTGGGGCAGGCCGTCATCAGTTCGCTGGCATTCTGAACCTTCGGAAAGGGGATGACGTCGCGGATGCTCTCCTTGTTTAAAAGCAGCATCACCAGCCGGTCAAGGCCATAGGCCATACCGCCATGGGGCGGAACGCCGTATTTGAACGCCTCAAGTAGGAAGCCGAATTTATCATTGGCTTCTTCGTCGTTCATGCCCAGCGCCGCAAACATCTTGCGCTGAATGGCGGGGTCGGAAATACGAATGGAGCCGCCGCCAAGCTCAGTACCGTTAAGCACCAGATCATAAGCGCGGGCGCGCACGGTACCCAGGTCGGTTTCCATCTTGTCCAGGTCTTCAAAATTAGGGCAGGTGAAGGGATGATGCATCGCATAATAGCGGCCCTCGTCCGGGTCATATTCAAACAGAGGGAAATCGGTCACCCACAGCAGATCATAGGTGTTCTCCGGGATAAGCGCCAGCCGCTTGGCAAGGCTCAGCCGCAGTGCGCCCAGCGCCGCGAACACCACACTGTCGCGCGCATCGGCCACCACCAGCAGCACGTCGCCGGTTTTAATATTCATGCGCTCATGAATCGCCTCGATCTCCGCCTCGGTCAGGAACTTTTCAAATGAGGAGGACTGCGCATCCTCAGTTACGCGGGTAAACGCCAGGCCCTTTGCCTTAAACAGCTTGGCCACGTCGGCCAGCTTATCTATTTCCTTGCGGGAGAGGGTGGCCGCCGCGCCCTTGACGTTGATGGCGCGCACGCTGCCACCCGATTCCAAGGCACCTTTAAACACCGCGAATTCAGTGTCCTTTAAAATGTCTGAAAGATTTTGCAGCTCCAACCCGAAGCGAGTATCCGGCTTGTCCGAGCCAAAGCGTTCCATCGCCTCTTTGTAGGTGATGCGGCGCAGCGGCAGCTCAAGTTCCATGCCCATAATCTCTTTGAAGATGTCTTTCATCAACCCCTCGTTGACGGTCTGCACATCTGTTTCATCCACAAAAGACATCTCGATGTCGATCTGGGTGAACTCAGGCTGACGGTCGGCGCGCAGATCTTCATCGCGAAAGCAGCGGGCAATCTGCATGTAACGGTCAAAGCCCGCCAGCATCGAAAGCTGCTTGTAAAGCTGCGGCGACTGCGGCAGCGCGTAAAACTTGCCGGGGTGCACACGCGAGGGAACGAGATAATCACGCGCGCCCTCGGGCGTGGGCTTCATGAGAATCGGCGTCTCAATCTCGACAAAGCGGTTCCTGTCAAAATAATCGCGCACCAGCTTCACAATGCGGTGGCGCATCAGCATGGCCGACTGCAGCTCATTGCGGCGCAGGTCGAGATAGCGGTAGCGCAGGCGCAGCTCTTCATTGGTTTTGATGCCGTCCTTGATGTCAAAAGGCGGCGTCTCACTAACCGCCAGCACCCGAAGCTCCGAGACGTACAGCTCCACCTCGCCGGTGGGGATGTCCTTGTTCACCGATTCGCGGCGGCGAAGAATACCCTTTGCCATCAGCACATATTCCGAGCGCACCGAAGAGGCCTTCTCAAAGGTCTCCCGGCTGGTGGAATCGTCAAACGCCAGCTGTGCGATACCGGTGCGGTCGCGCAGGTCGATGAAAATCAGGTTGCCCAAATCGCGCTGCTTGGCCGCCCAGCCCGCTAATATCAGTTCCTTGCCGATCATTTCGGTCGAAACCTCGCCGCAATAGGCGGTGCGCTTTAAACCGTTCATAAAGTCTGCCATTGCCATTACTCCTTTTATACGTCGATATTCTTCTGTAATGTTTATAATTGGGCAGCCGCATCCGCCACATCGCTGATGCACCGCTGCACTGAAAGTTTTAGGAATTCGGTGGCAAAGCTGTTGCCCAACATAATCTCACAGGTGGCCCCGGTCGCCATCTCCTTAATGACCGCTTTGCCCTGTGCCAGCTCGTTATCGCCTAACACCATGGTATACACAGCACCCAGCTTGTCGGCGTAGCGCATCTGTGCTTTCAGGCTTCGGCCCATTGTCTCGCAGTCGGCCGAAATCCCCTCGTCGCGCAGGCGCTGCACCAGCGTCCCCGCCGCAATGGAAGCCGCCTTGCCCATTGGCGCGATGAATAATTCGCAGGCCAGTGGTGCAGGGGTTTGCGCGTTGGACGCCGCCATCACGAGCTGTAGCCGCTCCAAACCCATACCAAAGCCGATACCCGGCAGCGCGGGACCACCCAGTTCCTCAATCAGGCCGTCATACCGGCCGCCACCGCAAACCGTTCCTTGTGCGCCGATCGTTTCGGTGACAAATTCGAAAACGCTGCGGCAGTAATAATCCAGCCCGCGGACAATATCGGGGTCAATTTCATAGCCGATACCCATCGCCTCAAGCCGCTCGCGCAACTCGGCAAAATGCGCCTCGCAATCGGGGCAAAGGTGATCGATCATTTTGGGCGCCTTGGCTGCAAGCTCTTTGCACGCCGGGCTTTTGCAGTCGATAATGCGCAGCGGGTTGGTTTCAAGCCTTGTCAAACAGGTTTCGCAGAGCTTTTCTTTATGGGCCGAGAAGTATTCTTTCAGCTTGGCCTGATACGCGGGCCGGCACTGCTTGCAGCCGATGGAATTGACAAACAGCTTAATTTTGTCAACACCCAGCGCTTGCAGCACCTGATTGGCCAGCGCAATAACTTCGGCATCGGCGGCAGGGGAGGGGGAACCCAGCGATTCGACGCCGAACTGATGAAATTCGCGCAGTCTGCCGGCCTGCGGCTTCTCGTAGCGAAAGCAACTGATGACATAGCTGGCTTTAACCGGCAGCTGGCCGCCGAGCAGGTTGTGCTCAATTGCCGCGCGCACAATACCCGCTGTGCCCTCGGGTCGCAGCGTGATGGAGCGATCTTTTTTATCATTGAACGTATACATCTCTTTCTGCACCACATCGGTGGTATCGCCCACGGCCCGGTTGAAAAGCTCGGTATGTTCAAACGTCGGGGTGCGCATCTCAAAAAAGCCGTAACGCTCAGCGATATCCAACGCCGTGCGCTCAACATGATGCCAGCGGGTAATGTCACTGGGCAAAGCGTCCTGTGTCCCCTTTGGGGCGGTCGTAAGCGGTTTCATACAATCATTCTCCTTATGGTGCTTTCAGTCCGTATTATACACGGGGTACTTAATTTTAAGTCCCTGGCTAAAATAAAATACCCCCGCCCCAATCAGCAAAAGGGGCGGGGAAGGAATTCCACGCGGTGCCACCCTCGTTTGAACAACACAGCCAAAGCTGTATATTCATCTCAACAGGCGCTCTTGTAACGCGGAGCAAACGAAAAGCATTTTGCGCTTTCAACTCAGCGGATGTCCTTCTCCGGTTGGTCCGGCGGGGCTCTCAGCCGCAAACCCGGCATAACAATTCCGGGCGGCCCCTTCTCTGTGGCATTCCCAACAGGCTACTGCTTCCGCTTCAACGTCTTTGAATTTATTAACGCACGGTATAATCAATTACCGTTTGGGGTTGACAATATCGCGCCAATCGAGGTCGCCCTTCTCAAGCGCGTGTATCAGCGCTTCAGCGGTCGCAATGTTCGTCGCCATCGGAATGGAATGTACGTCGCATAGCCGAATCAGATTTGCTTCATCCGGCTCACCCGGTTTCATGGTCAGCGGATCTCTTAAGAACAGCAGAAGGTCGATTTCATTGCAGGCAATGCGCGCGGCAATCTGCTGGTCGCCTCCCTGCTCGCCCGAAAGAAATCTGAAAATACGCAGGCCGGTCGCTTCCGCAACCAATTTGCCGGTTGTCCCGGTAGCGCAGATATTGTGCTGACTGAGGATGCCGCTATACGCAATGCAAAACTGTACCATCAGCTCTTTTTTAGAATCATGTGCTATTAATGCGATGTTCATACCCATCCTCCATCTATATGTAGTCGCTTTATTTCAAGCGTTCAACATTAAGCCGAACTCTTTGGCCCAGCAACCGCCGGGTCATGTCTTCCACCTCGCACCATGCCGCACTGTTTTGCGGCAGAGGATCCCCCTTTGAGAGCATCCGTTCCACCAGCGGATCCTCAGGGATCACCGCTATCAGCTGTGCCCCGACGCGGTCGATCACCGCATCCAGATCAGGAAGATCCTTAGATAGTATGTGCCGGAAAAATTTATTAATTACCAGTCTGGGCTTTTTTGCCTGCAATATTTGTGCCGCCTTTGCGGCATCCCGAACCGAAACGGGGTCGGCGGTAGAAACAATAAGCGCGCTGTCGCACACCGAACAGGCCACATCAAAGCCACGGCCCAGCCCGGCGGATGTGTCAAGAATCAAGTCGTCATAGCAGCCTGCCAGACCTTTGAGCAAAGCCGTCAGGCTGGCGCGGTCGGGCACAAAGTGCCGGTCCATCGGCGCCGGAATCAGATGCAGATTACCCTGTGGTACATCACAGACCGTAATGGCTTTCACCGGCCTGCACCGTCCCAATAAAACGTCGGAGAGATCATAGACGATCCTATCCGATACACCCATCATCAAATCCAGCCCGCGCAGACCGCTGTCAAGCTCCAGGAGCAACACATTCTTTTGGCGACGGCAGAGCGCCTGCGCCAGCAAATACGAAACAGTAGTTTTTCCGGTTCCGCCCTTGCCCGATGTCACAACCAGAACATTTGACATGCTAATCCCCCTATTGTCCCATCTTATCACAAAAATAAGCGGCTGACCAGACGTTGTTCAGGCAAAAAAGCAAAATTTCTGAGAATTTTATTGCAGTTTTCGAGTCAGGGCACCAATACCGCCGAATCATTCTGCACAATGGCCGTCACGTCGTCTTCGGTCTGGTTTTCAGCCGCCGGTTCAACAGGCGACTCTTCGGCGGCGTTCTCCGCCACCTTCTCCGGGAAAAAGAAGGAATCCAGCACGGCGCGCGCAACCGGCGCACCGGTGTAGCCATGCCAGCCTTTTTCAATCACCACTGCAATGGCAATCTGGGGGTCTTCGGCAGGTGCAAAGCAGATAAAGGTGGAGTTCGGAAATTCATTCGTCTGCGGCGTACCTGTTTTGGAGGCCACCGTAAAGGGGTAATCGCCCAAATAGCGGTAAGCGGTTCCGCGCACATCGTGTGAGGCCTGCACCATGCCGTCGATAACCGGGTCAAAAATCGACGGATCAACCCCCAACTTATTTGCCACTTCCGGCGTGTGGGTGGAAATCGTCTCCTGCCAGTCATAATAGGAAGATATTGATTTCACCAGCGATAATCTCATTCGCACACCGCGCCGCGCCAGCGTAGCACAATAATTGGCAAGCTGCACAGGGGTATAACCGTTGTCCAGCTGGCCGATTGCCGCCTGCAACACGTCGCCCGGAAAAGCGGTGTCGGGGTCGCATTGCGTGCCCTTGGCCTCCGCAAGTTCAATTCCGGTGGGCACGCCCAGCCCCAATGCCTGCGCATACTGGTTGATACGTGCGATGCCCAGCTGCCTGCCGGTGTCATAAAAGAAGATATTGCACGAGACACGCAGCGCGTCAGCCACGGTAACCAGGCCGTGATAGCTCAGGCAGGTTGGCTGGTAAGTGGGCAAAAACGTGTAAACGCGCTGACAGTTCACCGTCGAACTGGGCGTGATAATGCCCTCTGTCAGCCCGGCGGTGCCGACGACCGGCTTAAAACAGGAGCCCGGCGCATAGATACCGGAAAATGCGCGGTTCAAAAACGGATAGAGCGGGTCGGAAGCGTTTTGCGCATAATCTTCAGAATAGGTCGAAAGGTTATATGAAGGGTAAGTCACCGCCGCCAGCACTTCGGAATTTTTTACGTCAATCGCAACGACCGCTCCCGCGTTGGCTTCCTTGCCCTGACCCTCCGGCGCATTCTCGTTAAGGTATTTAATCTCTTTAATCAGCGCGTCCCTGGCCGTGCGCTGAATGTCCTTATCAAGGGTTAGCACCAGGGTGTTGCCCGGTACCGCCGCCTGCTCCTCCGTGATATCCACCACATGGTAATTGGCGTCCAAATCAATCCTGCGCACGCCGTCAACCCCGCGCAACGCCGGTTCGAACGCGCGTTCAATACCTTCTTTCCCCACCATATCCTCACGGGTATAACCCCTGTTCTGAGAAAGATAGCCTTCAAGCTCATCCGCAAAAATCGCACCGATCCGCCCGATAATATGTGGTGCCAGATCACCGTCGATATAGGCGCGCCGGGCTGTCTCCACCACTTCCACACCGGGGACTGAATTGCTCATCTGCCGTATCAATACCGCCGTGTCCAGCGAAATATTCTCCGCAAAAGTATAACGCACCGAAAGCGAGTACCCTTTGCGCTCCATTTCATAACGCACCCCGGCAATATCGCGCGCCTGTTTGTCAGTCAAATTCTCTAACCAGCGCACGTCCTCGGGGCTAAGCGCCGTAAACCAACCGGCTCCTTTGTCGGCAGGCTCTGCCGTCAGATGATAGCGCTGCCGAAGCCAGTAAAAAACGTCGTCCGCTTCGGTGTAGCTGTTGGTACCAAGATGCTTGCGCAACCGGGCAATCGCATCGGCATCCTCTGTAAAAGCCGCCCCGTTTTCGGTGACGACCAACGGCAGGTTATCAATCCAGTGCTCATTCGCTTGACCCAGCACGGCAATCAGTTTCAAAATGGTCTCGTTCTCGCTGCCCTCAGGTGCCAGCGCGCGATCAAACACAAGATTATAACTGGCCGCATTATAAGAAAACGGCCGGCCTTTCCGATCAACAATCTCGCCGCGTGCCGCTTTGATAACCTGTGTCTTACTGCTGCCCTGCTGCTGCTTGGCCAGATAATCGGCCCCTGATACAATCTGCACCTGTGCCAGGCGAAACAAAAACAGGCTGAATACAAGCCAGACAATCACGCCCAGTGTTATCAGGCGAATTTTTTCCTGCGACGCTTTCACGCCCTGCACCCCCTTTCCTTAATAGTAACGCCTTATTGCAATATCTTTTCCTCAAACCGGTCATGAATCCACCGGATAAGCAAAAAAGCCGCTATGCCAAACAGCGCGGTGTAAACCGCACCCGGCAGCGTTTTAATAACCAACAGGCGGTTTGCCCCCGCATAGCCCCAAATGCCATAAATAAGGTAGTGCGCAATTACCCCGTAAATCAGCGCAAACCCGCCACACAGCAAAAAGGCCGTTTTCACGTTGGGTTGAATCAGGTAAATGACCAGCAGTCCACAGGAACAGCCAAGCACCAGAAAAAAGATGGGTGCCACCCCAAAAATATGAAAAGCGGCGGTGTCGCATAAAACGCCGCCAAACAAGCCGAAAAGCCCCCCTGCAAACTCGCCCTCAATCATGGCGATTGCCGCAACAACCGAAATAACCAAAATCGGGCGCACATTCCCAATGGCCAGCAGCCGGGGGGTCTCCTGCAAAATATAGCAGATCAAAACCACGACGGTGTAGATCAGATGTTTTAAAATAAAAAGTCTCAGAGTCTTTTGTTCCAATACAATTCTCCTATTGTCCGGCCGGGGCCTGCCCCTCAAAGTGCTTGATGACCAAAACATCGCGCACGGCCCGAATATCAGCTGGCGGTGAAACAACCGCGTACAGCGACAGCCCCTGGCTGTCGGGCAAAACCTCCTTGATGGTGCCTATGACCAGTTCTCGGGGAAAAATACCGCCGACGCCGGTTGTCGCCACAAGATCCCCGACCTTGGCAGCTGATTCCCGGGGCAGATAGGACAAACGCAGCATGCCCTGCTCGGCAAGTGCGAGCTCACCGGTTGTCACACCAATTTCGCGTGTATCGGCGTTGATCGCGCCCACCTCGACCATCACGTCAAGGATTGTCAACACCTTGGCATGGGTAATGCCCACTTCCTGAACAATACCCACAAGGCCTTCCTGCGTGATGACAGCGTCGTTCTCGGCAATGCCGTCGCTGCTGCCCTTATCGATGGTGAAGGAATAAAAACGGTCCGCCGCGTCACGGCCAATGACCATTGCGGGTTCAAAATCAAAATCCGGATTTTTTTCTTTAATCTCCAGATAGTTTTTCAGCTGATCATTTTCGGCCTTAAGCCGATCATATTCGACAAGCTGGCTGCGCAGCTGCGCATTTTCGGTGCGAAGCCGGTCGTTTTCGTCAGCTAACCGCGGCCCGGAAAAATATTCGGCAACGGCATCTTCAATGCTGTAAGTCAACTGAGCGCTGGCACGCTGCAATGGTGTCAGCAACCAGGCCGTAACCTGCGAAATCATCGGAATAGCTGTTCCGGTGTGCGCAGCACGCAGTGTAAAAGCAAACACCAGCGCCAACAGCAGTGCCAAAATCTTAAAATGTCGGCTCCTGAAAAAGTCCCCCATGCAGTCACCCCTTTAATACCGATCCTCAACAAAAACAGCCCCTGCCGTTATTGAGGACAGCCCGGCCACGCCGTCTGTTTTTTCGCTTATACACGCGAAAACCGCGTCTCATGCAATTTTGGTGCTGAAAATCACATCCCATCATTTTCAGGTGGGATCAAGGCATTGTTAAAAATCAAAAACGTAAAAATTTCGCTGTGAGCGCGTCAGCGCAAGGCGAAAAGCGCAGGAGTGCGAAATGTACCCCGGGCTTTTCAACACAGCGGCACGCGCTTGCGTAGAATCTCAAGTTGGGGGCTTTTGAATACCCCTACAAGAATTCCATAATTAAATGCCAAAAGGAAGCAGGGGAAAAGGGTCAGCTGCAAAGCGGAGAACGCCGCCGGACCGACGCCCGACAAGGGCGGCAACGCAGCTTGATGGGCATTTTACGCCCCGAACTTTTGCAGCTTTTATCGAATCGCCTTAGTATAAAATGCCGTTAGGTACGCCAAGAAAACAGGCAGGAGCAAGGCTGCAAGCTACGCCCCTTGTCCCTGCCTTGCGTCATCATCTTCGTAAGCGCGGGCGCATTTATTTTTCAGCGCTTATCCTCACCGTTTGAAAGTACGTCACGCAGACGGTCAATATCCTCCAGCACGCGCCCGGTACCGACAGCCACGCAATCCAGCGGGTTTTCAGCAATCAGCACATTGATGCCGGTTTCCTTTGAAATCAGTTTGTCCAGCCCACGCAACATTGCACCGCCGCCGGTGAGCATAATCCCGTGGTCGATAATGTCGGCCGCAAGCTCGGGAGGCGTGCGCTCAAGCGTGGTTTTAATGGCGTCGAGCACAGAGGAAATGGAATCCGCCAGCGCTTCGCGGATTTCCTTGGGCGTAATTTGAATATTCTTAGGCAAGCCGTCAACCAGATTTCGGCCCTTGATATCCATGACGATCTCCTCCTCATAGGGAAAGGCCGAACCGATATCAATCTTAATCTGCTCGGCGGTGCGCTCACCGATAAGCAGGTTGTGTTTGCGCTTAATGTACTGGATGATGGCAAAATCAAAAGCGTCGCCGCCCACGCGAACAGAGCGCGCCGTCACAATGCCGCCCAGCGAAATAACGGCAACCTCGCTTGTACCGCCGCCGATATCCACCACCATGCTGCCGGTGGCTTCCGCTACAGGCAGTCCGGCGCCAATTGCGGCCGCCATAGGCTCTTCTATAATCGAAACGCGGCGCCCGCCCGCGGCCACAGCAGCCTCACGCACAGCGCGGCGCTCAACCTCGGTGACACCGGAAGGAATGCAAATAACAATGTTGGGGCGCGAAAAGAAGGAGTTTCCGCAAACCTTCTTGATAAAACGCTGGAGCATGTTGGCCGTAATATCAAAATCAGCAATAACGCCATCCTTCAGCGGCCGCATCGCAACGATGGAACCCGGTGTTCTGCCGATAACCTCCTTGGCTTCCTGGCCAACGTAAAGCACTTCATCCTTGCGGGTATCCACCGCTACAACCGAAGGTTCGCGCAGAATAATGCCTTTTCCTTTCATAAACACGAGGGTGTTTGCGGTGCCAAGGTCAATGCCGATATCCTTGGAAAAAGAAAGCATGTTTTTTCCTCCTAGACTAAAATAAAAAGACGTTTAATACAGCCCTGAATTTATATTTATAGAGACGTCAGCAAACCCTTCTGCCGCAGCGCCTGATATAACGCCTGAACGGGGAGGCCCATGACGGTGTAATAGTCCCCCTGAATACGCGCAATAAAACGCGCGCCCAGCCCCTGTATGCCGTAGGCGCCCGCTTTGTCATCCGGCTCTCCGCTGGCCACATAGCGCGCTATCTCCCGCTTGTCCATCTCAGCAAAAGTGACCTGAGCCATCTGTGAAAAGCTGTCGGCTTCACCCGCATGCCAAATGCACACACCCGTGTGAACCTGATGGGTTTTACCTGAAAGAGCGGTCAGCATTTGGGCGGCTTCCTGCCGGTCGTGCGGTTTGCCAAAGATTGTGTGGCCCAGTGCAACCACGGTATCGGCCCCGATGACGATATCACCGGGGTATTGTTCGGCCACCGCCTCGGCCTTTCGCTGCGCAAGCGAAATAACCGCCTGCTGCGGCATAATGCCGGGCTTCAGTGTCTCATCCACCTGGGAGGTGACCACTGAAAAATCTTCCGTGATAAGCTTTAACAGTTCAAAACGCCTGGGTGAAGCAGATGCCAGAATGAACGCCATAGGTTTAGAACTCCTTCGCGTCACAATTTTGCCGCGACGCTTTTATAAATAAGCAATGAAATGGTTATTGTAATAATCTGCGCAACATTAACACCAATCTCCAGCCCAAATGCCATGCGCAGCATCGACAGGTCTAAAATCAGCGGGTTTGAAACCGAAATACCCACTGTTTTGCCATACGCCAGCCAGCTTAAAAAGGTGGTTTGCTGCCCCAGCGAGGCCAGCAACGCCCCTACAATAATGCCGGCAAGTAAAAAAAACAGGAAAACAAGGTTGCGTTTAAGCTTCACGTTGCTGTCATTCCTTCCCGGTTGAGCCAAACCCGCCCTCTCCGCGCGCTGTTTCTGAAAGATTTTCAACTTCCACGATGGGCGGCGTCAGCACCGGCACTATAACGAGCTGCGCAATGCGGTCGCCCGGCACAATGATGTACGGCTCCGCCGAGTGATTCGCCAACCCCACCAGAATTTCGCCGCGGTAGTCGGTGTCTATAACACCCACCGCATTGGCGGGCACAATACCATGGCGAATGCCTAATCCGCTGCGGCCAAAAACCAGCCCCACGCTGCCCTCAGGCAGCGCAACAGCCAATCCTGTGGGCAGAACGGCCGTATCTCCGGGCATAATGCAGGTCTCATCCGTCGTGCATGCCCGCAGGTCCAGCCCGGCCGAGCCATCGGTCGCCCGCTGAGGCAACACAGCCTCGTCGCGTACACGCTTTATTTGCAGTGTCATAAAATCCTCCTGATTACTGCGCCTTCATAAAAATCTATTTTGCGGACGCAGAAAGCTGTCTGCGCAATTTTTCAATTTCGCGTTTAGCCTCGTCCAATTCTGCGCGCGCCTTGGCGGCATCCTCAAGATAGCCGGTCAGCTGTGAGCGCATATGATCTGCCGACCGCTCGCTCTTATGAAAAGAATCGGCATATCCCATCGCGCAAAGAATCAGTGCAGCGTTTGGCGAAAGCTTTGCGTCAACATCCATCAGAGCACGTGCCTGCGCATCCAGCTCCGCCGCCAGCGCATGGACATACTCCTCGCTTTCGGGAGACGCAATAGTATAGGCAGCTTCGAGAACCCTTATTTTAATGCGGTTAATCATAAAAGTGCGTTGCCCTCCCTTTCTGAATTTATACCTTCACCTAGTAAAAGTATCACAAAATATTATAGTACATTTTAAAGGCACTGCAAAGCCTTTCAAATACTTTTTCTTTAATTTTCATACAAATTTGCAAATGTTAAACATTCTATTGGTTTTTTCTTTGTTTTTAAGCCAAAAACAGTATCGTTTCCTATGTAGCTGCACCTATTATCTTCCTTTTATTCTGGGCATCCTTTGTCCGGTTTAACTCTTTAAACAAAAAAAGCGCCCCCACGTTGGGAAGCGCTTTTCTAGCCGTGTTCTTACTTAATTTCAACCTTGGCGCCAGCATCAGTAAACTGCGCGGCAAGGGCGTCGGCGTCAGCCTTGGAAATGCCGGTCTTGAGGGGCTTGGGCGCGTTGTCAACGAGCTCCTTAGCCTCTTTCAGGCCCAGGCCGCAAACATCCTTGACAAGCTTGATAACGCCCATCTTGGAAGCGCCAGCCTCAACAAGAACAACGTCAAACTCGGTCTTCTCCTCAACAGCAGCGGCTGCGGGCGCAGCGCCAGCCATCATAACGGGAGCAGCGGCGGAAACACCGAACTCCTCTTCGATTGCCTTAACAAGCTCATTGAGCTCGAGAACGGTCAGGGTCTTGATTTCTTCAACAAATTTAGTGATCTTCTCAGAAGCCATGATCATTTACCTCCTGTTAATTGTAAATTTAAAAAATGATTGCCGCTAAATTATTCAGCAGCGGGGGCCTCGGCAACAGCCTCGGCGGGCGCGCCCTCAGCATTCTTTTCAGCGATGCTGTTAAGCGCGCAGGCAAGGCCGCGGAGATTTCCGGTAAGCGCGGAAAGCAGCATGGAAAGCAGGC
The DNA here is from genome assembly GCA_023457355.1 of Bacillota bacterium. Classification (GTDB taxonomy): domain Bacteria; phylum Bacillota; class Clostridia; order Oscillospirales; family Ruminococcaceae; genus Yanshouia. The sequence continues at coordinate 90,836 of JAEWLW010000067.1, read as the reverse complement.
CTTCTCTGCTGGGCAGGTTGCCAAGCTCGGACACCTTAGCGGCATCAATAACGCCGCCGTCAACAAAGCCGGCCTTCACCGTGAACTTACCCTTGGAAGCGTCAGCGTACTTGGTCAGGATCTTCGCAGCGACAACAGCGTCCTCCTTGCTGACAGCAAGCGCGGATGTGCCGGAAAGATGATCCTTCAGATCGTGGAAGCCTACCTGGTCGGCAGCGCGCTCAAGCAGCGTGTTCTTGACAACAAAGTAGTCCACGCCCGCCTCGCGCAGCTCACGGCGCAGCTTGGTATCATCCGCAACGGTAATTCCCTTGTAATCGACGAGAACACCGGCGATAGAACCCTGAAGCTTGGTCGCAAGATCGGCAACGACTTCCTGCTTTTTAGCTAAAGTTTTTTCACTGGGCATTTGATTCACCTCCTGTGATAGGTTGTGTGATCAAGTCCAAAGAAGAAAGCAAAAAAGCCCTCCCCACAATCGCGGGAAGGAGCTCATACAAACACATTGAATTATGGTTTGCACTCATTCCTCGGCAGGCGGAAACCCTTACGCGCACAAGCGCACCTGCTGTCTTTGGATCGTGACAACGCAAATATTTTAACATGGCAACGCCGCTTTGTCAACAAATTTCTAAAAAATAAGCCGAAAAAACGAGAGTGTTAATCCAAATGCCCCGCAGTTTCCTGCGGGGCACCCATTTCCTGATAGCAACGCTGATTAATTACTTCTCAGCGGGCACGTTCGTTCCCTGGAACTTAGAGGGATTGATCTTCACGCCGGGACCCATGGTGGTGGCGACGACGCAGCTCTTGACATACTGGCCCTTGGCCGCAGCGGGCTTCGCCTTCACAACGGCGCCCATCAGTGCGTCAAAGTTCTCCTGCAGCTTCGGAACGCCAAAGGAAACCTTGCCGATGGGGCAGTGGATGATGTTGGTCTTGTCAAGGCGGTACTCGATTTTACCGGCCTTTGCCTCGGTGACAGCCTTGGCAACATCGGGGGTAACAGTGCCGGCCTTGGGGTTGGGCATCAGGCCACGCGGGCCGAGAATCTTACCCAGACGGCCGATAACGCCCATCATGTCGGGGGTGGCGATGACAACGTCAAAGTCCAGCCAGCCTTCGGACTGAATCTTGGTGACATATTCATCGGAACCGGCGAAATCAGCGCCGGCGTCCAGCGCCTTCTGAACATTATCGCCCTTGCAAAACGCAAGGACACGGACGGTCTTGCCGGTGCCGTTGGGCAGAACAACCGCGCCGCGAACCTGCTGGTCGGCATGGCGGGAGTCAACACCCAGGCGGATATGCAGCTCGACGGTTTCATCGAACTTGGCCTTTCCGGTCTTCAAGCACAGGTCCAATGCTTCTTCAGTTTCATAAAGCTTGAGCGCCTCGACAAGTTTGGCGCTTTCAGCGTATTTTTTTCCGCGCTTCATTGCAAATCCTCCTTCTTAGTCAATCACTTCAACGCCCATGGAACGTGCGGTACCGGCGATCATGCTCATGGCAGTCTCGATACTTGCAGCGTTCAGGTCGGGCATCTTGGTGGTTGCAATCTGGCGAATCTGCTCGCGGGTAATTTTTCCAACCTTGGTCTTGTTGGGCACACCCGAGCCGCTTTCAAGTCCGATCGCCTTCTTGATCAGAACCGCCGCGGGCGGGGTCTTGGTAATAAAGGAGAAGGAACGGTCAGCATAAACGGTGATAACAACCGGAATAATCATTCCGATTTCACCCTTCGTGCGCTCGTTGAACTCCTTGGTGAATGCCATAATATTGACGCCGTGCTGGCCGAGAGCCGGGCCAACAGGCGGAGCCGGGGTTGCCTTTCCGGCGGGAATTTGCAGCTTTACATAGCCTACAACCTTTTGTGCCATTTTAACTTGCACCTCCAAAATTAGTGGTTAATTTGCGGGGCATGTTTGTCCCCTCCCACAGGCTGCGAAAGAACAGCCTATACGCGAAATTCATCGCATTTGCTTTTGATAAACGCTAAATGAGCGCGGACACCTGCTCAAGCGAAAGCTCAACAGGCACATCCTTGCCCATCATCGAAACGGTGACGCGCACGAGACCTTTATCCTTCTCAATGCTGTTGACCCTTCCGATAAATCCGCTAAAATAGCCGTCGATGATCGAAACATTATCGCCAACCGAGAAGTTGATCTCGATTTCGTTTTTCTCCACGCCTAAACGCTGCACCTCTTCATCGGTCAGCGGAACGGGCTTCGAGCCCGGGCCCACAAAACCGGTGACACCGCGAATGTTGCGCACAACGTACCACGTTTCGTCGTTCATAACCATTTTGATAAGGACATAGCCGGGGAAGACCTTGCGCTCAACCTCACGCTTTTTGTTATCCTTAATTTCGGTCACCATCTCGCTCGGAACCCTGACCTCGCAGATCAGATCCTGAAGCTTACGGTTTTCCACAGCATTTTCAATGCTGCCGGCCACCTTGTTCTCATAACCTGAGTAGGTGTGAACCACATACCATCTGGCTAAATCAGACATTGTGTTCCTCCATGACTTTTAAGCGCCGAGCGCAGCTTTAATGATTAAGCCGAGAACCCAGTCAAAAGTTCCGGTCATAATCGCAAAAAGCGCTACGGCAATCAAAACGATCCCGGTGTTGTTAATCACCTGCTTCTTAGAAGGCCAGACGATTTTTTTCATCTCGCTCTTCTGATCGCGGAAGAACTTGCTAAACCGAGCAAAGATAGACTTCTTCTCAGGCTTTTCTGCCATTTTGATCTCCTGCCTTTCTTCCCTACTTGGTTTCCTTGTGAACGGTGTGCTTCTTGCAGAATCTGCAGTACTTGTTCATCTCAAGTCTGTCCGGGTCGTTCTTTTTGTTCTTCATCGTGTTGTAGTTGCGCTGTTTGCACTCTGTGCAGGCCAGGGTAATTTTTACTCGCATTTTTCGGCACCTCCTGTTAAACGGATTGATTTTTGCCTCCCTCAAGGGAATTCGTGCGCCCTCTTTTTGGGCACAAAAAAATAGACCCTTTTCGAGGTATGTGTATCGTAGCACAATCAAAGGCGACTCGTCAAGCCCTTTTTGCTTATTCTATCGGGTTTTTGAAAATTTTACCGTTTTTTGGCACCCGTCTGGTCATCCTGTTGTCCAAAAAGCGCATTTAGCGCTTATAGCGCGCATAAAAGTATATCAGCCGCTGTCTGTGACAACCCGTGGCCCAACAGAAAACCCGGCAGAGCAATTTGAGCGAGGAAAGCTTTTCGCCAAAAGTTTTTCTGACGTCGAGCGCTTATACCCCGTTAACGCAAGCCATTAAAATGCTTGGCTGCCGCGGCTGCTCTTATACATTACTAATAAAAAGCGTATCAGGGCCTGGCCGACCGCATAGAATTGGAAGTCATAATTTTTAAAAACAGGAGGCGCACTATGCCAAACATACCGTTTACCGCACCGGATATTACACAGAGCGAGTGTGACGCCGTTCTCGCCGTCATGCGCTCAGGCTGGCTGACAACCGGTGTCGTCACCGCAGAGTTTGAACAGGCCCTGGCCGCCTACACCGGCGCAGATGGCGCTGTCTGCGTTTCGAGCGCAACCACGGGGCTTGAAACCGCGCTGCGCTTATGCGGCGTCGGGCCGGGGGATGAGGTGATCGTGCCGGCTTACACCTTTTCCGCCACCGCTGCGGCGGTGATACATGTCGGCGCCACACCCGTTCTGGTCGACTGTGAACCCGGCTGTTTTCTTCTTTCAGCCGACACCGTCGCCAGACATTTGACATCGCGCACCGCGGCGGTCATCCCGGTTGATATCGGGGGCACGCTCTGCGATTACGGCGCCATAAAAACGGCGTGCGAAAAAGTTTGCCGCCCGTATTCCGGCGGTCTTGTCCCGCTGGGGCGCCCGGCCGTCATCGCCGATGCAGCGCATTCGCTCGGGTCCGTCTGCCCGGCGGGAAACAGCGGCGCTTTGGCAGATTTCAGCGTGTTTTCATTCCACGCTACCAAAAACCTCACCACCGCCGAGGGGGGCGCATTGCTTTGGAAGTTCCCAAACGCCGACAGCGCCGCCATTTACACCGCTTTAAGCCGCAGTATTCTGCACGGGCAAAGCAAAAACGCCTGGCAGCGCAACCATGGCGTCACCACCTATGATATCGTCGACTTCGGCCACAAGGCAAACCTCTCAGACCTACAGTCCGCCATCGGGCTGTCTCAGCTAAAACGCTACTCCGGCATCCTTGCCCGCCGCAAAGCCGTCTGCAAAACCTACGACAGCCAGCTGCCGGAAGGCTGCTCGGCGCTGCGGCACGGTGAGCATTCCTCCTATCACCTTTACCTGGCCCTTCTGCCCGAGCAAAAAGCACATTTGCGCGACGGCGTGCTCAATGCCCTGCGTAAAGAGGGCATTTGCTGCAACCTGCACTTTCCGCCACTGCCATCACTTTCCGCCTACAGGCGGCTGGGGTGGAAGGCCGAGGATTTCCCCAACGCCATGGCGCTATTTGCGCGGGTATTATCGCTGCCGCTTTCCAGCCTGATGACCTGCCAGCAAGCCGAACTGGTTTGCCACCGATTCAAAGCGCATCTTGAAGATTGAGTTGCTGCGCCGCTTCGCAGATGGCATAAATGCTGCCCCAGCCGTCAATTTCGCCGCACATGCGCCGCAGCTGCGCGGCACCCCGCAACCCGGTCATATACCATGACACATGTTTTCGGGCCTCTCTAAAGCCGGTTGATTCGCCTTTGCCTTTTATCAGCAGCGCAATTTCCTGGCGCATAACCGCAAGCCGCGTTTCCAGCGTGGGGGCTTCCGGCATGGCCTCGCCGCGCATGAGGGCATTTACCTGCGCGAAAAGCCATGGGTTGCCCAGTGCGCCGCGGCCGATCATCACCAGGTCGCAGCCGGTATATTCAAACATCCGCCTTGCATCCTGCGGCGTAAAAATGTCGCCGTTGCCGATAACCGGCACCGACACCGCCGCCTTGACGGCGGCAATGCAATCCAGATCAACAGGCGGGGAATACATCTGTGCACGGGTTCGGCCGTGCACTGTAATCGCCGCCACACCGGCCTGCTCCAGCCTTTTGGCCGCCTCAACCGCCACGTCGTCGCCCGCATCATATCCGCGGCGAATTTTGGCCGTCACCGGAATGCCTTGCGCCCCCAAAACGGCGGCGCGGGCAATTTCCTGTGCCAGCGGCAGGTTTTTAAGCAACGCGCTGCCTGCGCCGCCGCCTGTAATTTTGGGCGCGGGACAGCCCATGTTCAAATCGATCAGGTCCGGCCGCCGCCCCGCCGCCACTTGGGCCGCCTCGCGTATGCAGTCCGGGTCCACCCCGAAAAGCTGAACGGCAAACGGGTGCGCATCGTCAACCTCCAGCAGTTCGGCGCTCTTTTTGCTGCCCATTTGTATGCCCTTGGCGCTGGTCATTTCGCCGACTGTGTAGCATGCGCCCAGCTCACGGCTGATTGCGCGCACCGCGCGGTCGGCCACACCCGCCATCGGCGCCAGCACGGCAAATCCATCTATTTTAATCTCAGATATTTTCATTTAAGCTTCCCTCTCTGTTAAGTCTTTCTATTTTAGCAAAAGATATATTCCCCTTCAACTAATTTTCCTTTTCCAATGCAGATATTTTTGTGCATTTGCTATTTTTTGTGGTATAATAGCCGCAAAGCGGCTATTATAGTTTTGATATCTAACGGCTCGCCGCTTAACGCGGCAATCGCCTTTTGATGCGCAAATTATACCATTCACTGCGTTCATCCGACCAATGGTATGGCACAGGGGCAGCGCGCCATTGTGGACAATCTTATGCATTCATTCCACTGCACAACCTTGAAGGGAGACTAAAATGAAACTCCTCGCAGTCGATTCCAACAGTATTCTCAACCGCGCCTATTACGGTGTGCGCCCGCTCACCACACGCGAAGGGCTTTTCACCAATGGCATTTACGGCTTTCTAAATATTCTGTTCAAAATTTGTGATGAGGTTAACCCCGACGCCGTCGTGTTTGCGTTTGACCTCAAGGGGCCCACTTTTCGTCATAAGCTTTTTGATGGCTACAAAGCGCAGCGAAAGGGCATGCCTGAAGAGCTTGCGCAGCAGCTTCAACCGCTCAAAGAGTTGCTGGGGTATTTCGGTTATCCCATTCTCTCGGTCGAAGGGTACGAGGCCGACGACATACTCGGCACCCTTGCCACCGCCTGCCGCAGCGGCGGTGACGAATGCATCATCGCTACCGGAGACCGCGACAGCTTCCAGCTCATCGGAGACGGCGTCACGGTGCGCCTGGCGTTTACCCGCGGGGGACAGTCGGGCGCCGAGGTTATCGACGAGGCAGCCGTTCGGGAAAAATATGGCGTTTCTCCCAAACAGATGATCGACGTTAAAGCGCTGATGGGCGACACCTCCGACAACATCCCCGGCGTGGCCGGAATAGGGGAAAAGACGGCCCTGTCGCTGATTGCTTCTTTTAAATCGCTTGACGGTGTTTATGAGCACCTGGAGGATCCCATCATCAAAAAAGGGGTGCGCCAAAAACTCATAGATGGCAAAGAAAGCGCCTATCAAAGCCGTATTCTGGCGGAAATTGACTGTGCGGTACCGCTTAACAAAACGCTTGGGGATATGACGCCTGCACCGCAGCAGGCCGACAGGCTTTACCAGCTGCTCGACCGGCTGGAGCTGCGCTCGATTATCTCCCGCCTGAAATTGACGCCGCCCGTCGCTGAACCCACCGCCTTCGAAGACGCCCCGCATCCCGAGGCCGCCGCCATCGCCGTCTCGCTCAACGATCCGGCTGCGGCGCGCGAACTGTTCGCTGAGGAAAAGCTTACCATCAGCCTGACCTTTAGCGGGAACAAACCCGTTGCCGGTGCAATCCTGGGCAGTTATCTTGCGCTGCTGGATACAACCTGCCCCGAACTTGAAATACTGCTGGCCGAGCTTTCTGAAAGTGCCGCCCGGCTAACGCTCCCCAACAGCAAGGACTGGTACCGCTACCTCTATTTAAACGGTCTTGAGGGCCGCGACGTGACGTTTGACCCCATTCTGGCGGGCTATCTGCTGTCGCCGCTCGCCAGCGGCTATACGATTACCATGCTTTGCAGCGGCCGCACACTTGCTCACCAAAGCTTTGCGCTGCCGGAATATCTGCCGGAGCCGTTTGTTGCGCTCATCGAAGATATGCAGGTTCTGCCTGCCCTGTGTGCGCAGCTTCGGGACGAAGTACGCGAAAAAGGGATGGAAATGCTCCTCACCGAAATTGAGCAACCGCTTGCCCGCGTGCTGGCCTCGATGGAAACGCTGGGCTTTGCGCTGGATGCCGACGGCCTGCGCGCCTTCGGCGTGGACCTGGACACCGATATTGCCGAGTTGACCCAGCGAATCTACTACCTTGCAGGCGGGGAATTTAACATCAATTCCCCAAAGCAACTCGGCGAGGTGCTATTCGAACGTCTGGGGTTACCGGCAAAACGCAAGACAAAAAGCGGCTATTCCACCGACGCCGATACGCTCGATTCTCTGCGAAGCAAACACCCCATCGTCGAAGATGTTTTATCCTACCGCAAGCTGGCAAAGCTTAAATCCACCTATGTGGAGGGGCTGCTCGCACAGCTGGATGCCGACGGGCGCGTACGCTCCATCTTCAGGCAGACCGAAACCCGCACAGGGCGCATCAGCTCAACCGAGCCGAACTTGCAGAACATTCCAGTGCGCACCGAACGCGGCAGCCGCTTGCGCCGGTTCTTCATTGCCGACAAGGGCTACCGGCTTGTGGACGCCGACTATTCGCAGATTGAGCTGCGGGTGCTCGCACATATTGCAAACGACATCGCCATGATCGACGCCTTTAAGCACAACGAGGATATCCACACCAAAACCGCCGCACAGGTGTTCGACATGCCCGAGGCGTTTGTCACCCCGCAAATGCGCTCGAGCGCAAAGGCCGTCAACTTCGGCATTGTCTACGGCATCGGGGCTTTTTCACTCTCGCAGGATATCGGTGTTTCGGTCGCAGAGGCCGACCGTTATATTAAAAGCTACCTGAGCACTTATAAAGGTGTTCGCGATTATATGCAGGAAACCATTGCATTCGGCAGGGAACACGGTTATGTCAAAACCCTGTTCGGCCGCCGCCGGCCGTTGCCGGAGCTTGCCGCCACCAACCGAATCACCAAAGCATTCGGCGAACGGGTGGCGATGAACACACCCATTCAGGGCACCGCCGCCGATATCATCAAGCTGGCGATGGTGAAGGTTTTTATACGTCTTAAAAAAGAAAAAATGCGCGCCCGCCTGATTTTGCAGGTGCACGATGAACTGATTGTCGAGGCTCCCGCCGAAGAGGCCGAACGCGCTGCAGCCATCCTGACGGAAGAGATGCAAAACGCCGTGTCGCTTAAAGTGGCTATGGTGGCCAAGGCAAGCATCGGCGAAAACTGGTTGGAGGCAAAGTAAAATCATGAAATTCAAAGTGCTGCCGGTAACATCTGATCACATCCAAGGTATTGCAGCGGTTGAAAAAGCCTGCTTTACACAGCCGTGGAGTGTGCAAGGCCTGACTGCGGAACTCCTGAAGGAAAATGCAGTCCTGTTTGTCGCGCAGACAGGCGACGGCGAAATCATCGGCTGGGCCGGACTGGAGCACATCTGCGGGGAGGGCAGCGTCACCAATGTGGCCGTTCTGCCGCAGGCGCGCCGTCACGGCGTGGGGCGGGCGCTTACCCGCGCACTGCTGGATGAAGCTGTGCGCCTTGCGCTCGACTGGCTGATGCTGGAAGTGCGCATCTCAAACGTTGCCGCGGTCTCTTTGTACCAAAAGCTGGGGTTCGAGCCGGTGGGTATCCGTCCGAACTTTTATGATTTCCCGCGCGAAGACGCGATGCTCATGCGCCATACGCTGGATCCATAAATCGCGGTTATCCCCATTTTTCGCCATGGCTTTGGTCGTATATTGTTTCATAAGGCGTCGCGCGCAGGTGCAATGGTTTTTGGGCAAGGTATGCGCAAGCAGTAATTTTTCGGCGGTTTTAACAACAGCTAAGTTTCAAGCGCGTTCCTTCGCGCCATTTTTCCAAGGAGTTTTTTACAACATGAAAATTCTCGCAATCGAATCCTCCTGCGACGAAACAGCCGCCGCCGTCGTCGAAGACGGCCGCACCGTTTTGTCGTCGGTTGTTCATACACAAATTGCCGAACACCGCCTTTACGGCGGCGTGGTGCCTGAAATTGCCTCCCGTCGCCACATTGAAAAAATCGACGCCGTCGTCTTGAAGGCACTTTATCAGGCGGGCGTATCGGTTCACGGGGTAGATGCTGTCGCCGTCACCGCCGGCCCGGGCCTTATCGGCGCACTGCTGGTCGGTGTCAATTTTGCCAAGGGACTGGCGCTGGCCGCAGAAAAGCCTCTGATCCCGGTGCACCACATCCGCGGGCATATCGCCGCCAATTACATCGCCGCGCCGGATTTAAAGCCGCCCTTTCTTTGCCTGGTCGCCTCCGGCGGCCACAGCTTAATTATAGATGTGCGCGACTATACCGTCTTAAAGGTGCTGGGCCGTTCACGCGATGACGCCGCGGGCGAGGCTTTTGATAAAGCAGCCCGCTCAATGGGGTTGGGGTATCCCGGCGGTGTTGCGCTTGATGCGAAGGCCAGGCTGGGCGACGACAGCAAATACCGCTTTCCAAAGCCACAGGTCGAGGGTGCGCCACTGGATATGAGCTTTTCCGGTATTAAAACCGTCGTGGTAAACCTGTTGCATAACGCCCGGCAAAAAGGCGAAGCACTCGATATCCCCTCTCTTTGCGCCAGCTTTGAAAAAACAGTCTGCGATGCCCTTTGCAGCCGACTGTTTCTCGCCGCCCAACAAACAGGTGCCCGGAATATTTCGGTTGCGGGCGGCGTTTCAGCCAACACTCGCTTACGTAGCCAGCTTATGGCCATGGCCGCCGAGCGCGGGCTCAACCTCTACCTGCCGCCGCTGTCTTTAACCGGCGACAATGCCGCCATGATCGCCTCTCAAGCCTATTTTGAATACCAAGCGGGCCATGTGGCCAACGTTGCGCTTAATGCTATTGCAACCCTTTCGGTTGAAAATGGCGCCCCCGAATACTTTACGGTTTAGCCCTTTTTGCAAGATGTCCAGCATTCCGGTTTTATTTATGAAAATTAACATGGAAACGCATTGCAATTATCGCCGATAAGTGTATAATGGTATCATTGCCGTAAAGGCACATCATATTTTAGGGAGGATATGGTATTATGACAACCAACAAAACGGTGCTTGCCTGGGTGGAAGAAGCAGTGGCCCTCTGCAAGCCGGAAAAGGTACTCTGGGTGGACGGCAGCGAGGCGCAGGCCGACGCCATCCGCCAGGAAGGTCTTAAAACAGGCGAGCTCATTGCTTTAAATCAGGATAAGCTGCCGGGGTGTGTGCTGCACCGTTCCGACCCCAATGATGTCGCCCGCGTTGAGGACAGAACCTTCATTTGCTGCCGCAAGGAAGAGGACGCCGGGCCCACCAACAACTGGCTGGATCCTAAAAAAGCCTACCCGATGCTCACAAAGCTCTATGACGGCTGCATGAAGGGCCGCACCATGTATGTCATCCCCTTCGTGATGGGGCCGCTTGGTTCTCCAAGCGCCAAGGTGGGCGTTGAAGTTACCGATTCCATCTACGTCACCGTCTCGATGCTCATTATGACCCGCGCCGGTCAGTGCGCCCTTGACGAGCTGGGCGATTCCAACGACTGGGTCCGCTGCCTGCATTCCAAGGCCGAGCTGGATCCCGCAAACCGTTACATATGTCATTTCCCGGAAGATAACGCGATCTGGTCGATCAATTCCGGTTACGGCGGAAACGCGCTGATGGGCAAAAAGTGCTTCGCGCTGCGCATCGCGTCCTATCAGGCCAAAACCGAAGGCTGGATGGCTGAACATATGATGATACTCGGCATAGAAGATCCCCAGGGCAACGTCCGCTATGTTGCGGCCGCTTTCCCGTCGGCCTGCGGCAAGACGAATCTCGCTATGCTGATTCCGCCTGAAATTTACCAAAAGCAGGGCTATAAGGCCTGGTGTGTCGGCGACGACATTGCCTGGATGCGCGTCGGTGAAGACGGCCGTCTTTACGCCATCAACGCGGAAAAAGGCTTCTTCGGCGTTGCCCCCGGCACCAATGCAAAATCCAACTTCAACGCGCTTGAAACAACCAAGCACAACACCATCTTCACCAACGTGGCGCAAAATCTGGATGATAACACCGTCTGGTGGGAGGGGCTCGACAAGAACCCGCCTCAGAATGCGCTGGACTGGAAGGGCAATCCCTGGAGCCCCGAAAGCAGCATCAAGGCGGCGCATCCCAACTCCCGCTTTACCGCCCCTGCCGAAAATTGCCCGGTTATTTCGCCCGAGTTTAATTCCCCGCAGGGCGTGCCGATAGACGCCATCATCTTTGGCGGACGCCGCGCGAAGACCGCACCGCTGGTTTATGAGTCCTTCGACTGGAACCACGGCGTGTTTGTCGGTTCTATCATGGCTTCTGAAACAACCGCGGCGGCAGCCGGTGCCGTGGGCGTTGTTCGCCGCGACCCGATGGCCATGCTGCCCTTCTGCGGCTACAACATGGGGGACTACTGGCAGCACTGGCTTGAAATGGGCAAAAAGATGGGGGATAAAGCGCCCAAGGTCTTTAATGTGAACTGGTTCAGGCTTGACGATGAGGGCAACTTTATCTGGCCGGGCTTCGGTGATAATATGCGCGTCATTATGTGGATTCTCGGCCGTGCCGACGGCTCCGCCCACGCGGTTGAATCGCCCATCGGTTACGAGCCCGTCCCGGAAGACCTCAACCTTGAGGGGTTGGACCTCTCCGATGAAACCATCGCGTCATTGCTGGCGGTCGATCCCGAACTCTGGCGAGAGGATATCACTTCCATCAAGCAGTTCTACGCCCGTTTTGGCGACAAGCTGCCTGAAGAGATGAAAAAACAACTTGCTGCGCTTGAGGCGCGTCTGGGCCAGTAATATTGAAAGGGGTCGGCAATGCAATGATTTCTGAAAAGGTTGCTTCGTCAAAAATCTTATGGCGTTCCGTGCTGAGTCTTGTTATGGTGTGTGCAGGCTGCGCGTGTTTCGTGCTCAGTTGTGTTGCCGCCACGATATTAGACGGACGCGAATAAGCACGTTATTGTTAACACAGGCCGCGGGACGATGTAATATTGTCCCGCGGCTGTTCTGTTTGGCGAAGTGCCTGCTCAACCAAGCACCATTTCATATTATGACGCTTTTATAAAATACGGCTATTGATTGAATGACCGCCACTTTTGGAAAAACTAAAAGCAATTTTTACAGTTTATAACATTTTTCTTGACGGATGTATAGGGTAGGCTGTATAATTTTAAGGTTAAAAAATCATCATTAATGTTGTGCCGTCTAAGGCGGCACGGAAAATAGGTGGGTCATTTTGAAAAGAACAGATTTACGCAACATTGCCATTATCGCGCACGTTGACCACGGCAAAACCACGCTGGTTGACGGCATGCTCGCACAGAGTGGCACCTTCCGCGAAAACCAACAGGTTGAGGAATGTGTCATGGACTCCGGTGCCATCGAGCGTGAGCGCGGCATTACCATTCTTGCAAAGAACGCCTCCGTTAATTATAACGGCGTTAAAATTAATATTGTTGATACCCCCGGGCATGCCGATTTCGGCGGTGAGGTTGAACGTGTGCTCGGCATGGTGTCCGGCGTGCTGCTGCTGGTTGACGCAGCCGAAGGCCCCATGCCCCAAACCCGTTTTGTGCTCTCAAAGGCGCTAGAGCTGGGCCTGGCTGTGGTTGCGGTTGTCAATAAAGTGGACAAGCCCGATGCGCGTGTGCACGAGGTCGTGGACGAAGTGCTTGAGCTCATGCTGGACCTCGGCGCTTCCAACGAACAGCTCGACACCCCCATGGTGTTCTGTTCCGGCCGTGCGGGCACTTCTTCCTATTCACCCGACGAGCAGGGAACAGACCTGACCGCGCTGTTTGAAACCATTATGGAATATATCCCGTGTCCCGACTTAGACCCCGAGGGCCCGCTTTCGCTGCTGGTTTCAACCGTCGATTACAACGAATTTGTCGGCCGCACCGCTGTCGGACGCATTGAGCGCGGCGAAATCAAGATCAACCAGCCGGTGGCCGTCTGCGATTTTCATGATGATTCCGTCAACCTGCGCGGCAAAATTACGGCGATTTACCAGTTTGAAGGGATCGGCAGAACATCGGTGCAGTCGGCAAAGGCCGGCGATATTGTGATGTTCTCCGGCATTGAGAATATCACGATTGGAAACACCCTGTGCGCGCCCGAAAAAGTTGAGCCGATTGAGTTTACGAAAATTTCCGAGCCCACCGTCGAAATGACTTTTTCGGTCAACGACAGCCCCTTTGCCGGTAAGGAAGGTAAATTTGTCACCTCGCGCCAGCTGCGCGACCGCCTTTTCCGCGAGCTTTTAAAGGATGTTTCGCTTCGCGTTGAGGAGGGCGCCACCACCGATAGCTTCCGTGTTTTGGGCCGTGGCGAAATGCACCTTTCAGTTTTGATCGAAACCATGCGCCGTGAGGGTTTTGAGTTTGCCGTCGGCGCGCCCCGCGCCCTGATGCATGAAGAAAACGGCGTGCTGATGGAGCCGTTCGAAACAGTTATCATCGATGTGCCCTCCGGCGCCGTAGGCAGCGTTATGGAAAAGCTCGGCGCGCGCAAAGCCGATCTCATCAGCATGAACCCTATTGGCGAACGCATGAAACTTGAATTTTTGATTCCCTCGCGCGGCCTTTTCGGCTACCGCAGCGAGTTTTTAACCGATACCCGCGGCGAGGGCATTATTGCAACGCTGTTTCACGGCTATGATGCCTTCCGTGGCGAGATCATCAGCCGCCAGAGCGGTTCTCTGATTGCGCATGAAACGGGCGAGGCCGTTACCTACGGCCTTTACAATGCACAGGAGCGCGGGGAGTTGTTTATCGACCCCGGCACGCCCGTCTACACCGGTATGGTCGTGGGTGCGTCGCCCAAGCTGGAGGATATTGTCGTCAATGTCTGCAAGCGCAAACATGTCTCGAACATGCGCGCCTCCGGGTCTGACGAAACGTTGCGTCTCACCCCGCCAAGAAAGCTTTCACTCGAAGCCTGCATTGAGTTTATTGCCGATGACGAGCTGCTTGAGGTTACCCCCAAGAGCCTGCGTATCAGAAAACGCGAGCTTTCACACGACTTGCGCATGAAAAAGCTCAAGGCCGGAAAGTAAAAGCGGTTTAAAATCAGTTTTTTAGCACGCATCTAGCCTTGCTGCGCATAAGATGTAGCATCTATTCACCGCCATTTTCACGCAAAGGCTTGACAGCATGGCCTGTCTGTGTTTTAATACAAGAAACCGATGACGCGGAGAGTAAACCGATGACGCGCGCACAGAGAGCCGGGGATGCTGGAATCCCGGCGGCAACACGAATCGGTATGGATGGTCCGCAGAGGGCGCAAGGAAAGGGCAGCCGTTTAGGCCCGAGTATTTTGCGACGCGTACGCCGGCGTTACAGGGTGGGGGATGTATTGGCATTCCGTACAGAGTGGCCGCGTAAACGCGGCAATCAAGGTGGTACCGCAGGAATGATTTTTCCTGTCCTTGAAACAATATATATTGTTTCAAGGACAGGATTTTTATTTTTAAAAGGAGCGTTGGCTTATGATGCAGCAAACATTCCGGTTGATGCGATGGCGAATTTGCATGTTCACCGCCAAACACCCAATCAATTTATGAAGAAAGAGAGAGGAATTCCATGAAAAAGATTCTTGCATTGATGGCAGTTTCCTTACTTACATTATCTTTTGCAGCCTGCGGGGGCGGCACGCCCTCAACTTCGCCTGCGGCGCCCGCCGCATCTTCTGCTGCTGCGGAAAGCAACGCCCAGGGCAGCGCGGGCCAAAAGCTTAAAATCGGCCTTGTTCAGATGATGGAGCACCCGTCGCTGGACGAAATACGAGAGGCGGTTCTCGCCGAGCTTGCCGATGAAGGGTTTGATGATGCCAAGGTAGAAATCGACTATCAGAACGGCCAGGGGGATATGGGAACGCTCAACACCATCGCCCAAAAATTTGTTGGCGACAATGTTGATTTGATCATCGCGATTGCGACGCCGGCGGCCCAGGCAGCGGCGGCCGCCACCACCGATATTCCGATTATCTTCTCCGCCGTAACCGACCCGGTCAGCGCCGGCCTGACCGACAATCTGGATAAACCGGACCGCAATTGCACCGGCACTTCCGACGCGATTCCCACCGCACAGATTTTCGCGCTTGCGGATGAACTGACACCCGGCATTAAAACCTATGGATTTCTTTACAATCAGGGGGAATCCAATTCCGTTTCGGTCATCAACGACGCAAAAGCGGCGTTGGATGCCAAGGGGGTTCAATATATTGAAACCTGCGTTGTCTCTTCGGGTGAAGTAACATCCGCAGCGCAGTCGCTGATCGGCAAGGTTGACGCCATCTTCTGCCCGATTGACAATACTGTTGCCTATGCGATGCCCAACCTTGCACAGATCGCCATCGACGCCAAGCTGCCGGTCTATGTTGCGGCCGATTCCATGGTCAATGACGGCGGCCTGGCCACTGTTGGCGTCAACTATACTCAGCTGGGCAGGCAAACCGCTCAAATGGCCGCAGAAGTGCTCTCCGGCACGGCGGTCGCCGATATTCCGGTTCAGGTTCTGACCCAGTACAGCACCGTCGCCAACAAAGATACCGCTGCCGCACTTGGCATCGACGTTTCAAAGTATACCAATTAAGTTTTTACACAACGTTTTGCAGCTATTACAAATAGCCGCAATCAGGAGGGTTTTTAATGAGCATGGTTTTACTGCGCGGCGCTGCCGAGCAGGGTTTAATCTACAGCTTAGTGGCGCTGGGCCTCTATCTTTCGTTTAGAACGTTGAACATTGCCGACCTCACGGTGGACGGATCCTTTACGCTGGGCGCTTCGGCGGCAGCCGCGTTAACGGTGCTCGGTCACCCTGTTTTGGCCCTGCTCTTTGCTGTTTTTGCCGGGTCTCTGGCCGGCCTTGTCACCGCTGTGCTGCAAACCAAGCTCAAGGTTCAGCCCATCTTGGCGGGCATCATCACCATGACGGCGCTTTACTCCATCAATCTTCGCGTTATGGGCAACCGTTCCAACCTGCCAATGCTGCGTGAGGAAACCATATTTACGCTGTTTGCAAAGCTGCTGCCGCCACCGCTCAAAAGCTATTCTAAATTGGCATTATCGCTGTTTTTTGCTGTGTTGGCCGCATTATTTTTAATTTTTTTTCTGCGCACCCGGCTCGGCCTCTCGGTTCGCGCAACCGGCGATAACCGAATCATGGTCAGTTCTTCGTCAATAAACCCGGCATACACCACCACCGTTGGGCTTTGCATCGCTAACGCGCTGGTTTCGCTTTCAGGCGGCTTACTGGCGCAATACCAGATGTTTTCTGAGATTACATTGGGTACCGGTATGGTGGTTATCGGTCTGGCATCGCTGATCATCGGCGAGGTTTTATGCGAGATGCTGTTTCGCCTTCCTTCGGTTGCGCGCGCCATCTTTGCGGCAGTCGTCGGCGCGGTTATTTATCGCATTATTATTGCAATGGCCTTATCAGCATCGGTTTCCACCTCCGATTTAAAGCTGGTCTCAGCGGTTATTGTTATGATTGCCATCTCCTATCCCGCTGTTCGCGACCAGTACCGGCTTTATCGGTTGAGAAGGGAGGCTGAAAAGAATGCTGACGCTTAAAAATGTCACCAAAACCTTTAACCCCAAAACTGTCAACGAAAAAAAAGCGCTGGACCATTTTAACCTCCATCTCAACAGAGGCGAATTTCTAACCGTCATCGGCTCAAACGGCGCCGGAAAGTCCACCGTAATGAACGCCATTGCCGGCACATTCCTGATCGATTCCGGCCATATTATCCTCGACGGGGAAGATATCACCTTTAAAAAGGACTACCGCCGCGCCCAATCGGTGGGCAGATTGTTTCAGGATCCGCTTTCCGGAACCGCGCCCAGCATGAGCATTGAGGAAAACCTCGCACTGGCCTACATGCGCACGGCCGCCAATACCTCGCCATTTGGCCTAACGGCAAAAGACCGCCGCTATCTGCGCGAGCGGCTGGCAACGTTGGACCTGGGGCTTGAAAACCGGCTTTCCTCGCCGGTCGGCCTGCTATCCGGCGGTCAGCGGCAGGCTCTGACACTGCTGATGGCCACGCTCATTACGCCCAAACTGCTGCTGCTCGATGAGCACACGGCCGCGCTGGATCCCGCGACCGCGGAAAAAGTATTGCAGCTCACACGCAGCATTGTGGCCGAAAACAAAATCACCTGTATGATGATCACCCATAACATGCGCTCCTCACTGGACCTGGGAACCCGCACCATCATGATGGATTCCGGAAAAATCATTCTGGACATCACCGGGGAGGAACGCAAAAACATGACGGTTAACGGCCTGCTGGAGCGGTTCCGAATAGCGGCGGCCAAAGAGCTGGATAACGACCGCATGCTGCTCGATTAAATCCCAGCTAAATGCACAGGCAATGCTTTAAAGCGCGGCACATGCCATTGCGGCATATGTCGCGCTTTTATACAATTGGTATTGTTGTGTTTTAAGGCAATAAATTTGAGCGTTTCTTTAAACAAGAGTATCGTCGCGGTTGCATCCTTTAAATGGAGAACTTGTGTATTGCTGTCATTCGCTTTGTACACCCATTGCAAACTAGGGTAGGCGATCAGGCATGTGCTGTTTGGCTTCACTGCACGGAGCATGCGTATATTGGGTATCTTGGCGACTGCAAATAGAAGCGTGAAGGCACGCTATATTTTTGCTAAATTTAAGCACCCTTTACAGCGAAAGCCGCAAAAGGTACTCAGCTTGTCAAAAAATCCATTTCAAAGAAAAAGTGGTACAAACTAAAGGTTTTGGTCGCGCTTTTCAAAAGCGCGCGGGGTCTTGGTCGTGCCACAGCGGGCATTTATGCCGCCTGCTGGATAAGCGAGAATCTATATGCGAGCGGTTCGGGCAGCGCCCCACAAGGCGCCTTAATTCTGTAAGAAACGCAGGAGAGGGCGCAAAAACAGTCCACTGGACTATTTTTGCGGGGAGAATCCTCGTCGGGGGTTCTCCCATATCGCGATAAGCGGCATTTGTTTTATGCAGATTGCTCAGACTGTAATTTTATTGACAGCCCGAGTACCCTTTGCAGCAATAGTCGTAAAGGGTGCTTTTTATTTATTACGGCGCGACCAAGATCTTATCAAAATATGCCGTTACCGCCGCGATATCGAGCTTATCGGCTTTACCGGCTGCCCGCATTTTCCGGTGCTTAAGCCATGCGCCCAGCTGCTCATAAGCAATACAGTTAGAATCTCGGCCCAAATACAGCTCCGCCGGGGCAAATGGGTCGGCGAAAACGGCCAGCGGCTCAATGGCTATGCCATATATGTTGCCCTGGGCGAGCCCTTTTCGCATCGGCTCAAATCCTTGTTGGATTGCATAAATCGGATTTTCTATGCGTACATCCTTCTTTTTGTTGTCCTCAACCTTCCAGGTCTCGTCCTCGGGCGAACCATATACGCGGATGCCCCAACCGATTGAACGCACAGCGACAATTCCGGCCGCATCAATCAGCAGATGATCAAAATGAATCTGCCGGCCTCCAAAATCAAAAGTGGCGTCATGGTACACTTTGCCGCTTTTTATCTTAAGCTTTTTCTTGACGCGCTTTAGGGCAGAGGCGTCATTACGCCGCTTGGTAATGGCCTTTACAATAAAATAGAAAAGAACGATGCCGGACAGAGCCATTAGAAAGAAATAGGTATAATCCTGCCAGGTATGAAGCTTCCATGCCTGAAAGTCCTGCAAAAACATAAGCGCGGGTCCTTTCTGCTATTAAAGCGGGGGTAATCAAATCATCTCAAATGCAGCTGAGCACACAGGCCAGCAGCAGCGGAAATCCCTTTTTAAGGCTCTCCAGCTCAATATATTCCTCTCGGGTATGTGCGCCATGCCCCAAATAGCCACCAAAACATATCGCGGGTACTCCCATTGAAAAGGGGATGTTACAATCGGTTGAAGCGGGCAGAAACTGCGGCGTTGTTCCGCAGTATTCCGCTAACAGGCCGGTTAATTTATCTTCCAGGCGCTTTTGAGAAACGGGGTTTACGTCACCCATACACGGGCGCAACCCAATAATCTCGACATCAACCTCTGAGACCATTCTTCTGGTCGCCTCAACAGCGGCATCAAAAATGTGCTGCATCTCTTCCATGTTCTCGCGCACATCCGAGCGGTATTCAAACATCATCTCCGCCTGTTGCGCAATGGTATTTACCGATGTTCCGCCGGAAATTTTACCGACATTGAAACTGGTGCGTGCCCCTGTGCGCGGCACCGGCGCATTATAAAGCGTCTGAATCAGCGCGGAAAGATAAAAAATGGCGTTGCGATTACCAAAATCGGCATAGGAGTGTCCGCCTTCGGTTTTCACCGCCACCCGGTAGCGCACGGAGCCAACGGCGGCGTTACAAGCCATATCATACCCGCCGTCAAAAGAATAAACCTCTTTGATGCGCCCTTCATAAGCTTTCATCAATGCCCGGCAGCCCTTTAGGTTTCCAAGGCCTTCCTCGCCGCTGTTCATCACAAACAGCATTCCCTGGCCAGGCACGAGGCTGTTTTCAAAAACATACTTCGCACACAGCATCAGCATAGCCACATTGACGGTGTCGTCGCCAACACCGGGGCAAAATAGTTTTCCGTCTTCCTCGCGTATCGGCATCGGTTCGGTATCGGGGAACACGGTGTCAATGTGCGCCATAAACACCGTGATATTGTCGCTGCCTTCGCAGTTTAAAGGCAAGATAACATTAAGCGCCTCATCAATGTAAACCTCCTTGGCGCCCAGCTGTAAAAACCAGTCTTTGCAAAACGCGGCGCGCTTCTCTTCATGGTTGGAAGGTGCGCAGATGCCGCAAAGCGTTCGCGTCAAATCAATCAGTGTTTGATGATTGGCCCTGACATAATCCCAGGCCTGCGCCGAAATCGCATATCCCATGATCGTCTCTCTCTCCTTTTAACCTGAATCCAGAACGGCCCAGGCCGCAAGGCCTGGGCCGTTCTACGCTATTTTTAAATCATACAGCTTTAGTTAGGCAAACGCTTAAAGAACACCGGCGGGCAAAACGGAAGTGACGCCCGGGCCGATGGGCAGACCGGTGAGGTACCAGATGACAAAGAAGACAATCCATGCAACCTGAAGAATAATTGCGATCGGGATCAAGTTGGAAACCAGCGTACCAATCTTGATATCCTTGTCATACTTGGCCTGCGCAACGCTCAGAACCATCCAGATGTAGGGGCTCATGGGCGTAAAGCAGTTGGACGGGGAGTCGCCCAGACGATACATCAGCTGGGTGAATCCGGGGTGAATGTTCAGCAGCATGAACATCGGAACAAAGATCGGCGCAAAGATCGCCCACTTTGCAGAACCGGAGGACACAAAGAGGTTGACGAATGCGCAAAGCAAAATAAACAGAATGAACATGATGACCGACGGAAGCTGAATCTTGCCTAAGAACTCAGCGCCCGAAATGGCCAGCATGGTGCCCAGCTTGGTCCAGTTAAACAGAGAGTTAAACTGACCGCAGAAGAAGCAGAATGTAACATAGCCGCCCATGGCGCTCATCTGTTTAACCATAGCCTTGTTAACATCTGTCGTGTTCTTAAATTTCTTGGTGGTGTAGCCATAAACAATGCCGGGGATGCTGAAGAAGAAGAACAGAATCGGAATCAGGCCGGAAAGTAAGAGCGAACCAACAAACGCTCTGCTGCCGTCTTCGTTAACCTTGGCAAGCGGGCCAAAGAAGAAGCCAACCAGAATCACCGCAATATAAAGCAGCACCGCGATACCGGCAGCGTTCAGGCCCTTCTTTTCAAGCGGAGATACTTCTTCAAGCTTGCCGCCGCCCTCGCCCTCATACTTGCCAAAACGAGGTTCAACAAGCTTTTCACAGGTCAGGCCGATAACAATGGAGCACAGGAAGGTTGAAACAAGCATGAAGAAC
Source organism: Bacillota bacterium (assembly GCA_023457355.1). Classification (GTDB taxonomy): domain Bacteria; phylum Bacillota; class Clostridia; order Oscillospirales; family Ruminococcaceae; genus Yanshouia. The sequence goes on along the minus strand of JAEWLW010000067.1, from coordinate 69,708 downwards.
CAGTTGCAGGTGACGTCAACCACAAAGGTGGAATCGGGCATAAAGCCTTTGATTGCCTCATTGGTTAAGCCCTGCAGCAGCGAGTCGGTGCCGGCGATCATCAGGTTGGCGGTGAAGCCGGCCTGTGCGCCTGCGTAGCCGGCCAGCATACCGACAACAGGATGCTTATGTACGCCCAAATAAATAATCGCAGCCATCGGCGGGATGATGACCATCGCGGTATCGGAAGCGATGTTGCCGACGGTGCCGACAAAAGCGATGGCGTAAGGAACGATTGCGGCGGGAACGTTGCGCAGGCTGTTACGCAGCATAGCCAGAATCATGCCCGACTCTTCGCACATGCCGATCGCAAGGGTCATGGTGATAACCAGACCGAGCGGTGCAAAGCCGGTGAAGTTCTTAACCAGGTTGTCAAGCAGCCACTTGACACCGACCCCGGAAAACAGATTCTGAGAAACAACCGCTTCCTTGGTTGCGGGGTTCACCATGCTGACACCGGTGACTGTAAAAATAGCACCGACAACAGCAACAATCAAAAACAGGTAGACAAACAGAATTGCGGGCGGCGGTAACTTGTTGCAGACTCTCTCAATACTGTCGAGAAAGCGGTCAACACCACTCTTTTTGTGGGCAGCAGGGGTAGATGCGCTCATAGAGAAATCCTCCTTATAAAATAATTATGTTATGTCGCACTTTTCATTGTTGCAGCGCGAAAACACGACATACAAACCACTTTTACCGAGTCTTTACCTACTTTTTAGGCGCGATAGCCCGAGGCCTGATATCCTTCGGAATCGCACAACGATAACTTTCGCCGCCGAGGCGCTCCTTGAGCTCGGACTTCGCTTTTTCAACAAGGGCCGGCTGCTCAATTAACTTAATGGCCGTTGCCGCAATCACCTTGCCGGCATACAGCATGCCTTTGTGCGCCATGGTGCTCTTGCCCTGTGCCACCTGCTGCCAGGAATGTGCAGGGGTCAGCGCTGCTTTTGTAGTGACAAGAACCTGTGCCGTGGGGCAAATCCAGCTGACATCCCCCACATCGGTGGAGCCGCCAAGAAAGCCCTCAACATCTGCAGGCGGTGCAATAAAATCAAAAATAGGTTTACCCATCTGGCCGCGCAAAAACGTCTGCTTTTCCTTGCTATAACGTTCCATCTGCGCCTCGTAGGGATTTGCAGGGTTCTCAAAGCTCTCAATCATCTGCTTTGCAAACGCTGTTTCTTCTGCACTGTAAGCAGGTGGCTCAAGTTCTTCAAGCGACTGCTGAAAAACATCCAGCAGCACGGAATTGACCACCACATTGGAGCAGGCCTTAATAAAATCATATTCCATGGTTGTCTCAGTCATCAGCGCTGCACCCTGTGCAATTTTATTCACCCGCTCAAAAAGCGCCTGAACCTGCTGATTCTTCGGTGCGCGGATCAGATAAAGCACCTCCGCTTCGGGCTGAACCACATTCGGCGAGAATCCGCCGGCATTTGTAATCGCATAGTGAATGCGCGCTTTTTCAATCATATGCTCGCGCAAAAACTGGACACCGATATTCATGAGCTCCACCGCATCCAGTGCGCTGCGCCCCAGGTGCGGCGATGAAGCCGCGTGGGAGCTAACGCCCTTAAACCGATAAGCCACCTGATAGTTTGCAAGCGAGGTTTCATTGCTGACGGCATTAATATCCCAGGGGTGCCAGGTCAGTGCACAGTCCAGTTCATCAAAGACGCCGTCCCGCGCCATAAACGCTTTTCCGGAGCCGCCTTCCTCACCGGGGCAACCATAATAGATCACTGTTCCGGAACAGTTATTCGCTTTAAGATATTCACGGATGGCCACCGCAGCAGCCAGCGAACCGGTACCCAGAAGGTTATGCCCGCAGCCATGCCCCGGCTCACCGGGCAAAAGCGCCTTTTTTTCAGCGGAACCAGCCTCCTGGCTTAAACCGGACAATGCATCAAATTCGCCCAAGATACCTATAACGGGTTTTCCCGAGCCATAGCGCGCCGAAAATGCCGTTTCAATCCCTGCAAGCTTTTCGGTGACCGAAAACCCAAACCCTTTTAGCGCATCTATCAGCGTTTTAGCTGAAGCAAATTCCAAAAAGGCTGTTTCAGGGGTTTCCCAAATGGCGTCGCTAACTGCGCACAGCGTCTGTGTCTGTCGATCAATAACATTTAACGCTTCCAGACAACTCGCCTTCATTTACGCACCTCCGAATATCATCAGATAAATACAATCTTATCGTCATTTAAAGATATTATAACAGGTTGGAAATACTTTGTCTATATTCTAATTGTTGTAGCAGCCTTTTACCAAGTGCTTTATACAATTTGCATATAAATTATTCTTGTTTTTATGTCAATTCCTCATGACTGCTATATTTGCCGGGCTTGATTGCAAAAACAGCCCAAATTGCAGGGGCCTTCATTTTTTCCTGCAATTTGTCCGCCATGGGTGCTACTATATCAACGATCTGGAAGTTGTCATCAGGCGGTACATCATCTCCGCAGTCAGCTCAAGCTGCTTTACTTCGATAAATTCTTCCGTAGTATGAACCTTTGACATACCCGTCGCCAACACAACCGCCGCGATACCGTTCAGATTGAAGATATTCACATCGCTGCCACCGCCTGTGCTGCCAACAACGGGTTCTATATTCATATCCGATAAAACAGCTGCCAGCTCCTGTATCAATTCGTGGTCATGGGGGATATTATAGCTGACATAAGCGGTGTCACAGCGGCACTCCAGCCTGGCGCCAAATTCATCGCAAGCGCTCTGCAGGCAATCGACCATATGCTTGGCCTGCGCCTGAAGCTTGTCATAATTGCGGCTTCTGGTCTCAGCGACAATAGAAACCTTGTCCGGCACAATATTGGTTGCATACTGCGCATTGATGGTGCCAATATTCGCCGTCGTTTCTTCGTCGATGCGCAGCAGCTTCATTTTGGCGATGCCGTGCGCGGCAACCTGAATGGCCGAGATGCCCGCCTCCGGCGCAATGCCCGCATGTGCCGTTTTGCCAATAATCTCGGCATGAATTTTGATCTGCCCCGGTGCCTGTGCAATAATTTTGCCCACGTTGCCGCTGGAATCCAGCGCCACACCTTTTTGGGACTTAATGCGTGCGTAGTCCAGCTGCTTTGCGCCGCGCAACCCGCCCTCTTCGCAAATCGTAAAGACCACCTCGAACGTGCGGTGAGGAACCTTCTTTTCCTTAATGCTCCGAATGGCTTCGATAATACCCGCTACACCGGACTTGTCGTCGCTTGCCAGAATGGTATCGCCACTGCTGCGGATGATGCCGTCGGCAACCACCGGCTTAATGCCGATACCGGGTTTTACCGTATCCATGTGCGCTGAAAAAAGGATGGATTCGCCGGGCAGCGTTCCATCAAATGTAGCGTAAACATTGTAGCCGTTTGAGCCAAGAGCCTCACCGGCCTTATCAGTCGTCACAACACCGCCGAGCGCTTCAAGCTCCTGTACCATGCGGTCCGCAAAGGCCTTTTCATTTCCTGTTTCACTGTCTATCTGGACATACGTCAAAAACGAATCCAGCAAGCGTTTGTTGTTTACCATAACTATAATCTCCTTCTGCAATAAAAATTTGTGCGACATTTACATCTATCACAATAATATCAAATTTTTCCGCACTGTCAATCAAAACGCGCAGCAATTCCTTCATAAATTAAAGCGCAAGGCGCCGTATTGCAAATTCCCCTTGCAATACGGCGCCTCTTTGTACTTTATCTTTCTTCTGCCAAATCCCGGATCACCTGGCCCGCAATCATCAGCCCCGCCACCGACGGCACAAAGGAAATGCTACCGGGTGGCTGCCGGCGGCCCGGTGCGGGAGGCTCAAGATTTTTGGGCACCAGAGCGGCCTCGGTTGAATATAACACCTTGAGCGACTGAACGCCTCTGCGGCGCAGCTCATAGCGCATCACTCTGGCCAGCGGGCAAACGCTGGTGCTGTAAATATCCGCGATGGCAAAACGCGACGGATCCAATTTGTTGCCGGTGCCCATACTGCTGATTATCGGCACGCCCAGCCGTTTAGCCCGCTCAATCAATTCCAATTTTGAGGAAACGGTATCAATGGCATCAACAATATAGTCGCAGTCAGACAGATCAACCGCATCCGCATTCTCGGCTGTATAAAACACCTGGTGCACCGTTACCGCCGCATCGGGGTTAATGTCTTTAATGCGCTCACGCATTATCTCCACTTTGGGTTGGCCCACTGTGCTGTGCAGCGCAATAATCTGACGGTTGATATTGGAAAGCGCGGCCACGTCCGCATCAACCAGTATCAGCCTGCCGATGCCCGCCCGCGCCAGCGCCTCGGTGCAAAACGACCCCACGCCGCCAATGCCAAACACCGCAACCCGTTTCCTAGTCAGCCGTTCTATTGCCTCATCACCCAGCAGCAATGCACTGCGGCAAAATTGCTCGTGCAAGTTTAACCCTCCTGTGCGCCGCAGCCAATTGTACCGCCGCCTAAAACAATGTCCTCCGCATAAAAAACGGCGGCCTGCCCGGGCGTCAATGCGCGCTGCGGTCTGTCAAATTCCACCGTCAGGCTGCCGTCCTCCTGCGGGTGCAGCCATGCAGGCTGGGCTGACTGGCGGTACCGCGACTTGACCTGCGCCCTGATACTGCCGCCGGGTGCGCCAATAGAGACCCAATTGAGCGCCTCCACCTTCATCCGCCGCTGCATTAACAGTTCTTCATCCCCCAAAACTACGGTGTTGCCAGCTGTATTTTTTTGAACGACAAACAGCCTGCGGTCGGCCGAAATGCCCAGCCCGCGGCGTTGCCCAAGTGTATAGTGTATGATGCCCCGGTGCTGTCCCAATTTCCTGCCCTGCGGGTCCACAAAACAGCCCGGCTCGGAGACAACACCCATTGTTTTGGTCAAAAAACCGGCATAATCGCCATCGGGAACAAAACAGATATCCTGACTTTCAGACTTTCGGGCCGTGACCAGACCATGCTGTTCGGCAAGCCTTCGCACATCACTTTTATGCAGCCCCCCAAGCGGAAAAAGCGTTTGGGCGAGCACCGGCTGCGGCAACACATACAGCACATAGCTTTGATCCTTGGCCGGATCCGCAGCCTTTTTAAGCAGCCATCGGCCTGCGGCGGCATCATATTCCCGCTGTACATAGTGGCCGGTGGCAATGGTGTCGTAATCGAGCTGCTGCGCCCTTTTTAAAACGCCGGAGAATTTAATTGAGCGGTTACATTCAATGCAGGGGTTCGGTGTCTCCCCGCGCCGGTAGCCTTCGGCAAACGGCGCTATAACGCCCTGTTTAAACTGGGCCTTCATATTGAAAACATAATGGTCTATTCCCAGCTTGGCGCAGACGCGGCGCGCATCTTCCACGTCGTCCAGCGAACAGCAGGTTCTCGTGTCTTCAAGCCCGATGTCGCTGTTGGAATAAAGCGACAGGGTGGCGCCGCAAAGTGCATATCCCTGCTGCTGCAACAAAAGGGCCGAGACGGAGGAATCCACGCCGCCGCTCATGGCCACCATCACTTTTTTCATACGTGCTCACGCTTTTTCTCGCGCTGAATGGTTACCAGATCCGCCAGCGTCATATTGTCCACAACCTGCGATATGGCAGCATCCATCTTCCGCCACAGCTCAACGGTGGCACAGCCATCGCAGCGTTCGCAATCGGTCGCATCGTCGATACAGGCCACCGGCGCCAGACTGCCTTCGGTCAGTCGCAATATCTCGCCCACCGTATAGTCCGCCGCGCTTTTTGAAAGACGATAGCCGCCACGGGGCCCCCGCACACTGCTGACCAGACGGGCGTTCTTAAGCTGCGCGATGATTTGCTCCATATACTTTGCCGATATTTTTTGCCGTTCGGCGATATCCTTTAGCGCAACAAATGCATCGCTTTCAGCCATGGCCAAATCTACCATTAAGCGAAGTGCGTACCGGCCTTTCGTTGAAATTTTCATAAGCTGTTCCCTCCGGCGCCGTAATGTATTCAACACAGCGCAACCATTGTGTTTTATGCATAAGCTTTTAAATACTAGTATAATTGTAGGATACTATTAAATCAAGTTTTTTGTTTCTATTGCCTTTTTAAGCGATTCCCCGTTAAAATATCAAAGCTTTCCGCAGGACGGCAGTTGGCATGTCCGCCCATGTTATCGGCAACGGGCTTATCAGAACGGGGCTTTCCAACATATGCCTGCGCCTGAAAAAGATAATTTACAAAACCCTCGTTTCCTTCTTTTTTAATTTGTGCTATTATATTTATTATTATTGGATTGAAAATTATTTTATTATGTGACAATAGTCGGCAGGGGGTGCGCAAGTGATGTTTGATCCCAACAGCGATAACGCTGACCACGGCTACCGGGGCTGGTATCGCCCGGTCAACCCGAACGAGCATATCTACATCGCCGGTTATGGTTTTTCACCTAAACCGCCTTTTTTAATTGAACAAAAGCTGATTGCGCATTGTAGTGCCGCAACGTCGCTGTGCCTGATCGGTTTTTTATTTCTTTCGTCATTTTTGACCCAGCTTTGTAATCAGCTGCTCGACCGGCTGACACCCGTACCGCTCTATGCCGTCATCGCAGAGCCCATCAGGCATTTTTCATCGCTGTTTGGTTCGATAGGCGCCTTGACAATCCCGTTTTTGTTGTATGCCCTGCACACTCAAATTCCTTTTCACAGCGCGCTGCCGCTGCGGCGTGTCCCGGCAAGGCTAATTCTCCTCGCCATTATGATGTCGCTTTCGGTCTCGGTTATCGGCATTTATGCCTCCGAGGCAATGTCTCATTTGTTTTCGGCTTTTAGTATTTATTTTTATGAGCCGATTTTAGTCTTGCCTGAAGATGCCATCAGCACCGTTTTTTATGTCACAAATCTGACCATCGTCCCTGCAATATTTGAAGAGATCGCTTTCAGAGGTATTTTGCTGCAATCGCTGCGCCGCTTTGGCGACAGCTTTGCGCTGTTGACATCTTCCATATTATTCGCGTTGGTGCATATCTCGCCGCTCTCCATGCCAAATGCTTTTTTAATGGGCTTGATCATCGGTTACTTTGTTCTTTTTACCGGTTCGCTTCGCACCGGTATGCTGATCCATCTGGTGCATAACCTTTTTTCGCTGTTGATCTCCCAGCTCGGAAATTTGGATCACAGCATCGCTAATATCATCTTTTTATCCATTCAGGTTGTTTATATGGCGCTGGGCATCATCGCTGTTCTTTTGCTGTTGCGCAGCTATGACAATATGTTTACACTAAAACGCAGCAACACCATCAACCGCTCTTCTCAAAAGCTGCGCTGCTTTTTCTGCACACTGCCTTTCATGCTGTTGTTAATCGTCATCCTCTTGCAGGCGGGGGCGTTTTTGACATGACAACCGAGTTTGATCTGCAAATGATGGCCCTTGCCATAAATGAAGCAAAAAAGGCCGGCCGGCTGGGGGAAGTGCCCATTGGTGCGGTAATTGCCCAAAGCGGACAGGTTATTGCCACCGGGCATAACCTGCGCGAAACCGGGAGGCATGCACTGGCCCATGCCGAAATCATCGCCCTTGATGCGGCCTGCAAGGCACTTGGCGGCTGGCGGTTGCCCAGCTGTACACTATATGTCACCCTGGAGCCCTGCCCGATGTGCGCAGGTGCAATTATCAATTCGCGCATTGTGCGTGTCGTTTTTGGCGCCTTTGATCCAAAGGCCGGGTCCTTTGGATCGCTGATTGATCTTTCAAAGGTCGCCTATAACCACGCGCCGCAGCTCTGCGGCGGCGTAATGGAAACGGAATGTGCCGCTTTGCTGCGCGATTTTTTCCGCAATTTGCGACAGCGATAACACGTTGATTATACAGCAGGGGGGATTATTTTTGCATCAGCTTTCAGTAACTATCGTGCCCACGCTGACGCCGCCGCCACAGGGGGCACAGCTTGTGGTTTTTTCAGATCAGCGCAATTATGTGGCTGAAATTGATTCTTCCATGATGCTGGCCGCCGCATCCCGCTACGCTGTCCGCCATAACGTCTACCTGGTGCCGGAACGATTCATTGCTGCAAACTATCTTTGCCTGTGTCTGCTTTCTCCAAAAGGCGAGGTCATCGGTGTTCAGCGGGCGACACATCTGAATTTGGGATTGCGCGAGCACAATTTTTTTAGGGACGATAAAATTCAGGCATTCGATACGCCTTTTGGCAAAACAGCTCTGCTGGTGGATGTGGATATCAACATGCCGCAGGTCGCGCGCGCAGCCGTGATGGACGGCGCAACATTGCTTGTTTCAAGCCAGTTTATTCAGCTTTATGACTTTTTTGAGGATCGCATTCGCTACGGTGCCATAAATGCCGCCCGTTCAAACGGGGTACAGGTTGTGGCAGCCGTTGGCCTTGGGGGCGTTATTGTGGGCGTGAACGGCCATGAGATTGCGAGTTTTTCCGAAGATCTTCCGGTGTTCGCCCAAATTGAAGCGGATATTGCGCTGCATAACCGCGTACCGATGTACACCGCCCAGGCGCTGTTGCGGGCGCACAGGGATCTTATAGAGTCCCCCAGGGAGGAGCAGTCCCATGTATAAGCTGCGTTTAAAAGCTTCCGCCTTTGCGATGAGTTACCTTTCCAACGAAGAGAAAGTTCGTGAACAGGTGCGCAGCCTGCATCCGCATACCGACAAACCCGCACCCTTTGTGGGCGCCGGCGGCGTCAAGGTCAGCGCAGTCTGCTTTACGCATAAGTTCTATAAAAATATTCGCGATTACATAACCCACATGAATGACTATGTTGCGGCTGCCGCTGCTTCAGGCAGTCAGATGATTGCATTTCCTGAACTGTGCGGTATGGCGGCCATTTCGGTGATGCCGGGCTTTTCGGCTCTTTACGCCGATATTAAAAAATTTCAGGAGGCCGATACTGAGACACAGAAAGACGCCCTGTTTACGCTTTGTGAAACGGTGCAGGGGTTTGTAGGGGAAATTTTTTACAACACTTTTTCCCAATTGGCCCAAAGCCACCGCATCATCATTGCCGCGGGCGGGTTTTATCAACTGGAGGACAGGCAGTTATATAACCGGCAGTTTTTGTTTTCTGAGACCGGCGAGGTCGCCGGCAGACAGGATAAATTATTTCTTGCGCCTTGGGAGAGGCAGGTTGGCGTTACCGCCGGCACCCGGGTGACGCCGGGGGATACACACATTGGCCGCGTCGCTTTGCTTGACGGCCTCGCCTTAAAACATTACGAGCCTTTTTGGATTGCGTCCACCTCCGGCTGTGCCTTTGCGGTGACAGGCGCTACTCCATTTACTGTGACCGATTATGCTTTGACGCGTTACCGCGCGCAGGAACAAGGCTTATGTATCCTCTCGCCGGGGCTTCTGGACGATAAAAGCTTTGGCTTTTCGTTTTCATCCCCTGCCGGCATTTATGCCCCGCGTGCGGCCACCCGCAGCCGGGATGGCATTGCGGCCGAGGGAACAGATCAGGCTGTTTTTACCGCACGTGTCGATATCTCCCGTGCATCCGCACAGTTTGACCTTTACAGCGACGACAAAAATCCGCGGTTCTTCCAGCATCTTTTGCATCAACCCAATCATTAGCTGTAATTTTTAATGGAAAAGGGGGAGGCTTTTGCCTTCCCCTTTTTGATACCGTCAGGATTTATCGCCCGGTTTAAATACCAGTGAAATTGCCAGCCCCGCCAGTACGGCAACCGTGATTCCCGCTGCGGTCGCTGTTAATCCCCCCATAAAAACACCTAAAAACCCGTGTTCGCGCACCGCTTCTTTCACACCCTTGGCCAGCAGGGATCCGAATCCGGTCAGCGGCACGCTGGCACCCGCACCCGCATAATCTATCAGCGGCTGGTACCAGCCAAGTCCGCCTAAAATGACACCTGTGACCACGAATGAGACCAGTATACGTGCAGGTGTAAGCTTGGTATAGTCGATAAGCAGTTGGCCAATCAAGCAGATTGCACCGCCCACCAAAAACGCCCGCAGGTAAGATATAAGCGTCTCACCCATTCAGTTTCCTCCTTTCTCAGATGAAAACCATATCAAGTGCGCAATGCCGGGGATTGATTCTTTCTGCTGAACAGTGGTGGGAGAAAGCAGCGCGCCCGTCGCCATGAACAGCAGATTTTTCATCTTTCCCTCGCGCAGTCTCGGTAGCAAAAAAGAACAAAGTACCGAGGCTGAGCAGCCGCAGCCCGATGCGCCGGAATGCACATCCTGCTTTTCGCGGTCATAAAGCAGCAGTCCGCAATCATTATATTTCGCTTTGATGTCGATACCTTCCTGCTTGAGAAGCCGAGTCATCAAATCAGCGCCAATGGCGCCCAGGTCGCCACTGACAATCAAATCAAAATCGTCCGGTGTTTTGTTGATATCGGTAAAAAACTGCTTTAAGGTTTGCGCAGCGGCCGGCGCCATTGCCGCGCCCATATTGTTTTGATCGGTCACGCCCTTATCTTCAATGGTTCCAATGGCCACTGCACGCACAAAGGGCGGCTGAGAACCCTGTTCAAGCACGACAGCGCCTGCGGCAGTGGCCGTCCATTGGGCAGAGGGTGGCCGAACCGACCCGTATTCCAACGGAAAACGGTATTGTCGTTCCGCCGTGCAAAAATGTGAAGAAGTTACCGCCAGTGTTCGCGCCGCCGTACCGGAATCGACCAATAGCGTCGATAAAAGCAGACCCTCCGCCATGGTTGAGCATGCGCCGTAGATTCCCAACAATGGAATCCCCATTTCCCGCAGGCCAAATGTGGACCCTATGCACTGGTTTAAAAGGTCACCGGCAAACACACAGTCTATATCAGCGGGAGAGAGTGCCGCCTTTTGCAGCACCTTTTCCGCTACCATTGTTACCATCCTGCTTTCAGCCTTTTCCCACGAGGTTTGCCCAAACGTCGCATCAGGCTCGAGAATGTCAAAGCAGTCCGCCAGCGGCCCCTCCAATTCTTTCTTGCTTCCCACTGCGGCAAACGCCCGTACCGAAGGTGGGCTTTGGGTCAGATAAGTCTGTTTTCCTTGTTTTTTTGCCATAGCGCTCTCCTAATATAATTTAAACATCCAGATAATGAGCCCATATATAACGCTGGCACCCACGCCATAGACAATAACCGGCCCTGCGATAATAAACATTTTAGCGCCCACGCCCAGCACCATGCCTTCGGATTTAAACTCCAGTGCCGGAGATGAGACTGCATTCGCAAAGCCGGTGATTGGCACCAGCGTGCCTGCACCCGCATGCTTTGCGATATTGTCGAATACACCCAGCCCGGTAAGCAGCGCCGTTAAAACAACCAGCGTGCAGGAGGCCGCCGGCGAACAAAGTGACTGCTTAACACCAAGAGCCGAATAACCATCGGCCAGCATTTGCCCTATAACACAAATGAATCCGCCAATAATAAAAGCAGACGGCAATGTAATGGCTACCTTAGAGGGCGGTGTCGCTTCTTTTACCAGCTGATCATAATCCTGATTGGATATTTTCATAAATGCACCTCTCTTCGTAAGATAGTGTGCCTTGCACCGCTTAAAATATGTAAATTCAGATACCTTGTCTGACATTCGAATTAATTTTAAGAAAATTCTTTTTTCCTCTTGCAATTGTATATACTCTGTGTTATTATAGTTAAGCCGACTTGAGCATATATATCGCGGAGTGGAGCAGTCCGGTAGCTCGTCGGGCTCATAACCCGAAGGTCGTAGGTTCAAATCCTGCCTCCGCAACCATGAAAAACCGCTTTGGAATGAGAAATTCCAAAGCGGTTTTCTTTTGGTGGACCAGCACCAGCAGGTGAACTGAATCCGTCCGAACCATATGCCCCCTCCTGTCGCAGGGTACAAACTGCGGCGTGTGCAATCTCTTAATATTCTGCGTTCTTTGCCGTTTGTGGAGGCGATTAAAATGCCAGTGGTTTTAATTGTGTCTTTAAGCGTAAACCTTGAAATAACATTTGTTCAATTGATCAATACTCTGATTCGCTTTCCGGGATGTCCCTCTAAGTATCGTAGCTATTGGCTTCAACAGCATCCCAAAGCGCACTGATAAGCGGAACGGCAAGGGGATTCTTCCACTGATACAGCTTATTGATTTGCGCAAGGGGTTTTCCGGAAAGCGTTGCAAGTTGCTCAGTCAGCAGCTGCTGCGTCTGCTTTTCTTCCGAAGAGCCGATACCGTTCATTTTTAAGCCTGTGAGATTTGCCGAAAGAATATAATCCTGCTGTATCAGCAGCTCGACCTCCATAATCAGATCGTCCGACTTAAAACCGCCGCTGTGCACGCCGTCTACAGCTGTTTGTGCCATCGGCAACAAGGAAGCATTGGAAGGCTTATAAAGGCCCCGCGCTAATGCATCGGCAATGGCGTAAGTCAGTTCCCCCGCCTCAAAGGAGTCATCTGAGAGACTGTACAAGCTGCTTACTGCGGCAATAGGCGCCCCTTCCAGCAGCAGCAAAGCCTGCCTGCACTTTTCAAGTTGCACACTGTCGGTGGTGTCTTCCTGTTTACCCCGCAACAGAACATTATGCAGCCAACCGTTTTCCACCTCAAACTGGACGGAGAGCTGCTCGGTGCCTTTATCATAATAGTGCCCCCGATAAGTTCCGTCTGCGACCGAAACGCTCTCGAAAAACCGCGCCGCGTCGTCGCTTTGAAAGGGCGCGCGGGATAATCCGCCAAATATGGCGCACCGAAGCTTTTCCGCCATCCGGCTATCCCCGCGAGGCATCCGCGTCACAACGCCATCCAGTTCAGTCAGTGCCGACAGAGGCTTATTTTTAAGATACGCCAAGCACCGGCTCACCGTTTGGTACGCGCTGCTGCTTTGTGCACAATCCCGGCCCTGCTCGTCCTTGAGCGTTCGGATTTGCAGCCCGATAAATAGCTCATCTTTCATTTCAAAGGCAACCGCTATGCGTTCCAGGCCGTCCTCATAAAAAAAGCCGCGATAGTTTCCGTTACAGACAGGGGTCTCAAATTCAAAATCTCTATTGCCGTCCCAACTGTAAGGCATTCGGCTCAGACCGTCATAAATAGCTGAAACCACCGCGCTGGATTTAAGCGTCGCACCCGTTACCGCATCAACATCGGGGATAATTTCCACCTTTTCATATAAATCTGTCAGGGCGTCAACGCCCTTTTTCAATAAATAGTCGGCGGCCGTCTGGTATTGGGTAACGATTGCCTGCTGTGCCTGCGTTGCATCGGGTTTGAGATAATCTCCGTCACGGTAACACATGCCTATAAAACGGATGTCTTCAAAACGCTGATCCTTCATTTCAAATTCCACTGCCAGCTGCTCGGTGGAATAATCATAATAGGTGCCCCGATAAATACCGTCGGGATAACGGGTAGCGACATGCGGCTCCGGCGCAACCGGTGCACATCCTGCCAGCAAAAACAAAGCCGCTAAAATAAGCCGCCGCACAATCATCCCCTCCTTCTTCTCATTTTATTCCATGATAAAAAGAAAGTCAAACACATCGTGCGCTTCGTTGACACCGCTGTAATTCTCTGCTACACTTTAAAAAACGCCCCCATACCCTTAGGGTGAGTGATGATATGAAGACAATTCTTGTTTCAGACGACAATCCGCAAATAAGTGAAATATTACAAAAATATTTAAAGAGCGAGGGCTATGCTGTCGTTACCGCACAGGACGGGCAGCAGGCACTCGACCTTTTTTTCAGCCATGCGCCCGATCTGGTGCTGCTCGATATCATGATGCCCAAGCTGGACGGGTTTGCCGTTTGCCAGCAGATTCGCAGGGTTTCGGATGTTCCCATTCTGATGATAACCGCCAGGGGGGAGGACGAAGACCGCATCAGCGGGCTGGATTTAGGGGCCGACGACTATATCGTCAAACCTTTTTCAACGGGGGAACTGATGGCGCGCATCCGCGCGGTTTTGCGCCGTTCCAGTGAAAAAACAAGCCACCGTAACATTTTCGTGGCAAACCTGCTCATCCAACCAGAACTCAGCCTTGTCAAAGTCGAGGGGCAAGCCGTGCCGCTCACCAGAAAAGAGCTGGATCTGCTTTGGATTCTGGCCTCCAATCCCGGCAGGGTTTTTACGCGGGAAAATCTGTTGACAATGGTCTGGGGTTATAACACGGAAAGCACCGACCGCACGATTGATACGCATATTAAGCGGCTGCGGGCAAAATTGGATGAGTTTAGCCACCCCGCCTGGCAAATCAAAACCATTTGGGGTGTGGGCTATCAATTCGAGGTGACGTCAGAATGAAAAAAAGCCTGACCGGCCGCCTGATATTGATGTTTGCAGCGATTCTTTGCATCTATGCACTGATGGCAACCGCCATGTTTTCAATCCTTTCCCGCCGGCAACTTCTGCAACAAAACACACTGATGCTGCGCAGAAACGCTTATAACATTGCAAAAAGTCTGGTGGAAACGTTGCGTCCTGAGGAGGAAGATCAGGACCTGACCGCTCTCATCCGGCAAAATTCGGCAATGGAATATCAAATTCTGCTGATGGAGCGGCTGACCCAGGCGGATCTTTGGATCGTCGATAAAAGCCACTTCGTGGTCACGCATCAAAACGATACGCTTGCTTTTATTGATGCCGCCGCGTTACCTTTTTCCTCGGAGCGGGTTCTTTCCCATGTTTTCCTGGGCAAGACCTATGACGACAGTTTTTTAGACAGGAAAAGTGACCGGCGTTTTATCACTGTGGGTACGCCGGTAACCAACCGCAGCGGCGAAATTATCGGTGCCGTACTGCTGTATTCCCCACTGCGGGAAGATATTAAAGGGCTTGAGAACGGAAATACTTTTGTTTTAATCGGCAGCCTGTTGACTTCGCTGCTTTTTTGCGGATTGCTGGGCAGCTACCTGTCCTACCGCTTTAATGTGCCAATTATAGAATTGAAAAAGACAGCCCTGTCACTTGCGGGGGGAAACTATAAGATCAGCACCAATATTAAGCGTGATGATGAACTCGGCCAGCTTGCACTGCTGATGGATCAGCTTGCTATCCGTCTGAACGAGGCCAGAACCGAGCACGAACAGGCCGATAAAAACCGCAGAACCTTTTTGTCGACCATCTCTCACGAACTGAAAACACCGGTTACGGTACTGCGCGCTTCGCTCGAATCGTTGTGTGACAGCATTGTCGTCGAACCGGAAGAGGTCGCACGTTTCCACAATCAGATGCTGACCGAATCCAAGCAGCTGGAGCGGCTGATTCTGGACCTGCTTGATCTGACAAAGTTGCAAAACCACGAGTTTAAGCTTTCCAAGGAAGATGTTTCGCTTTCCGAACTGCTGGGGGATGTACTGATCAGCGCAAAAACACTGGCTGCCTCCCGCAGGGTTCGGATTATCTGCGAGGAACCGGTTCGGGACTGGGTTGTCAACGGGGATTACGGGCGGCTGCGGCAGCTGGTTATAATTTTGCTGGATAACGCCATTAAATACAGTTTTGAGCAAGGCTGCGTGCAGCTGATTCTGCATCAGGACAGCCCGGTGATTGAGGTCATGGATGAAGGGCAGGGCATTGATGAAAGTATGTTGCCCAACATTTTTGAGCGGTATTACCGCGGCGACAGCACCAACCGCCTGGATGGCACCGGCCTTGGCCTTCCCATCGCGGCCGAAATTGCGCGGGCGCATGACGCGGTCATCGAAGTCGAAAGCCGCCTTGGGGCCGGA
The DNA here is from genome assembly GCA_023457355.1 of Bacillota bacterium. Taxonomy (GTDB): domain Bacteria; phylum Bacillota; class Clostridia; order Oscillospirales; family Ruminococcaceae; genus Yanshouia. Next base: position 54,027 of record JAEWLW010000067.1, on the reverse strand, counting down.
AGCTCCTTTAAAATTATATTCATACAATAAAAAACAGCTTTAAAGAGCTGTTTCAGGCTGTCAATAAAGTGACAGGGGCTTAGTAATTTACATAAAACAAATGCCGCTTATCGCGACAGGGGAGAGCCCCCTGCAAGGGTTCTCCCCGCAAACAGTCCACTGGACTGTTTGCGCCTTCTGCTGCGCTTCTTACAGAATTACGGCACTTTGGGGCACTACCTGGATCGCTCGCATATAGGCGCGTTCGCGGCAGCTTGGCTTTGCTTATCACAGCGGGCGGCATAAATGCCCGCTTGTGGCTCCACGAAGATCCCGCGCGCTTTTGATTACGACCGTATGGGATGCGTTATGCGTTTTGACGCATAACAAGCATAGCGCAGCGGGGCTTATTTTCAATTAAGCGCCTAAGCGCCTGATTGAAATTGCGGACCAAAAGGTGCAACCAAATCTTTTATTTTATACAACTTTTTCTTTGAAACGAATTTTCGACAAGTTGACAGCTTTAAAGAGCTGTTTTTTTATTTGGCCAACTTGTTAATAAGGTTGGGCACAGTGCTAATTTGAACAAAGCTGCCGTCGCTTACGCGACCTAAAACCAAAAGAAATTTTTGCGCCGCTTCTGCGCTTTTCTACATAATTAGAAGCACGTTTGGGCCGCTGTCCCAAATGCTTACGGCTTTAAAAAGCTGAACCGAAAATAGTACAGATTTTTAAAATGACTTTTTACTTGGTTTCTTTCTTGTTAAAGCCTTTCGTTGCCTGTATTGTCCCATCGGGGAATACCCAAAGGGCTTCCGTATTGTCATATTGTTGTACCAGCGCCCTTGACCGCTCATAGTCCAGCAAATACGCGGCGGTGGACAGTGCGTCCGCAATGCCTGAATCCGGACAAAGAATGCTCACAGAGCTGTAGTGCCCGGCGGGCATCAATGTAGCGGGGTCGATAATATGGTGGTATTGCTTACCTTCCACGGTGTAATAGCGCAGATAATCCCCGCTGGAAACCAGTGCATCATCCAACAAACGGACTGAAATCAGCGTTGGGTTTTCCGCTTCGACATCCGGATTTTTCAGCGATACCGCAAAAGGCTCCCACAGGCTCTTTCTTCCGATGGCGCGCACATTCCCACCGACGCTGACCAGCATATGGCGGACACCGCGCGCCTGCGCACTTCTACAAACTGCCTCCACAGCAAAGCCCTTGGCAATGGCACCGACATCCAGCTGCAGCGCCGGATCCCTGAAAAACACCGTCAAATTTTGCTCGTCGATAACAACATCTTCGATATTTGTATGCAGCGCCGCTTCTTTGAGCGCTTCCATCGGCGGAAGCGCCGCATGCTCGGGGTCTTCAATGCCTTGCTCGCGGTATTGCTTCCACAGCTTTAAAACACTGCCAAACGCAATATTCACGCTACCATCCGTTTGTGCATACATCTGCTTTGAAAAGAGGAGCAGGTCGATGATTCTGCGGTCGACCGTTATGGGCGCCTGCCCTGCATGGTTATTGAGTGTTTTTAAATTTATGATACCCTCATACTCGTGATAAACATCATAGAGCCTATGGTACTGCTGCAATTCCTCGTGGATTTGTTCCACCTGCTCTGTAAACAGCTCCTTGCTCTGTGCGTAACCGATGATTTCGGTCACGGTGTCAAACAGCGTTAAAAACTGTGCGCGATACCGCGTCTGCCCAAAGCTGCCGCACCCTGTCAGGCAGAACAGCAGCGCCAAAAATACGGAAAACAGTCTTTTCATGCTTCACCCCAAATAAACAAATGGGCAGTGCCCGAGGGCGCTGCCCATTTTCGTCTGCAATGATTTTAGCGCGTTTCTTAAAAGCGAAAAACAGCGGGAATTTCGCTGAGGGGGCGTCAGTTCAAAGCGAAAAGCAGGAATACCGGTTGTATTCCGGGCTTTTTCAACGCAATAGCACGCCTTTTCAGCGGCCTCCAAAAAGTTGGGGGCTTTTAAGGATTGCCCCAGGCTTATTTCGCGTTGACAACAGCCTTTGCAACAACCTTGTTGAAATCTCCGATGGTGATGGTTACGCCCGCGAGCAGCTCGGAGTCGGTTGCCTTTCCGCTCTCATCAACAGCGATACCCGAAACTTCATCGACGGTCTTTCCAACAACATACGCGGTATATGCGGCAGCCTGCTCGTACCACTCTTTACCGATTTTGGATACCTTCTGCATGCCATAGTCCGTCTTGAGCTCGTTCTTTGTCTTAACGGGCGCCGAAATATCGGTAGTGATTTTGCCTGTCGTATCAAAATTGACATTTGCCTGTGTCGCGTCAAGCAGGCAACCTGTAATTTTGCCATCCGCACCAACCGTTACCGCCGCATAGGTGGTATAAGTCTGCGCGAGGCCGTCCTGTTCACCCGCATCCTTGGATTTTGCGATATTGTCAACTATTGCAAGGCCGAGCAGATCGTCAGCCGAAGCGGAAGTCTCAACCGCATTGGCCGCCGCCTTTTCAATTGCCGCAATATAATCAGGAATCTTGACGGTGACCGATGCGGTCAGCTCGGCGTCTGTCGGTACGCCCTTCTCATCAACCGCAATGCCCTTTACTTCATCAACCGTCTTACCCACGACATAAGCGGACAAAAAGTTTGCCTGCTCATACCATTCCTTTTGAATTTTAGAAACACCTTTCATGCCGTACTCTTCCTTGAGCTCCTGCTTTGTCTTAAAGGTGGTCGCCAAATCGGTCAGAATTTTGCCTTCCTTACTGAAATTGATAGTGGACTGAAGCACATCAAGGTTGCAGGCAAGAATTTTTCCGTCTTCAGCAAGCTTGACGACAGCAACCACAGAATCGCTTTTTGCAGCTCCATCATTTTCTCCTGCATCGGTCGATTTGACGCTGGTCGTCAAAACAGCAAGCCCGGTCTTAACCTTCGTGGCAGCAGGGGAAGCGGCAGGCCCGGATACAGCAGCCGCTGCTTCTGCAGCGGAGCTTGCCGGCACGGAAGTTGTCGCCGCATTGCTTGAGCAGGCACTCAGCGCGGACGCCGCAAGCACACTGGCAAGCAGCAATGTACACATTTTTTTCATACTCTTTTACCTCCACATTTTATTGTTATTAATTTCACATTCAAGGGTGCAACATAACAATCTTTGTAGTAAAATTTAATATTTAAATTTGACAAAAGTATGACATTTGAAAAAATACTGCAAATTTTGTTTCGCTTTTGAATTAATTTCCCCTATATCCTGCATAAAGTCTTCATCATTACAGCAACCAAATATTAAGGCCGAGCGCTTTATTTAAAAAGCGCCCGGCCTCAGGCTGTCGATAAAGCCATTGTGTTTTAGCGATACGCACCAACTGGATGCCGCCTAAACGGCATTGGGGAATCCCTTGCGGGGGTTCCCCAATGCAAAAACAGTCCCACCTGCACGTATATGACGATACATGACGTTTGGGACACCGTCCGGACCGCTCGCTATAGGTGCGATCACGGCAGCTTGGCTCCGTTTATCACAGCGGGCGGCATGGTTGTCCGCTGTGCTTCACGAAGACCCTGCAAGCTTTTGATTACGACAGTATGGGACGCGTTATTCGCAGCGGCGCTTATTTTCAATTAAGCGCCTGATTGAAAATGCGGACCAAAAAGCGCGACAAAAACATTTGATTTATGTAGCATTTTCTAAAAATGTTCGTTTTTCGATAAGCCGAAGGCCGGGCGCTTTACTCAAAAAGCGCCCGGCCTTTTAGGGGAGAACATTGTCTGATTAATTGAGGTAAATCATTTTTATTATCCGCTATCTTACATTTTGCTTTTCGTTCCAGAAATCGGTTTTGTCTTTAAGATCGATGGACGAAGCGATAAATACCGGATTAAGGCCCTGTTCCTTCTGGCTTGCATAGTCTTGCAGGCACTTTACCGCAGGTCCGGCCAAAATAACGATAATCGGCAGGTTGATCAGTGCCATGAAGCCCATAAGCACATCCGCAGTGTCCCATGCAATTGAAAATTCCAGCTGTGCACCAAAGAAAACAATGACAACCGCAGCCGCGCGGAAAATTGTCAGCATTGTCTTGTTGGGGGTAATTTTATTGAGATATTTCAGATTTGCCTCCGCGTAATAGAAATTGCCGAGGATGGAGGTAAATGCAAAGCAGAACAGCGCAAAGGTAACAAATATAATGCCGAAATCGCCAAAGGTATTTGAAACCGCTGCCTGAACATAAGGGACGCCTTTAAGGGATTCTTCAGGCGCAACACCGGAGCACAACAGCATAAAGGCCGTGGCGGAGCAGATCAGAAGCGTATCAATGAACACGGACAGCATCTGCACCAGGCCCTGCTTCGCGGGGTGCGATACACTTGCCGACGCGGCCGCATTAGGGGCGGAACCGACACCCGCTTCGTTGGAGTATAGGCCGCGCTTGATGCCATACATGATGCAAGAGCCCATGAATCCGCCGAAAATCGCGGTGAAATCAAATGCTTCCGAGAAGATTGAGACAAACATGCCGGGCAGCAAATTAATGTGAAGAACAATGATAACCAATGCCACCAAAATATAGGTGACTGCCATAAACGGAACAAGAATACTGGTGATCTTGCTTAAACGCTTGCCACCGCCAAAGATGCAAAGGCCGGTCGTAATTGCCAGCAACGCACCCACAATAATCGGGGTGCTGGCATTGTAGAAGCTGTAGCCTTCAAATGCGGAAGCAATATTATAGGCCTGCACCATATTAAAGCCACCCATATAGGTGAGAATAAGCATGATGGCGAACAGCATACCCAATCCGCGGTTTTTCAGTGCTGCCTGAATGTAATAGGCCGGGCCACCAAACGAGCTGCCATCGGTATCCCGTACTTTATATATCTGCGCCAGTGTACTTTCAATAAATGCCGAGGCACTGCCCACCAGTGCAATAAGCCACATCCAAAATACCGAACCCGCGCCCCCCAGGCAAATTGCCGTTGAAACGCCCGCAATGTTGCCAATACCGACGCGGGAAGCCGTGGAGACCATCAAAGCCTCAAAAGAAGAAATAGACCCTTCGTCCTCTTTGGGCTCAGTGACTACTTTAATAGATTCCTTAAACATGCGAAACTGCACAAAGTTTGTTTTAAAAGTGAAATAAAGTCCCACACCGATAAGAAGAACGATCAGAATATATGTATAAAGCCAATTGTTCAGGTTTCCGATCAAAGCTGCGTACAAATCAAACACTCCCTCGTTTTTTATTAACGTTTTCCAGTCTGCTGCACTGCATCATTTATGTTTGTTCCTAACCCCGCCTTCCGCTTTATTTTTACTCTTCTGCGACATTTCCCCCCTCAACATATTTAGGACTTTCTCCTAACGGCTTTTCGCAAAGTAATGCAATCCCAGCTCAAGAGAAAGATACTCCAATACACGGTAGCCCCCAATACTGTTTCCCTTGGCGTCCAGCGCCGGCGAAAATACCCCGATACCCATGCGGTTTTCCACCGCCGATACAATGCCGCCACCCACGCCGCTTTTGGATGGAATGCCAACCTTAATTGCAAATTCGCCGGAGCCATCATACAGCCCACACGTGACCATCAGCGTTTTGACAATGCGTAAAATCCAGCTTTCGATAAATCGTTCCCCTGTCAGAGGGTCTGTACCGCCATTTGCCAATATCATGCCAAAATGTGCAAGGTCCTCAGCGGTAACTTCAACCGAGCACATTTTAAAATAAAAGTCCAGCAGGCTTTCAATATCCCCATCCAGAAGATTTTCGCTTTGCATGAAATAAGCCATTGAGCGGTTGCGCATCCCAGCGCCTTTTTCAGAACTATATACCGCCTCGTTGAGCTGGATGTCCCAACGGCCACACAGCTTGCGGGTCAGCCGCAAAAACCGTTCAAACCGGTCTGCGTTGGTCAGGCAGCTGGCAACCGCAATAGCGCCCGCATTAATCATTGGATTAAGCGGGTGGGGCGTCTTCGTTTCAAGCTTAACAATGGAATTGAAAGCATCTCCGGTAGGCTCAAAGCCAACCTTGGAGAACACTTTGTCATACCCCGCCGTTTGGAGCGCCAAAATCAACAAAATGGTTTTTGAGATGCTCTGGATTGTAAAGGGATACCGATAGGCCCCGGCGCCATATTGGCGCCCGTCAACCGTCCTGATACATACGCCCAGCAGGGCCGGGTCCGCCTGGGCAAGCATCGGGATATAAGTAGCAACCCTGCCTTGTGATAAAAACGTTCTCGCATACACCATTGATTGCTCTAATATCTCCTGCATGATAGGAACTCCCATAGTATTATTAGCGCAGCGCTTTAATCTGTTACTATCATAGCATGTGGCGCCAATTTTTAGTAATACGAGATAGCAATAACAACTATTGGTGTTTGTATATATCATAACGCCCGTATTTGCGGTGCTAATTTAGCTAAATATAACAAATTTTATATCTAGATTTAACAGATACGCAATAGCTTATTCAAAATTACGAATGACGATATTGAATATATGATAACATATTATCAATCGAAAGCACAGTGGAAAACCATAATTTTCTAAATTCCGTTTATTGAAGCTATCGTAGACGTATACCCTGTACAAATCTCCCATGTATCGTTATAGAACAGACTTGATCAGAATATCTTGTATTTTGCACGGCGGTGCGACACAGGCGTGCTGGCGTCCGCCAGGGACGGCAACGCAATGCGTCAATGCAAAGATAACTTGCTTTATCCGTCGGCCGTTCCTGGGCGTAGCATTTAACCCAAAAAAGGGCTCCGTGCATACACGAAGCCCTCAGCAGGTATATTATTGATCAATCAGCTGTTCATTGAAAGGACGTCGGCAAACGCTTGAATAGCGGTCTTGGCCTGGCCAAAGTCACGCATCTGCTGGTCAACGCCCAGCTTGATATGCGGCACACCGGCCCCGTCAAGCGCCTTTTTCAGGGAGGGATACTCCATTTCCTCGGGGTCGCAGAACTGCTGCATGAACAGAATCAGGCCCTGTGCGCCGCTGTCCTTGACCATCTTTGCGACAAATTCGCCGCGGCGGTTGAGGTTGGATTCTGGATCGTAGAGCAGCACGTCGTAATCCTGCGCGGCAAACTGCTCGGCCAGCGCACGAAGCGGGTCGCCGGTTTCGGCGGCGTCCACGCGGATGCCTCTGCTCTCATGTGCGACGTCGTCGGCGGCAATGGCAATGTTGTTTTCCTCAAAGATCGCCAGTAGCTTGGGATTATCGCAGATAATGCCGGAGGTGACGACCTTAACACCTTTCCACTGACAGACCGGCAGCTTCTCCAGCTCGGCGTTGAGCGCCTCAAGCTTCTCGGTGTAGACATCTTTAAGCATAAAATAAGAGGCCTTGAGCACCGCGCTGCGCTTAGTGGCGGTGATGACGTCACAGTGCGCGCTTGCCAGCTTGACAAACTTACGGCGGGCGGCGCGGCTCTTATTATACACCTTGATGGCATTGGAAATAGCGGCATCGGTAATGGGCGCGCCGGACACCTCCTCAAGCTCACGCTTGATATTGGCATACTGGCTCATACAGAACTTGACGCCGAATTCTTTGGCACGGTTCTGCGGGTGCGCCAAAAAGATCACCTTCATCTTGTTGCTCATCGCCACGCGGTAGTTCTGGGACATAGGGCGCAGCGTATCGCAGATAGTGGGGGTGATGATGCCGTCGAGCTGATCCAAGGTGCCGTCGAGCAGCATCTCAAGACCAATCTGGGCAATCGTACAATAAAAAGTGGCGCAATATTCCTTGGCCTTAACAATGTTTTTGTTGTTGCTGCCCCACAGGCCCATCGGCACCATGCCGGCGGCATAAACCAGCTCCTCGGGCGCAAAGTAGGGCAGTACGCCGATGATCTTTTTACCGGCCTGCTTAAAGCTGTTGAGCTGCTTACCGGGGGTGGCGGCAACTTCAGTAAATTCGTTCAGCAAAAGTTCAATGCTCATTACGCACGACCCTCCTTGGCTCTCTTGTTCTCTTCCATCGCTTCAACAAGGCCCTGAACGCGGGTCTCGTACTGGGCGGCGTTAAAGTTACGGGGGTCGGCCTGGTCGCCGTCAAAGCCCGCACAGGGAACGCCCAGGTCGGCGGTAAAGCGGCGCTGCATCTCGGCCATATAGCCGCTCCAGGGCTTGCAGCTGCGGTTGTAGTGCACCAGCACGCCATCAACCTTGTTATCGCGGCAGATCTCCTCGCGCCACTCAACACCCTGCTCAAGGCAAACCGAGTTGGGCGCCTTACAATAGGCACGGGCCATTTCGTCCATATCGTTGTAAACAAAGCCGAAAGCGGGCGCGTAGACGACCGCCGTTACGTTGACGCCGTTGGCCTTAAGCGGCTTAAAGAGCGCCTTGAGGTCGGGCCAGCAGGGGATACCCTCGAACATGACGCGGTGCTGCTCCGGGAACGGGGCAGTGGTCGTGCCGTTCTTGACATGCTCCTCAAGCTCGGCGGCCAGCAGCTCAAAGGCTTCGGCGGTTTCCACCTTGCCTCTGGCCGTCACGACGTCGGCCATGTGGTTGAACAGGTCAAAGCCGCTCATCGGGGCGGGCTTATACTGCAGATAATCGCAGACCTTAAGCCATGCCTTGGCGGTGCGGTTGGCGTTGGCGCAGGCCTCCTCAAACTTCTTCGGATCCATCTTCTTGCCCGCAATCTTTTCGAGCTGCTCAATGGCATCGTCAAATTGCGCGCGGATATAGGCAACCTGCTCGTCGCTGACGGTGACTTCGTTATTGTAGGGTACGTCGATCATAATCAGCGGGATGTTGTTCATCCGACAGATATTCTCATACCACTTGGTCATGCAGTTGCAGATGTTGTTGCAGCAGATGACAAAATCGGGCAGGGGAACCCGGCGGCCAACGTTGGTCGTCTCCGCGCCGGCGGCGCAGGCCAGACTGATGCGCGCATAGCCGCAGATATCAGCGTCAAAGCCCATCTCTTCGGCGATCTGGCACATCCGCTCGCCATCGTGCTGCGCGGCGATACCGGCAGCCTGGTTTTCGGGGTAAACCACCGCGAGGCCAAGCGCCTCGGTAATCTCGCAGGGGAACTTGGAAGAGGACCAGCCCACGGGGCGTCCTTCCTCCTTAGCCTTCCAGGCGGCCGCGTAAACGTTGGAGACAACGTCGCGCAGCGCCTGTGTGCCGGGGCTGACCGGCTTGGGGGCCTTTTTGACCGGTGCCGCCTCAGGGGCAGCCGCTGTGGTCTTTTCAGTTTCAGCCATGATAAATCATACCTCCAAATTCGTTCGGGATGCGGCGCCGCATAAGGCAGTGCCTTAATCCGATAAATTCTTAAGACATTTTTGATAAGCAAACAGCGCAGCACCCAGTGCGCCAACATACTGCGTGAGGGGAGAGGTATGGATGGTGTGTCCCAACTCCTCTTCAAGAGCCTTGACAACGCCCTCATTCTGAGCGACGCCGCCGGTCATAACCACCATGTCGCGAACGCCTACGCGGTGTGCCAGGCCGACAACGCGGCTGGCCACGGAATGATGTATGCCGTTGATAATATCGCATTTGTCCGTGTTCTGCGCCAACTGAGAAATGACCTCGGACTCCGCAAAAACGGTGCAGGTTGAACTAATTGCCACCCGCTTGGTCGAATGGGAGCCCAGCATGGCCAGGTCGCTGACCTTGACCTCGAGCACGCGGGCCATGACGTCCAGAAAACGGCCGGTGCCGGCGGCACATTTGTCGTTCATCTGGAAGTTGACCATTGCGCCGTTTTCAATCTGCATCACCTTGACGTCCTGACCGCCGATATCGATGACGGTATGAACCTCTGGGAACAGAAAATATGCACCCTTGGCATGACATGAAAGCTCACTCATCTGCTGGTTTGCAAATGAAATCGAGTTTCGGCCATAGCCGGTGGCCAGAATATAGTTCATATCCTCAAGCCTGATGCCGGTGGTTTCGACAATCTCCTTGACCACGCGATCGGGGCCGCTGGTACCGGCGCCAACCGGAATCAGCGCTTTGCCGATAATCTCCTTGCCGTTCTTGAGAACAATGCATTTTGACGCGGTGGAACCGACGTCGATGCCCATTGTAATGATATCGCTCATAACCTATCTCTCCGGAGCCGCGCCGCACCCGAACACGGGCGCAGCGCGGCATCTAATCAAATCGTTTTACTTCTTGGTGAAGGTTTCATAATCCCGCATGGTTCTGGGGGCCAGCATCTGATGGAAGGGGCAGACCGCCTTGGGATTCTGATAATATGCGCTGGCGAACGCCTTGATATAAGGACGCAGCATATTCATATCGACAACCTTGTCGACAAAGCCGTCCTTCTCGCAGTAGAAGGGGCTGGATTTCTCGGCGTACTCGCGGATGAGCTCGTTCATCTTCTCGATGATCGGGCCGATGTCCTTGCCGGCCTTGTGGTCCTTGACCAGTCTGCGCGAATACATCGCCGCAGCGGCAGTCTCACCGTGCATAACGTAAATCTCGGTGGCAGCAGTGCCAAGCGAGAACACGTTGGTGTCGTTGCCCTGCGGGCCGCCCAGCACGTAGTGCGCCGCAGCGGTGCCCTTGCGCAGCGTAATCTCAAGCGACGGCATGTCGGACTTCTGAATCGAGTAGATCAGGCCCTGGCCCAAGCCCAGCAGCTCGGCGCACTCGGCCGGGTCGCCGACGTCGATGCCGGTGGTATCCTGAATCCAGACCAGCGGAATGCAGTCACGGGCGCACAGGGTGACAAACTCGTTCATCTTGATCAGGCCCTGGCGGTAAAGCTTGCCGCCAATGCCCATCGCGCCCTCGCCCTTGTACTCGGGGTAGTTCATCAGCAGGCCCTGCGCATTGGCGATAACACCGACCAGCAGGCCGTCCATCTTGGCAAGGCCGGTGATCATCTCGGGGCCGTAACCCTTCTTGTACTCGAAGAACTCGGAGTTATCAAAGATGCGGGCCAGCACCTCATAGGTGTTGTAGGTCTTCTTCTGGTTGGTGGGCACGATGCTGTAAAGCTCGTTGACATCAAACTGCGGCTCACGAGGCTCATCAACACGGAAATACTCCAAATTGTAAGAAGGCGCATATTCCATGTATTTCTTGATGGCTTCAAGCACGCCCTGCTCCTCGGCGTAAACCTCGCGGAAGAAACCGGTCTGGTTGTGGTGCACGCCGACAGCACCGGGGGGCGCCACTTCGGGGCCGTTCTCGGTTGCTTCAATCAGCGCCATCGCACTCTCCTCATCGACATAGCCCTTAGGGTTCATGCCGCCGAGAATGCCTGCGCCGCCAACCGCCATATTCGCATCGGCATGCGCGATCAGAATGGTCGGGCTAATCGAGTGATAGCCGCCGCCCGCGGGGTTGGTGCCGTAAATCGCAACCAATACCGGAATGCCCATCTGGGCCAGCTCGGCGTTGCGATAGAAGGGGGTGCCGCCGCCGCGGCGGTTGGGGTAAACCTTTTCCTGCTCGTCAAGCTTAACGCCCGAGCAATTCAAGACATAAACCAGCGGAATGCGCAGGCGCTTGGCGGTGTCGGAAGCGCGCAGCAGGTTATCAGCCTGACCGGGAATCCAGGCGCCGGCGAGCTTCTTGTTGTCAGAAGCAACAATAACCGCCCACTTGCCGCCGATGCGGCCAAGGCCCTTGATGATGGCGGTGGTGCCGCCGTCGTTATCCATCGGGTTGTAAAGGGTGTTCAGGGGGCACCAGGTGCCCGCGTCGATCAGCGAATAGACGCGCTGCATCGCGGTCATCTGGCCGGATTTGTTCAGGCTCTCGGTGGAGCGGCCATTATCAAGAGCGGCCTCAACCTTATCGGCCATCTCCTGCTCTCTCGCCTTGATCTCCGCCTCATTTTCCGGGTTGGGGTTGACCAGCGGCTTTCCTATTACCGGCATATTCTGAAAATAGCCGGGCATCGAATAGTTGCTCATGACTTTATCTCCCTTCCTTATGCTTAATGCTTAGTCCTTGGGAACCTGGATAAACGCCTGGCCCGGGTCAATCTCCTCACGGATCATGCGGATAACCTCGGGGTCGGGCGCTTCAAGCGCGACTGCGCGGGATACGTCAATCTCAAACCCGGTGTTCTCAATAACATCCTCAGGGGAGGAGGTGGGATAGTAACCGGCAAGGTACATGCGCTTGGTCTTTTCGTCAAACTTCATGATGCCGCGGTCGGTAACAACCATCTGCGGGCCACGATTGGTGGGCAGGCCCATCTTGGCGCGCCCGTCTGGGCCGTCGATATAGCCGGGGCTGGTGATGTAATCGATCTTATTCATGAAGCGGCGCTTCTCGTGCTGCATCATGATAACCGTGTTGGCAAAGGTGGCAATGCCGTTGGCGCCGCCTGAGCCGGTGAAACGGGTCTTGGGGTGATGATAGTCGCCGATTGAGGTGGAGTTGACGTTGCCGTAGGGGTCGATCTGCGCGCCGCCGATGAAGGCGATGAGACGCTCGTTGTCATGCAACCATTCGTTGGCTTCAAAGCCGATGAAGCGGACATTGGGCCACTGCACGGCGCAGTGCGCCATAAAGCGGTTGTCGCCAACCGAACGGGGAACCTCGATGGGGGCGCAGTCCATGAGACCGCTCTCGACGATAAGCTGGCAGCCCGGCGCAAAAACGCGTTTTGCAAGGGATGCGCCGATCAGCGGAAGACCAGTGCCTACGATAACGATCTGGCCGTTCTCAATCACCTTTGCGATAGTGACGGCCTGCATTTCTTTATTTGTATAGTTCGTGTAATCAGCCATTGTGAGCACCCTCCTTACTTCTTTAACTCTTTGGTGGCGTAGCCGTAACCGGGAACATTATATAAGCCGATAAGGCGGGAAGCGCCGACAAGGTCCAGATATGCCTCGTGGGTCGTGGGTCCGTAGACATACTTGTCGACAAATGCCTTAAAGCCCTCGTCGGTCTTGGAGGCTTCGCCATATTCCTTGAGCATGGGGTTGTCATAGTCGTAGTAGTTGTAGCACTGCGAGGGATGCGCACCGAACGGCGCATGTACAACAGCGGAGACGCAGAAGGGCGGAATGCTGTTCTTGGTCGGGTCAAGGCGAATCTCCTCATTGGAGACCAGCTCTTCACAGGTGACGATGACGTTCTTCGCGGCAACCGCAATATCAACGTCGTGGAATTCGTCGCCCTCAATGGCGCAGGTGCCGTCGGGGGAGGCCTTCTGAACGTGGATGACAGCGGTATCCAGCTTGGGAACCGGCAGCGCAACCACCTTTTCGCCGGGGTTGAAGGGATTATCGACATAAACAAACTTGTCTTCCGGCAGCTTCGGAATGGTCTTGCGAACCTCCTTGCTGATGCCCCACATATCGGTGAGGGAAGAGCCCATCATCAGGCGCACAGGCAGGAAGGGCAGACCCAGCGAAGCGGCGTGCAGCATCATCATAACGGCATCCTGAGAATAGTCCTCCATGATGAGCTTGCCCTTCTCATAAGCATCGCGGTAGCGGCGCGAAACATTGGTGACGCCCGAATCGGCGGTGTAGCAGTTGATGTAAGCCTTGACGCGGCCCTCGCCGATCATCATATCCCAGTCGCCGCCGGCCGGTCCGGCATAGACGATAAAATCAGTCAGACCCTGGCGCAGAATCTCACGGGCTGCGGCATAAGGCTTTCTGTTGGTGGTAAAGCCGCCAAAACAGATATTATCCCCACTATGCACGTACTTAGAAATCGCCTCGGACAAAGTTAACACTTTTTCCATAGTAAAACCTCCACTTTTACGTTTGTATATCATATTAGCACGCTATCTGCATCTTTTTCGCAGTCGGGCGAAAAGCAGATCCGATTACTACAACCGTTTTATTTTATATAGATCTTCCATTTAAAAGGTTGATAGATTGGCGAGCGCATTATTTCCGCCGGGACGAAAACCGCGCAGGGTGAAAATTCTGCCGCCCGAAATATTACCTTTTCAGTGGGATATCAATATTCTCAGCCAACTACAACCAGCACATCGCCGGGGGCTACAGCCGCGCCCTGTGCAACACGCACGTCGGTCACGGTGCCGTCACAGGGGGCAAAAATCTCGTTCTCCATCTTCATGGCTTCCAGCACGACGATAACCTGGCCGTTCTTGACGGTATCGCCAACATTGACCAGCATCTTAAAGATGGTGCCGCTCATCGGGGCGGTGATGGTGCCGGCACCGGCGGGAACGGGCGCGGCAGGCGCAACGGGGGCGGGAGCGGGGGCAGCGGGCACCGGAGCAGCTGCAACAGGCGCAGGCGCAGGGGCGGTGGGAGCCGAGGCAACCGTAATGGGGGCAGCTGTGCCAACAACGCCGGCGGCAATTTCTTCCCGGGTCAGCGGGCGAAATACATCGGTTCTCTCAATCTCTACTTCGTAGGTTCTTCCGTTGAGGGTAGCAGTATACTTCATAACCATTCTCCTTACATCAAGTTTGCGGATCTTCAAAATCCAAATTTAAGTCTCAGAGCCAAAGCGCAAAACATCCAAAAGCCAGGCTTTAAACCGCATTGCTGCAATCCAGAGGTCCCCGCCTTTTAAAACCTCACCCGCAGCAATTTATACCGGACAAAATAATAACCCCCTTACGCTAAGCTTTTTCAGTCTCCTCAAAGCTGCACTGTTTTCAGCTTTAAGAGCCCGGCAGCTCATGTAAGCAGGCTTAAGGCGCGCTAAAAGGGCACACACCAGCATTCTGCCAGCAGCAAACTGCCGGTAGAACGCAAAAGCTCCTTTCCCTCTGCCTGCCCGCCGTCGCCGACGGTATGCGCTGCAAAAAGCAATGCTGCACAAACATTCTGCACCCATTTTGTCCTCCCAGTATAGCACACAACTAAGATTAATAATTATCGCTAATTGGTAAAAACTTTGCGTATGTTGTCTTTTGCGCATCTTCTGTATTTTTACGTCCAAATTTTTTGGGTTTTATCGCAAAAATTCGTTCTTTAATGCGGCTATTCAAATTATTCCCAACGCAATATTTTGATATATTGTGCAATTTTTTGAAAATATTTGCATATCTTGCGTTTGCGTGATATAATTAGTAAAATTCGTTTTCACGATGAAAGGAGGGTGCGTCATGACCCCCGCAAAATATCAGATGCGTTTGAACTGGGACGATTCCTGGCACATGGACCGCCCTCATTTTCATGAGGATATCGAAATTTTGCTCTGCCTTTCGGACGGGGGCGATTTCTTTATTGAAAATGAACTTTATCCCCTCCATTGGGGGGCGTTGTTCCTCATTGGTGAAGCCACATTGCATAAAAGCACCGCCAGCGATTCTTACAAACGCTATGTGCTGCACATTTCCTCCAGCACACTTCAGGATCTCTCAATGCCTCAGAGCGACTTTCTGGCCTGCATCCGGGAGTCTGGCCACTGCGTGCTGCTGGAGAAAGAAAGAACCGCCGAATTGATCAGACTGTTCGAGCAGCTGGAAAAACCGCGCGCGGACGCTTTTGGCAGCGACATGCAGGATATGATCGTGCTATTAAGCCTTTTGCTCAAGGTTTTCTCCTCCTTTGAAACAACCGACCGCAGCAAAGTTGTCTTAAATCCCGATTTTGCACGCATATCGCCCATCCTGGAATTTATTCAGGGGCATCTGGCCGACCCGCTCACCCTTGATGTTATTGCGGCCAACTGCTTCATCAATAAATATCACCTTTGCCACTCCTTTAAAGCTGTCACAGGCTTTTCGGTCATGGAATATATCATCCACTGCCGGGTGCTCAAGGCGCGTGAGCTGCTCAGAAAAGGGATGCGCGTGCAGGAGGTGGGCGAAATGGTGGGTTTTCGCAACAATGAGCATTTTATACGCACCTTCGGCGCGCTTACCGGAACCTCCCCCAAGCGCTACGCCAAGGAATATCTCGCAGGGGACAAATGCTGATATTTTTCAAGCCCTCATTTTGAAGAGCGCGTTTGTACTTTAGCGCCGGAGACAGTGCCGCCGTGCACCGCGGCTGTCTGTTTTGATACCGAACACGACTCATGGATTTTACGGTATGCCCTTCGTCCAGCCGTCAAGGGTGGTTATGCGCCCGGCAAGGGGTTTGCGCCATCCGGCCAATGCACCGTAAAAGCAGCAGCGGTGTTTAAATTCGTTTGTTTTGTGTCGCCAGGCAGCGCATTTAGGTTGCATGCCGGCGTTTTTTGGTGTACCATTAATAAGGGCTTTACTGTGCGGCCCTGAGTGGCGGGTTAACCGGAGAAAGCGCCCTGGCCCGGCAGCACCGCCCGTTTTTATAACTGCAAAAAGAATGGTCGTATAACGATTTTAATTATGGGGGCTTTTGTATGAATTTTCACGTTTATCCCTATCCTTCTCGGCGTCAAGTCACTTTTGGCGCACAGGGCATGGTTGCCACCTCTCAACAGCTTTGCGCGCAGGCCGGACTGAATATTTTAAAACAGGGCGGCAATGCCATAGACGCCGCCATTGCCACCGCCGCCTGCCTGACGGTTATTGAGCCCTGTTCCAACGGCATCGGCGGAGACGCCTTTGCGCAGGTTTGGACCAAGGAAGGGTTGTTCGGTTTAAATTCCACCGGCTTTTGCCCCCAGCTCCTGACAGCCCAAATGATACGTGACGCGGGACACAAAACCATGCCGAAGGTTGGCTTTTTCTCGCAAACCGTCCCTGGAATCCCCGCCGCTTGGGCCGCGCTGTCGGCGCGGTTGGGCAGGCTGCCGCTGGCCGAGGTTCTTGCCCCGGCTATCCGCTACGCAACGGACGGATTTTCTATTGGTGCAACGGTTGCAGAAAGATGGCGGGTGGCCGCCGAACAGACCTATGCCCCTTACCGCGCGCAGCCCGAATTTGCCGAATGGTTCCGCGTGTTCACCGATGACGGCAGGGCGCCGCGGGCGGGAGAATGCTGGAAGCTGCCCGATCACGCTAAAACGCTGACTGAGATTGCCCAAACCGGCGCCAAATCTTTTTACAGCGGCGCGCTCGCGGAAGAAATAGACCGGTATATGCGTGCAGCGGGTGGTTTTTTACGTAAAAGCGACCTTGAAATTTTTGAGCCCGAGTGGGTCACCCCCCTGACGACTGCTTTTTGCGGTTACGACATTTGGGAACTGCCGCCCAACGGCCAGGGCATGATTGCGCTCATGGCGCTGAATATTTTGAACGCCTTGCAGCTGCCGTCGCTGGATGACCCAAAAAGCTGGCATCTGCAAATTGAAGCGCTTAAGCTGGCAGCCGCTGATGCCTACCACTATATTGCGGATCCGCGCACCGGTATGCAGGTTACGCCACAGCAACTGCTCAGCGCATCTTATGCTGAAAAACGTCGCGCACTTATCACCGATCAGGCCTTGCTGCCCACCGTCGGCAACCCAACCGACGGCGGTACCGTTTATCTCTGTACCGCAGATGCCGATGGCAATATGGTGTCCTATATTCAATCAAATTATAACGGTTTCGGTTCAGGGGTTGTTGTTCCCGGCACCGGCATCGCTTTGCATAACCGCGGCAGCGGCTTTTATCTCGACGAAAACAGCTCTAACTGTCTTGCCCCCGGCAAGCGGCCTTACCACACCATTATCCCCGGCTTTATTTCCAAAGGGGGAGAACCGGTTGCACCTTTTGGTGTTATGGGCGCCTTTATGCAGCCGCAGGGGCACCTTCAGGTTGTGCTTAAAATGCTGGAATACGGGCAGAACCCGCAGGCTGCCCTTGACGCCCCGCGCTGGTACTGGACCGGTGCGCGCAGTGTAAGCTTGGAACATGGCGTACCGCTTTATATTGCCCGCGCACTTGAGCAAATGGGACATCAGGTCAGCTATTCAGTCGACCGCGCACCCTTTGGCCGCGGCCAGGTTATTTGGCGGCAACAAAACGGCGTTTATGCAGGCGGTACAGATCCGCGTTGCGACGGTGCCGTCGTTGCCCAGTAGGAAAGGATTTGATTTTAATGACATTTCAGTTTATTGTTATTATCGGCATAATGGTTGTGTTACTTGGCGCGCTGTTCATCTTTGCTTTGGTCTCGAAGAATAAGGACCCGATGATGCAGGGCGGCTGCCATGGCGACTGTTCCCACTGCGCCGCACATTGTGACGACGAGGAAGAGAAAAAGCGCCGCCAATAATGCGGCAGACAAAATAAAGGAGCACCTATGGCACAGGATCCCGTCACCTTCCACCCCGCAACCCCCGCCGATATTCCACAGATTTTGCAATTTATCAGGTTGCTGGCAGCGTATGAGAGGCTTAGCGATCAGGTAGCCGCCACCGAAGCGTTGCTGTACGAATGGCTGTTTGAGAAGAGGAAAGCCGAAGTCATTTTTGCCAGGGTTGATGGCAATACCGTGGGCTTCGCGCTGTTCTTCTATAATTTTTCAACATTTTTAGGCCGCGCCGGTTTATATCTGGAAGATCTTTATGTTAAAGCGGAACACCGCGGAAAAGGCTATGGCAGGGCTATTTTAAAGGAACTTGCCAGATTGGCCGTGGCACGCGGCTGCGGCAGGCTTGAATGGCAGTGCCTGGATTGGAACAAGCCCAGCATCCGCTTTTATCTTTCGCTTAACGCCCGCCCAATGGATGACTGGACGGTCTATCGTTTAACGGGTGATGCCCTGCTGAATATGGCTAAAGATTAACTTTAATACACAAGGCGGCCGCATTTTTAGAGCGGCCGCCTTAAATGCATTTAAAATCAATTGCCGCTTTGAATCTTAAGGAACGCATACCAGGGCCATAAACCCCGGCAGCCTTAACACTTGCCGGACGCTTTGCTCTTCTATACAAAATATAAACGGGTGGAGAATATAAATTCCCCGCCCGTTTTTTGGTGTTGGAAAGTGATTAGCCGTTCGCTTTAAGCTCGGCTAGACAGTGTTCGCAGACATTTTTATCTTTGTACACTGTGATGTTGTCGGCACTTCCGCAAAAAATACAGGC
Organism: Bacillota bacterium; assembly: GCA_023457355.1. Lineage (GTDB taxonomy): Bacteria > Bacillota > Clostridia > Oscillospirales > Ruminococcaceae > Yanshouia. The sequence goes on along the minus strand of JAEWLW010000067.1, from coordinate 35,147 downwards.
GGGTTCATACTTTTTAAGTAGAATGTTATTGTGGTCCACATAAATCTCAAGAGAGTCCCTCTCAGAAATTCCCAGTGTCCGCCTTAACTCAATTGGCAGCACAATCCTTCCCAAATCGTCAATTTTCCGTACAATTCCTGTTGCTTTCATAATTCCACTCCTCCTCATTGATGATAAAAAACAGGGCATAATGTTGTGTTTTCTAGTTTAATCTCCCTATTTGTCATATCGCAGCTATTATACCGCATGGTCAGGTTCTTGTAAAGGTAAAAAATGTAAATTTTTGTAAAAAAATCAAAATAATTCTTATTACTTCATAGAAAGTTTGGTGATGAAAATCTTTTGCCGCTCATACGTTTATTCATAGGGGTGACGCTTATGATGACTGCTATTTTCTGTACCATGTTGCTGGGGGGGATTGTTTTTGGCGCGCTCACGGGCCGGATGCCGCAGGTTTCTGAAGCGATGCTTAAAGAAAGCAGCCGCGCGATTGAGCTTATACTGTCGCTTGCAGGGAATTTTTGCCTCTGGGGCGGCATTATGCGCATTGCAGAGGAATCTAAGTTGACGAATGCGCTTGCACATGCGGCCGCACCGGTGACATGCCGACTGTTTAAAGGTTTACGCCCACAGGGTAAGGCCATGCGTGCTATCTCAATGAACATGGTGGCAAATCTGCTTGGGCTGGGAAACGCAGCCACACCGCTGGGCATCACCGCCATGAAGGCCATGGAGGAAGAGGAACGCGCCAACGGCACCGCCACCGACAACATGGTCCTTTTTGTGGCAATGAACACAGCCTCGTTACAGCTATTGCCTACAACAACCGCCATGCTTCGGGCTGCGGCGGGAAGTAAAGCGCCGCTGGACATTCTGCCGGCCGTCTGGGCGGCGTCCACCGTTTCGGTCTTATCCGGTATCGCAGCTGCAAAGCTGCTGTCCAACAGGAGAAAACGCTGATGACTGCGGTGAGCAGTTGGGCAATTCCCGTCGTTATCGGCCTTATTGTGCTATGGGGCTGGGTCAGTGGCATCAATGTTTTTGAATCTTTTTTAAGCGGCGCCCGTACCGGCATCGGCGTCGCGTTTAGAATCATTCCGGCGCTGGTGGCACTGATAACGGCGGTGGGCGTTTTCAAAGCCTCCGGCGCGTTGGATCTGCTAACCCATTCATTGGCACCTATCACCGAGTTGGTCGGCATACCGGCCGAAGTGGTTCCACTCGCGCTGCTTCGCCCTATTTCGGGCAGCGGCGCAATGGTCATCTTTAACGACCTGTTGACACGTTTTGGCCCGGACAGCTTAGTGGGGCGTATCGCCAGTGTCATGGAAGGCTCTACAGAGACGACCTTCTACACCATTGCCGTTTATTACGGCGCCACTTCCATCCGCCGAATCCGCCATACGGTTTCGGCCTCGGTAATAGCGGATCTCACTGGCTTTATAATGAGCGCAATTTGTGTCAGAATATTTTTCCACATGTAACTTTTTGGGAAACAATGTGCTTTTGCTTCCAAATTTGCAGCGGCCTTTACCCAAGTGCCGCCGCGCTGCATCATGATTTTCTCGGGCTCAACAAAACGCGCCGGACGGCGCGTTTTGTGTGGATGGGCGTACGCCAATTATCAATTTTTAGCGGGTACAAAAAAGCGGCTCCAGGGCCCGAATGGCTCTGTGTTTACACCTGCTCGGCTAAAAGCGACTCAATAAACTGCTTGGCCACACGGGGAGAGCGACCGGCCCGGCGCAGCGCATAGCTCTCGGCACTGGCAATCAGCGTCTCTTCCGGCAGAATAAGGCCATTGAGCTGTGCCAGACAAAGCACAATATCAATATACTGCTGCTTTCCGGGCCGCTCAAAGGTAACTGTGAGACCAAAACGGTCGGAAAGCGAGGTCAGCTCGGCAATAGTATCCCCAAGGTGGATTTCATCGCCTTCACGGTCTGAGAAGTTCTCCTTGACGAGATGGCGGCGGTTGCTGGTGGCATAAACTGCAACGTTGTCGTTCTTATAAGAAATCGACCCTTCTAAAATAGCCTTTAGCGCCGCAAAATTGTCATCGTCCTTGGTAAACGAGAGGTCATCAATAAACAGGATAAACCGCAGCGGGTTGTCGGACAGGCGGTCCAACAAAGCGGGTATTTCGACAAGCTGGTTCTTTTTTAACTCAATCAGCCTAAGTCCCCGGTGTGCATATTCATTGACGACGGCTTTTACGGTTGAAGATTTGCCGGTGCCGCTATCGCCGTAAAGCAATACGTTTGCAGCCGGACGCCCCTCCAACAGGGCCAGCGTGTTGTTGACCACCAGCTGACGCTCACGCTGATAACCGGGCAGGCCGTCCAACGTGATGGGGTCGGGGTGGCGAACCGGAACCAGCTTGTGGTTTTGCAGAACAAAGGCCCGGCTGCCGGCAAAAATACCGTAGCCATGGCAGCCTATCTGCGCGATGCGCTGGGCATAGGCGGCCCTGAAGTCGTGCCCGGTATTATAATAGGGCGGCAAAAAACCATCGTAGCTCAACGCTTCGCGCAACGTCTGCGGCGACAGGCGGCTTATTTCCTCCAGCAACAAAAGCTCCTGTTCAAGGCATTCCGCCAGGGGCGGAGAAATTGGTTCCTGTCTTGCGGCACGCAGCATGTAAAGATTTTCATCCTGCAAAACCAAATTCAACAGGTAATCCGAAAGGTTGTCCCCTTGTTCATACAGCGCAGCAACAAACAATGCATATTGTGAGACACCGTCATTGGCACTGTCCGATTCCAGCAGCCGCCTCAGGTGTAAAAGTACCGGGTCGTCCAAAAGCTGGCGAAAAATTACCATTGCGCGCAGCCGGACACCCAAAGAATAACATTTTGTCATCCGAGTACAGTCCTTTTCCAGTGTAATATTTCTATATTACATTAAACGTATTTTATTGTAAAGGCCGTATCGGCTATTTTATTTTCCGCGCCTTCGTGCTATGCTATATTACACGATTTTATCTGATTTACGGAGGCACAGGGCATGAAAATAATAGACGCACATTTGCATATGAAAAAAGCGGAGGGCTTTGATGCCCTTTGCCGTGAAAACGGCCATAAAAATGAGTTTTCACACTTGATGGAATGCTTTAAGCAGGAACAGATTGCCGCCTGTGTGGTAATGGGCACCGGGCTTCTGGAAGATGACCCCTGCCGCCCGGGTTTGTTTGACCTTGGCGGTTCGGTTGACGTCAAAGCATACCAGTATCCTCCTTCTGTCGGTTTTTGTATCGGAGTGGACCCAGCGGGTTTAAAAAAAGAGAACCTGGAGAAAACCCTTTCCGCCTATCGGGAAGCCGCCGCCTGCCCAAGCTGCGTCGGCTTTAAGATTTACCTGGGGTATCGTCCGTTTTTTGCCGATGATAGCCTCTACCACCCGGTGTATGACCTGGCGGCAGAGCACGATCTGACCGTGGCCTTTCACACCGGGGACACGGCAAACCCCGCCGGTCGGCTGAAATTTTCGCATCCGCTTACCGTGGACGAGGTGGCGGTGCGCTACCCTCAGCTGCGGCTCGTTCTGTGCCATTTTGGCAACCCCTGGATGCTTGACGCAGCCGAGGTGGCCAAGAAAAACCCGAATGTTTATGTGGAGCTTTCGGGCCTCGCGGTTGGAATTCCGGATGCCGACGCTTTCAGTATGCGCTATAAAGGCTATGTCAATCAGCTGGAATCCTGGCTTCATTACCTGGACCGGTGGGACCACGTGCTTTACGGCTCAGACTGGCCGTTGGTAAACCTGCACGCCTACATCGCGTTAATAAAATCGTTTGTGCCGCAAAGCGAGTGGGGCCGTGTGTTTTGCCAAAATGCGTTGGAAGCCTATCCGCGACTTAAAAATCTGGTAAGCGCCGATTAACTCGGCAACGTGTTTAACAGCGAGAAAATTTTGTGCCAGAGAAGGTGCAGAGCAACGCAACTGGCTGCAAAATTGGCCGCCGGGAAAGCGCGTATGGGCTAAATCGGCACTTAAATGAATTGCATTTGATTTTTGGGTATGTTTTTTGATGAATGCACCTTGCTCAAGGCGGTTACATGGATTTTTCGGTGATTTAGTATCAATTGTTTTGCAACCGGAATACCATGTAAAAGATAGCTGTGAGGAGGTCTTCTAGTGATAAAAACACATCTGAAGCGCTTCTATTTAAGCGCAAATACACCGCTTGGATTTGTTTCACGGTTAAATTTACTTTGTGATGCCGACAAATTCTCCCGTATTATACTGCTCAAAGGCGGAACAAGAGGAAAGCGGGCGGAACTGATAAGCCGCGCGGCCAAGGCCGCCGGCGCGGCCGGGCAATGCGTTCACCTCGCCGTTTCAGTCGACTCTGAAAACGTGTCTGAAGCCGCCTTCTGGGGCGACACCGCGATTATAGACAGCGCACAGCCCCACGCTATTGAGCCGCATTATCCGGGTGCGGTAGAAGAAATCCTCTGGCTGGGCGGCTGCTTTGAAGCCGAAAAGCTGCGCCATAAAAAGGCGGAAATTATTGCGCTGACCAGCAAGGAAGAGCGCCTGCGCGAGCAATCCCGCCGCTATCTGTGTGCGGCGGACGCTTTATACAACGATAATTACCGCATTGCCCTTGAAGCCACCGATCTTGATAAAATTGAACGTCAGGCCGACCGCATCGCCGCAAAGGCCTTTAAAGGCAGTAAAGCAATCGAAGAGGTTCGCATTTTTTCAGACGGCTACCATCTGCTGCCGGAGCTGTCCGCAATGGATTTTGTCAAGACTGTTGTGCTGCTCGAAGATGAATACGGCCCCTCGTCCGGTCTGCTGTTAAAGGCGCTGCACAAACGCGCCTTAAGCAGCAATTGCCATATCATCAGCGGTTACAGTCCTTTAGCGCCGTTTGAACGGCTTGAACAACTCATTTTTCCCGAGCTGTCACTGGCGTTTCTGACAACAAACGAGCGCCTTATCGCCACATGTGAACCACAACGCATCATCAACGCACGCCGGTTTACCGACAAGAAGGTGCTTTCAGCCTATAAGAACCGTTTGGCTTTTAACCGCAAAGCGGCCCGGCAAATGCTCCAACAGTCGTTTGGTCTGCTGCAAAACGCGCAAAAAGCGCAGGCCGAACTGGAGCTCTGCTATAATAATGCGCTGATTCCCTCGCAATTTGACCAGCTTTGCAAGCGGGTTGCGGCACTGGTTTTATCTTAACAAGAAGCGGGGCATATGCATTTTACCCTCGGTTCTTGAATATTTGTATTTTGTCCAAAGACATCCGGCGGATATATTGTCTAAAATGCCTATTGACAGCTCGACCTAAAACATGTTATTTTTGAACAAATATCTTATTTTTAATGATCCATTTTTGAATAATGGTAGAGGCGCGGTGTTTAAGAGTATCCCGGCGTAATGGGCGACCAACCATCGGGAAAAAGGAGCCACCGCCGAAGCCAAAAAGCATTTGTCGGGCTTTTTGGGCTGGGGTGTTGCAGAACATGCAACACACTGTCACAGGTGTGAAGCGCTATCATTTGTCAAACAGGGGTTTATACCCCTTTTTGCAACGCGGCATACCATCCGGTGTGCCGCGTTTTTTATGCAGAAGATAAAACAGAAAAGGAAGGGCATATTATGGAAGCTGTTTCGGTTGGCTGGTTATCAATTCTTCCGCCCATTATCGCAATTGGGCTCGCACTTATTACAAAAGAGGTTATATCCTCTCTGGTGATAGGCGTTCTTTCAGGAACCCTTATTTACACAGCTGCGGTTGGCGGCAATCTTGTTACCGATACGCTAAAAAACACCTTCGCCCTTATGGGAAACCGTTTCGACTTGGATATTATCCTTTTTTTAGCACTGGTCGGTGCATTGGTCTCGCTGATCACCATGGCGGGCGGTTCCCGCTCCTACGGCACGCTGATGAACAAAAAGCTTAAAAGCAAGGGCAGCGCCATGCTGGCCACCGGTGGTCTTGGCGCTCTGATCTTCATCGACGATTATTGCAATTGCCTGACAGTGGGCACTGTTATGAAGCCGGTTACCGACCGCTTTAAAATGTCGCGTGCAAAGCTTGCTTACATAATTGATGCCACGGCGGCGCCCATCTGCATTATTGCGCCTATCTCAAGCTGGGGTGCAGCCGTTATTTCCTCGCTGCCGGAGGACAGCCATATGTTCAACAGCGGTATTCAGGCGATGGTGTCAACCATTCCTTTTAACCTTTACGCTCTGCTTTCCATTGTGATGTTGATCGTGCTTTCTATAACAAACCTCGACTTTGGGCCGATGGCCAAGGCAGAAGCACGCGCGATGAGAGGGGACTTGGGTGCGGTTGACGTCTCTTTAAGCGACGGCGCCAAAATTTCGGAGAAGGGAACTATCTGGGATCTCCTTCTTCCCGTCGTGGTCCTGATTGTGGTTTCGGGCCTGGCCATGCTTGAAAATGGCGGCTATTTTGCGGGCGGTCTGACGATGGCCGAAGCATTCGGCGACTGCTCCTCCGGCCCCGCATTGGTGCTGGGTTCTTTTGTCGCGCTGGTTTGGGCCTTCGTTCAGTTTGTTCCCCGCCAGCTGATGACCGTGCGCGAGTTTATGGGCGGCGTCACCGAAGGCATCAAGTCAATGGTCCCGGCTGATATCATTCTTGTTCTGGCCTGGACAATTTCCGGCGTTTGCCGCGACCTGCTGATGACCGGTGATTTTATCGGCACCGTTGTCGAAAACAGCAATATTCCAATCGCCATTTTGCCCGCCATCACTTTTGCCATCGCTGCGGGGCTCTCCTTCTCGATGGGCACTTCCTGGGGAACGTTTGGTATTTTGATTCCGATTGTGTTCGCTATCTGCGAGTCGGTCGCGCCCTCGCTGATCATTCCTGCGCTGGCCGCTTCGCTGGCGGGCTCGGTCTTCGGTGATCACTGCTCGCCGATATCCGATACCACCATTATGGCGTCCGCCGGCGCCGGCTGCGACCATATTGAGCATGTTGCCACCCAGATTCCGTATTGCTTGCTGGTGGCGGCCTGCTGCTTTGTCGGCTATTTGGTAGCCGGGTTTACAAACGGCAACCTGATGCTGACGCTGGCTGTTTCAGTGCTGATGCTGTTCGGGCTGCTGGTGGTGCTGCATAAAAAATTCGGTTCAGCAGAATAACCTCGTCCTATGTTAACCAAAACGGGTCGCCCGTTTTGGGCGCCTGCGGGCGAGTAATCCGGCCCTCGACGCCAAAGTGGGGGCTCGCCGCCAGGCCGCTTACGCGACTAAAGGGCTTCACTGGTCGCTGCGGGCGGCATGGATGCCCGCAACGGCTCCCGCTGTTCTTTCACACTATTCCCTCGGTGCTTAGGTTTTACGAAATCCATTTCTTTACAGACTGCAAAACAGCGCACCGCCCGGAGCGGTGCGCTGTTTTTAATGACGTTGCAATATTTTCCGGCCTGATTTGCCACTATATAGGTGATAGGCGGCATCTCTTATAAATGGAGCCGGAGGTAATGACACCATGAAAAAGACAGACGCGCTAAAACCCATCACGCGGTCTCCGCTGCGAAAGCGGCTTGGAGAACGGTATTATTCCTTTTTGCGCTACCTGCTGTGGCTTTCGCCAAAATATCGGTTTGCAAAGGAGCGGCGGCCCGACACATGGCTGCCTTACCTGCATGCCGAGCACCAAACCGTATTGCTGCGCCAGCTAAAAGATGTCGATATGCAGCTGCAACACAATAAAATAGTAAACCTGAAGCTTGCTGCAAAGCAGCTCGACGGCGTTATTTTGCGCCCGGGCGAAACCCTCAGCTACTGGCGCGTAATCGGCAAGCCGACGCGTACAAAAGGGTATGTGGACGGCATGGTGCTTTGCGACGGCAAAGTTATGGCCGGTGTGGGCGGTGGGCTTTGCCAGCTCTCCAATTTGCTTTATTGGATTACATTGCACACGCCGCTTACGATTACCGAACGGCACCGGCATGGGTACGACGTTTTTCCCGACGCCAACCGCACCCAGCCCTTTGGCAGCGGTGCAACCTGCTTTTACCCCCATGGCGATCTGATGATTTTAAACCGCACCGATGATACCTTTCAGCTTTCGGTCGGTGTCGGCAAGGAATATCTGCACGCGGCCTGGTATTCAGACGCAAAACCAATCTGCTGTTATGAAATCATGGAAAAAGAGCATCTTATGAAAAGCGAATGGTGGGGTGGCTTCAGCCGACATAACGCCCTTTACCGCCGTTGCTTTGATTTAAACGGTGTTTTTCTGGCCGAGGAATTTATTACAGAGAACCACGCCATGATGATGTACGAACCGTTTCTGCCCGAGCACGGAACCACAAAAGGCATAAAGGCCAAATAAATTTGATAAACGCCGTCAGGGTGCAAGCCCGATAACCTGTGTTAGAAAACGGGCGGATGTCGATTCCCCTGCGTCGTAGAGGCCGTAGGGGTTGGGCGCGGACGCCGTGCCTGCCGAGATATCCGGGCAGTAAAGGTGCACTTTTTCTGTATGCTCCTCAATCCAGATGTAAACAATGACAGGTGCAACCACCGCGCGGGTGTAATGGCCCTTGTTGACAAACTCGAGAATATAATCGGGGTTTTCGATACGCTTTTCAGCCGATTCCTGCGCCGTGCTTGAATTTAAAAGATCCGAAACGGCGAGCAGCGGTTCGGTTTCTGCCCAACCAACCGAGCGAATCAGCGTTTGTTTTCCCTGATTGATCTTATAAACGTAAAGCGCCGCATCCGGGGGCTTCCGGCTTTGGCCGCAGCCGCAAACAAAAAGCGTTATCAAAAGGCCGATAAGCAATCTCTTATTTAAGTGCACACCACCGTCTCTTTTATGTTGTAAGGTGTAAAATATGTGCGGGGCGCCGTCTAAAACGGCGCCCCGCACAGGCTGTCAATAAAGTGACCGGGGCTTAGCAATGTGCATAAAACAAATGCCGCTTATCACGACATGGGAGAACCCCCGGCGAGGGTTCTCCCTGCAAAAACAGTCCAGTGAACTGTTTTTGCGCCCTCTCCTGCGCTTCTTACAGAATTAGGGTACTTTGGGGCGCTGCCCCAAACCCTGCAAGCTTTGAAAAAGCTTGACCTAAACTTTTGATTTGTGCAACATTTTCTAAAATGTTTGTTTTTGACAAGCTGCGCGGTCTTTCGCCGGATAAAGCCGGACTTAAAATTAAAATCATCGCTTTTAAAGCTTTCGGTATCCCGTTTTGGCGTCAACCAAATTTTTCACCGGCTTTTCCTGAATAAAGGCGGACAGGTTTTCTGCTATCAGCCGGACCAGTCTGTTATGCGTCTCGGGCAGGGAAGACCCGCCTGAAACATGCGGGGTGATTATCAGGTTCTGGGTCTGCCAGAGCCGGCTGTCGGCGGGCAGCGGTTCGGGAACCGTCACATCCAGCGCCGCACCTGACAGCTTTCCCGCATCCAGTGCGTCACAGAGCGCGTCGGCATCCACCGCGCTGCCGCGTCCGATGTTAATAAGCACCGCACCGGGTTTCATCCTGGAGATGCGCTCGGCATTCATGAGGTCCTGTGTTGCAGCGGTTTGCGGCAGGCAAAGAGCGACCGTATCGGCCAGCGGCAGCAGCTCATCAATTTTATCCGAGAGATAAAGCTCGTCGACAAAGTCGGGTTTATCCAGGCCCGCGCGGCGCACACCAATTACTTTGGCGTCAAATACTTTAATGCGCTTGGCAAATTCAGTGCCTATGTCGCCCAACCCAATAACCAGCACGGTTGAGTTCCAGATGGATTTTACCTCGCCAAGGTTATTCCAAAGGCTTTGGCCCTGTTGGTCACGGTAAAGATGCAGCTTTTTATGAAGCGACAGCAGCACGCCCACCATATATTCCGAAATGGCCAGGCCATAGGTGCCGGTGGCGTTTGCCAGCAATGCGCCCTGAGGCAGAATGCCCTCAGCCGCATAGCTGTCGGATCCGGCAGTAAACAGCTGTAAAAACTGGAGAGACTGCGCATCTTTAAGAATACCGGTTGGTGGGTTGCCTAAAATGACGTCGGCTTCGGCCAGTTGCTGCGGGCTGATTTCATTGGCCTTGCAATAAACAAAATTTGCATGGGGAGCACTGCTTTCCAGCAGTTCCCGCTCCTGAGCACTGACAGGGACCAGAACTAAAATGTTTTTAACGTTGCGCATGAATTTATCCCTCCAAAATTTAAAATGATGAAATGGGGAAGATGGTTGCACTGACAACCTTCTCCCCCATAGTTTACCACGAAATTTTGGTGAAATCAAATTGCAATTTGCATTGAGATGCATTTGCCCATCTCGTTGCAGCCCACTTTTTTGCAGCCTTCCGAGAGGATATCCGGCGTACGCAAGCCCCCGCTGAGAACGCTATGAACCGCTGCCTCAACCGCCTTGGCTTCCGCCGCCATATCAAACGAATAGCGCAGCATCATCGCAGCGGACAGGATTGTGCCAATGGGGTTTGCGATATCTTTTCCTGCAATATCGGGGGCCGAGCCGTGAATCGGCTCATAGGCGCCGAACGAATCGGAACGCAGGCTGGCGGAGGGCATCATGCCGATGGAACCGACAATCTGGCTGGCCTCATCCGACAGAATATCGCCGAACATGTTTTCGGTGACAATAACGTCAAACTGCGCAGGGGCACGAACAAGCTGCATGGCGGCGTTATCCACCAGAATATCGGTCAGCGCCACGTCGGGATATTCCGCCGCGATGGCGTGCGCACGCTCCTTCCATAGGCGCGAGGAATCAAGCACGTTGGACTTTTCGACCGACGCCAGTTTTTTGCCGCGCTTTTTCGCCGCCTCAAAGCCGACGCGCAGAATGCGGTCGATCTCCCGCTCGGAATAGGTCAGCACGTCGCGCGCGACGCGCTGACCGTCCTCAACAGTGGTCTCGTGCGCGCCAAAATAGATGCCGCCGGTCAGCTCGCGCACAATCATGATGTCGATGCCCTTTTCCACAATCTCGGTTTTAAGCGGGCAGGCATAAGCGAGCTGGCTGTGCAGCTTGGCCGGGCGCAGGTTCGCAAAAAGGCCCAACGCCGCGCGCATCTGCAACAGGCCCTTTTCGGGGCGAATCTCCTTGGGCACGCCGTCCCACTTTGGGCCGCCGACCGAGCCAAGCAAAATGGCGTCGGCGGCCTCGCAGCTTTGGCGGGTCACCGCCGGAAACGGCTCTCCGTGCCGGTCGATGGCGCAGCCGCCAAAATCGGCAAAAGTAAATTCAAAGGTGTGGCCGAATTTTTCAGCAATGGCCCGCAGGGCTAAAACACCCTGCGCCGTAATTTCAGGGCCGATGCCGTCGCCCTGCAAAACCGTAATCTTTTTAGTCGCCATCACTTTCCTCCCTGTGCCGCAATTGCATTCATCAGGCCGTTGTGGTTGATAATGTCCTTGATAAATTCCGGGAACGGCTCGGCCTGATACTGTTCATTGCGGGTGATGTTCGTGATGACGCCGGTGTCAAAATCAACCGCGACCTCGTCGCCCGCCTGAATCTTATCAGAAGCCTCTTCACATTCCAGAATGGCAAGGCCGATATTGATGGCGTTACGGTAGAAGATACGGGCAAAGGTCTTGGCGATAACGCAGGAGATACCGGAAGCTTTCAGCGCAATCGGCGCGTGCTCGCGCGAGGAACCACAGCCGAAATTGTAGCCGCCAACCATAATATCGTTTGGCTGAACCCGCTTGATAAATTCAAGGTCGATATCCTCCATGCAATGGGCAGCCAGTTCCTGATGATCGGGGGTATTGAGATAGCGGGCGGGGATAATGACGTCGGTGTCGATGTTGTCGCCGTATTTATGTGCAAAACCTTTTGTATTCATGGCATTTTCCTCCTTAAAGCCTGTTGGGGTCTGCAATTTTGCCCATGACAGCCGAAGCGGCCGCCACCTCAGGGCTGGCGAGATAAACCTCGCTTTTCGGGTGGCCCATGCGGCCGACAAAATTGCGGTTGGTGGTGGAGACACAACGCTCGCCCTCGGCAAGGATGCCCATGTAGCCGCCGAGGCAGGGGCCGCAGGTGGGGGTGGAGATAACGCAGCCTGCGTCGAGGAATATGTCGGAATAACCCAGCTTCATGCATTCGCGATAGATGTGCATGGTGGCGGGAATGATAATTGTCCGACAGTCCCTGGCCACATGGCGGCCCTTGAGGATTTTTGCCGCGGCGGCCATGTCGGAAAGGCGTCCGTTGGTGCAGGAGCCGATGACGACCTGGTCGATCTTAACGTCGCCGACTGTGTCGATGGTGCGGGTGTTCTCCGGCAAATGCGGGAAGGCAACAGTCGATTTAATCGCCGACAGGTCAAGGTCGTAGACGGCGTCGTACTGCGCGTCAGGGTCGGGTGCATAAGTTTTAAAGGGACGGTTTACGCGGGCGTTGACGTACGCAAGCGTGACGTCGTCCACCTCGAAGATGCCGTTTTTACCACCGGCCTCAATCGCCATATTTGCGATGCACAGACGGTCGTCAATGGTCAGGTTCCCAAGCCCCTCGCCACCAAACTCCATCGATTTATACAGCGCACCGTCCACGCCGATCATGCCGATAATATGCAAAATCACATCCTTACCGCTGACATTTTCAGAAAGCCTGCCGGTCAGGTTAAAGCGCAGCGCGGCGGGAACCTTGAACCACGCCTCTCCGGTCGCCATGCCGGCCGCCATATCGGTGGAGCCGACACCGGTTGAAAATGCCCCCAGCGCACCGTAGGTGCAGGTGTGCGAATCGGCGCCGATGCAGGTTTCGCCCGGGGCGATCAGCCCTTTTTCAGGCAGCAGCGCATGCTCAACACCCATGTCGCCGACGTCGAAGAAATTTTTAACGTCGTACTGGCGGGCAAAGTTGCGGCAGGTTTTGGCCTGCTCGGCGGCCTTGATGTCCTTGTTGGGAATAAAGTGATCCAGCACGATGGAAATTTTATTCACATCAAACACCGACCCAAACCCGGCCTTGTTAAACTCATTGACGGCAACCGGCGTCGTAATGTCGTTACCCAGCACCATATCCAGCTTCGCGCGGATCAACTGCCCGGCCTTAACCGAATCCAGCCCCGCGTGGGCAGCGAGAATTTTTTGCGTCATTGTCATACCCATGTGTTTTTTCCTCCTAAAATATCAGTTTCATAAAGTGTGGCCAAAGGAACAAGCGCCCAACGAAATATGGCGGGCAACAGCAGCGGGGAGAGGTAGAGGAGCAGCCATTCTGCGCGTGAGAAAACAAAAAAAGCCGCTATCATCCTTTGTTTTCAAAGGACGAAAGCAGCTTGTCTTTCGCGGTACCACCCTTGTTGATGCTTAAAATCGCATCCGCTCTGCCCGGCATCGGCTGCGCGCCTATCTGGCTTGGCAGCGAATCCGGCCCCATTGATAACGGGTGGGAATCCCGTCCTCCCTTGCGGAAAACATGCCGCTCAGTTGGCCGCTCAGGGGTGAGATTGCAAACACACAGGCACCGCCTTTCACCAGTCGGCGGCTCTCTGGAGCTTGTGTTGAAGCCTGCAAATTCCCCATCATTGCGATTTTTAATATATCGGCATGATAGCAATTTTACAGCAGCTTGTCAAGGCCTGAAAAGATTTTTTAAAAAGTATAGCATTGCGGCTCACCCAGCGTGACGGCCCCGCCTATTTCGGCCCGGCAAACCGCACCCTGCGCTTTTGCAAGCGAAACCATAATGCTGCCCGCAGGCTGCGAAAGCGTACAGCAATAGTCGCCGTCCGGTTTATCCAGCATTGCAGCCACCGCAGCCGCCACCGAACCGGAGCCGCAGCTTCCCTCCCATATCAGGCTTCTGGTGGCTTTAACCGTAACAGCCGGGATGATGCGCCCGGCATCGGGGTTAAAAAAAATAACGCCGTAAGCGCCCAACGCATCCACCGGTTCAAAGATATCCGCGGCAGCGCGCAGCAGGTCTTCGCGCGGCACGGCACAGTCCGCCACAAGATGCGCAATGCCTTCAAATTCCACCCGGACACAGGAGATACCCGCCAGTATCACCGGCGACGCTTTAAGCGGCAACGGCATTTGCGCCCAGGCCGTACCGGCTGCCGGATCTGCCATGACCGCAATCGGATGTTCGCACCCGCTGACCTCTATCATCACCCTGCGGGCGGCGGCGCCCATGTGTTTGGCCATGTAAAGGCCAAAGGCACGCGCCGCGTTGCCGCAAAACTCACCGCCCATCATCTCAAGCCGGCCAACCGCACCGGCGTTGAGCTTCGGCTGCACAATAAAACCGACCTGCTCGGCAGAAATTGCCGGCATCTTTAAAAAGGCGGCGGCAACGGCTGCGCGCTCAGGCGGCAAGACCGTCTCGGTCACCAAAATTGTAATATTGCCTGCCGGATCTGCCCGCACGGCCTTTAAATGCATCAAAAATCACGCATCCTTCCATAAATTTTATTATAATACCGGGCATCATCACGCGTCAACGCCATGATGATGGCAAAACTGTTAAAATCATATCGCTTGCAAAACAGAAAAAAATCCGTCATAATAGAATTAAATAATATCGTATTATTGCAGAAAGGAGAGGGGATCATGTCTGTTACAGGTTTTTTGGAACAGCAACAAAAGCAGGAGCTGCGGCAAAATATATCGGTGCAGCAAATACAGTATGTCACCCTTCTTCAGATGAATATTCTGGAGCTTAATGAGCGGCTTAACGAGCTTGAAGCTGAAAACCCGCTTATTGACGTACTGGCCCCCAACCCCGCCGGAGCGCAGGAGGAGATCAGCCCGCTGGCGACGGCACAATGGCTTGTGTCAAAACCTGTGCTGCGCCCTGACGAGGACCCTGCCGATTATAACGGGGACAGCCATTCGGAGCCGTCTCAGCAAAGCGACGACCCGTATGACCTACAGGCCTATTTAAGAAATCAATTCGATTTCAGCCTGACACGGGTGGAGCTTTCTATTCTGGAAAAGCTGATCTATTCACTGGATGAAAACGGTTATCTTGCCATTACAGCCGAGCAGGCGGCCCAAACTTTCAGTGTTGATCTGGTTCTGGCGCAGGAGGCGATCGCCTATCTCAAAACGCTGGATCCGCCCGGCATCGGTGCAAAAGATCTGACCGAAACGCTTATTATTCAGCTCGACCGCCGTGGGGTTGACGACCCGCTGGCTTTCCGTCTGGTAACACATTATTTACAGGAGCTGCCGCGCGGACATTTTCAGAAAATTGCCGGTGCGCTGGGCTGTTCGCCACAAAAGGTGCGCGACCTTTATGCGCTGATAAAAACGTTACAACCCCGCCCAGCTTACTGCTTTGGCAGCCGTCCGGCGCTTTACATTCTGCCGGACGTCACCGTCACCGAAAAAGACGGTGTCCTTTCCTGCACCTATAACGACCGATACAGCGCGCAAATCAACGTCAACCGCAGCTACCTCGCGCTTTGCGACAAAAATGCGGAAGCGAAGGACTACGTTGAACGTAAACTCTCCCAGGCGATGTGGGTGGCCAAGGCGATAAAAACCCGGCGCGACACCATCGAGCAGATTGCAGAAGCAATTGTACGCCGTCAGACGGCATTCTTTTTGCGGGGTGGGGACATTTTACCGCTGCGCCTGCAGGATATCGCCGCCGAGCTTGGTGTGCACGAATCGACGGTCAGCCGTTCGGTTAATGGCAAGTATATTGAATGCAAATTCGGGGTTTTCCCCTTTAAGCATTTCTTTTCGCGTGCGTTGCCCGATGAGGCGGGCGGCCAGAGCACGGGCAGCCGTTCGGTTAAAGATCAAATAAAAACCCTCATCGAAGCGGAAGATCCCTGTCATCCGCTGTCGGACAGCGCGTTGGTTGCGCTGCTGGAGAAAAATAAAACGGTCATTGCCCGACGGACAGTGGCAAAATACCGCGAGGAGCTGGGCATCCCCTCGTCCTCGCTGCGCCGGAAAACCTGAGCATTTGAAGGAGACTTTTTTAATATGAGATACGAAGGTGATGTTTATCGTCCGCCAAGCGAGGCCCACAGCCTGATCGTTCAGCTTACCATCGGTTGTGCGCGCAACACCTGCACTTTTTGCACCATGTATAAGCGCAAATCTTTCCGCGTGCGCCCGTTGGCCGATGTTATGGCCGACCTTGAAGAGCTCAGCCAAAGCTACCGCATGGACGTCGACCGCATATTTTTGGCCGATGGCGACGCTTTGATTGTTAAAACACAGGATATAATCACGATTCTGAATAAAGCCTATGCACTGTTCCCACGCCTGGAGCGTATCACGATGTATGGTGCCGCGCAGGATGTTCTGCTCAAATCCCATGAGGAGTTGGTTTCCCTGAGAGAACACGGGCTTGAAATGGTGTATATTGGGGCGGAGTCGGGCAGTGACGAAATTTTGCTGGATGTCAGGAAGGGCGTGACCGCCGCACAAACCATCGAAGCCTGCCTGCATCTGAAGGCCGCGGGCATTAAGGTCTCGATGACGCTGATCACCGGCCTCGGCGGACGGCCTAAAACACGGGAACATGCCATCAAATCGGCCGAACTTGTCACAGCGACAAAGCCGGATTACCTCGGCCTGCTGACACTGCACCTGGAGGCGGGCACGCCGCTGGCGCAGGATTATTTGGAGGGCCGGTTTGAGATTCTTTCTCCGCTGGAATATTTACAGGAACAGAAGCTGTTTTTGGAATCGGTTGACAGCGAGGGAACGGTTCTGCGCTCAAACCATGTTTCAAACTACGTAGCGCTGGCCGGGGTGCTCAACCGCGACCGGCAAAAGATGATCGACCAACTCCAGCACGCGCTTGAGAACGGCAAAATTCGTCCCGAACGCTATCGCAGATTATAATTAAAAGCGGCGGCCGCAGGTTCAACCACGGCCGCCGCGCTTTTGTATAATGCCAATTCTTATATTTCGTCATTGGGCTTAAACGAAGCCTTCTTCAGCCTCACCTGCGCCGGATAAACAACCAGACGCCCAGCGCAATCAGCGCCGCTGCGCCTAATGCAGCCGCCACAAATAAAGGCCGCATCCTGCTCGCCACATAGATGGCCGTCGGGCCGTCCGCGCCCCCGATAATGCCGATGGAACTTGCCTGCATGTTCTACCCCTCCTATGCTTTAAAATTGCGTTAATCCCTTTGATAATTTGTGCCGCGGGATTTCTGAGCTGTACCCCGCCGTTAATCCAACTTGTAAAGCACCGGCTTGCGCGCCTGATAAACCACTTGATAAGAAAAGCCCGCCGCACGCAAAAGCGCCTGTCCTTCTTCAATGCCGCGTCCGATGTTCGCCGCAATATGCGCGTCGGAACCGAGTGCCACCATCTCGCCGCCGCATTCCTTAAACAGCTTTAGCTCCCACAAATCAGGCATGGCGCGCGCCTTTGGGTTCCGGTAAAGGCCCGAGGTGTTCAATTCCAGCGCTTTGCCGTTCTGGGCAAGCGTTGTAAACAGCGCGCGAAGCATCGGCTCAAAGCATTGAACAGGCGGAATGTCTTTGCCATAGCCCATATAGCGGTAGGCATAGGTAATGTGCGCCAGTACGTCAAAGGTATCCGTTCTAGCCAGTTGGAGCAGTTCCTTAAAATATTCGTCAAGTAAAGCTTTTTTATCAAGGGCCTTTTCCTGAAGAAAATAAAAATCTTCAGTCTGGTGAAGGTTATGCAACGAGCCCAGCACCACATCATAGTCGGCCAGCGCCAGAACCTGCTGCGCCATTGGTATATCATGCGTGGCTTGTCCCAGCTCCACGCCATATGACAATGTTAAACGGTTCTGAAGCCGCTCCCGTTGGGCCTCAATCTCCGCCGCCGCGCCCAAAAGACGCTCTTGCCAGTCGGGCAGGGCATACACGCCTATATCACAGTGGTCTGTCACGGTTAAACCGCGCACACCCGCCTCCATTGCAGCCTGGCACATGGCCGCAATTGTCTCACTGCCATCAAAAGAATAATGGGAGTGTGTGTGACCGTCAAAAATAAATGCCGCCATCAAAAGATTCCTCCTCGCTTTTTGCTGTCCCTTGGTAATCTTTGTATTTATGTTATTATACCATGAACGCAGTGAATGGTATAATGGCGCATCAAAAGGTAACATGCCCCGTTAAGGGGCGAGCCGTTGCGCATTAATCCGGGTATAATAGCCACTTTGCGGTTATTATACCATAAATTTTATATTACTGATGGTGTAATTTCACCAAAGATTCAAAATGGTTCAATTTCTTTTCATTAGGGAAAAGCATTTAACTTCAATCAATTGGCCTATAACCCTAATGTTCTGGTGGATTCTTGATTTTATCGCTCAGCTGTGAGAAAATAGATTAAACGAACAAAACGAAAGGGAGATGTCCAATGGATTGCACCCAACTGCTTAAAAATCTGGAACAGCGCGGATTTGCCACAAAATATTTTGCTACTGCGGCCGAGGCGGCAGCTTATCTGGCGGATGAGATCAAGGATGAAACCGTCGGTTTCGGCGGTTCGCTCACCCTGCAACAAATGGGCCTTTACGAACTGCTTCAGAAGAACAACACTGTTTTTTGGCATTGGAAAGAACCTTCTGACAGAGACCGGTTTGCTGAATTCACTACTTATCTCACATCGGCAAACGCCGTGTCCCAAACCGGCGAGCTGGTGAACATCGACGGCATCGGCAACCGTTTGGCAGCCTCCCTTTACGGGGCAAAAAAACTTTATTTTGTGTGCGGCATCAATAAAATAGCGCCCGACCTTTCCGAGGCAATCGAACAAGCGCGCAATGTGGCGGCGCCGGCAAACGCCAAGCGATTGCACAAGAAAACGCCTTGCGCGGTGACCGGCCGATGTCAGGATTGCAACAGCCCCGACCGCATCTGCCGCGCAATGGTGATCTACATGGGGCCTATGATGGTCAGCAGCTGCACAGAGGTAATAATTGTCGGTGAGAATTTAGGGGTTTAGAAGCTAAAAAGCGGCGCGGGGAATTGTTTTCCCGCGTTGTTTTGTGTTATGATATATAGCGTTTAATTCCCATGCCTATTTTAAGGAGGAATCTGTCCATGAATGCTGTTATCACCGTTGTCGGACATGACACCGTAGGCGTTCTCGCAAAAGCTGCCGGCATCTGCGCCGCGCACAACGCCAATATCATCGATGTTACCCAAACCGTTATGGGCGACTATTTCTCAATGGTTATGCTCGCCGACATTTCCAAGCTTTCCTGCGAATTCTCGGTGCTTTCTGAAGAGATGCAGTCGTCGGTTAAGGAAATGGGCCTTATTGCGCACGTCATGCATGAGGATATTTTTAATGCCATGCACCGCATTTAAGGAGAAGGGGAACCTATGCTGAATATCAACGACATTCTCGAAACCGTGCAGATGATTCAGAACGAGTGTCTGGATATCCGCACAATAACCATGGGCATTTCGCTGCTCGACTGTGCCGACAGCGACATTGACCGTTCCTGCCAGAAGGTTTATGATAAGATCGCCCGCCTGGCCAAGGACCTGGTCAAAACCGGCGAAGATATCGAGCGCATGTATGGCATTCCGATTATCAACAAGCGCGTTGCGGTGACGCCCATTGCACTGCTGGCGGGCGTTTCGGGCGGCGACCCGGTTAAATATGCCCACGCGCTGCAAAAGGCGGCCAACACCATCGGCGTTAATTTTATCGGCGGTTATTCTGCATTGGTGCAAAAAGGCTTTTCCGCCGGCGATTTGGACCTGATCCGTTCCATTCCGCGCGCCATGGCCGAAACCGACCTGCTCTGCTCCTCCATTAATATCGGCTCCACAAAAGCGGGCATCAACATGGATGCGGTCGAGCTGATGGGCCGCATTGTCAAGGAAACGGCCGAGCTGACTGCAGACCGCCAGTCAATTGGCTGCGCCAAGCTGGTGGTGTTATGTAACGCGCCAGAGGATAACCCCTTTATGGCGGGCGCTTTTCACGGCATCAGCGAGCCGGATTGCATTATTAACGTTGGCGTTTCGGGGCCCGGTGTCGTACGCGCAGCGCTGGCGCGCGCCAGTGCCGATTTGCCCATAAACGAGATTGCCGACATCGTCAAAAAGACCGCCTTTAAAATCACACGCATGGGCCAGCTTGTCGGCGCCGAGGCCTCCGCACGGCTCGGCGTGCCGTTCGGCATCATCGACCTCTCCCTCGCGCCAACCCCCGCCGTCGGTGATTCGGTGGCGCATATTCTGGAAGAGATGGGTTTGGAGCGCTGCGGCGGCCCCGGCACCACCGCCTGCCTTGCGCTCTTAAACGATGCGGTCAAAAAGGGCGGCGTCATGGCCTCCGGCCGCGTGGGCGGCCTTTCGGGCGCGTTCATCCCCGTTTCAGAGGACGCAGGCATGATGGATGCCGCCAGAGTGGGCGCGCTGTCGCTTGAAAAGCTCGAAGCGATGACCTCGGTTTGCTCGGTGGGCCTTGATATGATCATGCTGCCGGGTGAAACGACGGCCGAGACCATTTCCGGCATCATTGCGGACGAGGCCGCCATCGGTATGGTCAACCAGAAAACCACCGCCGTGCGCGTCATCCCCGCGGTGGGCTACAAGGTCGGCGACGAACTGAACTTCGGCGGGCTTTTGGGCGGCGGCCCGGTTATGCCGGTCAACGGTTTTTCACCAAAGAAGATGATCCATCGCGGCGGATACATCCCCGCGCCGATGCAAAGCCTGAAAAATTAAAGGGGCGAGAGCTTTTATGGAATTGATGTTCGCTTCTCTTGCGGCAGCGGTTGTTGCCTACCTTCTGGGCAGCATCAACTGTGCCGTGCTGTTTTCCACTGTATTTTTTGGCGAGGATGTTCGCAACCATGGCAGCGGCAACGCCGGTACCACCAACATGTTGCGCACCTACGGCGCAAAGGCGGCGGCGCTGACCTTTGCGGGCGACATTTTAAAGGGCGTTTTTGCCGTTGTTTTGGGGCGCCTGTTTTTCACATGGTTCGGTGTGCAGGCGCAGCAGATTTACGGCGCTTATCTGGCAGGCTACGCCGCCATTATCGGGCATATGTTCCCATTGTATTTCCGCTTTAAGGGCGGTAAGGGCGTCGCCACCGGCCTGGGGGCCGTTTGTGCTGTCAACCCGCCGGTTTTCGGCGTTGTGTTTACCGTCGGCATTCTTATTGCCGCGGTTTCAGGGTATGTTTCGCTGGCGTCGCTCACAGGCGCGGTGCTGTTCCCGGTGCTGCTGGCGGTGAGCATGCTGCTGACCAACGGCGGCGTTTCCCCGCTGGAGCTGCTGCTGGCCTGCGGCATTGCACTGCTGGTTATTTACAACCACCGCCAGAACATAAAGCGTCTTTTAAATGGCACAGAAAATAAGTTTTACAAAAAAAAGCAGCCGTAATGGGAATTTTATGCTATACTGAATTTAAGGGGGAGGTGCCATTATGACGGATGAACAAATCTTAAAGGCAATGCAGTCAATGCTGGAACCCATTAAGCAGGATTTATCAGGGCTCAAGCAGGATATGACCGAGGTTAAGCAGGACGTGGCCGGGCTTAAGCAAGATGTGGTCGGGCTCAAGCAGGATATGACGGAGGTTAAGGCCAGAGTTACAAAGATTGAATTGGTGCAGGAAAACAAGACCAACCGGAATATTCAACTGCTTTTTGAAGTGCAGCAGGGCATCAACACCAAATTCCAGCGCCTCGATCAAATGGAGATGACCTTAAACGCCGTGAAATCGGACACCGAGGTTATAAAGCTGGTCGTCACCGAGCACAGCCAGAGCATACGCGAATTGAAGCTTGTAAAATAGCAGCTTTTATAGTTGATTCCAAGATTGTAAAATGGCCCGGCATTGCGAGATTATTTTTTGCGCCGCAAGTCGGACGAGGCAGGCAGGCCGCCGCCTGTTGAGCAAGACAACGCAGCAGCGCGGAAAACAGGCCGCAAGGGTGTGCTGGTTTTCAGGTTAATAAACGCTATAATACAAACCCCCGGACTTTTAAAGCCCGGGGGTTCAGCCTGTCAAAGAATTCTTTCTTACCAAAAAATTGCACGAATTAAAGTTTTTGGTCAAGCTTTTTTCAAAAAGCTTGCGTGCTTTATCCGTCAAAAAGCGCAGGAGGGGCAGCCAAAACAGTCCGGGGGACTGTTTTGGCGCGGGGAACCCCCGCAAGGGGTTCCCCGACGGCGCGTCAAGCGGCATAAGGCTTGTGCAAGTTGCTAAAATGCCTTCGCTTTTTTGACAAGCTGCAAACCCCCGGACTTTGAAAGTCCGGGGGTTTTGCTTAGGTTTAGGCGGCAATTTGCGCCGGGCAGCCAAAGGCTTTGTTAAGCAGTGGCCACACGGGGGTGCAAATTACTGGAGCAGCTGCAGAACCTGCTGGGGCTGCTGGTTGGCCTGCGCAAGCATCGCCTGAGCAGCCTGGGAAAGAACGTTATTCTTCGTGTAGGCCATCATTTCCTTCGCCATGTCGGTATCGCGGATACGGGACTCGGCGGAGGTGAGGTTCTCGGTGGTGGTGGCCAGGTTGTTGACAGTGTACTCCAGGCGGTTCTGGATGGCACCGAGATCCGCACGGGTGGAAGAAACGGTGTTGATCGCATCCTTAATCGTCTGGATGGAGTTGGTTGCGCTGGCTTCGGTGCTGACGTCGACGGAGTCGAGGCCCAACGCGCTGGCGCTCATGTTGTCAACCTTGACGGTGATACGCTGGGAAGCGGTGTCACCAATCTGCAGACCAAGGCCGCCGCCATTGGAGGTGACATTCAGATTATTGGAAGCATCCACTGCAACTGAAACATCGTCCATGCCTTCATTTTTAAGAGCCGCTTTAAGATTGGCCAAAGCACCGTCGCCGCCAGTTAAGACCGCAATGGTTCCCTTGGGTGCAGCATCAGCAGCAGCAACGAATGCAAAAGTCTTACCATTGATAGAGATGCTGTCGCCAGTGGTAACAGTATCAAAACCCGCAAATTGTTTGCCGGCACCAGCGCCTTCAACGATTGTTGCATCACCTACAGCGTCATCACCTAATACATCAGAGGTGCCATCGGTAGTTCCAATGCCGGTAACAACCGGGGCATCTGCACCGGTAGCCTTACTAGTCAGAACAAGCTTGCCGGAATCAGTAGATACATTGAAAAGCTTGGAAACAGCCTCGTCCCCAGCCAGTGCTTCTTTAATTGCAGCCAGATTTTCAGCGCCGCCAGTAGTATCATCAGTCTCATAATCTACAGTAAGATTTTTAGATGCACCATCGCTGTCTGTATAAGTGATGGTAAATTTAGCAGCCGTTCCAGCAGTAGCACCGGCACCAATATCATCGCTGGTGAATACAGAAGCAGATGCCGCAATGTCTGTGCCTGTCTTAGCACTGCCGCCAAAAACAGCACCCGTCGCATTCACTGTCTCGCCCAGCGAACCGTCCAGCAGGTTGATGCCGTTAAAATTGGTTTCGTCGGCGATACGGTTAATTTCGTCTTTGAGCGAGGTAATCTCGGACTGCAGGTTGGCGCGGTCGGTCTCGTTGTCGTAGGTGCCGTTGGAGGACTGGGTAGCCAGTTCGGTCATGCGGTTGAGCATGCTGTGCACTTCGGTCAGCGCGCCTTCAGCGGTCTGAACCAGCGAAATGCCGTCCTGAGCGTTGTCGCTGGCGCGCTCAAGGCCGGTGATCTGGGCGCGCATCTTTTCAGAGATCGCCAGACCGGCGGCGTCGTCGCCCGCGCGGTTGATCTTGTAGCCGGAAGAGAGCTTCTCAAGGTTGCTGGAAACCTGGGTGTTGTTTGCGGAAAGTCTGTTGTAGGCGTTTAACGCCATAATGTTATGTTGTACGACCATTTTGTTTTCCTCCATGATAATTTTTTCAGCCGGGCATTCCATTGCCCCGCCTTTTATATACTGCCGGTCCGGGAAGCGGGCCCTGCATCCCAAACCTGCCTTGAGCGGTGGTACTGAACTCAGTATCGACCCGTTCACTAAATTAATCGCGCATTTCCATATTTTCTTAATAGCGCACAATGCACAACTATTTAAGTCGATATTCGTCATATTTTATACAATCAGCCGGTTTCATTGCGTTGTTCGACTATTTGAATGCGGCACCTGCTATAAATCCATTTGGGCTTGACGGGGCGGGCGCTTCTTCAAGGTAAAACGGCGGGGGATTCCGCCCCAAAATGCCCCTGGAAAAGCATTGTTGGTAAATAATCTAAAACGGGTGCGCTAAATTTATAAGTTTTTACGTTTTGAAGGTTTGCCCTGCAATATACGGCATTTCAGCGCTGCTGCCTTTTGGACAATCTGACTGAAAACCCACCCTGATATATAGCGCAGCGCATACCTTTGAATATTTTTTAACAAAATTGGCCGATTACCCCCAAAATCACTTGACGTGGGAATAATTTTTATGTAAAATGTTCATTGCAATATTTAATTCATTTTATTTGCACTTTTAACACATCGGCTAACAGCCTTGCAATTTTTAATGCAAAATTTAAAGATCGGGAGGATCCGCTATGGAGCACAAACTACTTCAAGCCGAGGTGGCGCAGGTTCTGGCCGCCCACGAATACCGTGCATCGGCGCTCATCGCCATTATGCAGGATGTTCAGGGCCTGTACAACTATCTGCCCGCCCAGGCGTTGGAGCAAATTGCGAAGGGCTTAAAAATCAGCATCGCAAAGGTTTACAGCGTCGCCACCTTTTATGAAAATTTTTCTCTGCTGCCCAAAGGCAAAAATATTATCCGAATCTGTGACGGAACGGCGTGCCATGTGCGCAAATCCATCCCCATTCTGGAAGCCATCCGGGGCGATTTAAGCCTCTCCGGCAAAAAACAGACCACCGACGACCTGCTGTTCACCGTCGAGACGGTCTCCTGCCTTGGCGCCTGCGGGCTCTCTCCGGTCATCACGATAAACGACGTGGTTCACCCCGCCATGACGCCCGAAAAGGCATTGGAGCTGCTGGCAGACTTAAAAGAGGAGGTTGCGACCCATGCCGAAGCTTAACACACTGGCCGAGCTGACCGCGCTGCGCCGTCAGGCCAGCCATTCGCTGGGTATGCAAAAAAAGCAGGTTTTGGTCTGCTGCGGTACCGGCTGCGTGGCGGGCGGCGCACTGCTCATTTACGACCGCATTAAAACGGCCTGCGAAAAACGGGGCATTGACGTCTGCGTTGAACTGCGACATGAACCGCACGGCGAAAACATCGGCCTTAAGCGCTCGGGCTGCCACGGTTTTTGCGAGATGGGCCCGCTGCTTAAAATTGAGCCGCTCGACGTTTTATACATAAAGGTCAAGCTTGAAGACTGTGACGAAATTATTGAAAAATCCATTCTCGGCGACGCGGTCATCGACCGGCTGCTTTATAAATACGACGGCAAAACCTATCAGGGCCAGTCGGAAATTCCCTTTTATAAAAAGCAGACCCGCAACGTGCTTTCAAACTGCGGCCAGACCGACGCCGAAGATATTCTGGAATACATCGCCAAGGGCGGCTATGAGGCCGTCTCCAAGGTGCTGTTCAACAGGACGCCCGAAGCGGTATGTAAGACCATCTCCGCCTCGAACCTGCGGGGCAGGGGGGGCGGCGGCTTCCCGACAGGGCGCAAGTGGGAGCAGGTGCGCAGGCAAAAGGAGCCGGTGCGCTATGTGGTGTGCAACGGTGACGAGGGAGATCCCGGCGCGTTTATGGACCGCAGCGTTATGGAGGGCGACCCCCACAAAATGCTGGAGGGCATGATTATTGCGGGCTATGCCACCGGTTCCAACGAGGGCTATATCTACGTCCGCGCCGAATATCCGCTGGCGGTTGAGCGGCTGCGGATTGCAATCGGCAAAGCGCGCGAATGGGGCCTTCTGGGCAAAAATATTCTGGGCAGCGGCTTTTCGTTCGATATTCACATCAACCGCGGTGCAGGCGCTTTTGTCTGCGGCGAGGGTAGCGCGCTGACCGCCTCTATTGAAGGGCATCGCGGTATGCCGCGCGTCAAGCCCCCACGCACCGTCGAACAGGGCCTGTTTGGCAAACCGACGGTTTTAAATAACGTCGAAACCTTTGCCAATGTGCCGCTCATCATCATAAACGGCGCGGACTGGTACCGCTCAATCGGGCCGGAAAACAGCCCCGGCACCAAGGCTTTTGCGCTGACCGGCAACGTGAACAACACCGGGCTTATCGAAGTGCCAATGGGCACTACGCTGCGCGAAATCATCATGGATATCGGCGGCGGCGTCAAGAACGGCAAAAAGTTTAAAGCCGTACAAATCGGCGGCCCCTCCGGCGGCTGTCTTATCACGGCGGACCTCGACGTACCACTTGATTTCGATTCGCTTAAAAAACGCGGCGCCATGATCGGCTCCGGCGGCCTGGTCGTCATGGACGAGGACACCTGCATGGTGGAGGTAGCGCGCTTCTTCATGAATTTTACCCAAAATGAATCCTGCGGCAAATGCGTACCCTGCCGCGAAGGCACCAAACGCATGCTGGAGATTCTGGAACGCATCGTCGCCGGAAACGGCGCGCTTTCAGACCTTGACCTTCTGGAGGAGCTGACCGAGACCATCTCGGAAACCGCGCTCTGCGGCCTGGGCAAAACCGCGCCTTCGCCGGTGCACAGCACCCTTAAATTTTTCCGCGAGGAATATATCGCACACGTGGTGCATAAAAAGTGCCCCGCGGGCAGCTGTTCCGCGCTTAAGGTGATCTATATTGATCCCGAATTGTGCAAGGGGTGCAGCAAATGCGCCCGCAATTGTCCTGTTGGCGCAATTAGCGGCAAAATTAAAGAGCCGTTTGTTGTGGACAACACCAAATGCATCAAATGCGGCGCCTGCATCTCGGCCTGTGCCTTCGGCGCCGTCAAGGAGGGTTAGCGCATGAGCAAAGGTTATATGTATATAGACGATCAACGCGTCGGTTTTGAGGACGAAAAAAACGTTCTGGCCGTGATGCGCAAAGCGGGCATCTCGATGCCGACCTTTTGTTACCACACCGAGCTTTCAACCTACGGTGCCTGCCGCATGTGCGTCGTGGAGCTGGAAAACGGCGGCATTGAAGCTTCCTGCTCGATGGAGCCCCGCGACGGGCTGCGCATTCGCACCAACACCGCCAGAACACTCAAACACCGCAAAATGATTTTGGAGCTGCTTTTGGCCGCCCATTGCCGCGACTGCACCATCTGTGAGCAAAACGGCGACTGCAAGCTTCAGGATATGGCCAAACAGTTTGGCATCCGCCGGGTGCGCTTTCAGGACAGCCGGGAGGAGATGCAAAAGGATTTCAGCAGTCGTTCCATTGTCCGCGACCCCAACAAGTGCATTCTTTGCGGCGACTGCGTTCGCGTCTGTGACGAAATTCAGGGCATGGGCATCCTGGATTTTGTCCACCGCGGTTCCAACCTGCGTGTCATGCCTGCCTTTAACCGTAAAATGAGCGAAACAAAATGCGTCAGCTGCGGGCAATGCGCCGCGGTGTGTCCCACCGGCGCCATCACAATCAAAAATCAGATTGGCAACATCTGGTCTGCGCTGCAAAACCCGCGCAAGCGCGTTGTGGCCCAGATTGCGCCGGCGGTTCGCGTCGCCATCGGCGAGGCCTTCGGCATTCCGCCCGGCACCAACAAAATGGGCAAACTGGTGGCCGCCATGAAACGCATGGGCTTTGACGAGGTTTACGACACAACGCTCGGCGCCGACCTGACGGTTATGGAGGAATCGGCCGAGTTCCTGCGTCGGCTCGAAAAAGGCGGCCCGTTCCCAATGTTCACTTCCTGCTGCCCGGCGTGGGTCAGCTATGTTGAAAATTCAAACGCAAAATATATCCCAAATCTTTCCTCCTGCAAGTCGCCGCAGCAGATGTTTGGCTCGGTCATCAAGGCGCAGGCGCGCTTAAATGATAACGAGCCCCGCGATACGGTCGTCATTTCGGTAATGCCCTGTGCGGCAAAAAAATCCGAAGCCGCCCGCGAAGAATTCTACGTCAACGGCATCCCCGATGTGGATTATGTGCTGACCACCCGCGGTATTTCGACTATGATCAAGGAAGTGGGCATCCGCTTTGATGAGATTGACGACGAAGCCACCGATATGCCGTTCGGCATGGGCAGCGGCGCAGGTGTCATCTTTGGCACAACCGGCGGCGTTACCGAGGCGGTCATCCGCCGCGTCTCTGGTAAAAAGAACGTCAACACGCTGCGCGAGATCAAATATTCCGGCGTGCGCGGCATGGATGAAATGGTCAAAGAGGCCACCGTTAAACTGGAGGATATCGAGCTGAAAATTGCAGTGGTGCATGGGCTTAAAAACGCGCAGCTGCTGCTGGAAAAAATTGAATCCGGCGAGGTCTTCTATCATTTTGTTGAAGTTATGGCCTGCCGCGGCGGCTGCATTGGCGGCGCAGGCCAGCCGTTTGGCCGCGACCGCACCAAGCGCACCCGGGCAGACGGCCTTTACACCGTCGATAAACTGGCGCAGATCAAGAGCTCGGAAGAGAACCCCATGATCGCTGCGCTCTATGACGGACTGCTTTCCGATCATCATCATAATCACAAGCTACTGCATACGCGATATAACAATCTTGAGGATTAATATCCT
The DNA here is from genome assembly GCA_023457355.1 of Bacillota bacterium. Classification (GTDB taxonomy): domain Bacteria; phylum Bacillota; class Clostridia; order Oscillospirales; family Ruminococcaceae; genus Yanshouia. Next base: position 6,655 of record JAEWLW010000067.1, on the reverse strand, counting down.
CCCATTCCTGCCGCGCAGACAAGAACCAAAAGCGAGAGGGTAAACAGCCCTCTCGCTTTTTTTACACATAATTATTATCAGAAATTTAAACAAAAAACTTTCAGCCTGAAAGCCAGTAGCATCACCGGTGAAACATAAAATATTTTACATCTTGCTCCAGAAGCGTTATGATAAAGAAGCATGGTTTTTTGGACGTATTTAGCCAACAACTTTAATAAACTGAGAAATTTCTATGTTGCGAGGTAGCCTATGCAAAAAAGAGCACTGTCCGGCGAAAAGCTTCAAACGCTGAAAAAACTGTTTTTCAGTACTTTTTATATCAGTGCTTTCACTTTTGGTGGCGGTTTTGTCATCATCACATTTATGAAGCAAAAATTTGTGGACACGCTGCATTGGATTGACGAGCAGGAGATGCTGGATCTAACCGCGCTGGCTCAATCCTCCCCGGGGGCCATAGCTGTAAACGCCGCTATTCTGGTCGGCTGGCATGTCGCGGGCTTTGACGGTATGCTTGTCGCCGTTATCGGCACCATTCTGCCGCCGATGCTGATATTGTCGCTCATTTCGCTTTTTTATACGGCCTTTGCCAGCAATCTGTACGTGGCGCTTGCGTTAAAGGGCATGCAGGCCGGCGTGGCCGCCGTCATTCTGGATGTTGTATGCAGCCTGGGCGGCAATGTTATCAAAGAAAAATCTGCCGGCAGCCTGATCATTATGGCCGCCGCTTTTATGGCGACATTCTTCTTAAAAATAAACGTTATTTACATTATTGTAGCGTCAGCTTTCATCGGCATCTGGAACGCGCTTTCCCAGGTGAGAAAGGAGCGTGGCCAGTGATCTACCTACAGCTTTTTTTAAGCTTCTTACAGGTGGGTTTATTCAGTATTGGGGGCGGGTATGCCGCCATGCCGCTGATTCAGAGCCAGGTTGTTCATATACACCCATGGCTGACCATGAGCGAATTCACCGACCTGATCACCATTGCGGAAATGACCCCGGGTCCCATTGCCATCAATTCCGCCACCTTTGTGGGGATCCGTATTGCGGGTATCCCCGGCGCAATTGTAGCAACCTTCGGCTGTATTTTGCCATCCTGCTTTATCGTTTCGCTGCTGGCTTTTGTGTACTATAAATATAAGGGCGTCTCGGCTGTACAAAGTATTCTTTCCAGCCTGAGGCCCACGGTGGTTGCGCTGATTGCGGCTGCCGGGCTTTCGATTTTAAAACTGGTTTTGTTTTCGGGGACACCCGCTATGTTCCGGAATGTCAACTGGGTTGGCGCCGGTATTTTTCTGGCCGCGTTTTTTGTGCTGAGAAAATGGAAAATCAACCCTATTCTGGTTATGAGCTTTTGTGGCGTTGCCGGTTTATGCCTGAATCTTTTATTCTAAGATGAAGCTTACCAGCGCCATAACGGGGTAGGACAGCATTGCTGTTCCACCCCGCAGGCAGTCAATAAAGTGACAGGGGCTTAGCAATTTGTATAAAACAAATGCCGTCTAAACGGCAGTGGAGAACCCCTTGCGGGGGCTACAAAAACAGTCCCCCGGGCTGTTTTTGTAGCCCCTCCTGCGCTTCTTACAGAATAGGCCACTTTGGGGCGCTGCTCCAAACCTGCAAGCTTTTCAAAAAGCTTGACCAAACCTTTTAATTTGCTCAACATTTTCTAAATGTTCGCTTTTCCACAAGCTGCGGGGTAGGACAGCATTGCTGTTCCACCCCGTTCCCGTTATTAAATTTGTTTAAATGTTCTTATTTGTATTAATGGTCTTCCAGCGTTTTGATCCGCCTGCGCGGTTTAAAGATACAGCCAAAACCACAGCCGATAACGCCGCCTATAATATGCGACAGCTGTGAAATGGAATCATTGGCAAAGAGGCCGTTAAGAATCTCCCCGCCGAGATAGATCACGGCTACCACAATAAGCGTGAGCGGTATCTGCCGCTCTCCGCTGCCGGTCATGGAGGCCAGAAGAATAAACGCAAACACAATGCCGCTGGCACCCAATACCGCCACACCTGGCAAGAAAATCAAGTGGACGATACCGGTTGTAGCCGCCGTAAAGATAACAACCGTCAGCAGCTGCTTGCTGCCGTACTTTTCTTCAAGCATCGGCCCCGTCAACAAAAGCAGCATCATGTTGCCGCTGTAATGCGCCCAGTCGGCATGACCCAAAACATAGGAAAAAAGCCGCAGGTACAACAATGGGTCGCTAAAGGCCGTAAACTTCAATGTGAAAAAATTTGCTGTCAAAGCACCCGCCGTCGCGTCCCCCAGCAACAATACCACCAGCGCCAGCAGCGAGAAGGTGAGCACGACCGGGGCGTTATAAGTAATTTTCCGAGGCATCAAGCGATCGTCCCTTTGCTTTTAATATTTGCCTTACCAGTTTACATGCTTTTTAGGCGAAGAGCAACCATTTAAACGAATTTTCTCAAAAGGGGCTGCCGAAGCAGCCCCCATTTTACTTCTTTTTAGCCAATGCTTTTCCTTTTTCCAGCGCTTTAAGATTTAGCTGGACAAACTGCGGCTTCACATTATTTTTAATAATGTCGACCCACTCAATTTCCTCCAGCCCCAGGCGCTGTATGGCAGCGCCCAGCAGCACAACATTCATCGCTTTTGCGCTGCCCAGTTTTTCAGCTTCCTCTGCGGCATTAATCACAATCGTCTGCGCCTTGTCGCAAAGCGCCTCCAACACCGCTTCCGGATATTCGGCAGCGCCGGAAATAACCGGCATTGGCGGAATTTCATGGTCATTAACAATAACCGCGCCATCCACCTTAAGATACTCCAGCCAGCGCAGCGCTTCCATTTTTTCAAACGAAACAAGCACGTCCGCGCCACCGTGTTCGATGACGGGGGAAAGCACTTTTGCGCCATAGCGCACCTGGGAGGAAACACTGCCCCCGCGCTGGCTCATGCCGTGAATTTCGCTCATCTTAACATCATAGCCGGCCTTCATCAAGCCAAGGGTCAGCAGCTTCGCCGCCAAAATGGTCCCTTGTCCGCCCACGCCAACCAACAAAACGCTTTTTACTTCGCTCATGATTACGCCCCCTCCCCGACAATAGCACCCACCGGGCAGATTTGTGCGCAGACGGTGCAGCCCACGCACATGTCGCGGTCGATAACCGCCTTTTTATCCCGGGCTTTCAACGATATTGCCGGACATCCGCCTTTTAAGCAGGCTTTGCAGCCGATACACTTTTCAGAGACCTTCATCTTCTGCTTAAAGGCATCGGGGAACTCTTGCCTGTCCTCAGCCGAAAAGCGCTTTAAGACGCATGGCCAGCGTGTGATGATAACCGAAGGCGTGTTGAGTGAAAGCGCCCAATTGAGCGTTTCGCGCACCGCCCGCAGGTCATTGGGGTCTATAACCCGCACATGCTCAATGCCGATGGTGTGCACAAGCTGCTCGATGGATATGGCGTCGGCAGGTTCGCCCTTAATAGTCCGGCCGCTGCCCGGATTTTCCTGATGGCCGGTCATGCCTGTGATGCGATTATCAAGGATGATGTTAACGGTTCTGGAGCCGTTATAGGCCACATCGATCAGTGAATTGATACCGGTATGAAAAAACGTCGAATCGCCCATCACCGATACGACGCGGGTATCCGCGCCTTTTTTATCGAACATTTTCTGCGCGCCATGCCCCGCCGAAAAGGCTGCGCCCATGCAGATGTCCCAATCCATCGCATCGTAAGGTTTTGAAAAGGCGAGGGTATAGCAGCCGATATCGCCGGAAACCAGCACATTCTTTTTCCGGCCCAGCTCGTAAAACAGGCCGCGGTGGGGGCATCCGGCGCAGAGCATCGGCGGGCGGGGGAGAACCTTTGTGCGGTCATACTCCAGCGTCGGCCGTGTCTGCCCATGCAATGACCGGCGCAGCACATCGGACATCATCTCACCGCAAAAGGGGAAGATGTCGCGGCCAAGCGGCGCAAATCCAAGTGCCCGGACCGCGTCCTCAATATAAGGGTCATTTTCTTCAACGACGTACAGGGTTTCAACCGAGCGGCAAAAGTCGGCCAGCAGTTTCTCCGGCAGCGGCCAGCTCATGCCCAGTTTTAAATAAGAGGCGCTTTCCCCAAACACTTCTTTGGCATAATAGTAACAAACGCCCGAGCTGATGACACCGATTTCTCCGTCGCCGGTTTCCATACGGTTAAAAACGCTGTTTTCAGCGCATTCAAGCGCCTTGGCCGCACGCTTTTCAAGCGTCAGCCGCAACCCGCGCGCCATCGCGGGAACGGTAATGGTCTTGGTGATATCCTTTTTATAGCCGCGGATCTCAACCTCTGCGCGCGGATGAATTTCCACAATACTTTTGGAATGACACACCCGGGTGGTCAGCCTTATCATAACCGGCAGGTCCAGTGCTTCAGACAGTTCAAATGCCGCCTTTACCATATCCAGACATTCCTGACTATCCGCGGGCTCGAGCATCGGCAGGCGCGCCGCCCTGGCATAGTTGCGGTTATCCTGCTCGCTCTGGGAGGAATGCTGCCCCGGCTCATCGGCCGAAATAACCACCATCCCCCCGTTTACACCCATATATACGCTGGCAAACAACGGGTCGGCCGCTACGTTTACGCCAACATGCTTCATCGAGGCCATGGCGCGCCCCCCGGCAAGGGATGCACCATAAGCCGCCTCATAGGCAACCTTTTCATTTGGCGACCACTCGCAGGTAATCTCATCATAAGCAGCAATACTTTCCATAATCTCGGTGCTGGGGGTTCCGGGATAGGCTGCGGCAAAGTGCACGCCCGCTTCCCATGCGCCACGGGCGATGGCTTCATTGCCTGTCATCAACTGTCTCATGTACATGCTCCTTTGCTTTTAATAAAGAGAAACCGCCGGTTCAACTATAAATTATTATAACACCGGCAATAGTGATGTCAAAGAAAATGGCCGTTGCCAATAGAATATTTCCTGATTTGCCCTTAAAAAATGTAACAGGTGATACTTGTTATTTTCCCTCAGGAATGTTATAGTGAAGTATATTCTTTTTGTTTTGGAGATTACAGGCTTTGCATACGCTTAACATTGTTTTAATTGAACCCCAGATTCCGCAAAACACCGGGAATATTGCCCGCACCTGTGCGGCAACCGGCGCGCGACTGCACCTTGTCGGCCCTTTGGGCTTTGTGCTGGACGACAAAAAGTTAAAGCGCGCAGGGCTTGATTACTGGCATCTGCTGGATATTTCGGAATATACCGATAGCGTTGACTTTTTTGCTAAAAATCAGGGGCCTTTTTATTTCTTTACCACTAAAGCACGCCACACGCACAGCGACGTTTGTTACCCTGATGGGGCGTACCTCGTTTTTGGTCGGGAGGATGCCGGCTTGCCCGAGGCGCTGCTTTTTGAAAATCCCCAAAGCTGTGTACGCATTCCCATGTTAAAAGAAGCGCGCAGTTTAAATCTTTCAAATTCGGTTGCAATTGCAGTGTTTGAAACGCTGCGGCAATGGCGCTATCCGGGACTTTCAGGCGAGGGCAGGCTGCGCAACTACCGCTGGGAGGATTAATATGAGAAAAACCTTGATGCTTTGCGATTCCTGCTGCGACCTGTCGCTGGCGCAGGAAAAAAAATATGGCGTTCGCATTGTCAATTGCGGCGTTGAGATGGACGGTATCCCCTATGAAGACCGTGTTGAAGTCAGCAGCGAGACGATTTACGCCGAGGTTGACCGCACCAACACTTTGCCGCACACCTCGCAGGTGACGGTTATTCAATTCATGGAAGAGTTTTTGCGCGCAGCTAAAGAGGGCTACACCGATGTAATCTGCGTCACGATGAACGCCAAAGGCTCGGGAACCTATTCTGCGGCAAAGCACGCCGTTGAGCTTATGCCATCCGAATATCCCGCGCTGGAGGGCAAACTGCACATTCGTGTTATAGATTCCACCACTTATTCTTATGTGATTGCACTGCCGGTATTGCTGGGGCTGGACCGTTTAAAAAAGGGAGACGACCCCGACGTTGTCGCCGACGACATGCAAAACTGGTACAACAATTCAATTACCCTTGTCGGCCTTTATAACCTGCAATATGCCAAGCGTTCCGGACGCCTGAACGCCTGCGCCGCCTTTGTAGGCGACATGCTGGGGTTAAAACCCATTATGTCAATCAACGGCGAAAATAAAGTGCTGGAAAAAACCCGTGGCGACAAAACGCTGGTGCCCAAAATGGCACAGTTATACGCGAATATGGCCGAAGACATCAAGGGGGAGTATATTATTGCTTACGGCAATAACCCCGACCAGGCCAAGGAACTGGCTGCCGCCATCAAGAAGCTTGGAGGAAAGGCGCCATATCTGATGGGGCCCATTGGGCCCTGTGTGGCAATCAACGCAGGCCCTAAAATGCTGGGGCTCGGTTTCAGAAAAAAAGCTTAACATGTGTCATTTTAGCAGCGGATATTCATCCGCTGCTCAGCTTGTCGAAAAACGAACATTTTAGAAAATATTGCACAAATTAAAAGTTTTGGTCAAGCTTTTTCAAAAGCTTGCAGGGTTTGGGGCAGCGCCCCAAAGTGCCTTAATTCTGTAAGAAGCGCAGGAGAGGGTGCAAAAACAGTCCAGTGGACTGTTTTTGCGGGGAGAACCCTCGCCGGGGGTTCTCCCCTGTCGCGATAAGCGGCAT
>JAEWLW010000066.1 GCA_023457355.1 Bacillota bacterium | reverse complement strand
GCAGGCCTCCGCAGGGCGGAGCTGCGGCCTGCCGATTCGCCTCGGGCGCATCGAAAATCTTCCGGCCATGCCTGGGGGCGGGCCGGTTTTGCGGCCGTCCGAACATCCTTTCGGCATTGGCCGTCGTCGCTTCCGCGACCTCTTCCGGGGTCAGTCCCTTGATTTGGGCGACTTTTTCGCAGACGTAACGCACCCAGGCCGATTCGTTGCGCTCGCCCCGGTGAGGCGCGGGCGTCAGATAGGGACAGTCGGTTTCGAGCACGAGGTCCCGCAGCTCCATTTCGCCAGCGACCTCGGCCAGCCTGCTCTTTTTAAAGGTCACTACGCCGCCGATTCCGAAAACGAAATCGCCGCACTCCTTCAGTTTGAGATAGGTTTCGATTCCGTCGGAATAGGCGTGGAAAACGCCCCGGACGCCCCGGCCGCGGTATTCGCACATGATGGTGACGGTTTCGGGCCAGGCGTCGCGCGTATGCACGGCGATCGGCAGTCCGTATTGCAGCGAAAGGTCGATCTGGCGGCGGAAGGCTTCGGCCTGCTCTTCCCGGAAGTCGCGGCTCCAGTAGAGGTCCAGCCCGATTTCGCCCACGGCGCAGAACCCCGCGATTCCCTCGGGCGGCGTCCGGAGGTAACTTTCGACCAGAGCGAGTTCGTCGCGCCAGCGGGGATTGTCGTTCACCGACGTGGGGTGCAGGCCCATCATCGGGATGCACCGCTGCGGGTGGCGGCGGCAAAGCCCGAACAGCCGTTCGTGGCTTTCGGAGTCGATGGCCGGGAGCAGCAGCTGCCCGACCCCTTCGGCCGCGGCGCGCGCCAAAGCCTCTTCGCGGTCGCGGTCGAACGCTTCGTCGTAAAGGTGTGAATGCGTATCTGTCAGTTTCATAGCTTCATATATCGGTTCCCGGGCAGCTGGCGCACGGCTCCTGCCAGCTCCAGACCCACGAGCAGCGTCGCCAGCTCGCCGGGATTCAGCCCCGTCAGCTCGCCGAGCGCCTCGACCGAAAGCGGGTCGTCCGTGCGGAAACAGCCCAGCAATCCCGCTTCGTCGGGTGTCAGTTCCGGTGTCGGGGGTTTTGCGCGCAACGTTGCGGGATTCTCCCCGAGGTCCCACATCAGTTCGCGGATCACGTCGTCGGCTGTCAGCACCAATTGCGCTTTGCGGTTGCGGATCAGGTGGTTCGTCCCGGCCGACGCCCGGTCGGTGATGCGTCCCGGCACGGCCATCACCGTGCGGTCGTAGGAGTCGGCGCAGTGGGCCGTGAAAAGCGAACCGCCGCTGTCGGGCGACTCGACGACGATACACCCCGCGCTCAATCCTGCGATGATGCGGTTCCGCGCCAGGTAGAAGTTGCCGTTCTGTTTCGATTGCGAATGCAGTTCCGTGACCAGCGCACCCCCGCGGGCGAGTATGTCGCGCGCCACGTCCGTATGCTGGGCGGGCGTCACCCCGGGCAGGGGGTTGGCCACCACGGCGACGGTCGGTACGCCTGCTGCAAGCGCAGCGCGATGCGCCGCAACGTCGATGCCGAACGCCAGCCCGCTGACCACCGAAAGCCCCGGTATGCGCTCTGCAAGCCCTTCCACCAGCCGGTTGCAGGCCGTCTGTCCGTAAGGGGTCGCCTCGCGTGTCCCGACGATGGAGATACAACGTGCCGAGAGGGCTTCGACGCAGCCCTTTATGTATATTACGTGGGGATAATCGGGGATTTCGCGCAGCAGCGCCGGGTATTCCGGGTCGGTGGAGGCGACGGCCGCAATGTCGTTGCGGCGACAGTGGGCGAGTTCCTTTTCGGCGGCCGGAAATCCCTTCCGGCGGACGATCTGCTGCGCCGTGTCGGGACGCAGGCCGGCTTTGGCGACGAGTTCATCGGCGGTGGTGGCGAAAATGCTCCGCGCATCGCCGAACAGCTCCAGCAGATGCACGGCTCCTTTTATACCGATGCCCGGAGTCATCTGAAGGGCAATATCTTCGATGGTCATAGCCGCGAATGAAAAATCGTTTTTGCAGATGATAAAGGTAGCGGTTTTTGGGAAATAACGGGAATTTATTCGGGAAATAATGCAAAGTTGGGCAGAAGTTTTGCAAAAATCAGAATTGTTCGTATATTTGCACTCCCGATGCGCTTGGAAATTAGTTCCGAACGCTCCCCGGGCCGGAGAGGGGCCGTTTTTCGGTTTGAGTTCCGGTTGTGTGAAAGGGAGCGGAGAGGGCTGATAGGGTTAGGTTGGTGTAGAGAGGGCGCAGCGGGAAAGATGATGGTCTGATGGCCGAGTGGCTAGGCAAAGGTCTGCAAAACCTTGTACAGCGGTTCGAATCCGCTTCAGACCTCAACTTTGATGTGAAAGTCCTTGGAAGCTAACAACTTCCGAGGATTTTTTCTTTGTCAGGGCCCGAAATCGGGCCCGCTTCGGAGCTACGACATACCACTTTGTCGCATGCAGAATAGGCTGGTTTTATGTGAGTTATTGTCACAAGATATCGTCTTCGCAATAGTCTGTCCGATTCCGTAATACCCCGGTTTTCCGGTCGTGGATCGCGGTCCCGATGCGGTCCCTTATCAGCTTCGGCTATTTCGTTATCGCCTGTAATTCAGCAATAACAAGGCGTCGGCCTGCTCGTCGGTATCTTCGATAATGTCCCACACCAGCCCGTTTTCGAATAGGATTTGTACGGCACCGCAAATGCGATAGATCGTTCCGAAATCCAGCGGGTTGTTCTCTTTGGCAATGAATAGCAGACGGTTATTCCGGTAGCGTGGAATATCTCTGTTCCCTATTGCATTGTGCAGCGCTTCGGCATAGGGTTGCAGTCCGTCCAGTTCGACGAGCTTGTCGAATTTATCGTTATCCGTGATATGGATGATTAATCGATGCATTGTTCGTTCCATAGATTGGTTCATTATTCGGGTGTAAAATCAAAAAACCGCCGCAGTCCGAAGATTGCGACGGTATTGACCGAAAGCGGGCTTCCGGTCAGCGTTTGGCATCGACCAACTCCTGCAAATAACTTTCGTGGCTCGCTTTCTCCTCTTTGGTAGGCTTGCGGACAACGCCGTTTTCCTCGACGGAGAGGCGGCCGGTCTCGGAATAGAGATACCATTTTCCGATGCGGTTACCCGCTGCATCCTCCTCTCCTTTGGCTTTCACGGACGAATTGGGGTAACGGTAGACACAGTAGTACCCCTCCTTCGAACGGCAGCCGATCCACCGCTCCTGCTCGTCGTACATGACGATATAGGATCTGTCTGCCGACGCATAGGCCTTGCGGTTGCCGTTGGGATATATCCAATATTCATCTCCGTTATCCGCCCGCTCGTAGACGGATCTGCCGTTTTCGTATTTCGTTACGGTAAGTTTATTGTCATCGCTGTCCATTTTCCCCTTTTCGATCACGTTTCCCTCGCGGTCATAACATTCATAGGGATAGTGCCCTTTGTAGTCGGCGGGTTTTATCCGTTGCGAGACGATCTCCGTGCCGGGAAAGACGTAGATCAGCGTGCCGTCATAGTCGTACAGCGATTCCAGCTCTCCTTTTTCGTCATAGGTGCAGGCACGGTATTTCTTCGATCCGTTACGCGTCCATGACTTGTGCAGCGTGCCGTCGGCGCGGTATACTTTCACTTCCGTACCTTCGTCGGAATTGGAGGAGGCCTCGTGCCAGTTCTGTACCAGTTCCGCCGTCTTCGATGCCGTGATGCTGTCGTAGCGGATGGTCAGAAATTCGTTGTTCCCCGTGCGGGTGGTCTCCGAGCGCTTGTTGCCGTTGGCAAAATAGAGTAGGCAGGTTGCGACCTCTCCCGGTATCTCGAACGTGTATTTTTCGGCCAGCCTGCCGTCGGGGCGATAGCCGACCATTTCGCCTGTGAGTTTTCCATCTGCGAAGTGCTGTATGGTGCGGAGTTGCCCATTTTCATAGTATTTTTCCAGCTTGCCGTCCAACTCGCCGTTTTTGTAATAGCTTATCTCCGCAATGCTCCCGTCGGGGTGATACTCGACGAATTTGCCGTTAGGCAATCCCTTTACGACCTGACATTCGCGATATGGCTTGCCATTCTCGTACCACGAACGATTGACGCCGTTCATGCAACTGTACTCTTACTTTGCGCCGGTCGATTCGTGCCAAGTCGTCTCCTCGACGATGATGCCCTTGTCGTACGTCCGTTCAATGCGGGGCTTGCGCTGGCCGTTCTGTATCATGTACTCCATATAGTGTCCGTGCAACTTGTCGTTGAGGTAGTTGGCCTCGATGCGGGGCTTGCTTTGGTCGGCAGCCGAGCCGTCGGCAAAACCGTATTGACGGTAAGGGCCGTTGAGGGCTCCGTTCGCATAGGTCATGGTAATACCCAGTGTGCCGTCCTCCATGTAGAGGTTGTAGGTGCCGTGCTTCTGTCCGGTTCGGGCGTTTACGGTGTAGACCTCGTAAGGTCTGGTACTGAACAGGTCGTAATACGTGCGTACGGTCTTGAGCGCCTGCGCGTAGCCCTGCGACAGTCCCAGCGAAAAGAGAACTGCCAGTAGGAATAAGATTTTCTTCATGATATTTGTTTTAATGTTTCTGGTTTCTGCTGTTTTGTTTGGTGTTGCTCGCTATTAGTGAGCGCAAAATTAAGCAAAATCGGTTCTTTTGCAAATAATAAGAGGTATGAAATCGGAACTTGACAAATATGTGATCGCCCGTGTACGCGAAAAGCGGTTGGAACAAGGCGTTTCCCAGCGGGCAATCGCCTTTACCATCGGTCGCTCTGCCAGTTTCGTGGGGCAGGTCGAAAGCGACCGGTTCACTACCAAGTATACCGTTCATCAACTCTATCTGATCGCTAAGGACCTCGGATGTTCTCCTGCGGAGTTTTTCCCTTCGTTGGATGATCCCCGCTTCGAAAGCGAGGAATAAGCAGGGTGCATTTCATAATTCCGGGTTGTTCAGATTTTACATCCTTGTTATTCGTTCGGATTTCCATTAACGGGATGGAAACTCTCCGGCACGTCCGGCATTTGTGGCATCGGGGTCGTCTGTTCGTTCTGTTCCTGTAAATTACAAAAGGAACTCGGAGCCATTCCGGAGCCTTGGTCGTACGCTGCAAAGGGATAAGAGGCGTAGAATTGTTCTTCCTCGATCTGTCGGAGAACGAAATCGGCAATGGTCAGCCGGGCGTCCGATGGCATATCGGTTGTCAGTTGTTCTGTCGCATTGCTTACCGTAGTGTCGATATCCTGTTCCTGCATGCGGTGGGCAATCGGCAGACTAGCGTCATAGAGACCGGAGGCAGGATACAGCGTTACGGATCGTCCGCGTAGTGTCTCCATGATAGCAGGGTCGGTCAGGCTGTACCCGTTCCGATTGCTGTTTCCTGTTGCCAGCCAGAGCCGTTTGTTGTCGGCAAGGGTCATAATCAGGGCATCACGCGAATCACGCAGGATTCCGACGGGATCGTCGGGATATTCCTGCAACAGGTGCATCCCGAATAATGCCGGTGCGGGTTGCAGATCGTATCCTTTCATCAGTCGTTGGCCGATCGGTTGCTCGCCGGTCTGTTTGCCGGTTGCGGGGTCGTACTGCACCGAGAGCAGTTGCCGTGTCTTGCCGTCCTGAAAGGGAAAAGCAATGCCATATAATCCGTCCTGTTCATACTCCAAGTCTGCCAGCAGGCCGTAACGGGAAAATACGCGGCAGATGGCGTCCGTCGCGAAATAGCGGGACAGAAAGGTAAACAGCGTCGTTCGTTCGTAATAATGTGTGTCGCCCAGCCGGGGGTTGCGAAGCCTGTCCCGGTGGATGAAGCGGGCGATGGGTTTATGGTTGTTTTTCATGGTGTTGTGTCTTTTTTTTGCTCGGGCGGCTCCCGGCAGGCTCTCTTTCGGAGAGATAATTGCCATGTATTCAACGTGAATTATCCGTAAGAGCCCGCCGTGCCGTAAGTGCTTATTCGGATATTTCCACATAATTTTTGCGGTATTCACCTTTGACGATGCGGGTGAAGTAGCGCTGTTTGCCTAAAAATTTCTTGACCTGATCCTTCGAGAATCCTACATTTTTCTCTAACAGTTCGTAAACTGCTGCGATTCGGAACGAGGGCGGCAGTGCATCGTAGGCTTTGCGCTGCTGCTCTGTCATCGAGATACGGATATCCTTGCCGTAGACGAGCTTGTGAATCTTGATCGCCTCCTGCCGGAAATACTCCACCAGTCGGATCGCCCCCTCGACCGAATCCATCCCGACCGCAACTGGCTCACGCTCTTCGAGGGCGGCCCGCATTACCTCCAAGATAAGAGCAAAACGCAGCGCATAGGTGTCCAACTTACAGCAGGCGTCGGCGTAGGTGTCGCCCATCTCCTCCTGTGTCCGGGGCCGGTATTCGTCATTGTGCCACGATAGCATACGTTGCAGGGCTTCGGGAGTGAATCCGATCTCGGTAGGTTGCGGGATTCCATCGGCATCCTTTTCCATTTCACGGTCGAGTAGTCGCAGGATCGCTTTTTCATACTGTTCGGTCAGTGCGGGGTCGATCTCCGAGGCCGACCAGTTGGGCATGGTCAGGTTCTCCGGAGCGGTGAACAGAAAGCGCGAGGAGAATCCGCTACCGGCTTTGTCGCGCGTGAAGAACTTATGCATGATCGCCGTCTGCATCGTGCCGATGATAGACACGGCGACCCGATGGATGTAACGGGAATCGACCGAAGCCCGGTTGATCGACTGCGGAAGTCCCGACCAGATCGTATTGAACGCTTCGGCGTCGGAACCGGTGTTGTAGCGGTTCATGTTTTCCAGAAAACCGTTCATCTCGTCGGCTACGATCGCCACGCCGCGGGGGTTGGCTTCCATGCTCCGGTAGAGCGCTTCCAGCGTCAGTTCATTCAGGATCGGAGTACGCAGAACCGGTTTCGGGCCGGGATTCCCTTCGGCTTTGCGACGCCGGTATTCGGCCATCTCCTTTTTGTAGGCTGCAAAACGCCGGGCGCGAATCAATTCGAACGGCGCGAACGCCCGTTGGATGGGATGGCTCTTGCAGGTTCCGGGATTGCCCACCAGTACGCAGTTGAGCGAGGCGATTGCCGTAAAGAGGTTTTTCATTTTCAGTTGAATCGTGCTTCCTATTGCCGTAGCAAAAGCCGTCAGTATTGCCGTAGCGCTGAAATCGACCGGAAATCCCAGATCGCGGTTCAGGGCATGAATCAGTTCGGCCAGCGGGCGGGGAAAAACGTCCTCGAACGGAAATACATTTTGTTTCGCTCCGACAGCGGTAGTCTGAACCGCTGCCGGAGATTTTACAACCTGTTCCATAGGGCCTATGCGTTTACGGGGATCATTGCCGCTTCGACATCGGACATCAGAAACAGGGTGCGTCTCCCGTTTTTCAGGCATCGGATCTCTCCCTGCCGCGTCATTCGATGCAAAGTCGAATAACTGATGTGGAGCAGGTCGCAGACCTCCGAGCGGGAGAGGTAGCGATGTTCGGGCGGCTCCTTTATGCGGCGCAGTTCCGTAATCTCGGAGCGAAGCTCCTTCAGACAATCGTACAAGGCCGTGAGGTCGGCCTCCTGTAAAATCAAAGTTTTCATAATAAAAAATTTTTTTGTATTGCAGGTGCAAAGGAACAACCTGCCTCCGCCTCAGACACAATTTTGTGGTAGGACAAAAAAGAAGCGGGCGACCGTATGCCCGCTTCGTTTTGTCAGTTATCCGGCTGTATATCTTCTCGTTTGGCAATCATCGAAAGGCCTGCAATGTCCCATGCTCCGGTAAACTCCCGGCAGAAGCGTTCGATCTTTTCCCGGCTGTCGGATCGTCCGTCTACCCGTCGCAGGAGGGATGCGACCATTTCCCGCGAATCGGTATAGTTGTCTATATCCGCATATCCGCACGTCGGGCCTCCCCGATGGCATTTGTCGATCAGTTTGCGGTAAACCTCCGGTGCGCCACCCCACAGCGAAGCCATAAGCGTTGCCGTGTGGGTGGCTCGCAGGTTGTTCAGGCCGAGCCGGTGCAACAGGAACAGCGTCAGAATTACCCGCTGCGTATCGTTGATAGCGATTGTGCCCTTTCCGTATTTTCTGTCTGTGAACCGGGACAGATGTGAGTTGATCTCCTCGCTTATACAATCGAAAACGGCACTCGTATAGGCGTTCTTTATCCGGAGCTCCATATTCCGAAGCCGGGTTTGCAATTTTTCGACAGCGACGTGGAATCCCTCCGTAAACCGGTCGTGTTGCCGGATGGTCGTATAAGCCCTTTTTCGCAGGGTGGCATAGAATACCGGATCGCAGAACAGGGACGGTAGTGCCTGACTGCATCGGATAAACATGTTATTCCGGTAAAACGTCCAGGCCTCGCCGTCTTCCGCCGGAATCAGTTCGTGCCGCCGGATTTCCTGTCCGGCAAGCAGGCGATAGCGTTGCAGGGCCGGAACGTCGGCGAAGAGATAGCCGCCGAAGATGGGATAGAGATCGCTTGCTTCGGTAAAGCCTTGTTGCTGCCGATAGTCTGTTTCCCAATGCAGGAAGCAGGTGCAGAACAAGTCGGCAACAGACTTGGGCGTGGTTCGCTCCTCTTTGGCGATCAGGTCGAGGCCGAAGTCGAGTGCACACAGATATTCGGCCATCTCAACGGCGTGTTCGAATGCGACGGGCCGTCCGTCGCCGGTCTCTATGGTAGTCATGGGTTGTCTCAGTTGAAAAATTTGTATTGTTTGAGTGCGACCGCCTTTTCCTCGGCGGTGCAACGGATATAGCGGCGGAAATTGGCCTCGGTTGTGTGGCCGGTTGCCGACATGATAAGTGCGGCGGGAATATCGTTCTTGAAAGCGTTTGTGGCAAATGAACGGCGTGCCGTGTGGGTCGTTACGAGGTCGCATTTCTCGTAACAGCGTATCTGCCGTTCTCCGCCCAATACCTCTGTCAGATAGACCTTGGAGGTAATACCCGCCTTACGGCATAGCTGTTTAAGCATCCGGTTCGTTGCCTGATTGCTTTGTGTCGGCGGCGGACAGTTGTCGTAACGAGCGAAGATGCTGCGCAGTTTCGGGCAGATCGGTACGGCGATCGTCCGGTTCGTTTTCTGGGTCGTGATGACGATGATTCCTTCGTCGAAACGGATGTGGTGCGGTTGCAGCCGTCCGATGTCGCTGAACCGCAGTCCGGTGTAGCAACCGACCAGAAAGGCGTCGCGCACCTCGGCCTGCGAGGGCGGCAATTCCAGATCATAAAGCAGTTGCAATTCATCTTCATTCAGGTAGATGGTTTCGACCGTTTCCTGAAAAACCTTGAATTCGCGGCGCTTGAAATCGGAGTTGAGCGTATAGTTGTTGTCGAACGCGTAACGCAGGAACGTGCGGATATTCTTCACGAACTTGCCGATTACATTCGGACGATAGCGGCCCCGGCTGTGGGTCGCCTCGTTCAGATATTTGACGAAATCGTTGTAAAAATCCAACGTCAGCGATTCCAGCGTCAGCCGGATGTGCCGCGCTTCGGCATAACGGCGCAGGGCACTTTTGGTCGATAGGTAGCTGCGGATCGTGCCGGGCGTCAGGCGTGTGCCCGTACCGTTGAGGATGGTTCCTTCCCGGCAGGCGTTGATGTAAAAGTCGATGTATTCGAATACGTCGCGGAATGTCCGGGCCTTGCTTGCCTCTTGTCCGAGTTCGCGTTGCAGTTCGTTGCGTACCTGATCCGCCGAGGCACGGATGCCCTGTTGCTGGAACCGGGCGAGAACAGCCAGTACGGCGTTGGTGATCTTGTCGATCTCGGTGTTAATGTTGTCGAGCCGGACACGCAGGCGGGGATTGCCTTTCAGATCGGCATTCCGTTTCGAATCGACGATCGCACGGCCCTCCGTGCTATCCCAATGTTTCGGCTCGATTTTGAACGTCGGAGCGAGGGCATAGGAGATGCGGACGTGGTTGATGGTCATACGCATCCGAATCGGAGTGAGCGGCTGTGCCGGATTTTTCAGAGAGAAGCGGATCATCCGGCGGGTATAGAGGTCTTGTTTCTGACGCATGGTCATTCGATTGAATGGTTTCTGCGTACTTTTTTCAAGGGTCGTTCCTTGCAGTTGCCGCGTTTTGTCGCAGTCCGGGTGATTTGTCCGCAGTAGTTCCTGCGATATGACGTCGGCGTCAGATGCTGACGTCAGGCATGTCAGGTCGTTGATGTTGTAAATGATTTCTGGTTTCTTCATAATGGCTTTCGTTTGGCACGCTGCTCCACAAAAG
>JAEWLW010000065.1 GCA_023457355.1 Bacillota bacterium | reverse complement strand
ACAATTTTTTCAGACATGGTTTGCTGTCTCCTTTCAGAATGGTGTGTGGTAACTTCATTCTATCAGAGATTTGCAAACCTTGTCTTTTTTTGCTTTTTGAATTTGCGCAATTTATTGTACCTTATCTTAGTGCAAATAAACTACCAGTAGAGTTGGAGGGATAGACATCTTTAGATAAAAAATCCTCCCAATAGAACGCGGGTTGGCAATCGCATTCATAGCAAGGAGGATTTTAATAAGTGACAATGTAGCCTAGCACACTTAAAATGAAATTGCAAATACCAAATTGTATTTGAACCCAATATCGTTGACAAGTCATCTACAGAAAAAGCAGATAAGGAAAATATTGATGAGCGCTAGTGCATTCCAGCAGCTTAGCTAATGGTTTTGCTTAAGATTTATTAAAAAAGCTATGGAGAAAATTAAGCAGAATTTTAAGACAAGTCCAATTTTGCACGTATTTCTTGAATGTTCTTAGCCAATTCCCTTATCTTTTTCAAGTTAACATTATCGGGAAGTTCAGTAGCTAATTCTATAGTTATTTCACCTGTGCCAATTTCCGAATTACTGTAATAAAATATACTACGGTCGATTACTGAAACAGCTTTGACTCTTGCGTTTTCAAGATACTTGGATATGTTATCCCTAACATCAAATTCTTTTCGAACTTTTCTAACTAATATCTTAATAATGGTCTTAGTATACCATTGACCTAAGCTCAAGGAAATTGATTTTCCTAACTGCGGAGACTGCATAGTAACAGTTCTGCCAAAATCAGATATGCTTATTTCTGCTGTACGATCTATCCGACAAGCTAATTCGTTCAGAAGTAATGGATGCGAATTTGGAATTGTTTCTGATAATAGCATCTCCTTGGCAATTTTAATGTTTTCTATTAACAAATTTAGTGGAAGCCTATCTGCTTGTTTATGTTTGGTTGAATTAACAATAGAGTCAGCAATAAAAATTGAAAAACATTTCCATTTCAGCTTATAGTTTGTTTCTATTTCTTTGATTAAATCCTCTTTAAAGTGAGCAAAGTTATGTTGATAAGGAGCAGGATTTTTAGATGTTATTATGTAATAAAACAACATTCCAATACTATATACATCTACAGAGGTATTACGAGTATATCTTCCATCTTCCTCCACTTGCTCTGGTGCCATAAACCCTTGTGACATAGCCCCTAAAGCAACTGTCAGTTCGGTTGCGCCCTTATGCCACGAAAGATCGAAATCTAAAATTACAATTGATAAAGGTTCATTGTCTATTTCGTAATAAAAATTTTCAAGTATTATGTTCTCTGGTTTTATATCGCGATGCAGAATTCGCTCTTCTAGTTGATGAGCGCTATTTATAATAGATGCTGCCTTATAAATTATCTCAAGTTTCTTGTCTAGAGATTTGATGAGTCTCTTATCTATTGCATCTCGTAACACAGTCCCCTCAATATAGTCCATAACTATACAAGCAGGCACCTCAAAGGCATCACGGATTTTTACCATACCATTTACGCCATGTTCTCTTAAGATGTTCATTGATCGAATGCCTCGCCTAAAACAGCTTAGATATCTAGCTTTATCTTTTACTTCAGGTAACAAAATTTTTAGAGCAAGTTTGTTTTCATCTTTGTCATAAGCTTCATAGACGTTTCCAAATGCTCCTCGACCAATAGATTTTACAATAGTATAATTATGAACATGGTTTCCTTGATCAGATCTAGGATCAACATACCACGCGATGTGAAGTTGAGCTGAATAGTTATTATAAAAATTCTGTAATCGATCTATCTGACTTTGGGAAGGAATCGTTTCAGGCGGAATAATATTTGCAACCACGCCGTTCAGAATTTCTCTTAACTTATCTACACCTACGTTTAATGAATTATTAAACGAGGGAATATCATTCTCTGAATATATTTTCCCTTGATATATTGAAGCTTCTTCTATGTCTTGCGGGGTATAGTTTAACAAAGTCGTAAGCATCTGTTTAATTTCCGGGTGATTTTCATTAGAAGGCGTGTAATTAATTGTCGTTATTCCAAGATCAGAAAGCCTCTTAGCATCATATATAGTAATACCAGGGGCGAAATAGTAGTTATCATATCCAGAAAGGCGACCATTAATTCCTATGTCGTTTAGTAAAGATATAAATGTCTGTTCTTGTGTATTGAATCCTAGTATTAATAAATTTTTTGAATTTAATAAATTACTTAAAATATTTTTGAAATCAAAAGTTCTATATATAGAGGACTTTTCTTGTTCGGTAAATATCCAAGAGCTTGGATTACTTATTTCACCATGAGGGAAAAAGACAAATTTGTTATTACTTACTGGGAAATGCTTATACTTAACAAATTCAAATCCTGTTGCAAAGTCAACCGCGCTTTTTTTGACCTGAGAATACGCATTTAAAATAAATTTATCTATATTGAATGTGACTACGCCATTAATTCCTAGCTCCCACAAAAGCCTATAAGGGTCTGGAATTTCCTTTCCTTCTACGCTCAATTGAGAAATAATAACTCTCTCAAATTCGGCCGGTTGTAGTATACTTTTTAGTTGTCCGAAATCTGACCACAAATTAGTAGAAGATTCAAGATTTTCTATAATTTTTGCTTGATCGTCATTAAACTCTTCGCATTGATTTTTATAGCAATCCAGAAGCTTATTTTTTAAGCCCTTCCAGTCAGGAAGCCCTGCGGGCTTTGATATTCCGGCTCCGATAATAGCCACAAAACTTCCGGGGTCTTCTTTTATTTTCTTACGTAACCGTTCGAAGTTTTCGGTTTCTGAATAAAGCATGCTTTTCCTCCTCTATAATTATAATAAAAATGGTGGTGTATATAGTGAAAGATAAACTCATAATAGAATCTTGTATAACGATAGCCACAATTGAAAATACAATTCGCCAGTGCTTTCAAGATGATAATGATTACAGTAAACAACTTGCTTCAGAATATCGTAATGCGCAAAAAGAGGAAATCGAGCATTTAAAAAAGCTTGTTTTGAATTTTTCTAACAATTGATTCAACTTACTTTTTATGACATATTATAGCAAAAATTCTCAGATACCACAAGCAAAAACGACTAATAATAAATAGTTTATGCTCAGGTTCTGTTAGGGTTGGACGCTAAAACCGATCCGAATATGGGCTATAAGTGCGTGTAAACAAGTCATAACAATATAAGAGTAACGGATAAAAGCCGGAGGCGTAAAATCTCCGGCTTTTATCTTGACCACATTTTTGACCACACTTTTCCGTGTTGGGCGGGTAATTCAATATTCTGATTGGAATATCAGTAGCGAATATACCGCATTAAAATGCGGAAAATTAGGATGATCTATATTAACATTTCTAACTATTTGGGGTTCGAATCCCGTTACCTGCTCCAAACAGAAAAGACCAGTCTTCGGACTGGTCTTTTCTGTTTGGCCGCCGCCTGCGGGCGGGGTTTCGCTCGCTGCGCGCACTCGATGTACGGCAGAGACAGTTCTCATAACACATTTTACAACACAGCTTACACTGTGCATCCATTTGATTGACCTTAGACGTTGTTATCATTCATAATAAGGCTCATCATTTTTTCCTCGTTTGCTTTAATGCCGGCCATTAGCACAATATCGCCTTTTTCCAAAGTCGATTCACCGGTTGGAATCAGTTCCTCTCCGTCTCTTACAATCATAAAAATACGGCAGCTCGGAGGGAATGCTATATCCTGAAGCATTTTTCCAATGATATTTTCGTTTGTCAAAACGATTTCTCTGATACAAATTTTGTCTGACGCAGACCGCTTTTTTCGTATTAAATCCGCCTCATTAAAGGTTTTATCAAAGAGCACCGGGAACAGGAGGCAGGATACAACGGTTGCAAACACAAAGAGGGAATAGTTTATGGGGTTAATCACATCCAGCGATAGCGCTATTTGCAAGCCTACAATCATCAGACTAAGCTGTGCCGACAGCAGAAAAGACGATGACACCGCTTTTTTCATTCCGAATGAATGGGACAGCAATAACGAGGGGACCAACTTGACGATATAGAAAATGAGCAAAATGACAGGTATCATCAACAGTGTTAACGGCTCTTGAAAAACCTCTTTGATGTCGATATTAATGCCAACACCAATGAAAAAGATCGGCACCAAAAAGCCATAGCCGATAATATCCACTTTGTCCTTTAAGTCTTCTCTGGCCTTTCCGGACATGATTGAAAAAATAACGCCGGCAATAAAGGAGCCAAAAACAATTTCAGCCCCCACCGCATGTGAAATAGCCACCAAAATCAGTATGACGGCAAAGGATGCCCGAACTTCCATGTGAAGGCCCCGGTAGTTATTAAACGAAAACTGATATTTGTTGATGGCGCGTTGGGCAATAATATAAAGCAATGCGGCTGCCGCGATGACAACAATAAACAGAAAACTTTTATAGCTTAATCCGCCGCTCATGCTGGATGAAATGAACGTGATGGCAATCAGACAGAGGAATTCGCCTATCAGCGTAAATATCAGAAGCATTTGCCCAAAATCGGTATCCAGCAGATCTCTTTCTTTAAAAAGCGGCACGAGCAGCCCCGGCGCAGTAGCAGAAAGCAGAAAAGAGAAGAAAAGGACATTTCTAATCAGACCCACACGGAAGAGCAGGTATGCGATTCCGTAGGAGACCAGAAGGGAAAGCAAAAACATTGCGCCGCACACCGCAAGATTTTTGGCATTTTTCTTGAGGTTGTGCTGGGGATCGAACTGGCTGAAATCAATTTCCAGCCCGCTTAAGTACATCAAATAGGCGAGGCCCAGGTTTGATAAAAAAACAACCCAGGTATCGTCATGTACAACATTGAAAAAACTTTTTCCAACAATTAATCCGACAATAATTTCTCCAACAACATAAGGGATTTTTATGCCTTTGATGGCATTGATAATCAGTGGGGTGATAAAAGCCAGTACGGTAATAATCAATATCGACTGGTAGTTAATACTTTCAGACATGAAAATCCCTTCCACAATACAATTTTAACATTATAATAACATAAAATAATCCATAGGGATAGCCATCTTATCGCATCTTTTGAATCTTTATTATCGTAATCATTCATATTTGATATATACATCGGATAACGCCGGGCTTGTTGTATGACCAAGCGAAAGAAAACGAAGAAATTATAACAAAAAATGTCAGAAAAGCAGACTTAAAGCTGTTTTCCTGACATTTTTTTTGCGCGCCTCCAACATCCATGCACGTTCTGTTTAAAAGGACTTAAACGGGCCGAGATGCTTTGCTGAAAAAGCGTTTATACCGGCTATTGCGGCGGAAAAATAACCAGCAACAGCATTTTGAAATCCTCCTGGGCGAATACAGCATGCGGTTTTTTGGCCGGCATAACCAACGTTTCGCCGGTTTGCAGCGTGTAGTCTGTGCCATCCACCCAAAAATTTCCTGTTCCCGCCAGCACTGTTACCATCGCATCCCCATTGGAATCGTGCGCGCTGATCTCCTCACCCTTCGCAAAAGCAAACAGGGTGGCGCTTACGGCCTTGTTCTGCGCCAGGGTTTTGCTGACAACCTGCCCCGGCAGCGTCTCCACTTGTGACGCCAGTGATAATACCGTTTCATGTGGTAAATTTTTAATCATCGTCCAATACCTCGCTGTCTGTTTTCAATCTGTTTCAATTGCGTTGACGGGGCAGCTGTCCCGCGCTTCAATGGTGTTTTCGTGCAGAGCCGCATCAATCTCATGTGAGACGGCTTCTGCCAGACCGGAATCTGTCATGTGGAACACCTCGGGACACAGGCTTGCACAAAGCTCGCATCCGATACATGCATCATTTACAAATGCCTTCATGGTCTTACCTCCCTCTATTTGTATTTACACTGATTTTGCGCCAGATCCGGCCTTTGTAACCTCATTATATAAAATATATTTTCCTTTATCTGTTGTAAAAACAACACAAATGAAAAATTTCCATGAATAGATACCTTATATGCGCCGCCATTGAGAAATGCGTCGGCCCCTTTCTCCAAAACGACAGGCATTCTGGAGAAAGGGGCCGACAGCAGGAAGAAAAAGAGGGATGCGATAATGAAAAAGAAAGAAGATATCAGAGCATGACGCCATCTTTGAAAATGGCAATTTCGCGCGCGCAGCTGCGCTCGCTTCTGGTCTGTGTGCCGCTGGCCACTTCCAGCACGAAGGAAAGCAGGCGGTCTCCGGCGTCATCAAGGATTTCCCCCTGCGCGACGGTGCCGGCGTTAAAATCCATCCAGCTGCCTTTCTTTTCAAAAAGGGCCGTGTTGGTTGCTATTTTCACTGTTGGGGCAGGGGCACCAAAAGGGGTGCCGCGCCCTGTGGTAAACAGAATAAGATGGGCGCCCGCGGCGGTGAGCGCCGTAGCGCTGACCAGGTCATTGCCGGGGCCGCTTAAAAGGTTCAGGCCCTTTTTGATGACAATATCGCCGTAATCCAGCACATCAACAATCTGGGCGCTGCCGCCCTTCTGGACACAGCCGCAGGATTTATCCTCCAGCGTGGTAATGCCGCCGGCCTTGTTGCCGGGGCTGGGGTTTTCATACACCACCTGGCCGTGGTTGACGTAGTATTGTTTAAAGTCGGCAATCATTTTAATGGCCCGGTCGAAAACCGCCTGATTTTCACAGCGGTCGAGCAGAATTGATTCCGCACCGAACATCTCAGGTATTTCGGTCAAAATGGTGGAGCCACCCAGCGCTATCATCCGGTCGGAAAAACGGCCGACGGTGGGGTTGGCGGTGATGCCCGAAAGGCCGTCCGAACCGCCGCATTTCATGCCGATGACCAGCTCGCTGGCGGGCAGCGGTTCACGCTTAAAGCCGGCGGCATAGCCAGCCAACTCGGCAAGCAGTTCGGAACCGGCGGCGATTTCATCCGACACATCCTGGCAGAGTAAGAATTTGATACGGTTATCATCCCATTGGCCCAGTTCTTCCTTAAACTGTGCCAGCGTCAGATTCTCGCACCCCAGGCCCAGCACCAGCACGCCCGCGGCGTTAGGGTGGCGGGCCAGAGCAGCCAAAAGCTTGCGGGTCTGGGCGTGGTCGTCGCCCATCTGGCTGCATCCGAACGGATGTGTAAAGGCATACAGCCCCTCCACCGTACCGGATACCAGATGTTGATTACTTTGCACCAGATGCTGCGCGACGCTGTTCACACAGCCCACAGTGGGGATAATCCACAGCTCGTTGCGAACAGCCGCCCGGCCGTCGGCCCGCCGAAAGCCCATGAAGGTTTTCGGTTCGACCTCCGGCATCGGGAACTGCTTGTGGTGGTAGACAAACGTTTCGGTTTCCGAAAGCGTGGTGTGTACGTTATGGGTATGCACCCAGTCGCCGGTTGCAACGGCGGTTGTGGCGCGGCCGATGGGGTTGCCATATTTAATGATTAATGCATCTTTGGGGATGGGCGACAGCGCTATCTTGTGGCCCTGCGGAATGTTTTCGGCAGCGGTGATCTGCCGCCCCCCGACGGCAAAGGTCTCACCCTCTGCGAGGGGGGAGAGCGCAATCGCCACATTATCCGAGGGGTGAATTTGAATGAGCTTCATACGGTTATCCTCCCGATGGGTTACAGGCATTCTTTCATCGCCTGATACATGCCGACAGTCTCAATGCGCGACAGCGCACCGGCAACAGCATCTTCAAACCCAGGCAGCGCGACAAGCGCGTCGCCCCACATTTTTTCGTTGTGGATGACGGCCTGGGCCAGCGTTTTCGCATCGTCGCCCCGGTGCTCATAATAAAAATCCAGCACCCACTGGTCGTCTTTGATCTCAAAGGTGTTCTCCCCGCGCTTGCCGATCAGGCAGCCTGCGCCCTTTTCACGCCCGGCGTGATAAAATGCGATGTAAGCGGCAAATGAGAAGGTGATGCAGGCGGGTAAGTTCCCGGTGCGTTTTTTATATTCAAGCAGGCTGGGCATGACACGGGCTTTCCACTTGGCGGTGGAATTGAGCGAAATTGCCAGCAGCGCGTGGTCGATATAGGGATTTGCAAACCGCTCTGAAACGGCGGCCGCAAAATCGGTGAGGTCTGCCTTGGGCAGGTCCAGCGTCGGAATAATCTCGTCATAGATGGTCTTGTTCATGAAACCGCGGATGACATCGTCCTTCATGCAGTCGCGGACAATATCCTGACCGGCGAGATAAGCGCCGAGCACCATCGATGTGTGCGCGCCGTTCAGGATTCGCACCTTGCGCTGCTTATAGGGGGTGTGGTCGTCGACGATAATCACCGGCAGGCCGGCCTTCTCAAACGGCAACTCCTCTTTGAGCGCCTGCGGGCCTTCGATGACCCAGAAGCCGAACACCTCCCCGGTGTCGATGAGGTTATCTTCATAGCCGAGCGCCTTGCAGATATCCTGCGCCTCGGCGCGCGGGTAACCGGTGACGATGCGGTCGACCAGCGTGGAACAGAAGATATTCTCATCCTGCACCCACTTGGCAAAGCCTTCAGCCAACCCCCAAAGGTCGACGTACTGCTCGACGCACTTCTTCAGTTCGTCGCCGTTGTGGTCGATCAACTCGCAGGACAGAATGACAAAGCCGGGCAGCCCCAGCTGATAGCGCTCATACAAAAAGCGTGTCAGCTTGGCGGGGAAGCTGCTTGGCGGCGCATCTTCAAATTTGCAGGCGGGGTCAAATACAATGCCCGCCTCGGTGGTGTTGGAAGCCAGAAACCGCAGGTCGGGGTTTTTGGCGCAGTCTAAGAGTGCGGTGTAGTCCCGATAGGGGTTGATGCAGCGTGACACACAGGAGACCACCCGCTTGCGGTTGACCTTTTCGCCATTTTCCTGCCCGCGCAGAAACAGGGTGTACAGGCCCTGCTGGTTGTTGATCATCTCGGCCAGACCGGGGGCGATGGGCTGGGTGAGCACCACCTTGCCGTTAAAGCCGGTTTTCTCATTTAAAATATCGAAAAAGTAGTCCACGAAGGCTCTGAGAAAGTTGCCTTCACCAAACTGGAGCACCCGTTCAGGCGCCGATTCCAGCAGATAGCCCTCATAGCCCTGCGCTTTTAATGTTTTATAATTTAGCTTATCCATGCTTTTTCCCCTTTCAGAAATTACGGATTTGCTTTTTTTATACTCAAAACACTGAAGATAATCGAAAGCACCAGCAGGAAGGTCAGGCCAACCACAACGCTCATACCGGCGCGGATGCCGGACTGTTCCGCCACAAAACCCACAAGCGCGGGGGTTATGATGCCGCCGACGCTGCCGGTGAAGATCATGGCGCAGCAGCCCAGGTCGTTGCCCTTAATATAGTCGCTGCCAAAAGCGAACGCAGTGGGGTAGATCGTCGCCATAAAGAGCCCCACGCCGATGATGCCAATTGTGATGGGCAGCGGGCTGCGGCTGAAGAATACCAACAGGAAAAACAGAAAGAACCCCGCTCCGTCGGCCAACAACACCTTGCTGCGCGAAATTTTGCCTGAAACAGCGGCGCCCGTCATGCGGCCGGCGAAAATAACCAGCCACAAAAGGCTGTTCATCATCTGGGAATGGCTGGCGCTCAACGCGCCGATATCCTGAAAATAGGTGACCAGCCAGCCCACAATCGCATACTCACACGAGATGTAGAAAAACAGGATGGAGGACGCCATCCAGAACTGCCGGACCTTTAAAAAGCTGCGGTCCACCGAGCGGATACTTTTTGCGCCGGATTCCGGCGGCAGCGGCATGCGATAGTAAACGGCCAGCTGACTGAGAACCAGCAGAAACAGAACCCCCGCCGTCAGCCGCCAGCCATAACGGGGCCAGCGCCTGTTTAAAACGACCAGCAGTAAGGGGGAAAGCAGTGCGCCGACGGCGAAAAAGCCATGTAGCAGGTTGTAACCGCGTGTGGCCTTAGGCCCGGGCAGCGTGCTGACCATGACGCTTGAAAAATTGGAGTTGCCGCCCCGGGCGATGCCGGTCATCAAAAACGCCATCGCCAAAAGCAGCGGGTACCCCAGGCCGCTGGCAAAAATCAGATAGCCCACCGCCATCCAGACTGCGGTGCTTAAAATGCTGCGCCGACGCCCGAGATAGACGGGCAAAAGCCCCGCCAGCAGCACCGAGCACAGGTTGCCGATGGACTGGCACGAGAGCAGAATGCCGGAAAAGTCGTAACTGAGCCCATAGGTTTCGCGTAGAAAGGGGATGAAGGACCCCAGAGGCTGGGAAGCGGCACCGCTGACGAAAAAGGTGAATAAAACATTGCGGATAAGTTGATTTTCGCGCTGCGACTCCGGCCGCAATTGTGTCAAAGCGTCCACAGCTCCTTGCATATTATTATTGAGTGAGTGCCATACGATCATGCAGCCTGTCAGCCAATTTCAAAATAGCGGGCGGCATTGTTATAGCAAATGCCCTCCACAATTTTTTTAAGCGCTTTTTCGTCGTTGGGATATTCGCCGTTTTCCACCCAGTTGCCGATCATGTTGCACAGGATGCGGCGGAAGTAATCGTGGCGGGTGTAGGAGAGGAAGGAGCGCGAATCGGTGAGCATGCCGACAAAGTTGCCGAGCAGCCCCATGTTCGCCAGCGCTTTCATCTGTACTTCCATGCCGCTCTTGGTATCGTTGAACCACCAGGCCGAACCGTGTTGGATTTTTCCGGGCAGCTCGTCGGACTGGAAACAGTTGAGAAGGGAAGCGATTTGGTCGTTATCCGAGGGATTGAGCGAATAAAGGATGATCTTGGGGCATGCACCGGCCGCATCCAGTGCCGAGAGCAGCGCCGCAATGGCACCGCCGCAGGCAGTTTGGGCGATCATATCATAGCCGGTGTCGGGGCCCATTTTGGCATATGCCTTTTCGTTGACGTTGCGCAGGCAGGAATAGTGCAGCTGCATGGCGATACCATGCTTATGGTAGACCTTGCCAAGGCTCATGAGAATGGCGGTCTGATATTTCTCGGCCTCCTCAACCGTCAGTGTACCGCCGGATATCGCCTTTTTAAAGGCGGCGTCGGCTTCTTCCATCGTAAAGGGGCGGTACATGATATAATCCAGTCCGTGGTCGCTCGCGCGGCAGCCCATCTCATGGAAGAAATCGAGCCGTTCATTGAGCGCGTCACAGACCGCCTGCGCCGAATCGAGGCTGTCTTTACCGACGCTTTTGGCCAGCTTCGCGATGTAATCGGCAAAGCCGGGCTTCGTGATGTTAATGGCCTTATCCGGCCGGAAGGAAGGGCAGACCTTAAACTTAATGGTGGGGTCCGCTTTAATCTTTGCGTGCCACTCAAGCGTATCAATGGGGTCGTCGGTTGTGCCGATGAAGGCGACGTTCGATTGCTCAATCAGTCCGCGGACAGTGAGCGCCGGGTCATTTTGCAGCTTCTCGTTGCACAGGGCCCAAACTTCGGGTGCGGTTTCGGGCGAGAGATAACCCGCATAGCCGAAGAATTTTTTCAGTTCCAGATTGCACCAGTGGTACATGGGGTTGCCGATTGCCATTTCCAGCGCCTCGGCAAACTTGGTCATACGGGTCAGCCCGTCGCCGTTGCCGGTGACAAATTCTTCGCTGACGCCGTTAGCGCGCATCAAACGCCATTTATAGTGGTCGCCAAAATAGCTGCCGTCCGGTTGAAGGCCACCCAGCCAAACCTGGGCAATGTTATCAAACCGGCGGTTCTCATAAATTTCTTTGGGTGAAATATGGCAGTGGTAATCGACCAGCGGCATTTTTTCGGCATAATCGTGAAAGAGATGCTTCGCGGTTTCGGTTTCCAGCAGGAAATCCTGATCCATAAAATTTTTCATAACATATTTGGCAAAAGCGAACGTCGCTTCTGTGCTCCTCCTTTTCGTTGATGGCAATCAGCGGGTCATTTCGTCAGCGGATGACTGATGCTGATGGTCTCGGATAATAAGCTCAATTTCGCGCAGGCTCGAGCTGGGCAGATCGCCCGGCACGGTGCTTTTGACGCTGGACATGGCGTTGCCGTACCAGACGGCCTTTTGCGGATCCCCAAATTTCAGGAGTGCAAACAAAACGCCGGCCACGTAGGCGTCGCCGGAGCCGATGCGGTCGATGACGTCGATGCCGCAGTAAGGTGCTTCGGAGTAAAATGTGCCGGTTGCCGCATCGTAAAGCGTGGACGTAAAGTCGTGCTTTTTGGGGCTGCGGACAATTCGCTGGGTGGCGGCCACCACCTTGACGCCGTAATCCTCGGAATAACTGCGCAGAATGTCGGCCAGCGCCCCGGTTTTCTGGAACATCCGGCGGCTGGTCTCCTCCGAGATAAACAGAATGTCGGTCAGCGGCAGCACCTTTTCGATTGTTTCGCGGGCCTCCTCCTCACACCACAGGGTGGCGCGATAGTTGACGTCAAAGGAAATCAGCGCGCCATTTTCGCGGAAGCGGCGGATGGTCTCCACCACGGTGTCACGCAGGGTGGGGGAAAGCGCCAGACTGATGCCGCTGGTGTGGAACATCCGGCAGGAGCGCCACAGGCTCTCCGGCAGTTCGTTAAGCGCAAGGCGGTTGACTGAAGCGCTGCGGCGGTCATAAACGACGGCGGGCTTTCTGGGCGCGGCGCCCATCTCATAATAGTAGATTCCAAGGCGTGCACCGGCGTGGTCGTCGTAGATGAGGTAATCGTCCGAGACCCCGACGAACCGAACCCGGTTCTTAATGAAGGTGCCAAGCTCGTTTTGAGGCAGCTTGGAGACAATGGCGGTGCGCAGCCCTAATTGTGCCACGCCGGAAGCGACGTTCAGTTCCGCGCCGCCCGCCCGTTTTTCAAAAATGTCGCCGTCGGCGATGCGGGCGTGCCGGGGCGGAGAAAGCCGCAGCATAATCTCCCCCAGCGTAATCAGGTCAAAATCGTAAGGTGCTATGACACATCCCCCCATATGCGGCTGCGGCATGCCCTAAAACCAGGCCACGCCGCAGATGGTTTTCGTTATCGCTGTACGCGGCCGGAGGCGTCGCCGCCCGCCAGCTTTTCAACCTCGGCCAATGTGACACGGTTGAAGTCCCCCTCAACGGAATGCTTGAGGGCCGAAGCCGCCACGGCAAATTCGATGACGCTTTGTGCATCCTTGCCGTTTAAAATCGCATAAATCAGGCCACCGCCGAACGAATCGCCACCGCCGACGCGGTCGACAATGCGCAGATGATATTCTTTGGAGAAATAGAAGGCCTCACCGTCGTAGAGCATACCTGCCCAGTCGTTGTCGCTTGCGGAGATGGAGGTGCGCAGTGTAATGGCAACCTTTTTAAAGCCGAACCGGTCGGCCAGCTGCTTGGCCACCGATTTATAGCCTTCTTTATTGAGCTTGCCGCCGGTGATGTCGCTGCCCTCGGCCTCGATGCCGAACACGTCCTTGGCGTCCTCCTCGTTGGAGATGCAGACATCGACATACTGGCACAGTTCGGTCATGGCCTCACGCGCCTGTGCGCGGGTCCACAGCTTGCCACGGTAGTTTAAATCGCAGGAGACGGTGATGCCCTTGGCTCTGGCAGCTTTGCAGGCTTCCAGACATATCTCAACGAGGTTCGGGCCCAGCGCCGGGGTGATGCCGGTGAAGTGGAACCAGTCGGCGCCCTCAAAGATGGCATCCCAGTCAAAGTCGGCGGATTGCGCCTCCTGGATGGCGGAGTGGGCGCGGTCGTAAATGGCGACGCTGCCGCGCTGGGAAGCCCCCTTTTCAAGGAAGTAGATGCCGACCCTGTGGCCGCCGCGCACAATCCTGCCGGTATCCACCCCAAGTCCGCGCAGGGTGTTCACCGCGCCCTGGCCGATGGCGTGGGCGGGCAGCTTGGTGACAAAAGCGGCATCCATGCCGTAGTTGGCCAGCGAGACGGCCACATTGGCCTCGCCGCCGCCAAAGGTCGCCTGAAGCTGGTCATCCTGAAAGAAGCGATAATAGCCGTTGGGGGCTAAACGCAACATAATTTCGCCGAAAGTAATAACACGCTTGCTCATGTCGGTTCCTCCTTATTTATGTACGAGATGAATAGCGAAGCCGCCGATCTCATCCCTGAGATAAATGGCCTTTGGAGTGCCCTTGGCGTCCGTCTTCAGGGTGGATTCATCAAAGGCGATGCCCTGAAGCCCCAGATGGTACATGGCGCGCGGCACAGAGTTTGTGGCGATGGCGATATGGCCGTAGGCGCCAAGGAACGGCTGCTTCATGCATTCTACCGCCGCACCCGCAAAGATGGAACTGTTGCCCGGCTTATACTCCAGACCAAAGAGTGTACACAGCGTTTTGGCGGTTTTTTGAGCCGCTTCTTCGTTTTCGCAGTTGATGCCGACATGTCCCAGCGTAAAGCCGAGCATCGTCTTGACCGCCTCGCGGGAGATGCGGGTAATTTCGTCCCAGCTTTCAGCTTCAATCAGCTCTTTTTTGACCATCCAGGTGCCGCCGCAGGCCAAAATCTGGTTGAACGACAGGTAATCCATGAGGTTTTTGGTGTTGACGCCGCCGGTGGGCATCCACTTTAAGTTTCTGTAAGGGCCGGCGACTGCCTTCAGGGTGGCCACACCGCCGTTCTGTTCAGCGGGGAAGAATTTAACCGCCGTCAACCCCAAACTCATGGCCTGTTCCATCTCGCCGGGTGTCGCGGTACCGGGCATAATTAATCCGCCCTTCGAAAGGACATATTTGACCATTTCAGGATTAAAGCCGGGCGTTACAATAAATTTGGCACCGGCGGCCAGTGCACGGTCGGCCTGTTCGGGCGTCAGTACGGTGCCGGCGCCAACCAGCATTTCGGGAACCTCTTTGACAATGGCGCGCATGGCTTCTTCGGCAGCAGCGGTGCGGAAAGTGACCTCGGCCGCGGGCAGGCCGCCGGCTACCAAAGCTTTTGCCAGCGGAACCGCTTTTGCGGCGTCCTCAATGGCGATGACCGGTATAATGCCGATGTTTGACACGCGCTCGATAATTTCGTTCATTACGACTTACCTCCTACTATTCAAAACCATAAAGTTTCCGTTACGGGTTTTATGCAATTGCTTTTATTATATAACTTGTATACTAGAATTCAAGACAAGTTGCAACAAAATTTATGCCGCCAATTTTGTATACTTTGCTTGAA
Organism: Bacillota bacterium; assembly: GCA_023457355.1. Lineage (GTDB taxonomy): Bacteria > Bacillota > Clostridia > Oscillospirales > Ruminococcaceae > Yanshouia. Next base: position 62,295 of record JAEWLW010000065.1, on the reverse strand, counting down.
GATGCTAAGAATTAATAAAGATTCAGGTTGCGTATTTCTGCCGGTTCCGGCGGTCATGCAGCTGCGCGGGCGACATAACGGTTGTTAAAAAGGCCCAAAGGGTGTCCGGGCCCGTCGGAATCTGTCCGTTGGGCAGCAAGTAGGCACGACGCGGGGTGGCATATAAATAGATGGCGCGATTTGTGCGATAAGCAGCAAACAATTCATGCCAGCAAAAAGCTGTTTTTTCCTTTTCGGTAGAAGCCATCACACCTGTTTCGCCGTCTAATTCCAATGTGTAGACATGCCGGGGGGTTGTCAGGCCAAGTTTTTTAATCTGTGTTCTAACCGATAAATGAAAGCTTAAAAAATAGACGGTCGGCAATAGTAAGCCCACGCCCAGCAGCACACTACCAATCAGGGCGGCCTGTTGGGACTTGCCCACCCGGGAGAAGGCGATGAATGAGAAAAAAATCATAATGCCCGCGAAGAGGGCCGGGGACACCCAACGGCGTTGCCGGAGAAAGGTATCAAACCATGCAAAGTGTTTAAAAATGTCCCCGTCTACCTTGACGGGTATGTCAAAAGAGGCTTTTTTCATAAATAGAACCTTTCTCTTCACTGAATAGTGGTTTCAATATTTGATATCAAATTTCCGCGAAATTGGCGTTTAAATGGCTGATTATAATGAATTTTAGAAGAATAATCCCTTTAATGCGCTGGCTTTATAAAATATAGTGCTTTGTTGATACGTAAATAAATTGTTCAATAATTCACTTCAATAATCACTACTATTGTACAATTAAAATTAAATTAAGCAAGAGATCACACGATGAAATGGCGTTTTAAACAAAAACATCAGCCGTTTTTTTACTAGTATACTAGTAGACGAAATGTGAGGCGATGTGTTACATTTAAAGAGCACTGAAACCTGCATTACAGTTCCAAACTTGAATAGGAGGAAGAAAGAATGAAAATGAAACTGACTTCCGCTCTGCTTGCGGCAACCATGATACTCAGCCTGGCGGCTTGTGGCGGTACCTCTTCGGCGCCGGCATCTTCGGCACCTGCCCCGTCCAGCGCACCTGAGTCCGCAGCGGGCGGCGTCGCCAACGACCCTAAGGTTACCCTTACTTATGCTGAGGTTAACCCGCTTGATACCATTGTCGGCCAGACCGACACGGCGTTTAAAGAGAAAGTGGAAGAGCTTTCGGGCGGTTCCATCACCATCGACATTCAGGCAAGCGGCGTTCTCGGTTCCGAAAACGACGTACTTGATTCGATGCTTGGCGGCGGCGATACCATTGATATGTCCCGTATTTCCGCTTTCGCACTCACCAGCTACGGTGCTCAGAAGTCGAAGCTTTTGTCCATTCCTTACACCTTTGTCAACCGCAAACACTTCTGGAACTTTGCCAATAGCGATCTGGCACCCGAGTTCCTCAATGAACCGCAGGAGCTGGGCCTGGGTGTGCGCGGCATCTTCTACGGCGAAGAGGGTTTCCGCCATTTCTTCACCGTTAAGCCCATCACCGGCATGAAAGATCTCGCCGGCATGAAATTGCGCGTTTCCAACGACCCTGTTATGAACGGCATGGTTGAAGGTCTGGGCGCCAGCCCCACCGTCGTTTCGTTCACTGAACTTTATTCTGCGCTGCAGACCGGCGTTGTTGACGGCGCCGAGCAGCCCATTGCCAACTATAAATCCAACGCTTTCCAGGAAGTTGCCCCCACCCTGATTTTGGACGGCCACACGCTGGGCGCGATTCAGGTCATCATCAGCGACAAGGCGTGGAATAAGCTGACCAAGGCGCAGCAGGATGTTCTGATGGAAGCGGGCGCCTATGCGCAGGACTTTAACGCAAACCTCTCCGAGACGAAGGAAAACGAAGTGCTTGATTCGCTCAAAGCTGACGGTATCAACGTTATTGATGTTCCCGACAACAGCGAGTGGGCCACGGCCTGCCAGGATATCATTAAGAGCAGCACCGCCGACCAGGCAGAGCTGTATCAGAAAATTCTGGACATGAAATAAGAACTGTACTTTTCTTTAAAAGTAAACCATTGAAAGAGAGGGCGCAGGGGACAGAGCCCCTGCGCCCTCTCTCTTTCCACCCGCACATGAGGAGGAGACCATATGCCCGCGATTTTCGATAAGCTTGATAAAATCAAGCCAATTTATGACAAGGCATATAATGGTGTGATGTTTATCTGCAAAATTCTGCTGATTATAGACATTCTCATCACCACAATGTCGGTCGTCGGCCGCTATGTTCCATTTGTTCCGGACCCGTCCTGGAGCGAAGAAGTTGTTCTGACCTGCATGGCTTACATGGCGGTGCTTTCTGCGGCATTGGCCATCCGCCGCGGCGCGCACATCCGAATGACCGCGCTGGATATCTACCTGCCTAAGAAGCTGGTCAAATGCCTGGATATTCTGGCCGACGTAGCCGTTTTGATTCTGGCGGTTATCATGATCACCGTCGGCTGGCGCTATGCGAACGGAATCGGCTCTAAGGGCACCTATGTTTCCATGCCGACGGTATCCCGATTCTGGATGTATTTTCCTGTTCCGCTGGCCGGTGTTGCCATGCTTATTTTTGAACTGGAGGCTCTGTATAATCATGTTAAGAGCTTTTTTGTAAAGGAGGCAAAGTGATATGAGCGTGCAAACGATGGCGATTGCCGTTTTGCTTTTGAGCTTTTTTGTCATGATCTTGCTACGTTTTCCTATCGCTTATGCCGTTGCGCTTTCGTCCATTCTGTGCCTGCTGTCGCAGGGCCTTAATTTAAGCACCGTTTGCCAGCATATGGTGAAGGGCATCAGCTCTTTTAGCCTAATGGCTGTTCCGTTCTTTATTACGATGGGCGTCTTAATGGGTTCGGGCGGTATTTCCGAAAAGCTCATCGCACTGGCGGACGCCTGCGTCGGCTGGATGCGCGGGGGCATGGCGATGGTGAATATTGTCGCATCCTATTTCTTTGGCGGTATTTCCGGTTCCGCCGCTGCGGACACCGCCTCGCTCGGTTCCATCCTGATCCCGATGATGGTTGACCAGGGCTATGACGACGACTTCTCGACCGCCGTCACCATCACCTCGTCCTGCGAGGGCCTGCTGGTTCCGCCAAGCCACAATATGGTCATCTATGCAACCACCGCCGGCGGCGTCTCGGTGGGCAGCCTGTTTCTGGCGGGCTATCTGCCCGGCGCGCTGCTTGCACTCAGCCTGATGATCGGCTCCTACATCATTTCGGTTAAACGCAACTACCCCAAGGGCTCCAAATTCAGCATCATAAATCTGATCCGGCAGATGGCGACCTCCTTCTGGGCGCTGGCCGCTGTGATCATCGTTGTGTTCGGCGTGGTGGGCGGCGTCTTTACCGCCACCGAATCGGCGGCCATCGCCGTCATTTACAGCCTGATTGTCAGTGTGTTCATCTACAAGGGGCTTAACTGGAGAGGCGTCTGGCGCGTGCTCAGCGATTGCATTGACACACTTTCAATCGTGCTGATCCTCATCGCCACCTCCAGCGTGTTCGGGTACTGCCTGACCACGTTGCATGTTCCGGTGATGGCCGCTAATGCTATCACCAGCATCACCGATAACCCCATCATTTTGGCGCTGCTGCTCAACCTTATTTTGCTGACGCTGGGCTGTATTATGGATATGGCGCCCATTATCCTGATCGCCACACCTATTCTGCTGCCGTTGGCCGTTAAAATTGGCATCGACCCCATTCAGTTCGGCATCATGATGGTGTTAAACTGCGGCATCGGCCTTTTGACACCGCCGGTTGGCGCGGTGCTGTTCATCGGCTCGGCCGTTTCAAAGGTGCCGATGGAGCGCGTTGTTAAAGCCACAATGCCCTTCTATGTGTGTATGATTATTACACTGCTGCTGGTGACCTTTGTTCCGAGCATCAGCATGCTGCTGCCCAACCTGTTTAGATAATTCAGAGGAGAAACAATGAGGAGAAACAATTATGAAAATGACATTCCGCTGGTTCGGCTCCAAAAGCGACAAAATTACACTGCGTCAGATTAAGCAGATTCCGGGTACCTCCGGACTGATGGGCGTGCTGGATTATAAAGCCGCCGGTGAAATCTGGACTGAAGAAGAGATCAAGGCTTATGTGGACGAAGTGCACGCCGCCGGGTTGGAATGCGAGGTTATTGAGAGTGTCAATGTCCACGAAGACATCAAAATGGGCCTGCCTACCCGCGACAAATATATTGAGAATTATTGTATCAGCATCCGCAATCTGGCGAAGTACGGCGTTAAGGTGATTGTCTATAATTTCATGCCGGTTTTCGACTGGCTGCGAACAGACCTTGCACACCCTATTGCGGAGGACGGTTCCAACAGCCTGTATTTTGACGAGCGCGAGCTGGGCGGCATGACGCCTCTTGAAATTGTGCGGCGCACTGCCGCCAACAGCAACGGCTTTTCGCTGCCCGGCTGGGAGCCTGAGCGCCTGGCTGAGCTGGAAACGACGCTCAAGCGCTACGAGGGCCTGACGCCAGACATGCTGCGCGAAAATTACAAATATTTTCTTGACGGCATCATCCCCACCTGCGAAGAATGCGGCGTCGTGATGGCGTGCCACCCCGACGACCCGGCCTGGCCTATCTTTGGCCTGCCCCGCATCGCGCATAGCCGGTCGGATTTCGACAAGATTGTTGCGCTGCACGATTCACCCTGCAACACCGTCTGCCTGTGCACCGGGTCTTTGGGCTCCAACCCCGAGAACGACATTCCCGCCGTCATCCGCCACTTTGGCGAAATGGGGCGCATCGGCTGCATGCATGTGCGCAATGTCAAATATCTGGGGCACCATCACTTCCGCGAGGCCAGCCATCTGTCCTCGGACGGCGACCTGGATATGTTCGCCATCATGAAGGCGATTTACGACACCTGCCCCGATACCTATGTGCGTCCCGACCACGGCCGGATGATCTGGGATGAAACCGGACGCCCCGGCTATGGCCTGTATGACCGTGCTTTGGGCATCGCCTATCTCAACGGCCTGTGGGAGGCCATTGACAAGATGTCAAAAAAGTGAGGAGACTTCAATATGAAACTCAGCTATGAGGGGATACAGGACCGCGGTCCATGGGAAGCGGCCGGTGTGGCGCTTCCGGGGTTTGACTGGCGAAAAATGGCCGTAGCCACGGATAAAGAGCCGGTTTGGGTACATTTTGGCGCGGGCAATATTTTTCGCGGTTTTATCGCAAGGCTGGCGCAGTCGTTGCTGGAACAGGGACTGAGCCAAACGGGCATCATCGCCGCCGACACCTTTGATTACGACATTATTGATAAAATTTACGAGCCGTTTGACGCCATGACGCTGATGGTCAGCTTAAAGCCGGACGGCAGCATGGAAAAGAGCGTCGTCGCGTCCATTGCCAAAGGCTTGCGGGCTGGCAACGCCTATCGCGAGGATATGGCACAGCTCAAGCGCGCGTTCCGGTCGCCTTCGTTACAGATGGTCAGCTTTACCATCACCGAAAAGGGCTATGCTTTAAGCAATATGCAGGGCGCGTTTTTCCCCTATGTTGCAGCGGACTTTGAGAACGGGCCTGAAAACTGCACCCATGCCATGAGCATGGTGACAGCGCTGCTGCTGGAGCGCTATCGGGCGGGGGCCACGCCAATTGCTGTTGTCAGCATGGATAACTGTTCGCATAATGGCGAAAAGCTGCGCAACAGCGTGTTAACGGTCGCACAAAAATGGCATGAAAACGGCTTTGCTGACGAAAACTTCCTGACCTGGATTCGGGATGAGGGGAAGGTTTCCTTCCCCTGGTCCATGATCGACAAGATTACGCCCCGCCCCGCCAGCGTGGTGGAAGAGGCGCTCGCCAAGGCCGGCATTGAAAATATGGCGCCGATTGTCACCGCTAAAAACACCTTTATCGCCCCGTTTGTCAATGCCGAGGTGCCGCAGTACCTTGTGGTTGAGGATAACTTTCCCAACGGGCGCCCGCCGCTGGAAAAAGCCGGTGTTTATATGGCCGACCGCCAGACCGTCAACGATACCGAGCGCATGAAGGTGACGACCTGCTTAAACCCACTGCACACCGCGCTGGCCGTTTATGGCTGCCTGCTGGGTTACGACAGCATCGCTGCCGAAATGAAGGACCCGGAGCTCAAGGCGCTTGTGGAACGCATCGGCTTTGATGAGGGGATGCCCGTGGTGGTCGACCCCGGCATTCTGTCGCCCGAAGCGTTTATCCGCGAGGTGGTGGAGCAGCGCCTGCCCAACCCCTTTATTCCCGACACACCCCAGCGTATCGCGACTGATACAAGCCAAAAGGTTTCAATCCGCTTTGGCGAGACCATCAAATCTTACGCGCAGCGCCCCGATTTGGAGGTTAGAAATCTGACGTTTATCCCGTTGGCCATCGCCGGCTGGCTGCGTTATCTGCTGGCTGTGGACGATAAGGGTGCACCGATGGCATGCAGTAGCGACCCGATGCTCGCCCAGCTTCAGGCACAGCTGGAGGGAATCACATTGGGTAATTCGGATGGTCTTAGGCCTAAGCTTGAAGCCATTCTTTCCAACACAGTCATTTTCGGCGCCGATCTGGTGGCGCTGGGTCTGGACGGCAAGGTCGAAACCATGTTGACGCAACTGCTGGAAGGACCGGGCGCTGTGCGAAAAACATTAAAAAAATATTTAAACTAGTATACTAGACCTTGACGCAAAGCCGCGAATCTTGTAAACTTGCAAGAGGAACTATGGGAGGCGGAGAAACAATGCACTTAACAAAGCGTCTTCCACGTGAGACCGGACGGGACTATGCGTTGCGCACGCTCAAAGACAACATTATTCGTTTGCAACTTGAGCCTGGATGTATGGTCAGCGAAAACGAACTGGCGACGGAGTTGGGACTTTCGCGAACGCCGGTACGGGAGGCGCTGATTGAACTCTCGAAAGTCAAAATTGTGGAAATATACCCCCAAAAAGGCAGCGTTGTGGCGCTGATTGACTATAATCTCGTCGAAGAGTCTCAGTTTATGCGGCGGGTGCTGGAATGCGCCGTGGTAGAACTCGATTGCGTCAAGGCGACTCAGGAAGACCTGAACAAGCTGCGTGAGAATGTCCGGCTTCAGGCGTTTTACGTCAATGGCAGCGATTCGGACGGCATGCTGCTGGAGCTGGACGACCAGTTTCATCAAATGCTTTTTGATATTGCACAGAAGCCGCAGGTTTTTACGCTGATGCGCAATATTGCCATCCATTTTGACCGGGTGCGCAGTATTACGCTGTCCGATGTGATGCCATCTAAAGTGGTTCAGGCACATAGTAATATTGTGGCGGCCATTGCCAATCGCGACCCTGTAGCAGCCCGTATGCACATGGAACAGCACCTTAATCAATATCGGTCGGTGGAAAAATCGGTCCGTGAGCGGTTCCCCAACTATTTTAAGTGAGTGCTTGCGCGAATTTTGCACGAACAAAAGTCATAAAAGGCGCTCATGGCTTCGGCCATGTGCGCCTCAGTTTGTCAAAAAATCCATTTCAAAGAAAAAGTTGAACAATCTAAAGGTTCTGGTCACGCTTTTTGGTCTGCGTTTTCAATTAAACCGCTTAGGCGCTTAATTGAAAATAAGCCCAGCTATGCTGTGCTTGTTATGCATAAAAAACGCATAACGCGTTCCATACTGTCGTAATCAAAAGCGCACAGGGTCTTGGTGGAATCACAGCGGGCAATTTATGCCGCCCGCTGTGATAAGCGGAGCCAAGCTGCCGTGAGCGCACCTCTATGTGAGCGGTCCGGGCAGCACCCCAAAGTGCCCTGATTCTGTAAGAAGCGCAGGCTGTCAAAGAAGTGGGATTTCGTAAAGCTTAAGCACCGGAGGATAGTGTGAAAGGGGGGGCGGCGAGCCCCCACTTTCGCGTTGAGGCGCATATTAATGCGCCGGATTGCTTGCCCGAAGGCGACAAAACGGGCAAATTGTCCATTTTGCGGGGAAAACCCTCGCCGGGGGTTCCCATGCCGCGATAAGCGGCATTTGTTTTATGCAAATCGTGCTAAGCCCTGTCACTTTATGGACAACCTGAAAAGGCGCACACGGCTTCGACCATGTGCGCCTTTTGAAGTTACTTGCTAGCTTATGCGTACAGCACGTTATTCGCGACTGGAATGAGCGACGTTACCGGTTAAAAGGACGGTTGGCTCCACCTGAATGGTTCCGCTTACGGGGTAGCTGCCCTTTAAAACGTAATTAAAAAGAGCCTGGGCGGCCTGATAACTTTGCTCCGCTATTTTTTTGTCGATGACAGCAGTCAGGGCACCCCGGGCGAGGAATACCACGCTTTCGGCAAAGCGGTCGTTGCCGATCAGCTTGATTTTACCCGCAAGGCCCAGTGTTTCCAGCAGACGGCTGGTTTGAACCGTATGTCTTGCGCTGCTGGCGTAAATCGCATAGGTATCGGGGTGCTGCGCGAGCAGCGCCTGAACCTGCTGCCCGGCGATGTCCGCGTCGGCATTGTAAGCGGTGAACAGTGGGGCGTCGGGTGCATTTTTGGCCATATACTGCATAAAACCGGTCACGTTTAAATACTGGTCGACCATTGAGAAACTGCCGACAGGGTTGCCGGTCAGGATGACCTTGCCGGAAAATTTGCCGGGATAAAAGGCGCAAAGCAGCTCGGCGGCCAGACTGCCGGCCAATTCATCATACGCCTTGACGCAGCACAGCCGGATATTGGGGTAAAGGTTGGCCCCGACCAATGTGATGGCAATACCTTTTGCGGCCAGTTTTTCTAGAAAATAAGAGGACTGGCTGTGATCCACCGCAACAGTCAGCAAACCGTCCAGTGTTTCGATATGCCGTTCGTAAATGTTTTTTAACGCAACGCCGTTGCTGCCCGGCCCCAGCGGGTAAAAGAACTCCACCGGTTGAACCGAAAATTCCGTTACCTCGCTGAAAAAACGGCGGGCCCCCTGCCAGAGGCTCAGGTAATAGTACCGGCTGTCCCGTGTTGGCTCTGGCAAAACGATCGCCAGCCGGATCTCGCGCCGCTTAAGTGCCGATGCCATATAGTTTGTGCGGTAACCCAACTGTGCGGCTATGCGCTGTATTTCGGCACAGGTTTTATCGCCGACCCCAGTCTTGCCGTGCAGGGCCCTGTGCACTGTGGTGGTGCTGACGCCCAATGTGCGGGCGATATCCTTTAAGGTGGGGTTGGTGTGGGACATGAGTGCTTCTCCTTTGTTCGTGTCGCTTTTTGGTGGATGTTTAAATAAGATAAATAAATGATACCCTGCCCCTTATAAAATGTCAATTATGGAACTAAAAAAGAAAACGTTTACTGTAAATAAATAACATATAATTTATTTAATATTGCTGATTTTTATTAAAACAGGCATTCATTTTGTTGTATAATAGGCAGATGTATTGACTTGAATGACCGTTTTGCTTACAATTAGAGTAAACGTTGACGCTGTGAGCAATATGAATAATGACAGGAGGATGAACACATGCCCATGCCCGAAAAAGGACAACGCTGGGTGGCTTATGAAGAGACGCTGCCGCAAGTGCCCGCGCCCGGTGTGGTAAAGCGCGTTCTGGCTTACACCGACGGCCTGATGTGTGTTGAAAACAGCTTTGAAGAGGGGGCTGTCGGCAGCCTGCACAGCCATCCACATACACAAATTACGTATGTTGTCGAAGGTGAATTTGCCTTTACGATTGACGGGGAAACGCAGGTGGTCAAAAAGGGGGATACGCTTTTAAAGGAACACGGGGTTGAACACGGTTGCACCTGCCTTAAAAAGGGTGTGCTGCTTGATATTTTTACCCCCATGCGGGAAGACTTTGTGTGATAAACGCCGGGTGAATAACTGGGGAGCCCGCGTGGCGGGCGCCAATGATGAAAGGAGAACTTTAAATGGATATTCGATATTCTGCCAACCAACGGGATGTCAGGCGCTATACAACCGAGGAACTGCGCCGCGAGTTTTTAATCGAGAATCTCTATGTGGCCGATCAGGTAATCGCGGTCTACAGCCATGTGGACCGTATGGTCACGCTGGGGTGCATGCCGGTGCAGGAGACGGTTTCGATTGATAAGGGCATCGACGTCTGGGGCTGCTTTGGCACCCACTATTTTTTGGAGCGCCGCGAAATCGGTATGTTCAATATCGGCGGCGCAGGCAAAGTGAAAGTGGACGGCAAGGTGTATGAGATGGGTTATAAAGATTGCCTGTATATCACCCGTGGCGCTAAAGAGGTTTTGTTCTCCAGCGACAGCGCCGGGACGCCCGCGAAGTTCTATATGGTTTCCGCCCCGGCGCATTGCAGCTACGAAACGCGGCTTATCAAGCTTGCCGATGCCGCCAAAAAGCCGCTGGGCACGGTGGAAACCGCTAACAAGCGCGTTATCAACCAGTTTATTCACCCGGACGTGCTGCCCACCTGCCAGCTTTCGATGGGCATGACCGCGCTGGAGCCCGGCAGTGTGTGGAACACCATGCCCGCCCACACCCATGAGCGCCGCATGGAGGTTTACATGTATTTTGAGGTGCCGCAGGATCAGGTCGTGTTCCACATGATGGGCGAGGGGCAGGAGACCCGCCATATTGTCATGCAAAACGAACAGGCTGTCATCAGCCCCTCGTGGAGCATCCACGCGGGGGCCGGCACCAGCAACTATACCTTTGTCTGGGCCATGGGGGGCGAAAATCAGGCGTTTGACGACATGGACGCCATCTCCACCGCCCAGTTGCGCTAAAAGGGGGCATCAAAATGGATATTTTGAATCAATTTTCGCTCCACGGCAAAGTGGCGCTGGTAACCGGCGGTACCCATGGCATTGGGTTTGGCATGGCCTGTGCACTGGGCCATGCCGGGGCTAAAATTGCCTTTAACGGCCACAGCCCCGAGCGCCTTGAAAAAGCCCGTGCCGCTTACCGTGCGCAGGGCCTGGAGGCGTTGGGCTATCTTTGTGATGTGACGGATGAGGCGGCTGTTCAGGCGATGATTGCACAGATTGAAGCCGATGCGGGCGGTGTGGATATTCTGGTTAACAATGCCGGTATCATTCAGCGCACCCCGATGGCCGAAATGTCGGCTGAAGATTTCCGCCGGGTGGTGGATGTCGACCTGATCGCACCGTTTTTGGTGGCCAAGGCCGTTCTCCCCGGCATGATTAAAAAGGGGCACGGCAAAATTATCAACATCTGTTCGATGATGAGCGAGCTGGGCCGCGAGACGGTATCGGCCTATGCAGCCGCCAAGGGCGGGCTTAAAATGCTCACCCGCAACATTTGCTCAGAGTACGGCGGATATAACATTCAGTGCAATGGCATCGGCCCGGGCTATATCGCCACCGAACAGACCGCGCCGCTGCGCGAAATTCAGCCGGATGGCAGCCGTCACCCCTTTGACCAATTCATTATTTCCAAGACGCCGGCAGCACGTTGGGGTATCCCCGAAGATTTGGCCGGCCCGGCTGTGTTCCTGGCCTCGGACGCTTCCAACTTTGTCAACGGGCACATCCTGTATGTGGATGGCGGAATTTTAGCCTATATCGGCAAGCAGCCGTAAAATGTCATCTTTAAAAAGGCCATGCGGGTAATGAACCGCATGGCCTTTTGTTGTCGAAACAAAAGGGTGGTAAGACACTTAGCGGCATGCGTTATTCCGTATATAAACGATGACCAGGCGGGTTAAATGCGCGGAGATCTGTCGCCAAGTACCGATGACCGCTTTTATAAAGGCTATGATCCTGCTTCGAAGCAGAATAACTCGCCTATCCGTTCGGATTATTGCATATCCAAGACACACAACGACCTGTAGCGTTCCACAGATGACCTGGTGCAAGATGTAAATGACTTCTCTTCAGGCAATGGTGCTGTCTGAATGTATGCTGACCATCGGATATAGCCGGTGAAAGCTGAAGCCGTAACCCTCGATGGCCTCATGTTTTTGACAGGTGATAGGATATAAAATGCGGGTGATCATTTGCATTGAGGCGGTGATGCTTAATTGCCATACGGGCAGACTCGGCAAAGCCGGCAAAGATGGCAGACAAAACGATGATTACCATCTGTATTTCACAGGTGATATGCTGTAAAATAGAGGTAATAACGTTCTTGGAAATGGCAATGCTTTAATGGGTGTACGCCAATGTTCTATTTCAGCTGCTGACAGTGGCAGAATCGGCATACACAAACCCAAAGTATAAACAGATAAACCGCGAGATGCGGGTGGCCGCGCATAAAGAGGTGGTGATGTGCCGTTTAAGAGGGATGACCCTGACACGAAGGGCAATCATAGCGCGGTGCCTGATGAGTCATTGTATTTTGCAGGCGATACATTACAAGGTATGGATCACCACCCCGATGGGAACGGTGATGTGGACTTGGTATGGGGTGGCTATCGCAATCAGGCCGATGATTAGCCGATTTAGCCCGAACAAAGCATCATGCGCCGTGTGTCACATCAAACTTTGCGTCATAAATGCCAATCTGAAGAGGAGAGATATCCATGCAAACTCTATATTGCCCATTTGACAATGCTTCGCTGGATTGTTATCCGATGGATAACGCGACAGGTGCGGTGGTGATCTGCCCCGGCGGCGGGTACGCCTTCCTGTCAAAATGGGAGGATACATTTATTGCACGCGCTTTTAATCAGGCGGGTTACCATGCTTTTGTGCTGCACTACAATGTGAAAGCGCCGCCGCTCGGATGGCGCCCGCTGCGGCAGTTGGCCTGGGCGGTTTCACTGGTGCGCGGCGGCGCGGGAATGCCCGGCATACAAAAGGTTGCGGTGTGCGGCTTTTCCGCCGGGGGGCACCTTGCCGCCAGCTTAGGTGTGCAATGGCACAATGCCGCGCTGTTTACACCGGATGCTGATCTTGCCTGCCAAAGGCCGGACGCATTGATTTTGGGTTACCCGGTTATTTCGGGCGGGGCTTATGCCCACAGCGGGAGCTTTGCGCAGCTTGCAGGCGAAGACAGGGGCAGATGGCCGGATTTTTCGCTGGAAAAACTGGTCGACAAAAGAAGCACCCCCACATTTTTGTGGCATGCTGTTCCCGATGCAAGTGTGCCGGTACAGAATAGTCTCCTGTTTTTTGAGCAGCTTCTGAAATTTGGTGTGGCGGCGGAACTGCATCTTTACCCGTTTGGTACCCACGGAATGTCACTTGCCACACCGCCAGTTGCACGGCCGACGGAAAACAGGCTGGCTGACCCGCATGTCGCCACCTGGATGCCGCTGGCGATTCAATGGCTGGCAGATATTTTCTCCGGCAGGGCACAGGCTGAAAAGGGTTAGCATGAGCAGGGGCTGTTTTAAAACACATTTTTACAACAAAATAAATTTGCTGTACCACGCATACAAAACAGAATACCAGGCTTTTTCAAAAAAGTGACAACTAAAGGTTTTGGCCGCGCTTTTTGGTTTGCATTTTCAATTAAACCGCTTAGGCGCTTAATTCAAAATAAGCCCGGCTATGCTGTGCTTGTTATGCGTAAAAAACGCATAACGCGTCCCATACTGTCGTAATCAAAAGTGCGCAGGGTCTTGGTGGAGCAGTGGGCATTTATGCCGCCCGCTGTGATAAGCGGAGCCAAACTGCCGCGCGCGCACCGCTATGCGAGCGGCCCGGGCAGCGTCCCAAAGCGCCCTGATTCTGTAAGAAGCGCCGGAGAGGCGCAAAAACAGTCTGGTGGACTGTTTTTGCAGGGGAGAAACCTCGCCGGGGGTTCTCCCCTGTCGCAGCAAGTGGCATTTGTTCTATGCAATTGCTAGGCCCCTGTTACTTTATTGACAGCCTGAACAGAATACCGATGCCCATTCATCCGCGCAAAATTTTATCCATGGCTTTGCCCTTTGATAATTCGTCTATCAGCTTGTCTAAATAACGGATTTCCCGCATGACCGGGTCGTCAATATCTTCAACCCGCACACCACAGACAACACCTTTAATTAAAAGCCTTGATGGATTTAATGCCGGTGCTTTTGAGAAAAAAGCTTCAAAATCGGTGCCGCTTTCCAGCTGCAGCGCCAATTCATCCCTGCTGTATCCCGTCAGCCAGCATATAATTTCATCCACCTCATTTTTGGTGCGGTTTTTGCGTTGGGCCTTGGCAATATAGAGCGGATATACACTCGAAAAGCTGGTTGTGAGAATGTGATGTTTTTGCATATAAAACCTCCATCATTGATGATGATACTAAATTTCGGCGCTCATGGCGGCCGATTTTGCTTACGCATATAGGTTGCATAGCCATGCGTTCGATATTCGCCGTACAAGCGGTCAATGAAGTGGTTTTTGCAAGGAGAAGCGATGGAGGAATCGTGTGAAAGAACGGCGGGGGTCGCTGCGGGCATTCATGCTGCCTGCAGTTCAGCGAAGCCGTTTAGCCGTGTCAACGGCCGGGCGGCAAGCGTCACTTTGCATTGAGGCGTACAAGGTGTGCCGGATTGTTCGCCACAGGCGACAAAACGCCGGCAGATTGCCGGCGTTTTTAAAATTTGGCTTTGGAAAGCAGGCTTTTCAACTTTAAAACGCTGATAAGTTTTCCACATCTTCGGCGGCCGAACCCATGTCGTCAAATTTGAACCGCCCGATCAGCTCCTTGAGCATCTGTGCCTGGCTGGACATCTCTTCGCTGACGGCGGCGCTTTCCTCAGCGGTTGCGCTGTTAAGCTGAATAACATCCGAAACCTGGGAGAGGCTGGTGCTGACTTGCTGAATGGAAACTTCCTGTTTGATGGAAGCATCCGCAATATGCTGGATGACTTCGGCAGATTTCTCAGAGCCTTCGATGATATTATTCAGGGCCTTTGCAGTTTCAGCCACTATTTTGGAGCCGTTTTGGATGGCCTCCATCGAATTGGCGATCAGGGCCGAGGTGCTCTGGGCGCTCTCCGCCGATTTGCCGGCGAGGCTGCGCACCTCTTCGGCCACGACTGCAAAGCCCTTACCGGCCTCCCCGGCGCGGGCGGCTTCAACCGCCGCGTTTAAAGCCAGGATATTGGTCTGGAAGGCAATGTCGTCGATGTTTTTAATAATTTTGCCGATCTCGTTTGAAGTGTGTCCAATTTTATCCATCGCCTCAACCATCTTTTGCATTTGATGCTGCCCCTGAGCCGAAGCGGCGCTGGAGCCGGCCGCAATTTGCTTGGCCTGTTCGGCATCCTTGGCGGTTTGCTGAAGATTAACCGTAATGTCGTTCACAAATTCCGAGAGCTCATGGATGGACGCAGCCTGCTCGCTTGCACCCTGCGCAAGTGCCTGAGAACCATCTGCAACCTGAACGGAGCCGCGGGCCACCTCGTCGGACGCCGCGTTAATCTGTGAAAGCGTTTGAGAAATGCTGACCGAAAACTTGTTGACCGAGCTGCTGATACCCGCCAGATCGCCCGCATAACTGGCGTTGGTTTTGAGTATAAAATGGCCGTTGGAAAAATCCTTCATGGTGCCGTCGATGTCGTGGATGATATGGCTTAAATTATCGACCGTCTGTTTGGTGACCAGCGACAGCGTCTCAAACTCATCGCCCGAGGTTACAGCGGGCACGGGCGTGTGGAGATCCCCCTCGCTGAGCAGCACAAGGCGCTGTGTGATGACTTTGAGGTGCTTGGTCATTTTATTGGCGGCAAAAATGACGCTGACAGCACCCAAGATGCACATAACAATGCCGCTGGCGATGATGCGGGCCACCGAAAGCTGTTTGGCTGTCCGGTATGCCCCAATAGTCTTTTCAATGTCATCATAGTAATTGCCGGTGCTGATGTACCAGCCGTAGGGCTCAAACTGATAGGTATACCCACGTTTTCTGAAAGAGCCTTCCTGACCGGGTTTGGTAAAATAAAAATCGGTAAAATCGCCGCCCGGCTGGTTCCCGGCATTGATCAGGTTGCGAATATAATAATTGCCGGCCAGGTCCTGGTTATCATAACGCTGCTGTCCCTCGTAATCCGGGTTCATATGAACAACGCAGGTTCCGTCTGCCAGGTCGGCCCAAAAATAGCCGCTTCCATCTGCCCCATAACGGGTATCGCGCACGATTTTTTTTGCCTCGGCCATTTCCTGTGCCTGGGTTATTTCACCCTCGAGGAACCGCTGATGGTTGACGGTTAGCACGCTGACCAGGTTTTGTATGCTGGTTTGTATAATACTGTCAAACTTTTGCTGCTCTGCGGCAATTGCGGAATTATGGACCTTGGTCAGCTCATAAAAGGACATCGCGCTTTCCAAAAAGACCGTAATCAGGATCAGGGCGCTAAAGAAATTGACCAATTTCGTGCGAATTTTCTGCTGCCGTTTTTTTGATTTTGCCATCAGAACTACTCCTTTGTTTGATTTAGGGCGTTTTCTAAAAGTCAAAAATAACGGGGGATTTCGTTGAGAGAGGACTTTTAAAAATACCCCCGGGGGAAGAAGAAACCTACTTCATAAAACTATGAAATAGGTCCATATTAAGGTGGACAAATTTTATAAAAATGCGACCAAAAATATCTTGAACCTATTTTTTATGGCAGACATAGCTTAACATTTTTATTGAAAATTAGCAATGTTTTCTAGAAAAAACAATATTGAATTTCACTTTATATGAATTTAAGCTGAAATGTGACCGGGGATGCAGAAACAAATTGTCAGGTTTGCGCTTTTTTTCTGTATGAATATAACACCGCAAATGGGCCACACGGCATGATAAACACGGATAAATTGCAGATAACTAAACGGGGGATGATGCGTTATCAACACAGCGGAAATATTTGAACTGCTAAATCGAATTTTGACCACAGAGCGCGCACCCGCGGCCCGGATTGATACGATTGTCCGGCAGGCGGGGTTTGAAACGACGCCTTTTTCGGTGCTTGCACGGCAAATGGCAACACCGCAGTCTCCTGTTCATCACCCCGAGGGGAATGTCTGGAATCATACGATGCTCGTGCTGGATCGTGCCGCGGCACGCAGGGAATACAGCACTTGCCCGCGTGCGTTTATGTGGGCAGCGTTGCTGCACGACATCGGCAAGCCGGATACCACCAGAAAGCGACGGGGACGCATAACGGCCTATGATCACGATAAGGTGGGGGCAGCGCTGGCACGCGCGCTGTTGGCGCAGGTTGCGCATGAAATCGATTTTTTAGAAACCGTTGTGGGGTTGGTGCGTTATCACATGCAACCTTTGTATGTGGTCAAGGGCTTGCCCTTTCAGGACATTGAAGGCATGAAGGCGAACACCAGCGTGGCCGAAGTGGCGCTGCTCAGTTATTGCGACCGATTGGGGCGCGGCAGCGCGGACCGGCGCGCAGAAGCTCAGGATATCATGATTTTTTTGAAAAAATGCAACGAGAGGAGCGATTTTGAATGGCTAAAGCAGGAATGAGGAGACCGGACCCCAAGGAGCCGCACGGGACGGAAAGCAACCACAAGCAGCATTTCCCTAAGAACGAGGTGAACCCCGTCCCCGAAATACAGGGTAAAGCTAAAAGCGGGAAGGAGAAGGCGGGGGCAGTGCCTCTGGCCGGCACCCGCTGGTAGTTATGGAAGCGAACTGATACTAAACTGGAATTTTTGCAATTTCAGAAAAGAATGCAGGCTGGTGTCCGTCAAAGGATGGCGGGCACCAGCCTGCCGGAATAACTGCCGTAAAGCGGTTTTTGTAAGGAGAAGTAGCGGGGGAAAGTATGGAAAAACAGCGGGAACGGCTGCGGCATTCATGCCGCCCACAGCGACCGTCGAAGCCGTTTAGCAGCGTAATCGGCCTGGCGGTGCACCCTCACTTTCGGTTACGGCGCACAAAGTGCGCCGCAATTTTTGCACGCAGGCGACAAAACGGCAAAACAGACCGCTTAAAAGGTCGAGCGCAGCAGAGGATTTTTTTAGATAAGCGAGGCCTCCTGCCATAGGGCTACCCTACGGCAGGAGGCCTCGCTGTGAAAGAAGTGACAGCCGGGGCGTTACTACGCCTCAGCTAAAGGCTATTCCAAAAAAGATTTAAAATCCGGTGCGAACTTTGTCGGAGAAAACTCAATGATCTCATAAACCGCGATTTGGTGCACACTAAAAGGATCTTCCGCCATAATTTGCTGAATTTCATCCCGATCTTTTGCGTTGGCCAGAATAAGTCCACCCGTACGCGGGCTTTTTCTGCCTGAGCAAATAAATTTTCCGGCCTGATAGTATTTGTCCAGAAATGCCTGGTGTGCCGTGATGTGTTCGTCTACCTCCGTCAGGGGTTTTACATAGCTTGAACTTACTACAAACATACTTTTGCCTCCTCTAATTTTATGTCAATTCGAAAGAACGAACGTAGGTTGATTCCCGGCAGTGGCCGAGAAAATCATCTCCAGTTCCTCCATCCAAATGCAGTTGGGGGACTTGAGATTCTGAACCATATCCATACATTGGTCCAAATCCATCCATAATACAGCATCGACTTCCGACTTTTGAAGTGTTAAATCCGTCGGCTCGGTATCCCGCCACAACACATAGATGTTGCTGACCTGATTATCCCAAAATTCCTGCCCGCGGAATAACTGCCGATACTCAAATCGGCGTTGCCCGCAATAGATCAACTCTTCTGCGGCGGCTCGAATTCCCAGTTCCTCTTTGAGCTCCCGCAAAGCAGATTCGATAAAGCTGCATCCGGCGGGGATATGCCCCGCGCTGGATATGTCATAGCAACCGGGAAAGGAATCCTTATTGAGGCTTCTTTTTTGAAGCAGCACCTGTCGCTTCCCATTGCGGATTCGAAAAAGCCATACATGGGCGGTCCGGTGCCGTACCCCGTATTGATGCGCATCTTTTCGCGCTATGGCCTCGCCTGTGGGTATTCCGTTTTCGTCTACGATATCCAGCAGCTCCATATCATGCCCCTTATTATTTTCTTATGGGTTCGGCGTTTATCCCGTTTTCGTCGTATTATTATTCTACACCACCCGGACGGATTACACAATATTGCATCAGGCCTGTTTTCAGACCACTACGGTGACAGCACTACCGCCCGGAAAGCGGCGATTTATCACAAATTTTTCAACATCTCATATGATGGCATAAAGGAGTGAGTCTATGGCCCGGCGTTTTGATATTGCAATCTTTGGTGGTGATAAACGACAAATATATGTGACACAATCGCTTGTTGAAAAGGGATATTCTGTCTGCACTTATCAGCTTTCCGAGGCCGTATCGGCAGAAAACTGCACCCAACTGCGCACGCTCGATGAGATGTTTGACCAATGCAACGTTCTGATAGGGCCTGTTCCTTTGACAAAAAATGTTTTGCCGACCGACCAATTGGTTCCCGCCTTTGAAAAGCGGCTGAAAAAACAGCATTTGCTTATAGGCGGGGTCCTGCCGCCCGCACTGGTACAATTTTGTGAACGGCATGAGATCGCCTGTTACGACCTGATGAAAAACGAAAAAATTGCCATACTCAACGCCGTTGCAACGGCGGAGGGCGCCGTTATGGAGGCGATACAGGCCAGCGCGGTCAATTTGCATGCAAGCAATTGCCTCGTGCTGGGTTATGGGCGCTGCGGCAGCGTTCTTGCTGGAAAGCTCAGGGGGCTCAGCGCAGGGGTTACTGTCGCTGCCAGATCCCGGGAAGCGCTTGCTTATGCGCAGGCGGCCGGCATGGGCGCTGTTCATCTGTCTGCGGTGGGGGGTGTTCTGCCGGACTGTGATTTTGTTTTTAATACGATTCCGGCTCAGGTATTAGACCGTAATGCGCTCGCGCTTTTAAAGAAAGAGACCGTGATCATTGACATTGCATCCGCCCCCGGGGGCGTTGATTATGACGCTGCCGGACAAAGAAAGCTGAATGCCCGGCTCTGCCTTGGGCTGCCGGGTAAGGTGGCGCCAAAGGCTTCCGCGGATATTTTGGTTGATGAAATAACGGCCCTACTAAATGAAAGAGGCGATTAAATGACTATTAGTGGAAAAAAGGTGGGCATTGCCCTCACCGGATCATTTTGCACCTTTGACAGGGTGTTTGAACAGATTGAACGCCTGACGGCGGCGAAGGCCGACGTGTTTACGATATTCTCAGAATGCGCACAGAGCACCGACACCCGCTTTGGCGAAGCAAAAGCATTTTTAAGGTGGGCTGAAGAATGTACCGGGCATACCCCAATCACAACCCTTACGGAAGCGGAAAAACTGGGGCCCAATAATTTGCTTGACATCATTGCGGTTGCGCCTTGTACCGGCAATACGCTGGCAAAGATGGCCAACGGCATCACCGATTCCACGGTACTTATGGCCGCCAAGGGATTGTTGAGAAACAACAAGCCCATCGTGATCGGTTTATCCACAAACGATGCGTTGGGCGGCAATCTTAAAAATGTCGGAACGCTGATCAACAAGAAGAATATCTATTTCATCCCTTTCGGGCAGGACAATTATAAAGGAAAACCCAATTCCATGATTTCAAATTATAATTACATGATTGCTGCGTTGCAGGAAGCTCTGGACGGCAGGCAAATTCAGCCCGTCATCCTTGCGCCCCAATAGGCGGCCTGTCCTGCCGTCTTTCATGTTGTACAAGGTACAGAAAAAATTTTAAAAAAGGCAAGGGCGCTATTTAACAAGAAAGCAGCAATAATGGCGGCATGGGTAAAGCTTTGAATATGCCGGCGTTTGCATGGGCTTTTTGGAAAATGGCCCCTTTTATACTGATTCAGGTTTAAAACGGCGCACAAGATTGGCGAGATATTTTTTTGCCAGTCGAGGAAGAGGATGCAGGCGGGCTGGCGCCCGCCAAAGACGATGATGACGAATGGTAAAAAATAGCCGTCTAGCTGTTGTCGTTTTTAACCTGAATCAATATCAATCATGATTATTACGCGTTGCGGAGAAATGAGGAACTATTATGTGTGGAATTGCCGGTTTTTGCAACATGCGCGCGGACTATACCCAGTCGCGCCTCACGTGGCAAAACGTACTGGATAACATGAAACAGTCGCTTGAACACCGCGGCCCCGACGAAGAGGGCGACTTGTTGCTGCCGAAGCTTGGGCTGGCACAGCGCAGGCTTTCCATTATCGATTTGAGCAACGGGCATCAGCCCATGACCAAAAAACGTTTTGGGCGTACTTACACCATTATTTATAACGGCGAACTTTACAATACGGCGGAGCTGCGGCAGAGCCTTATCAGCATGGGCTACAGCTTTGAAACACACTGCGACACGGAGGTTGTGCTAACCGGCTGCATGGCGCTGGGGGCTGAGTTTGTCAAACAGATGAACGGCATTTTTGCTTTTGCTGTCTGGAACGATCAGGACCAGAGCCTGCTTCTGGCGCGTGACCGGTTGGGTGTCAAGCCGCTTTTCTATACGGTGTTGGAAGGCACCCTGATTTTTGGCTCTGAAATCAAGGCGCTTTTTCAGTATTCGGGCTTTAAGCCGCGCATCGACGCCCGGGGGTTGAGCGAGGTGTTCGGTCTTGGCCCCGCAAAATCCTACGGCTCGGGCGTGTTTAAGGATGTTTATGAAGTACTGCCGGGGAATGTGCTGATGTTTAACCGCGACGGTGTGCATGAATCACCTTACTGGCGGCTGGTCAGCGCACCGCATGAGGACTCGTTTGAAAAAACGGTGGAAAAGACCCGCTATCTTTTGGTCGATGCGATTGAACGGCAGATGATTTCCGATATTCCCATTTGCACCTTTCTGTCCGGCGGCGTCGATTCAAGCCTGATCACCGCGATCTGTGCCAATGCCCTGAAGGCAAAAAACAGACAGATTGAAACTTATTCCTTTGATTTTGTCGATAATGCCAAGAACTTTAAATCAAATTCCTTCCAGCCGGCGCAGGACCGGCCGTTTGTCGACATCATGGTTGAAAGCGTCGGCAGCAAGCATACTTATCTGGAATGTGACAGTATCGACCTGGCCGATCATCTTTACGACGCTGTCGAAGCGCGCGACCTGCCCAACATGGCCGATGTCGAATCCTCGCTGCTCTATTTTTGCCGCAAGGTCGCCGCCAATAACAAGGTGGCGCTCACCGGGGAGTGTGCGGACGAAATATTTGGCGGATATCCGTGGTTCCATAATCCGGAGGTCATGTTTGCCAAGACATTCCCGTGGTCGAGAAATATGGAAACCAGAAAGCAGCTCCTGTCCGACGAGCTGTTGTCGGTGCTGGATT
This sequence comes from Bacillota bacterium, assembly GCA_023457355.1. Classification (GTDB taxonomy): domain Bacteria; phylum Bacillota; class Clostridia; order Oscillospirales; family Ruminococcaceae; genus Yanshouia. Next base: position 40,180 of record JAEWLW010000065.1, on the reverse strand, counting down.
TGGACGGTTATGCGCAGGCCGCCTATGAAAAATCGGTTGCTGAAACGCCGCGCCTTATTGGCGAAAATCCGCAGGAAGCCCGCCGCAGGGAAATCGCTTATCTCAACCTGAAATGGTTTATGATCACGCTGCTGGACCGCATGGACCGTTGCAGCATGTTTTCCGGACTGGAAACCAGAGTGCCCTATGCGGATCACCGCATTGTCGAATATATCTGGAACGTTCCCTGGGCGATGAAATGTCCGAACGGGATTGTCAAAGGGTTGCTGCGCGAAGCGGGCAAGGGCCTTATTCCGGATGAAATATTATACCGGCGAAAAAGCCCCTACCCCAAAACCTATAACCCCGATTATGAAAAGCTGCTGGGCAACCGGCTGCTGGATGTCCTCTCCAACCCGAATGCGCCGATCCATACGCTGGTGGACAGCGGCAAGATCAAAGCTTTTTTGTCCGCTTCTTCCGATTACGGCAAGCCATGGTATGGGCAGCTTATGGCGGGGCCGCAGCAGATCGCCTATTTGCTGCAGGTCAACTACTGGCTGGAAAAATACCGTATAGAGCTGGTTTAAAAAGTCAATTGGGAAAACGGTCTGCCGGACCGTTTTGACGTACCGGTGTGGCGGGTTGACAATACCGTCCTAAGCTTACGCATCCGGTCCTGTTTTAAGTAAGCAAAAAGGATAAAAACTTCCAATGAAGCATTACCAATATCGCTATTAAATGGCCTATCACAGGCCGCTTCAACACAAAAAACTGAGGCCATGATGTTTAACCGAAACATCATGGCCTTCAGACCGTCGAAAAAGGTTGGGCGTGTTGTTAATTTGCACAAAGCTGATGCTGCTTAACGCGACATGGGAGAATCCCCGGCGAGGGCTCTTTCGCAAAACAATCCACCGGATTGTTTTGCGCCCGCTCCTGCGCTTGTTAAAGGATTAGGGCGCGTTTGAGGCGCTGCCCGGACCGCTTGCATAGAGGTGCGCGCGCGGCAGCTTGGATCCGCTTATCACAGCGGGCGGCAAAAATGCCCGCTAAGGCCCTGCGCGCTTTTGACTACGACAGTATGGGCGCGATATGCGTTTTTTACAAGCTGCGGCCACGATGCCCAGCCAAAACATCATGGCCTTCACGGAATATGCCAAGCGCGCGCATGGATGTGGATGTACACCGCCCGGTGGCTTTTATGGCAACCTGGGCAGTGGGCGCAAAATAGCCGTTACGTTCAACGCGGGCCGGAAACGGGCAGGGCGTCCACGGCCGCCTTCAGCTGCATCAGCGCTTTTTGCAGAACAGCCCTGGGGCAGGCAATATTGATGCGCTGGAACCCCTCGCCGCCCGCACCGAACATCGTTCCGGCATCCAACCAGAGATGGGCCTTCCGGATAATCAAATCGTTGAGCGCTTGATCGGAGAGCCCAAGCGCCCGGCAGTCGAGCCAGATGAGATAAGTGCCCTCGGGTTCCACCAGGCGGATTTGAGGCAGTTCGTGCGCAAAGAAATCTTTTACCATTCCAAGGTTGGCCGCAAGGTAACGTTTTAAGGCATCCAGCCACGGCGCCCCGTGCACATAAGCTGCGTTGCATGCGACAAGCCCCATGAGATTCGGCTGGCTGTATCCGGCTTTATTGACTTCCTGCCTGAAGCGCCGCCGGATATCGGGGTTTGGAATCCAGATGTTGGAGATTTGCAGCCCCGCAAGATTGAACGTTTTGCTGGGCGCCGTACAGGTGATGGTCACTTCTGAAAACGCCGCACAAAGATTGGCAAAAACCTGGTGGCGGCCGGAGAAAACAAAGTCGGCGTGTATTTCGTCCGCGACAACCGTCACGCCGTGCCGCACACAGATATCGCCCATCGCCGTCAGTTCCTCCCGAGACCATACCCTTCCCACCGGATTGTGCGGGCTGCACAGAATAAAGAGCTTCACGTTGTTTTCAATGATTTTATTCTCAAAATCCGTTAAGTCAAGCGTGTATTTGCCGCCATCATAAACCAGTTCGTTTAATACCAGCTGACGCCCGTTTTCAAGGACGGATTCGCTAAAGGGGTAGTAAACCGGCGGCTGTATCAGTACAGCATCCCCCAAATGGGTCAGCGCACGGATTGCGGTGCAGATAGCAAATACAACGCCGGGCGTTTTTACAAGCCATTGGGGGGAAAGTTGCCAGTCAAAGCGCTCTTTGTACCAGCCGGACAGCACATTAAAATAGCCGTCGTCCGCGGCGTCGCTATAGCCAAAAATGCCGTGGCGGCTTTTTTCGGCCAGCGCGTGCAATACCTCGGGCGGTGCCTGAAAATCCATGTCCGCCACCCAGAGGGGAAGAACGTCCGCCGGCATTCCTCTCCGGGACGCAAAATCGTACTTGATGGAATCCGTTCCGCGGCGGTTGATAATCTCGTCAAAATTATAGTTCATGCCAACGCCTCCTCCAGCGCCTGCCTTAAATCGGCTATGAGGTCTTCGAGGGCTTCCAGTCCCACAGAGAGCCTCAACAGACGCTCGTTTATTCCTTTGGCTTCACGCTCTTCCCTGGGTACATCGGCGTGAGTTTGCAGCATGGGGTAGGTGATCAGGCTCTCTACCCCGCCAAGGCTTTCGGCATATTGAATGACGCGGACGCGCTCGAGCATCCTGTGTGCGGTTTGTGCACTGTCAACTTCAAAGGAAATCATCGTGCCAAAACCGGTGGATTGCTTTTTTGATGTTTCGTAATCCGGGTGGGTAGGCAGCCCGACGTAGTGAACCGCTTTAATGTTTTTTTGCTCACGGAGCCATTGGGCAATTTTCAGGGCGCTTTCCTGCTGGCGCGCCATCCGCACGGGCAGTGTTTTAATGCCGCGTATTAAAAGCCAGCTGTCGAATGGGGAAAGGCAGGCTCCCGTGGTCTTGTAGATAAACCGCAGCCGTTCGGATAGTGCAGGGTCGGCCACAACTAAAAAGCCCGCCAGTGTGTCATTATGTCCCCCAAGATATTTGGTGCCGCTGTGAAGCACCACATCGGCGCCCAAATCAAGGGGTTTTTGCAAATACGGCGTCAGAAAGGTATTATCCACAATAAGCAAAAGGCCGCGTTCTTTGCAAAGTTCTGCAACTCTGGCAATATCGGTTACCTGCATCATCGGGTTTGTCGGCGTCTCAATGAAAACCGCTTTGGTTTCCGGTTTGATGCGCGCCGCAATTTCAGCGACAAACGAGGTGTTGACCAAGTCAAACGAAAGCCCGTTTTTGACCGAGATGTGATAAAATAGCCGGTGCGAGCCGCCGTAAAGATCATCGGATGCGACAATATGATCCCCCGGAGAAAACAGCTCCATCAGCGCTGTAATGGCGGCCATCCCGGTTGAAAAGGCCATGGCGTCAAATCCGTTCTCAAGCTTGGCAACAGTTTTTTCCAAATGCTCGCGCGTGGGGTTTTGCAGCCGCGCATAATCGTAACCCGTGCTTTGCCCCACCGCGGGATGGGCGAAGGTTGCGGATTGAAAAATCGGAACGCTGACGGCGCCCGTCGTATCGTATTTAAGATTGCTGCCGTGTATACAAAGGGTGTTAAAATCCATATTCATTCTCCTGTTTTGCCGTTAAATATAGAACATCATCGCGTGTTCTCCTTTAATTTTCTCTGCGTCGTTGACCAAATCGCCCAACGTAACGCGCGCCAAAGCGCCTTTGACCGCTTCGTCCAGAACTTTAAATGCAGATAACCGCATAGCCGCGTCGATGTCCGGGGCCTTTTCAAAAACAGTGTTCTCCGCCTGCTCAAACAGCGAGACTTCAACAGCAGATAACACGTCCAGCACGGTTATCTGCCCCGGCATTCGGACAAGCTGGTAGCCGCCCTGCGCACCTTTTACGGAACTGACCAGCCCCCCGCGCTTTAACAGGGAGAAAACCTGTTCAAGGTATATTTTTGATACGCCCAGTTTTTCTGAAATGCTGATGACCGTGATATATTCGCCGGTGTGGTAGCGCTGCGCCATACTGACGGCGGCAGCCAGCGCATATCGTCCTTTGGCGGAGATTCGCACAAACAGCCCCCCATTCCATACACTATTGATATGAATTATGATAGAGGAGAAAATAGTTCTTGTCAATAGCATAGAATTCATATCTATTATATATATTTTAGAAATAAAAACCGTGTATCAATCGTTTAAAAGAAGGTTGATACGCGGTCGTTCTATTTTCCTTATTATTTTACGGGTTACGTTGGAAAATTTCACTTTCAATTTTATCGATATTAATAAAAGGCCTGTTTTGATAAGCCTGACAGTTTGTTCATTCATACAATTATGTATCCTGGTGATTGACATTTTGTAATGTGCATACTACAATATCTCAAACATTCATATTAATCATATATATTTAGTATGTAATATATTTATCACACCATGCGCTTCTGGCCAGATAAATTATACGCAGCCGGCTATTTCGCCGTAAAACCCTAAATTTTTTAAGGGGGATCGCCATGATTAAAATCGAAAATTTGCATAAATCCTTCGGGGATAAAGAAATTCTCAAAGGCATTGATCTCACGGTGGAGAAGGGGGATGTCGTCGCTATTATCGGTTCAAGCGGCACCGGAAAAACCACGCTGCTGCGCTGTATCAATTGCCTGGAAAAAGGCGACCGGGGCATTATTACCGTCGGCGATATCGACTACGACTTTAATAAGCCCTCCAAAAAGAAAATGTTGGCGTTGCGCCAAAAAACTGCGATGGTTTTTCAGCACTATAACCTGTTTCGGCATAAGACCGCGCTGGAAAACGTGATGGAGGGGCTTGTCACGGTGCAGCGAATGCCGTTCTCATCGGCAGAAACTGTCGCAAGGGAAGCGCTGCGCAAGGTGGGACTGGCCGGCAAGGAAAACGCCTATCCGCACCAACTTTCGGGCGGACAGCAGCAGCGCGTGGGCATTGCCAGGGCGCTGGCGTTGCGCCCCGATGTCATTCTGTTTGATGAGCCCACCTCATCGCTCGACCCGGAACTGGTCGGCGAGGTGCTCGGCGTTATGAAGCAGGTTGCCGAAAGCGGCATTACCATGCTGGTCGTCACGCACGAGATGAACTTTGCACAGAACATTGCCAACAGAATCATCTTTATGGAAGGCGGCCGCATCGTGGAACAGGGCACCCCGCAGGAACTTTTCCTAAACCCGAAGGAACCCGCAACCAAACGCTTTTTAGACTGTATCTATCAGCCTTTTGTCTATCAAATATAAAAAACAGAAAGAGAGATTCTTTATGAAAAACAGATTATTTGCGTCCGCCCTTGCCCTTGGTATTATTTCTGCTGCGCTGTCCGGTTGCGGCGGAACCGCTGCTTCGTCGTCGCCCGCATCGTCAAGCGGCTCTGTGAGCGCGCCTGAGGTCAAAAAGGTCAATGTGGCACTTGAATCCGGCTCAAAGCCCCTGAGTTTCGAGGATGAAAACGGCAATAAAGTCGGCTATGAGGTTGATGTGCTCAATGCGGTGGATGGCTTGATTCCCGACTATGATTTTAATTTGGAATATGTCGAGAGCGACGCGACCGCCATCGGCCTTGACACCGGTAAATATGCCCTCATCGGCGGCGGGCTTTACAAGACGAAGGAGCGCGAGGAAAAATATCTGCTGCCCGATGCAATCAACGGCGTCAGCCTGATTAACATCTATGTCCATGAGGATGACGACAGCATCAAGGGCATTGACGACCTTGTGGGCAAAAATCTGGTGCCTTCCACCCCGAATGGCGGTATCTTCAACCTGTTGACCAGCTACAATGCCGAGCACCCCGACGCGCAGATTACCATCACCACTGCCGAGGGCGTATCGGTGGCCGATCGTTTTATCTCGGTTGATTCCAGACAGTATGACGCGTTGGTGCTGCCCAACAACCTGGGCTTCAACGAGATTAAAGCCCAGCTGGGCCTGAAGGTGAAGGCGGTTGAAACGCCCGTTGCGATTAACGGCACTTATTTTGCGCTTGCAAAAGACCAGGCAGACCTTGCCGCAAAGGTTGGCGACGCCCTGAAAACGCTGCGTGAGAACGGCACGCTTTCCGAACTGTCGCTCAAATGGTACGGTGAGGACACCCTTCAGTTTTATAAAGATTAATCGGCGAAAATACAGTTAAGAGGAGGACGGGCCTTTGTCATTGAGCATTGATATCGACTACGTGCTGAAAATAATACAGCGAATCGGCAGCGCCGTCCCCTACACGCTGTTCATTATCGTGCTTTCAGGTTGCCTGGGGCTGGCGCTGGCCATGGGGGTGGCTGTCATCCGCATCAGAAAGTGGCGGGTGATCTATCCGCTGATGAATCTTTACGTTTCATTTTTCCGAAGCACGCCCTGCATCATTCATATTTTTATCGTGTATTATGCGCTGCCGATGTTCCTGCGCGGGTTTGGCGTAAATATCGACGACTGGAGCAAAACCCTTTATGTCCTGCTGGCGCTGGTGCTCTATAATGGGGCGCACATGTCCGAATTCTTGCGCCCGGCCTATCTGGCGGTGGACCAGGGCCAGCACGACGCGGCGGACAGCATCGGCATGACCGGTATGAAGAAATTCACGCGCATCATCCTGCCGCAACTGCTGCCTGTCGCGTGGCCGAATATTGAAAACGCGATGGTGGAGCTGGTGAAAGATACATCGGTGCTGTTTGTCATCGGGTTGGCCGACATCATGGGCAAAGCTAAAATGGTGATTGTCAATGACTACGGTGTTAAAAAGCTGGAGGTCTATCTGGCGGCGGGCGCCATCTACTGGTGCATCACGCTGGGGGTGAGCAAGCTGTTCCAGGCCGCGGAAAAGCGGGTGAACTATAAATCTCCCAGCCGAGAGCAGGTGACCTTATGATCAGCGGCGCACTGATACGCGACGATTTCGGTTACATTTTAAAGGTTGTTCCCTTCACAGTCGGTGTTGCCTTGCTGATTCTGGTGATGGGTGTTGTTCTGGGCTTTTTTATCGCGGTTGTCCGCATCCGCCGGATTCCCGTGCTGCGGCAGATGGTGCGTGTTTTCATCGACTATACCCGCGGTATGCCGTTGATTATCCATCTCTATATCGCTTACTATTTACTGCCGCCGCTGATGCAAAGGCTGCTTGGCGTCACGCCAAATGCTCTTGTGATACTGGTGTTCGCCTATTCGGTCTACATATCGGTGGGGCAGGCTGAAAACATCCGGGGTTCGTTTGGCTCGGTGGATGCCGGGCAGTGGGACGCGGCCTACGCGTGTGGGTTGAGCGATGCACAGGCCCTCAACAGAATCATCGTGCCGCAGATGCTCACGGCGGCGCTGCCGGTGATGTTAAACAGCTATCTGGGGGTTATCAAGGGGCTTTCGCTCGCCTTTACCATCGGCGTGACTGATATTCTTGCTCAGGCGCGGGTGGCCTCTGCGCAAAACTACGGCTACCTTGAAGCTTACATTGCGGCCGCGCTGGTTTATTGGGCGCTTTGCGGCGCCTTAAGCTGGCTGTTCGGCCAACTGGAACAAAAACTGAGAAAATGGTAGAAAGGGTGCTGCAATTTGAATAAGACTGAACGCATCAAGGCCGCTTTGCACGGCGAAGCGGTGGACCGCGTCCCCGTGAATTTATGGATGCACTTTTCGGCGGCAGATCAGGATCCGCGCACGCTGGCGGAAACACAGGTCGCTTTTGCGCAGAAATACGATTTCGATTTCATCAAGCTGATGCCTTTCGGCCTTTACGGCGTACAGGATTACGGCGCAAGGGTAAAGATTTTCAACAAGGCCAACTGCCCGCCTGTCATTGACGACTATGGCATTCACCATGTGGAAGAGTGGGGCCAAATTGAACCGCTTCCCGCCATTTATGGCTCCTATGGCAAGCAGCTGCAAGCCGCACAATACACCACCCGGCTGACAAAAGGCAGCCTGCCGGTTGTTCAGACTATCTTCAGCCCGCTAACCACCGCCAGAAAGCTGGCAGGCGACCGGATTCTGCTGGATATGAAAGAAAGCCCTACCCTGTTCAGACAGGCGCTGGAAGCGATTACACAGACAACCGTGAATTTTGTGCGCGCCAATATCAACGCTGGGGTGGACGGTTTCTTCTTTGCGACACAGTGTGCAAATGATGATTTTCTCACGCAGGCGGAGTATGAGGCGTTTGGGCAGTTTTACGACCTGAAGGTCATCGCGGCTTTTCAGGAGGAGACCTATTTTAATATTGTGCATCTGCACGGCGACCACGGCATGTTTGAGCTGATTGCAAACTACCCGGTTCCTTGCATCAACTGGCACGACCGTTGGAGCGGCCCCTCCCTGGCGCAGGCCCGCGCAATCACCAATAAATGCTTAATGGGCGGCATCAGAGAGATTCCCTACTATGATGAGAACGGCATCAAAATCAGAGAGAGCCTGCTTTCCTGCGGCAGTGTGGCAGATATTCGCCTGCATGTTCAGGAGGCGATCTCACAGGTTGGCGGGCGCGGCCTGATTCTGGGGCCCGGCTGTGTGGCGGATCAGCTGCTGCCGGAAAGAAACCTTTATGCGCTGCGAAAAGCGGTATATGATTTCAGCGACCTGACACTTCAAAAGGCCGCTATTTAGGCGCAGAAAATCGGGCGATGCCGGGCTTTAAGGAATTTAAAGCCCGGCATCGCCCGAAAAAGCGCTGTCCATTTCAGGACCTTGCCTCGTACAACATTAAAAGCGACGCTCTTCACCCTCCGAACAGGGTGCATTCTTGCCTGTCCGGCTCCGATGGAGCAAATTTGCAGACAATGAATATTGTAATAGTAAATCGTATCGACAGTCGCTATTATCAGAATGCGCAGTATCTGACAGGATAGTGGAGGCGATAGAATATTTGATTAACTTTTATGAAATACAAGGGCTCTTCCCCAATATATTGCAGGAAGGCTTTTCGGCATATAAGGCATCCTTAGGTGTTTCTGATGATACGATGGTCGGTGGCATATCCCGCATTCAGCAGTGAGCACTTCAATATGGCAACGGGGCTGTATACAGCGCCGATAACCGGTGTTTACACGACGCAGGCTACCATCAGCTATCAAACCAATTCGGCCATAACCACCCAGCTGGGTGCCAGTATTAACCCGACCTTCACAATCAGAAGGACTTCGCCAACAAGTGCGGATTTGCTCAGCGGGCAGCTCCCGATTTTTTATACCAATCTCGTGTTGCTTTCTTTAAGGACGATACTTGCCGCCGGTACAATCACCTTGTCGGGCGTGGTTCAGCTGACGGAGGGCGATACACTCGGCCTTTATTATAATGCCGACGGCATGTCACTGGCCCTGACACTACAGGAACTCCGTTGGGCGGCCTATCGTTTAAGTTAAACGACAGGGTTGGGGCAAAGCGCGCCGGGCTATCTCAATATATATGAAAGCAATGTATCGCCAATCTGACCGAATGCTTTCAACGGGAGGTAGCCGCAACCATGTTTGTCGGGTGTAAAAGCCATCCTGGGGAATGCCGGTTCCATTTTTAACTCGATTATAAAGAACGCGTGCAAGCACTCAACTTAGAATGCTTGCACGCTTTTTTAGACGGTCAACCTGGGTCAAACGATGATATTGTTCTCCATGCCCTCAAACTGCATGTTGTAGTAACGTGCGTAACGGCCACCAACTTTAAGAAGCTCCGCGTGCTTCCCGCGCTCCATGATGCCCTCGTCCGTTAAAACAACGATCTCGTCCGCATTGCGGATTGTGCTGAGCCGGTGCGCAATCACAATCGTCGTTCTGTTCAGGGAGAGCCTTTCCAGAGACTCCTGAATATACCGCTCACTTTCATTATCCAGCGCAGAGGTGGCTTCGTCCAAAATCAGAATTTTAGGATTTTTCAGAAAAACACGCGCGATGGCAATCCGCTGCTTCTGTCCGCCGGAAAGGCGTGTTCCACGTTCTCCCACATAGGCGTTATAACCGTCCGGCAGAGACAGGATAAAATCGTGGATATTTGCATTTTTGGCGGCTTCCCAAATTTCCTCATCGGTGGCATCCAGCCTGCCGTAGGCAATATTATCTTTGATGCTGCCCGAAAAGATGTAAACATCCTGCTGTACGATTCCGATTGATGCGCGCAGGGATTGCAGCGTGAAAGAGCGAATATCCTTTCCGTCGATCAACACGCTTCCGCCGGTCACCTCATAAAACCGCGGCAGCAGCGAACAGAACGTCGTTTTCCCGCCGCCGGATGGGCCGACCAGCGCCATGGTCTGCCCTGCCTTCATTTTTACGTCAATATGGTTCAAAATCCGAACCGTATCCTCATAGCTGAACGAGACATCCTTATATTCAATGTCGCCGTTCACATGGGTTAGCGCCGCTGCATCCGGGGCATCGACGATTTCCGGCTTTGTATTAAGAATTTCCACAAAGCGCCGGAAACCGGCATAGCCCTTTTGGAACTGCTCAGTGAAGTTGAGCAGTAGCTGTATGGGGTTCATAAATACGTTGACATACAGGACATAAACCGCAAGGTCGGTGGGCTGAACTTCGCCTTTTGCAATCAGGATACCGCCGACCACAATAATGACAGTGTAAAAAAGCCCCTGAAAAAAGGAGTTCCCGGCCATATATCCGCCCATGGCACGGTAGCTGCCATTTTTGGATTCAAGGAATAAATGGTTGCTGTCTTCAAACCGATCATTTTCATAACCCTCATTTGTAAAGGATTTTACGACGCGAATGCCGGAAAGGCTATCCTGAACGCGGGAATTGACGCCTGAAATTTTAAGGCGATTATCCAGAAAGATTGTCCGCATCTTCCGATTCTGGTAAAAGGAAAAGACAATCATGACTGCGGTGAACGCGAACAGAATTATTGTCAGCTTGACGTTCATCATCAGAAGAATGATAAACGCCCCGGAGAGCTTGAGCACCGACATAAACACGTTCTCAGGCCCATGGTGCGCCAGCTCGGAGATATCGAACAAATCCGATACGATGCGCGACATCATATCGCCGGTGTTGTTTTTATCATAGTAGGAGAAGCTCAGCTTCTGCAGGTGGGAAAACAAGTCCCGGCGCATGTCGCTCTCCATCCTTGCGCCCATGATGTGCCCCCACGACGTGATAAAATACTGGGCGAAGTAGCGAACCCCATACATCGCGAGCAATGCCAGGCCAATATAGCCCATCATCCTGATAATGTTTTGCGCTTCGCCGAGAAACAGTCCTCGGTTAAGCGTGTTCAGAATAAGCGGAAAAGAGAGGTCGATAAGCGACACGATCAGTGCGCAAAACAGATCAAAATAGAATAAAAAGCGATAGGGCCTGTAGTACGAAACGAATTTTTTAAAAAGCTGCATGGCGCTTTGTGTCCTCCTTATATTTTTAGTTCCTTATGATGCGTAAGGCATGCGGCAGAAAACCGCGAAGATAAAGACGTCAAACGGTCTATATTCTGATTACAGAATAATAAAACCGGGGTTATTTGTCTTATAAATTTAATTTAAAAAACATAAAACAAATAGCCCTTTAAGAGCTGCCGGCTCTCAAAAGGCTGGCGCCTGAAAGGGCGCGCACAGCGCATCCTCAGACTGATTTGTACCAGAGCACACCGCAAGGCGAACAATACAGTGGAAAGGCCCTGATGTATTTAAAACGCCGCCGCCTTTCCTTGGGCACATCGAAATTTGAACGATGTTAGCGCTTTACCAAAGCAGCAACCCGAAAAAATTATCGAAAAGCCGCTCGCAACAGCGAGCGGCCCAATGGTTGCCGAACTAGGATTCGAACCCAGACAAACAGAGTCAGAGTCTGTCGTGCTACCTTTACACAATTCGGCAGTGATTATTGCAGCATCATCTATTATATCTCAAAAAAACGTAATGTCAACATCTTTTTGCGTTAAAATGCCGTTTTAGCATGAAAATGTTGTTTTGGGACACAATTTAATAGACTGAAAAACGGAGGGATATTATGGTTATCATACTGCTCCCGGCAGGGCAGGACAGCGAAAGAGCAGCGCGTGCCCTGTTTGAGTTGTTGCAGCGCAGCCGCCGCACCATGTTTCTGTGCGAATCCCTCTATGCTTTTCCGGACGGTAATCCTGACTTTTGCATTGCTGTTTGCGGCGCCGCACAGGATGTTCTGATTGCTGCCCGCTGTGTTGTTTTGGTGCCTGAAGGCTGCCAAAGCACCTTTACAGCGCCGACGGGTTCCACAGTGCTGTCCTTTGTGGAGAATGGCTCCGGCATTCTGCTGGACGGCAGCCAGCAACTGATAAGCTGTGGACTGCGCCAAAGAGATACGCTGACGCTTTCAAGTCTGGACAGCCAAAAGCCCGTTTTTTCGGTGCAGCGTACCATTACGACGTTGAGCGGCGGGCAGCTGGAGATTGGGGAATATCCCTTAAATATCCCGGATGTGCAAAAACATGGGGATATTATCGCTGCCGCTGCGGTGTTGCTGCTCCGTGACGGCGGCCTTACGCCGGATTGCTTTTGCGTCCCTTAAAGCCTGTATTAACCGTTCAAGACGACCGTCTTGACGGCGCATTTTGCGTTGCGCCATGTTAAAAATACTCGGAAGACATCCAGTATTCCTGCAATTTGCCTCGCCCAACACAAAATGCATACGCCAATCCGGCATTTCGTACTTGTGAATACAGCCTTTTACTTTGAAAAAACGAAAAAATTTTCGCCTTTCGTCCCCGATATAACGGGCTGACGCTGAGCGCACATTAAAGTAAGATGACCGTACCGGCGTTATTTTTAAAGAAGCCTTCAAATTCGTGTTCAAAGAGCGCATTGGCCTGTTCCCCGTTGCAATGGCAGGCACCCAGCCTCTTGACGCCGAGTTCCCGCAGGCTTGACACGGTGGCGCGCATGCGTGATTCGTCCGCATCCATAAGATGCGTACCGCCGATAAAAGTATGCACCGGCTGGTTAAACAGCTGAGACACCCACATGCAGGTATTGATGGCGCCCTTGTGCGAGCAGCCCGAAAGCAGGGTGAGCCTTTGGCCGCTTTGCACCACAACCACCGTTTCCTCGCCAAAATCGTCCACCACATAAGCCGACCCGCATTGGCGCAGCATGCCGGGGTTGGCTTTTTCAATTTCGTTTTTGGAAGGGATTCCGCACACGAGAAAAACCTGTTCATTCAGTTTTAGCACGCCCGGTTCCAGTAAATAAAACGGAACGCGGCGCTCAAAGAGAAATTCTTCGGTAATCCTCGCGCTGATCGGGCGCAGGCGGCCCGGCTCACGGTGATATCTGTGTGCGAAAAAGTTGGGACCAAAATAAGTGGCTTTCGGGCAACAGCCGCTGTCAAGCAGCGCTTTCACCCCGCCGGTATGGTCGTAATGCCCGTGGCTGAGCACCAGCGCATCAATCTTTTCCAGGCTGACGCCAAGTTGTTTTGCATTATCCATAAACGCCGGGGTGGCGCCGGTGTCAAGCAGCAGCGAAAAGCTGCCGTCGGTCAGATGCAGGCTCAGGCCATGTTCGGTGTGCATGCCGTCTTTTGCGGCGTTGTTTTCCATCAGCGTGGTCACGGTAAATCCCAATTTAATCCCCTCCTATGTATTGATAACGGACTTCTGCAAGCTTTTGATGTTATTCTACTATAAAAATTAGGGAAATTCCATACGCATCGCAAATTTAAAATACATGCCGCGGCTGTTGCCAGCAACCGCCTTTTCAGGTATGATAATTTCAAAGACAACCGCTGTTATAAATGAGGGGGAACGTATATGGCAATATTAGTGCTGGGCGGTGCGGGTTATATTGGTTCGCACACGGTCAAAGCGCTCTGCGATGAGGGCGTTGATACCGTTGTGGCAGATAACCTTTCGACAGGACATACCCAGGCGGTCGACAAACGTGCACGTTTTTATAAAGGGGATATTTCGGACAGCGCTTTTCTGGATACGCTTTTTCATAAAGAGCAGATTGAAGGCGTAATTCATTTTGCGGCTTATTCCTTGGTGGGGGAGAGTGTTTCAAACCCCCTGAAATATTACGAGAACAATCTGTGTGGAACGCGCGTACTGCTTGAAGCGATGGTAGCCCATAAAATTGATAAAATTGTCTTTTCTTCAACCGCCGCAACCTATGGCGAGCCGGAGCGCATGCCGATTGACGAGCAGGACCGCACCTGCCCGACCAACCCCTACGGTGAAACCAAGCTGGCGATGGAAAAGATGTTTTACTGGACGGCGAAGGCGCATGGCCTGCGATATGTTTCGCTGCGGTATTTTAACGCCTGCGGTGCCGATGCCTGTGGCGAAATCGGCGAAGCACATGCGCCGGAATCGCATCTGATACCGTTGATCTTGCAGGTGCCCAATGGCCAGCGCCCCCATATTTCGATCTTTGGCAGCGATTATCCCACAAAGGATGGCACTTGTGTGCGCGATTACATCCATGTCACCGATCTGGCGCAGGCGCATATTCTGGCCATGCGCTATCTGGCGGGCGGCAATGAGAGCAGCATCATGAATCTCGGCAACGGTGTGGGTTTCACGGTGCAGGAAGTTATCGAAACGGCGCGGCGTGTGACGGGGCATTCCATTCCCGCCGTGCGCACATCCCGGCGCGAGGGTGACCCGGCGCAGCTGATTGCGTCCAGTGACAAGGCCAGGTCGCTGCTTGGGTGGCGGCCGCAGCATGCGGCGTTGGAGGAGATTATTGCCTCTGCCTGGAACTGGCATCAGGGCCATCCCAACGGCTATGCGCCAAAATAGCCGGCATGAACCGGCAGGACGTTCTGGCCGGCGCAACATAAATTAAGCGGTGTTGGGGCTGTTAGGCACAGACCCGGCGCCGCTTTATTTATGGGTGGGAATGGCGTTCATTTGTGCGTAAAACATATTTATGGACATTTTGAAAATACTTTTTCGGCCAAAACTGTCTTTACATCGCTGTGCGGTTTGCTGGCAAAACGGGCCGTGATTTTTTTCCGCCAAATTGCGAATTATTTGGAAATCATAATTGATTTTTGGTCGGTAAAACTATGACTGCAAACGCAAACGTTCTGAACACCAGTCAGACAATAAACCAAATTTTATTGTAAGGAGAATGTGATTATGGCTAATTCCAGTAACAAGATTGTTGTTCCCGAAGCTAAGGAAGCTATGAACAAGTTCAAGATGGAGGCTGCCAACGAAGTTGGTGTAAATCTCAAACAGGGCTATAATGGCGATCTGACCTCCCGTCAGGCAGGCTCGGTCGGCGGACAGATGGTCAAGAAAATGATCCAGTCCTACGAGAGCTCGATGAAGTAACCTTTAACGGCGAAACAACCAATGCGATTAGCCTGCAATAGCGGGCAATGGCTTGAATCGGCCGGAGCGGTATATGCTGCTTCCGGCCGATTATCATGTAAGCATTATTAAAAGAAAGCTGTGGTTACCGTTAGGGGTACAGTTCAACGATATAATTTATTTTTAAATTGTAAAATTTTAACGAAATAAATATTATATTTTTTTACAGGATACAGGCAAAAGCGATATTCCGCTCATTTGTTGAAAAAGCCTATGCAAAACGTCTAGGTTGTTTTGTATATATTTTTATAATGATATTATGCATTTTCAACTATATTGTGATTTTCAATTAGGGGTCCTAAAAATCGTTTTAAATTTAACTTCTATGATCTTGTAAATAAAAAATCTCCGATTTTTGCCCTATTGCACAATATTGCAGGAATCGCGCCTTCTATCCGTCATAATATTTCTGTTTGACTGCAAATACCTTTTACAATTCTGTTAATAGATTCAAATTGTCTTGACATTTTCATGAGATTGATGTTCAATATATACAGGTATTCTCTCGTTTTTTTGGCTTTTTCTTTCAACCGCGAAGCCATCAGAGGGCGCCGCATTCATATTACTTAACGACTGGACGGTGATAAGATTGTCTTTGGAAGCAATTAAACAAATCTCCGAGACGGAACAGTCCGCGCAACAGTGCATAGCTGATGCGCAGGCAAAAGCGCGGGATATTATTTCGAATGCACAGCGAACGGCTGCGCAGGAATATGATATGGCGCTTAAACAGGTGGCCGCTCAAGCGGCTGAGGCGCTGGCTGGCGCCAAGCAACGCGGAGACGATATGGCTGGAAAGCAGCTCTCAGAATATCGCCGCCAATGCGAGGCCCTACAGGCACAGGCCCAGAACCGCATGGACAAAGCAGTCGCCATAGTAATGGAAAGGGTAGTCGGCTGATGTCTATTTTAAAAATGAAGCGACTGTATGTGATTGCCCCCGCCGATTCGCGACGAGCGGTTCTGCGTGCGCTTACCAGATTCGGCTGTGTCGAGCTGGAACGTTGCTCCGCGCAACAGATTGTCGACTCCGGCGGGAGATTATATATCAGTGAAGAAAACACACAAGCTGCCAAAGTGCGCAGCACTCTGGAAATTGCCTGTCGCTTGCTGAAAAATTCAGGTGCGGCCAAAAAGACGCCGCTGTTTGCTGCGCGCCCTGAGGTAACCGAGCGCCAGCTTTTTGATATGGCGACACTGAGTGGTGCCAGGAAGACGGCTGAAGCGGTGGATGATTTGGGAAGCCGGCTGGCGGAGACAGGCGCGGCACAGGCAAAGCTGCACGCCCAGATTGCGGCGTTGGCTCCATGGCAGCCGCTGGACGTGCCATTAAATTTTACCGCTACGCGAGAAACCGTTGTTCTCATTGGAACCATGCCTGCGGCTATTGACACCGCACTGCTGTTTACCCGGCTGGCTGACGAGGCGCCCGCCTGTATGACGGAAGAAATTGCTTCTGACAACGAACAGCACTATCTGGCTGTGACGGTGCACCGGGAACAGGAAGCGGCCGCGCTGGGCATCTTGAAAAGTGCCGGGTTTGTGGCGGCAAACTTTAAAGAGACCGATTTGACGGCGGGCGAACAAATGGAGGCGCTGAAAAAGGAAATTGCCGCGCTGGATGAAGCCAGGGCCGACTATGAACGGCAAATAGCCGCCTATTACGACCAACTGCCAACGCTGGAACTGGCGCTGGATGCCTACACGCAGGAAGCGGCCCGGGATGAGTTGCTTTCGTCAACCGCACAGACCCAGCACACCGCATATTTTGCGGGCTGGATGCCGGCCGAAGCTGAAAAGGCGATTGCAGGGCTGCTCTCAGGTCAGGGCTGCGCCTATTCGATTGAGGAACCCTCGGATGATGAAAGCCCGCCGGTTATGATGCAGAATAAAGCGCTGATAAGCCCGGTGGAACCCATCACCGAGATGTATGATACACCGGCCTACGGCAGTATTATTGACCCCAACCCGTTTATTTTCCCTTTCTATATTGCCTTTTTTGGATTTATTATGGCGGATGCTGCCTATGGTATCCTGATGTTTGTCGGGTGTTATCTGGCGCTGAAGCTGATGAAGCCCCGGGGCGGTATGAAGAAGACGCTCACTTTGTTTATGTATTGCGGTGTCATGACGTTTATTGCCGGATTGCTTTTCGGCGGTCTTTTCTCAGATGCCGTCACAGTGTTTAGCAGAACCTTTTTAGGAAAAACCGTCTCCGTCCGGCCGCTGTGGTTCAATCCGCTGACCGAGCCGATGAAGATGCTGGCCTTTTCGCTGGCACTGGGCGGGGTGCATATCATCCTCGGTATGGCGCTTGCGGCCTACCGCATGATTCGCCAGGGCCACTTGCTTGACGCCGTCTTCGATATTGGCTCATGGTATTTGGTGTTTGCGGGCATTGGCCTTTATGTATTAAATTTACCGGTCGGTTTATATGTTATAATTGCGGGTGCGCTTTTGCTGCTGTTGACAGGCGGGCGCAACAGCCCGACCTTCTTTGGCAAAATAACCGGCGGATTGGGCTCTCTTTATGGCATAACCAGTTATCTCTCGGATGTTCTGTCCTATGCGCGCATCATGGCGCTCGGCCTTTCGGGCGCTGTTATCGGCCAGGTTATGAATCAGCTTGGCGCCATGGGCGGCAACGGATTTTTCGGGCTGCTGCTGTTTATCGTTGTCTTTATTCTGGGGCACACCTTTAACCTTGCTATCAATTTGCTGGGCGCCTATGTTCACACCAGCAGATTGCAGTATATTGAGTTTTTTGGCAAGTTCTTTGAAGGCGGCGGGCGTGCGTTTCGACCGCTTGTCAATAATACAAATTATGTAACAATCATCAAGGAGGACTAACAATATGGAATTCGTCACCAATCTTTTCTCAGGCTATTTCTTTGCGCTGCTCGGCGCGGCGCTCGCAGTGGGTCTTGCAGGTTCCGGTTCGGCTAAGGGCATGGGCATTGCGGGTGAGGCCGGAACAGGCATTGTCTCGGTTTCTCCTGAAAAATTTGGCCGTGTGCTGCTGCTGCAGGCGCTGCCCGGTACACAGGGCATCTACGGCTTGCTGATTTCATTTATGATTCTCACCGCTGCGCCGGTGACAGGCGGTACGCTTACCATCGGCCAGGGCATCGGTTATTTTTGCGGTGCGCTTCCGATTGCGATTGCCGGTTACTTCTCGGCTATCGCGCAGGGCCGTGTTTCCGCAGCGGCCATGGGCATTGTCGCCTCAAAGCCTGAGGAATCGATGAAGGGTGTTATCGCCGCCGGCATGGTTGAAACTTATGCCGTTTTCGCTGTTCTTATTTCGTTTATTATCGTCAGCACAATTCCTACTCTGCCGCTGTAAGGAATGATTATTATGAACGGACTCGAAAACATTTCCAATAAGATACTAACCGACGCGAAGCTAAAGGCCGACGCCATCATTGCCGACGCCGAGCAGAGCGCGGCCAAAATTCTGGCGGATTCCAAAAAGCGCGCTGAGGCCGAGGCAGAGAAGGTTTTGAAAGAATCGGCCGCCCGCTGCACCGATGTTGAGGAAAAGGCACGCCTTGTCTCCGAGCTGGAGGGCAAGAAGCTGATTTCAAACGCGCGGCAGCAGATGGTTGGAAGTACCTTTAAACTGGCGCAGGAACGATTGCTCTCGTTGCCGGAAGCGGAGTACCGCAAGCTTTTGATTAAGCTGGCAGGCGAAGTGCTGGCCGACGGACAGGACGGCGAAGTGCTGCTCAACGCCAGGGATCGCGCCGCTCACGGGCAGGCGTTGGCCGAAGCGCTGAACGGTAAGGCCACGCTTGCCGCAGATACGGCGACCATTGTTGGCGGGTTAATTATCCGGCGCGGTAAAATTGAATATAACTGTGCGCTGGATGTTCTGGTGCGCATGGTTTCGGAAAAGATTGCCCCTGAGGTGTCTTCAGCGCTGTTCCCGGAAGGAGCGTGAGCGTATTGCCAAAGTCGCCCGATACCGATTACGTCTACCTAAGCACCCTTTTGAAAGCGTTGGAGAAGAATATGTTTTCAAAAGAAGACCTCACCCGCCTTGTTGCGGTACGAACCGATGAGGATGCCGTCAAGCTTTTAACCGAGAAGGGTTGGAACGCTTTTGACGCCCATGATTCTATCGCGCTTGAGCAGGAGATATCGTCTCAGCGCAAAGCGCTGTTCGACCTGATCTACCGTTATGTGCCGGATGCAGGCGTCGTCGATTTATTTCGTTTAAAATATGATTACCACAATTTAAAAACGCTGATTAAGGCCACGGCGCAGGGCTTGGACGGTAAACGCCTTTTAAGCGACGCCGGAACCATTGCCCCGACCGTGCTGATTGGTATGTATAACGACAAGGATTTTAGCCATATGCATCCGATCATGGCCGCCGCCGTACAGGAAGCCGCCGACCTGCTGGCCCGCACCGGTGACCCGCAGCTTGCCGACCTGTTGCTCGACGGCGCGCTCGCAGCGCAGATGCTTACCTTAGCCCAGGCCGCCGAAAGCACATTCCTTTTGGGGTATGTCCGCCTGTGGATTGATTTGGGCAATCTCCGGGTGCTCACACGCGCGGCGCTGAGCAAGAAGGGGTTCGACTATCTGCAGCGCGCGATTTTTCCGGGCGGAAACGTCGCCTGCGCGCAGGTGCGTGAGATTACACCGGAGCTTTTGCGCAGCCTATTTGGCTTTGGGGCACTCACCGCCGCAGCCGAAACCGCGGCCGAAGCGCTTTCCGGCGGGTTGGCACTTGCCGCGCTGGATATGGCCTGCGACAACACACTGATTGAGTATATCCGCGCCTCCCGGCTTATTCCGTTTGGCGAAGCGACCGTCATTTCATATTTGCTGGCGTTTGAGTCGCAGCTGGTGGCGGTGCGCACCGTGATGTCGGGGCGTGCCTCGGGCTTAAGCGAGGAGAGAATTACAGAAAGGCTGAGGATGAGCTATGTATAAGGCAGCGGTAATCGGAGACAGACAAAGCGTTCTGGGTTTTCGGGCCTTGGGCCTTACCGTTGCAACAGCGGAAACGGCCCATGAAGCCGCCGAGGCGCTGCATAGCTTGGCCAAAAGCCAGCACGCCGTTATCTATATCACTGAGCAGCTCGCCGCCAAGATCCCGGAGGACATCGCGGCTTATCTGGATTGGCCCCAGACGGCGGTCATCCCCATCCCTTCAAAGGACGGCGTTCTCGGAATCGGCGATACAGAATTACACAAAGCGGTTGAACGCGCCGTCGGCGCCGATATTCTGAGGGATCCCGAGGAATAAACAGTCCCAACCCCAGACAGAAGGAAGGTTGAATAATGAGCAATAGCAGTACAGGAAAGATTATAAAGGTCGCAGGCCCGCTTGTCGTCGCCGAGGGCCTTGCCGAGGCCAACATGTTCGACGTGGTGCGCGTCGGCGAGCAGCGCCTGATCGGTGAGATCATCGAGATGCGCGGCGATGCGGCTTCGATACAGGTTTATGAAGAAACTTCCGGCATTGCGCCCGGTGCTAAGGTGGAGACCACCGGTGCGCCCCTTTCGGTCGAGCTGGCCCCCGGCCTTATTACGACCATATACGACGGCATTCAGCGCCCGCTGGAAGCGATCCGCGAAATTGCGGGCAACCTGCTGACCCGCGGCATTGAGGTTAAGCCCATTGACCACGATAAAAAGTGGGAATTTACGCCGGTCGCCAAGGTCGGCGATCAGGTTATCACCGGCGACATCCTGGGCACCGTGGATGAGACCATCGTCGTCAAGCACAGGGTGATGGTGCCGCACGGCGTCTCGGGCGAAATTGTCGATATTAAAAGCGGCAGCTTCACCGTTGATGAAACAATCGCCACCGTCAAGCTGGCGGACGGCTCTTTAAAAGAGCTTTCAATGCTCCAGCGCTGGCCGGTTCGTGTTGAGCGCCCCTATAAAAAGAAGCTGTCACCTGATATCCCGATGATTACCGGCCAGAGAACGGTCGATACTTTCTTCCCGATCGCAAAGGGCGGCACCGCGGCCATTCCCGGCCCGTTCGGTTCGGGTAAAACCGTCACCCAGCACCAGCTGGCCAAATGGTCCGATGTCGATATCGTTATTTATATCGGCTGCGGTGAACGCGGCAACGAAATGACCGACGTTTTGCGCGAATTCCCGGAACTTGTTGACCCGCGTACCGGCGAAAGCCTGATGCAGCGTACCGTGCTGATCGCCAACACCTCCGACATGCCCGTTGCGGCCCGTGAGGCCAGCGTTTACACCGGCATCACCATCGCGGAATATTACCGCGACATGGGCTATGCGGTTGCGGTTATCGCCGACTCCACCTCCCGCTGGGCGGAGGCGCTGCGCGAGATGTCCGGCCGTCTTGAAGAGATGCCCGGCGAGGAAGGTTACCCCGCCTATCTGGCGTCCCGTCTGGCGCAGTTCTACGAGCGCGCCGGCCGTGTGGTCTGCCTTGGCAGCGACGAGCGCGAGGCGGCACTTTCCGCCATCGGTGCGGTTTCGCCCCCCGGCGGCGATATTTCAGAGCCTGTCAGCCAGGCGACGCTGCGCATCGTGAAGGTGTTCTGGGGCCTGGATGCCGGGCTGGCTTACCGCCGTCACTTCCCGGCCATCAACTGGCTGACGTCCTATTCGCTTTACTTTGACCGCTTAAAGAGCTGGTATGATGAGAACATCGGCGCCGATTTCGTTTCGCAGCGGCACGAGGCGATGAACCTTTTGCAGCAGGAAAGCGAGCTTGAGGAAATCGTCAAGCTGGTCGGTATCGATTCGCTGTCGCCCGCCGACCGTCTGGTCATGGAGGCCTCCCAGATGCTGCGCGAGGATTTCTTACAGCAGAACGCCATGAGCGATACCGATTCCTATTGTTCCATCGACAAGCAGTACCGTCTGCTGGCCCTGATCCTCAGCTATTACCACACCGCCAAAAAGGCGATGGATAACGGCGCAGCCATGAAAGCGGTATTCGCAATTCCCGCGAGAGACCGCATCGGCCGCGCAAAGGACGTGGCGGCCGAGGAATATGTCGACACTTACGCCGACATATCGCGCGAAATGATTTCTCAGCTTGAGGCTGCTGCGGGAGGTGCAAAAGCATGATAAAGGAATACCGTACCATACAGGAGGTCGCCGGACCTTTGATGCTGGTTAAGGATGTCGACAACGTCGCCTATAACGAGCTGGGCGAAATTGAACTGCAAAACGGCGAGGTGCGCCGCTGCCGCGTGCTTGAAATGAACGGCAGCAACGCGCTGGTTCAGCTGTTTGAGTCTTCGGCGGGCATCAACCTGGCTCAGTCAAAGGTGCGTTTTTTAGGGCATGCCATTGAGCTGGGCGTCGCGCCGGAAATGCTTGGGCGCATCTTCGACGGCCTTGGCAACCCCACCGACGGCGGCCCCGAGATTATGCCCGACAAGCGCATGGATATCAACGGTACGCCGATGAACCCCGCCGCCCGTGACTACCCGTCGGAATTTATTCAGACCGGTGTTTCGGCCATTGACGGCCTCAACACCCTTGTTCGCGGGCAGAAGCTGCCCATCTTTTCCGGCTCGGGTTTGCCGCACGCCAACCTTGCGGCGCAGATTGCACGTCAGGCCAAGGTGCTGGGCGGCGACAGTAAGTTTGCGGTTGTGTTCGCCGCTGTCGGCATCACATTTGAAGAGGCCGATTTCTTCATCTCCGACTTTACCAAAACCGGTGCTATCGAGCGCTCGGTGCTGTTCCTGAACCTTGCGAACGACCCGGCCATCGAGCGTATTTCCACACCGCGTATGGCGCTGACTGCCGCGGAATATCTGGCGTTTGAGCTGGATATGCAGGTGTTGGTCATCATCACCGATATTACAAACTATTGCGAGGCGCTGCGCGAGGTTTCTGCCGCGCGTAAAGAGGTTCCCGGGCGTCGCGGTTATCCCGGCTATCTTTACACCGACCTTGCAACCATGTATGAACGCGCCGGCCGTCTGCTGGGCAAAAAGGGCTCCATTACGATGATTCCGATTCTTTCAATGCCGGAAGACGATAAGACCCACCCGATCCCCGACCTCACCGGCTATATCACCGAGGGCCAGATCATCATCTCGCGCGAGCTTTACCGCAAGGGTCTGACCCCGCCGATCGACGTCCTGCCCTCTCTGTCGCGTTTGAAAGATAAGGGTGTCGGCGTCGGCAAGACCCGTGAGGACCACGCCAACACCATGAACCAGCTGTTTGCGGCCTATGCCCGCGGCAAGGACGCCAAGGAGCTGATGACTATTCTGGGTGAGGCCGCGCTGACCGAAACCGACAAGCTGTACGCCCGATTTGCCGACGAGTTTGAGCGGCGCTATGTCTCACAGGGCTATGAGACCAACCGTACCGTTGAAGAGACGTTGAACCTCGGCTGGGAGCTGCTTTCTATTCTGCCTGTCGGCGAATTAAAGCGCATCAAGCCGGAATATATTGAGAAGTATCTGCCCAAAAAGCAAGAGGGGTGATGCAGTATGGCAAGACTGAGCGTCAACCCCACCCGCATGGAGCTGACCCGCCTTAAAAAGCGCCTGAAAACCGCCACGCGCGGCCATAAACTGCTCAAAGATAAGCGCGATGAACTGATGAAGCAGTTTTTGGATATTGTGCGCATCAGCCAGAAGCTCCGTTTGCAGGTCGAGGCCGATCTTACAGAGGCCTATCGCGGCTTTTCGGCGGCTTCCGCACTGATGTCGCCTGAGATGATGGAGCAGACCTTTCTTTATCCCAAACAGAGCGTCTCTATTGATATGGGTTTTAAAAACGTCATGTCGGTCAATGTGCCGGTTTATTCGGTGCAGACCAAAACGGAGGACCCGAGTGATGTTTTTCCGTATTCTTTTGTCAGCACACCGGCTGAGCTGGACGATTCGGTCGTGCGGCTGTCCCAGCTGTTAAACGATATGCTCAAGCTGGCGGAATACGAAAAGACGGTGAAGCTTCTGGCACAGGAGATTGAAAAGACCCGGCGCCGTGTTAACGCGCTGGAATATGTCATGATTCCGCAGCTGAACGAAACGATTCGCTATATTATTATGAAGCTTGACGAAAACGAACGCGGAAATACCACCCGTTTGATGAAGGTCAAGGACATGATGCTTAAAGAGACGCGCGAAAAATCACAGGAGAGAGACAGGGCGGTTTAGCGTTTTTGATGTGTTATAGCCGGTTTGTCTGAAAATTAAAAACGAAAAGCGGTTCTTTCGGTTATAACCGGAAGAACCGCTTTTATGTTTGCTGCAAAATACTTGACTGTGTCCAATAAATATTGTACGCTGAGAATAAATCAAATTTAAAAAACCTCGGAGGTGAGCGAAATCGATAAGACGATTTTGACAAAAGACATCCGACAGTTCAACCGGTTTTACACAGGCATTCTCGGACTTTTAAATCATTATTATTTGAATTCGGGTTATTCACTGGCCGAGGTGCGCATCTTGTTTGAGTTAAACGATCTTGGATCCTGCACGGCAAACGATATTATACAAAAGCTGAAGATGGACCCAAGCTATATGAGCAGAATTTTATCACGTTTTCTCAAAACGGGGCTGATTGTGAAAAAACCATCGCCAAAAGACAGCAGAGCAAAAGTACTGCGCCTGACCCCGGAGGGGCAACGGTTAATCGGTGATTTGATTGCGCGCTCAAACAGAGAGATTGAGGCCATGATTTCGAACATGGATGACAGCGCGTGTCAGGAACTATGGCAGGCCATAAAAACGTTGGAGAAACATTTACATTATGAATGAAAGGTGATATCAACATGTGTGCTGCTTCGGGAATACAAATAAGACCCTATAGAACGGGCGAGGTGGGTTATATCTCTTACATGCAGATGGAACTGTATGAACGCCTGTATCACTTTAAGCCGGTTTTTGAAAAATACCTGTTGATGGGGCTGACGGAATTTGTTAAAAATCCGGAGGGCAGCCGGCTCTGGGTGGCTACGGATAACGAAAAAGTGATTGGCTCCATCGCCATTTGCAAAGCGGATGAAGGTATGGCGCAGCTGCGCTGGTTTTTGATTGATCCGCAATATCATGGGCAGGGCCTGGGGCACAGGCTGATGACAGTTGCCATCGATTTTTGCAAAGAGCAGGGATATAACCATGTGTTTTTGTGGACGATCGATTTATTGAAAGCAGCAAGGCATCTCTATAAAAAATATGGATTTGTACATGAGAAGGATGAGTCCAACGACGAGTGGACGGATGTTCTTATCACCGAGGAACGCTGGGATTTTTACCGCTAGAAGAGACGCTTTTGCCGCCAACACATTCCAGCGGTATTTTAAGGGATGCCGTAATCGTCAGAGGCGTGCGGGAATTATAGTAGCGTTTGACAATAACAACGGCGATGATGTACCATCATCGCCGAAAGCCTTAAATTAATCTATTTTTATCCATCTTCAGCCGGCGTATTGCCGCCGCTCTTCGGGGCTTTTGATGTTGGCCCGTTCCAGGGTGGCCGCGATCACTTCAATTTGCGTTTTTGTCAGAACATTTTTGCTGTAACCTTGTATTTTGGGAAGCAGTCTGTCCGCATGCAGTACGCCGAGCGGTTCAGATATCAGTTCACAGTCTTTTGGGAATACAACCACAGAAATGAATGGCGCTTTGCCCACTGATTCCAGCGCCGCCTCTAATGCTTTGATGTGGGTATGGTTCTGGCGGATAGGATTAAAAAAACGATGTTTTTCCTTGCCCGTTGACCACGTCCAGTATTGGTCGGTATCTTTGCCCACGATTTCGCCGCGATAATCCTGAACCTCGATGACAAATATACCGTGGGAAGAAATGACGACATGGTCTATCTGAGAAGCACCGGTGTAAGATCTGATCATAATATCGTTGAGAACGGTATATTCATCGTCCGGCAGCGCTGAAAGCAGCGCCAAGACAGAATTCTTGGCGGTCTTTCTGCCCATTAAAAGCTTGAATACCGCATAGGATATGATCAGCAGGGCTGGAATGACATAGGATAAGCTCGACGCAAAAAGCGATATGATATCTGATGCAGATTCAATGTTCATCTATTTCACCTTAGGTATTATTGATTGCGACGATAATAATTAAAGAATTGGGATGCCTTTATTATAACATACGATAGGAATCTTTGTATCCTTAGTAATTATAGATAATAGGGTTACAAATTCATTTATAATAAATAATTTCGTGACCGATTTTCTTAATGCTGTTAAGGCGTAAACAGTGACCTTACCATTAAAAAGGGAAGATAACGGGGCTGCGGCATCTCAGACTTTATCAGGTGATAATGAGCTTGTTATTATATAGCGGGATTAGCTTTGAAAACGCGCTGATATTGTGAGGATACTTTTGTGATGCAGGGGGGACAACGAAGGCGGTGTTTGGCGGGAAGACCGGCGCAGTAGCACGTAAAGCAGGTTGCAAAGGCGGCGTGATTTTGGCGTTAATTAACTATATATTAAAATGACGGTGGGGGTGGGAATATAAATTTTGAAGGTGTTTGGATAGGCATAGCAGTCTTTGCTATGATTGGCATTCTTCATCCGGTTGTAATTAAAGCAGAATATTACTGGGGTACCCGGGTTTGGCCTTTGTTTTTGGTGGCGGGTCTGGCCTGCATCAGTGCATCACTGTTTGTCGCCGCGACAGCGCCTTCCGCTATACTGGGTACATCAGGTTTTTCGTTGTTATGGAGCATACATGAGCTTTTTGAGCAACGCGAGCGTGTGAAAAAGGGATGGTTTCCAAAGAGGCCGGACAAACATGAAAGACACAATTCTATTTGTAAAAAATGAACCTTTGGACATAGAAGCAGTATGCGTGGTATTGGTGACTGGATGCACTTGAAAAAACTGGCTGCGGACTAGTTTCCGAGCCTTGAGCTACCCGTGCGTTAAGAGATAGTGCTATTGCCTGTTTGCGAGACCGGGTGAACCATTGGAAAAGCCCCCTCTTTATCGGTGCCGCAAAACAACAGCGCATCAATGACCTGCCCTGTTTTTTTGAAATCAAACGCCTTGCATCTCGATGTTAACCAGCAGAGTTAGAGCTGCCCGCGCGTTAACGCGGGCAGCTCTAACAATATTAAGAGCGTATATAGGCGCGCTGGGCAGGTAGCATGTTGGCGGGTGGGCCGGACCGATGGGTTTTTCTAAGCCCACAAGCGACGCGTTTGACGATTCTTATCGCGTGACTGTGGGGTGAAAGATTCAGCGTAGCCGATTACTTTTGCTCGACAAATTGAATTTTCATGCCATTGGGATCTAAGACATAGACAAAACGGGTTTGTGGATTGGGCTGAAATGGACCGCTGTGAACTTGGAAGCCCTTTTCTTTTATAAAAGCCATAAACTCATCCAATGAAGCAACTTCAAAACCCCATGAAATGTCTGGGCCAATGTTGATATCGGGCTTTTCGGCATTGCAGATTAACTCTATCATGGTTTCGCCATTGCCTAAAAAGGCTATTTCTGTGCTTGGGCCCGCCTTAAACCGCCTCGTGACATTCAATTCGACAATCTCCTGATAAAATCGCAAAGATTCTTCCATGTTATGCACCATTAATGTACTCCAACAAAACTTCATCTTTGTTCAACCTTTCTGTTATTATGGTTTATATTTATTATTCGACCCATGATGCGACATATTTGTACCGGCCATCACTTTTAAGGCTTAATACCTTGATCTCGCCTTTTAATCCTTTTTCCATTGCGGAAAGATAGAAGTGGCATAGACCAATTCCCAGGTCGATTTTGTTTACGTCATGGTTTCCGACCGAGTAAAAATGATACTTATTTTCTTGTTTTAATATCCGCCAGGGCTGCTTATTCAGGGCAGAGGGTGCCAACCGAACCATTTCCAAAACATCGCCATATTCCCCGGCAGCTTCATAGGTTAAGGGCGTGTTAAAATTCCCGTTAAAAAATAGCTGACTGAAATCATTTCTTCTGCTTAAATTGCTTTTTGCAATCATCGTCGCAATAAATGATTTGCCGGCGCCCTCTACCCCCACCGGCGAAACAATCGGCAATAGCTCATCTTCCTTCAGTTGCATCGCTTTGGCGAAATTGCCTTTGCTAAAGGTTCCTCCCATCCATACGGTTCCCAGGCCCAAAGCAGTACAAAACAAAATAACCTTTTCAAATAAAAATCCCAAATCGACCAAAGCATCATCATTTTTCTTGCAGGCTACGGTTAAAAAGTTCGTCGCCCCTTTTATAACCCCATACGTTCCTAGTTTTATTTCTTTGTTGGTATCATTTCTTTGAATCAGTGATATCCTGACTTTACCGCCAAAGGGGCCTTTGGAATGATTAATTTCATCCAAATAGGCTTGCAGCCTTTCCCTTGCTTCTTCCGGTAGCGTTCCATTTTCATAACTCCGCACGGAGTGCCTCTTTTTTATGATTTCGCTTATTGGTTGCTCTGAAGCATTCATTTTGTCAACCCTTTCCTCAATATGCTTAGTTTGTCCCTGAAAGATGAATTTAGTGCGGCGGAATGCCGCTAAAAAGTGAATGCTGCGAAAAACGCAATGGATACCTTCCCTCTATCATCTCATTACTTCACCGCAAAAACAACTTCTTTTTGCTGTTTTTTCACAGGCTTATCATCAGTCGGCACTAATACCGCACGGCAACACCTGTAGTAAAACGGAAGAGAAAACTGCTCATTCAGCCTCTTAGCAATTCTGGCTCTCTTAAAATGTACCGTTTCAATCCAGTTTATAAAAAATTTATCCTTTGGAAAGCATCTCAAAATTATTTTACCTTTTGCCCTTTTATTGTATAATAAGAAAGAGTAAAACCTAATAAAAGCCATCTTAAATCGGCGGGGGATTCAGATGATTCTTTTTAATATTAACATAGAAACAATTTTAATCGTCCTTGTATTGGGTCATCTTTTAACAGGTGCGCTTATCCTTGCTTATACACGGCAGCAAAAAAGAAGTCAAGCGGTGAATATTTTTGATTTCAAAGTTGCTGCAGCCGGCCGCATGGGTTATGTTAGGGGCAAGAAGCATTATGCCCAGCATGGTTTTGGTAGCTGTCGGCAATTCCACCCTTTTTACCGGCGCGGCTCTGGAGCTGATTGCGCTTATGATTCTAAAAAGCAATTATACTCAAACGGTAAAACGGTTTTATACCGCCTTGCTTCTTTGCTGTATTATTACATTTGTTGCGGCAACAGCATATGGCTTTCCGGAGAACGTCAGGATTACGCTTGCCTCCTCGATCACAGCCATATTAATGATATTCCCCGTATATAAGCTTTTGGCGGACAGGCAAGCCTCCAGGCTGCAAATGGTCATTGCAGCTCTTTACACCCTGACAATATGCTTTTTAATCTTTCGAGCGGTTGCGGCACTCACGACAGATTTGGATATGAATCTGGCATCCACAAGCATTTTTAACACATTGCTATTTTTGCTGCTTTACGTTGTGATGCTTGCGGGAAGCACCGGGTTCATCCTTTTAGACAAAGAAAAGCAGGATTTTGAGTTGTTAAAAGCGGCATCTTTTGACGGATTGACAAACATATTAAACCGCAAAACTTTTATATTGCATTCAAAAGATCTCATTACCCTATGCCTGAAGAAGCAGGAGAAAATTTCATTCCTGCTGATTGACATTGATGACTTTAAAAAAATCAATGATCGGTATGGCCACTTTGTGGGCGATGCCGTGTTGCAGAATTTTGCAGATACGATTCAAAAACAGTTGAGGGGCAGCGACTTATTCGGCAGGTACGGCGGAGAGGAATTTGCAATATTGCTGCCTGGGGCAGACGAGAAAAACGTCCAAGAGGTTGCAGAAAGACTACGATCAACGATAGAGAATTCGCCCGTGGATGCCGGTTCTAAAATAAGATATACGATAAGTGTGGGCTTCTACAGCATCCACCCCGACGAAGAAACAAATATCGACACGCTTTATAAACTTTGCGACCAGGCCCTTTATCTGGCAAAATCCCATGGGAAAAACTGCTGTAAAAGCGCGGCAGAGGTATGATATTGCTATAATCAAGGCAGGGATGTGGCCACCTGAAACATGTCATTTAGTTTTGGGCGCGTTTTGGCAGGATGCCCCCCGGGCGGCGAAGCCGGGCAGCCCTGAACAACGCCAAAAGAGAGCCAAAAAGCGGATGCCCTTAAGAGAGAGCGTATCCGCTTTTATCATTTTCAATATATTGTCATGATTTCTCACGCTGATGGGTCTTCCGGCTGCATGGTCACCTGGTCGTAACGCCGTGTCAGCAATCGGCAGAAAACAGCGTCTGCGATAAGCGCAAGGCCCGACCAGAAAAACCATGTGTCCACGCCGGCCGCTTCGGCGACCGGGCCGGCGACCAGCAGCCCGAAGGGCATGGCAAGAGTCATGGCCGTCATCAGGAGCGAAAACACCTTGCCCATGACCTCCGGCGGGGTACTCTCCTGCACGTAGGCCATAATCGGAACATTCATGAACGTCCCCGAGGCGCCTATGCAAAAACTGCATACGGTAAATATCCAGAATCCGCTGCTTGGCAGCGCGCCGCCAACCAGTGTGGCGGCACCCATTAGCCCGATAGCGAGGGATGCCATGAGGAATCTCCTTTTCATGCCACCCCATATCCCGATTACCAGGGAGGACAACAGCAAGCCGGCGGAAAAAACAAATTCCACAATGCTGTTATGCCAGGCTTCACCCATAAAGTGGTTGCGCACCAAAAGCGGAAATAAAGCGCCCAAAGGCATATAAAGTATGCACATCAGAAGCATTGGAAAAAAGACGGCCATCAGGGGTCTGTTCGCTTGCATTGCAATAAATCCCTGCTTCATGTCGGACCAGACCCGTACTTTTTCACCCGATTGCGCAATATCAGGAACGACGACAAAGAGCAGGCAGATAATCGCAAACGCGGCCCCCAGAATATCCACCAGCATGATGGCAGCCATGGGAAGAAGCGCCATAAGCGCGGCCCCCAGCACGGGGCCAAGCATACCGGAAAGGGACTGGATCATGTTCCCCCACCCGCCGGCCTTGGTCAGCATCTCCGCAGGGACAAAGGTGGGGATTGCCGCCTGCATGGCTGGGGTGTGAAATGTGTTGCCCAGCCCCCGCAAAAACAGTACCAGATAGATAAACCAGACGGGAGGGGTTGGCATGGTAAGGAATGCCATTCCGAGTATGATACTGGATAAAGCCACCAGGCCGTCGGCGGCAATCATGACCGTGCGGCGGTTGCAGCGGTCGATCCATACGCCGGCGAAGGGGCCAATCAGCATATTGGGCAGAAAACTGACCACCGAGGCGACAGTCAGCGTCAGGGCGGATTCTGTCCGCACCGTCAGCCACCAGATTACAGCGAACTGAACGGCGGCCGAGCCCAAAATCGAAAAGGCCTGGCCGGTATATATCAAGGTAAATTGTTTTTTCCATTGCTTCACATTCATAATGGAATCTCCTTCTATAAATAATGAAAAACGAACAACGTATCAAATACGTTGCCCGTGCACAAAAACATTATTTTACAAGGAAATCACACCGTGACGCATCCCTGCAAAATCGTTTTTAAGCACAACAAACCATGCCCTAGCATCAGGGCAACACTTAAAAACAGATTTTACAAGAAAATGTAAAACATAGTATCCCTCACTTTATATATATTATAACAGGGTGCTGTCGCGGTCGCAAGACGGCTAAACAGAAACATCTTATAAGAAGAAGGCGTCGTACTTATTTTTAGACTTTTGGAAAAAACAAACTATTACTGAACCTGTTAAAGACAATATTGAATAAATAAATACCCATATAAGGAAACTTTCATTAAATATTGTAAAAGTAGCAATAAGCCATCCTAAAAAAGTTATTCCAACAACGATATATACTTTCTTTATTAATAGTTGACCAATTACCCCGAAGAGAAATGATAGCGATGGAAAAATAAACAATGCCATCAGAAACTCCATAAGTTACCCCCTCTTTGATAACTCATTTCCTTGTTGCACAGACATCCGCCTAAAGGCAGATGCCTTGCGGAAAACCCTTTCGTTGGGCCGAAGCATGATCAATCAAGTGTATCATCTTAAGCATCCCACAGCTTCTGCTTTAAAAACAGGCCGGGTTACCTGATAGACACATATTCATTGCCTTCTATATAAAATCTCCAGGGAAAGTCTTTTGCCTCTTCAGCATAGTCGACGCCCACACGTTTTGTTGTTACGATACTTAAACCTTTGCTTTCGCCTTCTTCAACATACACTTCGTTGCCACACACATCCATACCATTGAGGTTCCTGTCCAATGATAACGCACGACACAATTTTCCAGGTCCGTTCGTGAGGCCGCGGCGTTGACTTTTGGTTAACTGCCCGTATGGCCTTTTGAATCGCCCTTGCGCCATCCATTCAATTCCTTCCAGCGGTTCGGCGGCCCTTATTAAAACCGCTTGGGGGCAATTTTTCTCACTGGTTACGATATTAAAACAGCAGTACATGCCATAGATCAGGAATATATAAGAAAACCCGGCGTCCCCATACATGACCTCCACTCTGGGCGTCCTTTTGCCGCCGTAGGAATGCGCCGCCTTATCTTCAAAGCCCAT
This sequence comes from Bacillota bacterium, assembly GCA_023457355.1. GTDB lineage: Bacteria > Bacillota > Clostridia > Oscillospirales > Ruminococcaceae > Yanshouia. Next base: position 7,364 of record JAEWLW010000065.1, on the reverse strand, counting down.
ATATGCTTCTGTCTCGACAATCTTGGCGGAAATTCTTTGCCCGCCTATTTCGTGCACCAGTACCTTCCCCAGAAGTTCCTTGGCAACTGCGATTGAATCCCGGCTATAAAATTCCCTGTTCAGTTTTTTCATTGCGGCCCTCCTTTCTGAATTTTAATCGTGACAAGTCCCGTAAAATATAGATTACCCCGACACACTCCCACTACGCACTGTCGCTGTAATTCTGATGGCCGGGCCGCCCCCTGGTGGACCCACCTCGTTGCAATAACGAGCCCCTACAAATATCGTCGCACATTCCGGCAGTATTCCTCATATTCCGCACCGTAATGCGAACGCAGAAACTTTTCTTCACGCAATATTTGCCTGTGTATCAACAGGGCAAATGCGATAGCCGCCAACAGCATAACGATGTTTTTATGAACCAGAAACAAACCGATAAAGAATGAATCGAAGCAGACGTAGATTGGATTTCGACTGAGGCCAAACATTCCGGTTGTGACAAGTCTATCGGCTTTTTCTTCGTCAATGCCGACCCGGAAGGAATCGCCAAATGAAATAAGGGTGCGTATCAAGCCCATGATCGCTGCCGCAGAGAGGCCCAAACCCACCCATCCCGGAATAACGGTTTTCCAGAACGGACGGACGAGCGGTTCCCACAGGGGGAATTGAAAGCCGTTTGCGAGAATAGCGTATATGATCGCCAGTACAAACGGCACAAGCAGGAAGTCTGTCTTATCCGTAGCGCCGAACACAATAGCACGAATTCCCTTGCGCCGCAGCAGCGCAGCCCGGGCGAGAACCGTTAGGGCAAGCAGCAAGAAAAAAGCGATACTTGCAATATACTGAAAAGTCTGCATTTTTCATTCTCCATTACGGCATTTAAACGTCCTCTAAATGGGCGCTAATTCCTCAAGTTCTCTGCTTCTTCCTTTAGGGAGCCGTTCCACTGGCGGTGTCGCGATCTTTTCGCTGTAGCAACACGACGCACTCCACATGCCTTGAGCAGACAAAAACAATGCCCTTTGAACCTGATTATACCTTGGAGTCAGATGGTATTATATTATGGTCTTTAATTATTTAGCGATTGCATTCCACAATGCCTAAAGAACTTATTAAATCTGGCATTCTTCACGTATTAGGAAGTTCATCAAATTTTGGCAAAATCTCTAAGTTATTATCCCAACTTGCTTTATTCGCGCAATAGATGTGCCCTTGCGGTTTCATGTGTATGTCACTGTCAATACATCCTGCGGGGACAACAAGCAGCTTTCCATCAATCTGAATATTTGGAAGCGCCGATCCGCAATTGGAGCAAAAGCTTTTTACGTGACCTTCTGAATGGTAATCAAAGATTTTAGTTTTATCTTCGCCAGACAGCCATTTTAACTTGGCTGTAGAAGAAAACAGATTGGACGCATGGGCTGACCCTGTATCCTTACGACATCGCTCACAATGACAAAGAAAGAAATTTTCAAATTCTCCTTCAATCTCAAAAGTGACTTCACCACAAAGACATGATCCTCTATATTTCATAATCCAATCTCCTTTTGAATAATCCAATTTTTGAATAGGTATGTTAGCTAATATTAAAATATTTACTTACATGAAATACAAGCTTAACAATCTTTTGACCTACATAATTTGACAACGCACTCCACATGCGCCGTTCTCGGGAACATATCCACAGCCTGAATTTTTTGTGGCGCATAGCCCAGTTCATTAATCAAGGCAATATCCCGGGCTGCGGTGGAGCTGTTGCAGGAAACCATAACAATACGGGCGGGGGCCATCTGCACGATGGTTTTTATCAATCCCGGTGTGCAACCCTTGCGGGGCGGGTCAAGGATGACAACATCGGGGGCCATGCCTTCAGCTTCAAGCTGTGTGGCGGCCTCGGTGGCATCCGCACAAATAAAACGTGCGTTGGTGATGCCGTTTTGCGCCGCGTTTTGCCGCGCATTTTCAATCGCGGCTGGAATAATTTCCACCCCGATGAGCGCGCGCACCTGATGCGCCATTGAAAGGCCGATGGTGCCCGCGCCACAGTAAAGGTCCAGCAGCACATCGTCGCCCGAGAGTGCCGCGAATTCGCCCGCTATTTTGTACAGCCGTTCGGCTCCGCGGCGGTTCACCTGGTAAAAGGACAGCGGCGAAAGTGAAAAAGAAAGGCCGCAAAGCTGGTCGGTGATGGTGCTTTGACCCCAAAGCGTATGACATTCCAGGCCCAGCAGTACGTTGGTTTTATCGCGATTGATGTTCAGGACGAGGGCGCTGACGGCGGGGCAGGCATCGCGCAGCGCTTGAACAAGCGCTTGCGGTTGGGGTAAGGCGCTGCCGTTGACAATAATGGTGACCATTACTTCGCCGGTTGCCTCGGCATGGCGGATGTAAAGCGAGCGCACCAATCCGCTGTGTGTGGCTTCTTCATAAATGCTGACGTTAAACGCAGCCAGCCAACCACAGAAGGCAGCGGCAATCTCACCGAAAAAAGCTGGGTGCAGCAAGCAGTCTTCAGCCGGCTCCACCCTGTGTGAGCGTTTTGCAAAAAAGCCGACAACCGGCTTTCCGTTTTGCAGATGCACGGGGAAGATGGCTTTGTTGCGGTAGCGGTTGGGCTGCGGCGAAGGAACCGCCGGGGGCAGTGTCACTTCAAGCTTGCCGATGCGGCGCATGTTTTCTTGCACCCAATTGTTTTTAATCAACAGTTCCTGTTCATAGGAGATATGCCGGAGGCTGCAACTGCCGCAACGGCGGTAGATTGGGCAGTCGTCATCCAGGCGGCACACGGATGGCGAAACCACCTCTTCAATAATACCAAAGGCATAATGCGAAAGCACCTTGACTATCCGCACCTTCAAGGTGTCTCCCACCGCGGTGAAAGGAACGAACACGGCCATGCCGTCGGCTCGTCCCACGCCGTTGCCCTCGTTTGTGATGCCGGTGATCTCCAGCGGAATAATTGTGTTCTTTTTCAGCATAAATGCCTCCGAATCAAATGAGTCCCATACTTGTAAGTATTAAGGAACCTAAAAACACCGTAACGACCGAAGCGCCCGTGGTGAACACCACTATTTCGGCTGCCAGCGCACCGTCTGCCCCCATGACATCGGCCATAACCGGGCACCCGGTGGCGTTGGGCGTTCCAAGGACGAGAAATAACGAGCAAAGGGCGGGCCCACGCATACCGATCGCAACGCCGATGAGCGTCCCTGCCACCGGTAGGACCAGGAGCTTAGCGCAGGCGCATACCAGTGTCAGCTTCACATTACGCAGTGCATTTTTAAAATCAAGCTGGGCGCCAACGCCCAACATGGCAACGATGGAGCCGGCTGTCCCCAGGTCAAACAGCGGGCGCCGTATCATAAGCGGCAATGGAATATGAAGCCCTGATAGCACAAAGCCGGCGATACCCGCTATAATTAACGGGTTGCTAAAGACATTGACGGTCACAGATCTTAGGCTGAGCTTCTGGTCTGGGATATCGGTGTAAATTGTAAATATGATAACAGCAAGCAGATTATAAAGCGGGACGGTGAAGGCGACTAATACGCCCATGATACCGGCGGCCGATTCACCGCTCAGGCTGATGACAAACGGAAGGCCGAGCATGACGGCGTTGGAACGGAAGCTGGCCTGCACCATGACGCCGATGCGGCCGCGTGAATCGGTTAATCGGGGGGCGATAAGCAGCATTGCGCCAATCATACCCAGCAGACACAGGACGCAAAGCGACAGCAATACCGGGTCAAAGGCCGTCGAAAGATCCGACGTGTAAACGGTTTTAAACATCAGCAAGGGCAACAACAGGTGAAAGCACAGCCTGTTGACCTGTTTGGTGCCGATATCGTCAAGCCATCCCACCTGGCGTATTAAATAGCCGGAAGCGATGAGTAAAAAACCCGGCACAACGGCATTAAGAACAAAAATAAAGTTTCCCAAATGATATACCTCCGAAACGTTTTGCGCGGACTTAGTCTATAATAGCACTATTAAGTCCATAATGGTAGTGCAAAACGGAGTTGCAAAGACAAAAGCATTCCTTTTTTGAATGCGCTGTGTTATGATAAACACATGAAGGCTGGCGGCTTTTTTAAAAGTTCCGGCCGTATGCACGAAAGGGAACACGGATGCTGCTGACACTTAATGACATTGGAAAAAGCTTTGGCGCAGAGCGTATATTCGAACATATCAATGCTGCCGTCAACGAGCAGGACAGAATTGCATTGATTGGGCCTAACGGTGCAGGGAAGACGACACTGCTGAACATCATAGCCGGCCTGGAGGAACCCGATGAAGGGGATGTTGCCCGGGCCGCAACATTAAATGTCGGCTATCTGCGCCAAAACGGCGGTCTTTTGGCCGATGGCACAATAGAAAGTGAAATGAAACGCGCGCTACAGGACGTGTATTCGGTGGAGCAGGCCATGCTGGCCACAGGCGAGCAAATGTCCCACCAGCAGCATGATACGGCGCGTTATGCCGAACTGGAGCAGGAATACCAGCGCCTGGAAGCGGAATTTTCCAGCCTGGACGGCTATCAGGCTGCGGTTAAAATCGGCACGGTTTTAAACGGCATGGGCTTCGGCGGGTTTGATCGCGCCACACCGGTAGCCAGCATGTCCGGCGGAGAACGAACCCGGTTGATGCTTGCCAAGCTTCTGGTAGAGGCGCCGCGTTTGTTGATTTTGGACGAGGCGACCAACCATTTGGATTTTAAAATGCTGGCCTGGCTTGAGGAATATCTTTCCGCCTACCGCGGAGCCATTCTCACGGTGAGCCATGACCGCTATTTTCTTGACCGTGTCACCCATGTGACATGGGAAATAGAGAATCTGAGCCTGATTTCATATCCTGCGTCCTACAGCCGCTATCTGACCTTGCGCGCTGAGCGGCTGGAGCGGATGGAAAAGGAATATGAGCGCCATATTCAGGAGGTGGCGCGCCTGCAGGACTATGCCGACCGCAATATGGCGCGCGCCTCAACGGCAGCAAGCGCCAAAAGCCGCCTGAAGATGATAGAGCATCTTGGCGAGGTGCAAAGGCCCTATGTGCCCAAGAAGCCGCCGCTGATACGCTTTGAGCCGAAAAGCAGGCCGGTATCGGACGTGCTTATTGCCCGGGGGCTCACTGTTGCGGTGGGGGAAGGGATGCAGCCTAGAACACTGCTTAACAAAACCAATATACAAATTAAACGCGGCGAGCGGGTGGCCATCATTGGTGAAAACGGCGCGGGGAAATCGACGCTTCTAAAAACGCTTATCGGAAAGCTGCCCGCGGCCTGCGGTGATATCGAGTGGGGGCGCAATGTCAGCCTGTCCTGCTTTGAGCAGGATTCCGCCGACCTGCACCCGGATAAAACCGCCCTGATGGAGCTGTGGGACCGCTTTCCGCTCTCCAACGAGCACACGCTGCGCACACTGTTGGGCGGGCTGCATTTGGAGGGCGAGGAAGCGTTTAAAACGATTGGCGTCCTCTCCGGCGGTGAGCGGGCGCGTATTAAACTGGCGGTTGTGATGCTTGAACATGGCAATGTGCTGGTGATGGACGAGCCGACCAACCACCTGGATATCCCGGCCAAGGAGGCGTTGGAATCGGCGCTGATAAAATTTGAGGGAACCGTGATCGTAGTTTCGCATGACCGTTATCTGCTCTCCCACCTGCCCACCCGCATTCTGCGCATGGCTGACAGCGCCCTGCAAAGCTATGACGGTGGATTTGAAGAAATGCAGGCGCAGCTGGCAGCCGACGCGCCATCGGAAAAGGCCGAAGCCCTCGAGACGCCCAGAGCTGAAAGCAGCGCCCAGAAGGCATTTTATCGCTCCAAGGCGCAGCGCAGCGCCGAGGTTGCGGCAAAAAAGCGCTTGGAACGGCTGGAGCAGGATATTGCCTTGACCGAGGCGGCTCTTCAGGAGACGCAGCAGATGCTTTCCGATCCGGGGGCCGGCAACGACTACGAGAAACTGACGCAGCTGATACAGCGCATAGCCGAGCTTGAAACGCAGCTTAACAGCTTTTATACCGAATGGGACCAGCTGATTTAAGGGCAACCCTATGATATGACAGAGATAGAAAAGAGGCGGGGACGACATGAAAATTGAATGGGACAAAAAGCTGATGGCGATTGCCGTTTATGCTTTGCTGGTACTGATGGTTGCGATACCCTATTATTTGGTGCTGGCCAATCTTCCGGCTGTTTGGACAATGGTGTGCAATCTTTTTCACCCGATATTGCCAATGGTTTACGGTTTTGTCATCGCCTATCTGCTAAACCCTATTATGGTGGAGATAGAGACGCAGCTAAGCCGGATGAAGCTTTATGGCAGGCTCAGGCAAAAGTATCAGCGGGCGCTAACGCTGTTGCTGACCTATCTCTTAAGCATTGCCGTGCTGGTTATCTTTGTTTTGATTGTTTTGCCGTTGGTTGCGTCGAATGTTGCCGCCATGTATGGCCAGCTTCAGAATTACGTCGGCGCCACCGAGACCTTTGCAAATGAACTGCTTGAGAAAATTCCGCAGGATATTATCCCGCAGGAGTATGTTGACCAGCTGACCCAGATGGCGGGCAACAGTATTCAGGACCTGATCAACTGGATGGCCACATCGGCGCCGAAGGCCATCGGACTGATCTGGCAGCTTGGTTCGGGCCTGATTGCCACGTTTCTTGCGGTTGTCGTATCGATTTATCTTCTTTTTGCAAAAGAGCGTTTTATTGCGCAGCTGCGAAAAATTCTGTGTGCCTTTCTGCCTAAAAAAAGCGTGCGGCGTCTTGTTGCGGTAACCCGCACCACCCATATGATGTTTGGGCGGTTTATTACCGGCAAGGTTATCGACTCTATTATTATTGGCATATTGTGCTTTATTGGGCTTAGTATTATGCAGATGCCCAACGCCGTGCTGGTCAGTTTTATTGTGGGCATCACCAATGTGCTGCCTTACTTCGGGCCGTTTGTCGGGGCCGTTCCCGGTTTTTTTCTCATTGCGGTTATTTCGCCTGTGCAGGGCTTCATCTTTTTAATCTTTATACTGGTGCTTCAACAAATTGACGGCAATATTATAGGCCCGATGATCTTGGGCGATTCCACCGGGCTTTCAGCTTTTTGGGTCGTGTTTGCCATATTGTTTTTTGGCGGCATGTTTGGCATACCGGGTATGTTCATCGGCGTGCCGACATTCGGCGTCATTTACGCGCTGATTAAGGACAGCATCACCGAGCGGCTCAACGCAAAGGGCATGCCGGTTGAAACGGAAGATTATATTGCGCCGTTGGAGATTAACAAGAACGAGTGACGATAAAGCGCCTTTGATTAATTATATAATAGTAGGGCGGGCTGCCATTATAACAAAGGGTTACTTTAGTATAAAAG
>JAEWLW010000064.1 GCA_023457355.1 Bacillota bacterium | reverse complement strand
AAACTGCCCGCCGAACATGCGGCGCACCAATTCGAGAAGAAGCGCTTCTTTGCTGGGAAAGACATGGAAAAAAGAACTCTGCCTGATACCCGCCGCTGCGGCGATCTCGGCGGTTGTGGTCTTGGCGTAGCCTTTTTCCAGAAAGAGCGCCACTGCCGCGCGCAGCACTTTCTGCTGGGTCAAAAGGCCACTGGCCTGTTTCCCCCTCGCCACGTCATCACCTCCTTATCGTGAGGTTCCTTGTCGGGAGTCCTCGTGTTTGGAGTCCACTTGCGATTACAATCCCTATTTTGCATCGTTTTACGGGGAACCGCAAGAGAAAACTTCGGGAAATAACAGTCTGCGAAGAATGCTCTGATCTATCGCCTCGAACCTTGCGCAAGCCGCAGGTTGATTTGGGGAACGCGGGGATCGACCGCGAAGAGGACCACGGCTATGCGCTGCCCGAGCCGATAGCGCGCGCCCGTTTCCTCGCCCGTGAGCGTATAGCGCGCCGCGTCGAAGCTAAAATAGTCGTCGCCAAGTGTGCGAACAGGAATAAAGCCTTCCGCCGTGTTCTCGAGCCGCGCGTACAGGCCGCCCTGCGAGACGCCCGACACGATGGCGGAAAACGTCTGACCCACGAACCGCTGCAGGTACTCCGCCAACTTGAGCTCCTCGGACTCGCGCTGCGCATCGTCCGCCTCGCGCTCCATCCCCGACGAATGCTCGCAGATCCAGCCGAGGTTCGTCGTCATCTGGTCGAATCTCTCAGGGCGCCCGAAGAGCTCGGCTTTCAGCATGCGGTGCACCATAAGGTCGGGATAGCGCCTGATGGGACTCGTGAAGTGGCAGTACGTCGCACTCGCGAGGCCGTAGTGGCGGCAGTTCTTCTCGCGATATACCGCGCGCTTCATCGAGCGCAGCACAAGCGACGAGACGAGCTCGCCCTCGGCGCGCCCGCGCGATGCGGAAACCGCCTGCTGGAGCGCATGTTGGCTTCCCGCGAAGAAGCCCACGGGATCGATTTTCCCGAACCAGGGGAACTCCTCGAAGATGGGAACGAGCTGCGCAAGCCCCTCTAGGTCGGGCGCCTCGTGAACACGGTAGACGCAGGGAAACTTCGCCCGGGAAAGATGCTCGGCGACGACCTCGTTTGCCCAGATCATCATCTCCTCAACAAGCGATGTCGCAGCGTTCTTCCGGCGAAGTTCCACGCCCTGCGGCCTTCCCGCCTCGTCGAGCCTGACGCGCGCCTCAGGCTGATCGAAGTCGATGCCGCCCTTGCGCTCGCGTTGCGCATGTCGAAGCGAGGCGAGGCGCGACAGTTGGAGAAGACGCTTTCGAAGGGAAGTCTCCCGTTGTCCCTGAGAATGCGGGGCATACTCCGTGCTCAAACAGTCCTCGCTGCGCTGCGAAACTGCGCGCGGAGCACGCCCCGCATTCTCAGGGATTACTGCTGGCTCAAACTCACTCGCATTATCGCAACGGCTTCCCCGAGGCCCCTGAGGGCGTGGGGCGTGCTCCGCGCGCAGTTCCGCACGAGCCAAACAGCCCAGTGGGCTGTTTGCGCGAGCAGGACTGTCTGAGCACGGAGTATGCCCCACGCCCTGCCCAGCCGCGACTTCGTCTTCCCCTTCGAGCATTTCGAGCGCCTCGCCGTAGGTCAGGCGCACATTCGAGCAGATGAGGGCAGGGTAAATCTCGTAGCGCGCAAGCTGCGCCCGCTCATCGACATACAATTCTACCGTCATGGAGCGGCGAACCTCGCCCGGGGCGAGCGAGCACAGCCCGCACGAGAGCTCCTCGGGGATCATCGGGATCACCCGATCGACCAGATACACACTCGTGGCACGGCGCCGTGCCGCTAAGTCGAGCGCGCTCCCCCATTCCACGTAATGCGAGACGTCGGCGATGTGCACGCCGATGCGCCAGAGCAAACGGCCCTGGTCTTCCACCTGCTCGATGGAGAGCGCGTCATCGAAATCCCGTGCATCATCAGGGTCGATAGTGAAAACGAAACGCTCGCGCAAGTCGCGATAGCCCGATGCGAGCGCCCCGACCTCGTCAATCGAGGCACCGCGTGCCTCCGCGAGCGCAGCGTCGGAGAACGCAGTCTCGAACTTATGGCGGGCTACGACAGCATCCACCCCCTCGTCGAGCCCATCGACATGCTCGAGCACTTCCTCGATATGCCCCGTCGCCGCGGAATTGCGGGAGGGAAACTGCGCGATGCGAACTCGGACGATCGCGCCGTCTTCCACATCGGGCGCTTCGGAGAGCTGGGTGAAGATGTCGTGGGGAATATGCGGGTCGAGCGGCACGACGACGCCGAACGGCTCGGCGGCCTCGAACCTGCCGACAACGACCTCATGGGCGCGCTCGATCACCGAGACAACGCGCGCGGCCCGCTTGTGGCCATAGCGGCCGCCGCCAAAGCCTTCATGCGAGCGGCCCTTCGAGGAATTCGCAGGCAGCGGGGCAACCTCGACCAGATCGCCGTCGAAGGCGCCGCCGAGCTTGGCGTGAGGAACGAAGAACTCGCCTTCTGACGTGCGAACGAAGCCGTAGCCCTCAGGATTCAATTGCATGATGCCACGCGGGCGCGAGCGAGCGACCCGTCGCGTGTGGTTCTTGGAACGGGGCATGCGCCTCTAGGCTTTCTCCTTGTTTTGCGCAGTCTCGACGGCAAGAACGAGCTGCGGGTCGGTGCCGCCTTCGCTTGAGGAGATGGTGATGTCGGGAATCACACCGACACCATCGATGTCGTGGCCGAGCGGGCTTTTGTAGTAGCCGGCGGTGTAGCGAATCGCCCCACCGAAGGACAGTTCGTGGACAACCTGCACAGAACCCTTGCCGATTGTGGTCTCACCGACAATGGTGGCGCGCTGGTTATCCTGAAGCGCAGCGGCGAGCACCTCGGCAGCGCCTGAGGTATAGCCGTTCGTGAGCACGACAAGGGGCAGGTCAGTAACCGTCTTTCCGGAAGCTGACTTCGGGGAGGTGCCTGTGGAAGTCTGGACCTCGACGATGACGCCTGTCTTGATAAAGAGGTTCGCCACGTCGACCGCTTGCGTGAGATAGCCACCCGGATTGTCGCGCAAATCCACGACGAACGACGTCGCTCCCTGATCGATCAGGTCGGCAAGCGCTGCGGAGACATTGTCGGCGGTGTCCTGCGTGATCTGGCGCACCCTGATGTAGCCAACCGTGCCGTCAAGCGAGTAGGTGACGTTTTGCTCCTTGTACGAAGAGCACGTGAGCGCGGTGGTGTAGGAGGTACCCGTCTCGGCACCAACCGAGGAGGGACGCATCCACGTGACCACGACCGTCTCGCCCGCGTTGCGCGAAAGGCCGCTGATGGCCTCGGTGACCGACCAGTCATGCGAGGTGTCGCCGTCGATGCCGATGAGCACGTCGCCCTGCTGGACGCCGGCCGCCTCGGCAGCGGAGCCCGAGAACACATCGGAAACGAGGGCGTGACCGTTATAGTCCGAGAACAGGACGCCGACGCCGTTGTAGGCACCGTCGGAGCTGTCCTTCACGAAGGACGCATAGCGCGACGGGTCAAGATACTCGAAGTATTTGTCGTCGCATGCGCTCGAGAAGCCCTTGAAGACTTCCTTGGTCGCCTCGTCAAGGTCGTAGCCGTTGAGGTCGCTCTTCGCGAGGACGTCCTCGACTTCGCTCAAGCGTGCGGAGATGGAGTCATACGGGGACTTCTTCACATCCGTCGACTGGGTGCCAGCTTTCTGAACGCCGGGGATGGAGAACCCGAGCGAGACAAGGAACTGGTCCTGGCTGCGCAGGGCGAACCCGGCGACGAAGGCCACGGCAATTGCCACGACGAAGCACAGCAGGCGCAGGATGCGCTTGTTCCGCCTGTGCTCGCGCTCGGCCATCGCCGCGCGCTGCTTGGTATCACCGTGCTTCGCCATGGGAATCTATCTCGTTCGCGCTTTTTACACCTTGAGGTAGCGACGCATTGCGAGCGCCGAACCGAACAGGCCGATGATCAGGCCCGCAATCACGAGCCCAACGTAGATGATAGCGAAAGTGCCTGCGTTCACGTCGATCGCGAGGAACTTGAGCGCGCCCGCGAGCTTCGGCAGCGCCAGGTTGCGCAAAAGCTCAAGCACGCCGACCGCGAACAGCGAGCCGATAATGGCGTGCAGAGAGCCTTCCATGAGGAAGGGCCCGCGAATGAAGCCGTTCGACGCGCCGACGAGACGCATGATGGCGATTTCCTTGCGGCGCGCGAGGATAGCCAGGCGAATCGTGTTGTTGATAAACACAAGCGCGATGAAGATGAGCAGCACGATGAGCGCAATGCCGATATAGCGGACGTAGGACGTCAGCTGGAAGAGCTGTGCGACCGACTTCTGACCATATTTAAGCGACTCGGAAGGCGAATCGTAGCCGCAGATGGAAGCAAACGTGGAGTTCTGCTC